>DATIWL010000001.1:0-4995 GCA_035519435.1 Terriglobales bacterium
ACGCCCGTCGGACAAATCTCGACGAGATTTCCGCTGAATTCATTTTCCAGAACGCCGTCTTCGTTGCGGCCGAAGAATACCGTGTTGCGCGAGGCGAACGCGTTCAGATCTCTGCCCCCCGCGTAGTCGCGGTAATAGCGCACGCAACGGTAACACTGGATGCATCGGTTTGGCTCGTGATTCACCAGCGGGCCCAGGTTCTGATCTCGAAACGTGCGCTTATCGAATTCGTAGCGCCGGTAGTCATGGCCGGTCATTACGGTCATGTCCTGGAGATGACACTCGCCACCTTCATCGCACACCGGGCAGTCATGCGGGTGATTCAGCATCAGTCCTTCGATGACGCCCGCGCGGAAGGCGGCGGCTTCGGCGTCCGCGATGGAGATGCGTGTGCCCTCCGCGGCCGGCGTCATGCAGGACATCACAATTTTGCCATGCGAGTCGTGCTCATCCTTGAACTGTTTGACTGCGCACTGGCGGCAAGCGCCCACCGAGCCCAAAGCCGGATGCCAGCAGAAGTAGGGCAGGTTCAAGCCTTGCGCGAGGCAGCCGTGGAGTAAGTTCTCCTCGGGGTTCATCTGGTACGGTTTGTTGTCAATGTAGACTGTAGCCATACCTATCTCCAGGGGCAGCGGTGCTCGGCGATGTGGCGGTCGAAATCAGCGCGAAAGTATTTCATAGCTGTTTCCAGCGGATCGGCGGCCCCCGGTGCGAGCGCGCAGAACGTGTTCCCGGGGCTCCACATCTTGGCTTGAGAGGCAAGCTTGTCGAGGTCGCCCGGCTTTCCATGGCCGTCTTCCATCGACCGCAGAATCCGTTCCGCCCAACCCAGCCCGCTCCAGCACGGGGTACAAAATCCGCAAGATTCACGCGCGAAAAACTTCGTCATGTTCCATGCCATGCCCACCGGACACGTACGGTCATCCAGCACGATCATGGTGCCTGTCCCGAGGCGACTGCCGGCTTTGGGCATCTCAGTGAAGTCCATGGGCGTGTCCAGGTGCTCTTCGACGATGAAAGGTGTAGAGCTGCCCCCAGGCAGCAATCCACGAAATGTCAGCCCGTCGCGCATGCCCCCGGCGTGCTCTTCGAGAATTTCGCGGGCGGTAGTCCCCATGGGCAGTTCCCACAAGCCGGGGCGCTTCACTTTACCGCTGACGCCGTATAACTTCGTGCCTCCATCTTTGGTCCGGCTCAGCCCGTGGAACCACGGCGCACCGTTGTTGATAATGTGGGGCACGTTACTGATCGTCTCCACGTTATTCACAACCGTTGGTTTGCCGAACAGTCCCACCACAACAGGAAACGGCGGTTTTGCTCGCGGATTTGCCCGCTTGCCTTCCAGGGCGTTCAGCAATCCGGTCTCGTCGCCGCATATATAACGCCCGCCGCTGAGATGCAGATGCAACTCCAGGCTGTAGCCGGAGCCGAGGATGTGCTTTCCCAGGTAGTTGCGTTCGTATGCTTCCGCGATGGCGCGTGACACCCGTTCCGCGGCCAGAGTGTATTCTCCACGCAGAAAGACGTACGCGATATCGGCTTCGATGGCGAAGCTGGCTATGATTGCGCCCTCGATGAGCTGGTGTGGATTCCGCTCCAGCAGAAGCCGGTCTTTGAACGTGCCCGGTTCCATCTCATCGGCGTTGATTACCAGGTAAGTGGGATTCGGCGCGTCTTTGCCCACCGGGACGAACGACCACTTCATGCCGGTTGGAAATCCTGCTCCGCCCCGGCCCCGCAGGTTCGCGTTCTTCACCTCGTCGATGACGGACTTCGGGGTCATGCCGCCCTTCAGCACCTTTCGGATCGCCTGGTACCCACCGGCCTGCTCGTAGGCCGGCAAGTCCAGAGCAGATCCATCCGGGCGGACACTTCCGGTCAGCGGTCTTTGGATCGCGCTTGTCATTTGTACTTCTCGAGCGTCGTATCGATTTTCACCGCGTCCAGATCGGTGTGCAGATCGCCGTTCACCATCAAAGCCGGGGCGCGATCGCAGCAGCCGAGGCAGACGGTCGGCAGCAACGTAAAACGATCGTCGGTCGTCGTCTCGCCTAGTCCAATGCCCAGGCGCCGCTGGAGGTGCTCCCGCATCTGTTCGCAGCCCATGATCCAGCAGCTCACGCTGTCGCAGACCGAGATCACGTGTCGTCCGACGGGCCGGCGATAGATCAGGTTGTAGAAGGTGGAGATGCTGTCCAGGTCCGTCGGAGACATGCCGATATGTTGTGCGATGTCGCGAAGGCTCTCATCGGATACCCATCCCCGGTGTTTCTGGACGATCTTCAGCGCGTCGATGGAGACGGCTTCCCGTTTCGGATAGCGCGCCGCTTCGCTCTCAATCTCGTGAATCTCTTCCGTGGTCAACATCGCTCAAATCCTCACCGGTCGACATCTGCCAGGACAAAATCAAGGCTGCCCAAAATCACCACCAAATCCGAAATAGTCGTTCCCCGCGCAAGATGCGGCAGGGTTTGGATGTGTGCAAAAGATGGTGTACGGATCCGTGTGCGGTACGAAACGGTGCTTCCATCACTCACCAGGTAATAGCCGTTATTCCCCTTTGTCGCTTCGATGGCGCCGAGCACTTCGCCCGGCGGCATTACCGGCCCCCAGCTCACGCCCAGGAAGTGCGTGATCAGCGTCTCGATGTCGTGCATCGTGCGCTCCTTCAAGGGCGGGGTGGCCAGGTGGTGATCCGATTTGTACGAGCCCTCGGGCATGTTTTTCACGCATTGCTCGATGATGCGAAGGCTTTGGCGCATTTCCTCGATGCGCACGGCCGCGCGCGCGTAGCAATCGCCGTTCTTGGCCGTTGGAATGTCGAACGCAAATTGCTCGTAACCGCAGTAGGGCTGCTTCTTGCGGAAGTCCCATTCCAGCCCGCACGCTCGCAGATTGGCGCCGGTTACGCCCCACTCAATCGCTTCGTCCACCGTGAACGCGCCGATCCCCTGAGTGCGTGCCTTGAAGATCCCGTTCCGCATGATCGTGCGGTCATATTCGATCAGGCGCGGCGGCAGGTACCTGATGAAATCGAGGAACATCTTCTCCCAGCCCTTTGGCAGATCTGCGGCGATTCCGCCGATGCGAAACCAGGCTGGGTGCATGCGCGCGCCGGTGATCGCCTCCACAATGCCGAAAGCACGCTCGCGATCGTTAAACGTGAAGAAGACCGGCGACATCTGCCCCAGGTCCTGTGCGAACGTTCCGTACCAGACCAGATGGCTGATGATGCGAAACAGCTCGCAAAGCATCACACGAATGACTTGCGCGCGCGGTGGCACTGAAATTCCGGCGAGCTTCTCAACGGCCGTCAGATAGGCGAGATTGTTCATCACCCCGCCGAGATAGTCGATCCGATCGGTATATGGGATGTAGCCGTGCCAGGACTGCCGCTCCCCCATCTTCTCGGCGCCGCGATGGTGGAAGCCGATCTGGGGGATTGCATCGACGATCTCCTCGCCATCGAGCTGCAGGGCGATGCGCAACACGCCGTGAGTACCGGGGTGCTGGGGGCCGATGTTCAGAAAGAGGAAATCCGAGCCGTCTCGCTCCCGGCGCATGCCCCACTCCTCCGGACGGAACCGAAGCGCCTCCTGTTCAGCGTTCTCCTTTTCGGGCGACAAATGATACGGATCCATCTCCGTCGCGCGAGCCGGGTGCTCTTTGCGCAACGGGTGGCCCACCCAGCTCTTGGGCATCAGGATTCGTTCCAGGTGCGGGTGGCCGTTGAACGCAATTCCGAACATGTCCCACACTTCACGCTCGTACCAATTTGCGGCGGGCCAGATGTGAGTGATGGTAGGCAGCGAGAGCCGGCCTTCGGTCAGCGCTACCTTGATGCGCAGGTATTTGTTTCGCTCCAATGAAAGGAGATGATAGACGACGGTGAAGTCGCTCGCCGGTTGTCCATCACGATGCACCCGCATGCGCTCATCGATGGCCGAGAGGTCATACAACATCTTGTACGGTTGCTCGATGTCTTCCTTGAGAAAGCGTAGAAGGGCAGGCAAGCCGTCCTTCGCCACCCAAAACGTGGGTATTTGGTCGTGCGTCTCCTGTGCGACCGCAGCTAGGCCAAACCGGTCCTTGATTCCCTCAGCGATCGTCGGAGCGGCGATCATACTTCGTCGGTCTCCCGCAATACAGTCATCTGTTTCCTGGAGGGCTGCATCAGATCTCGCATCGAGGGCATGGCCGCACGAGTAGTTTCCTGAGGGCCCACCACCCAACTCAGCGGGCGCCGCTCGGTTCCCACAGCCTGCCGCAGCAACAGCAGTCCTTCCAGAAACGCTTCCGGCCGCGGCGGGCAGCCTGGCACATAGACATCCACAGGCAGAAACTTGTCGACGCCCTGTACGACGCTGTAGATGTCGTACATGCCGCCCGAATTCGCGCACGACCCCATCGAGATCACCCAGCGCGGCTCCATCATCTGCTCGTAAAGCCGCTGCACGATGGGCGCCATCTTTAAGAAGACCGTCCCGGCCACTACCATCAGATCTGCTTCGCGAGGCGTGCCGCGAATCACTTCGGCGCCGAACCGCGAAACGTCAAACTTACTCGTGATGCTGGTTGCCATCTCCACGTAACAGCAGGACAGTCCGAAGTTGAAGGGCCATACCGAGTTCTTGCGCCCCCACTGCACCAGATCCTCAAGGCGGGTGAGAATGACGTTCCGTCGCACTTCCTGTTCCAGAGGTTCCGAGGCGCGAACTGCGGTTAGTCCCGTGATGTCCGGCTTGGTCAGTGTCCACTGCATGCGCCTCACCTCGAACGATCGGTTTTGTTCCACCAGTCCAGTGCCCCGGCTCTCCAGATATAGAGCAGCGCCGCGGCCAAAGTTGCGACGAACAGCACCACTCCCCAATAACCGGCCCAGCCGATCTCGCGTGCCGCGCCGGCCCAGGCGTATAGAAACGCCGCTTCCAGGTCGAACACAACGAAGAAGATCGCCACCTGGTAATAGCGCATGGAAAAACGCACGTGCGCCGA
>DATIWL010000002.1:0-55485 GCA_035519435.1 Terriglobales bacterium
TTCTATCAGATCAAGGACCGCCAGCGCCGCTTCGCAACTTGCTGGGTGGCCGCTGAACGTCCCGCCCAGTTGGCCGGATGCAGGCGTGTCCATGATCTCGGCACGGCCGGTGACCGCCGCCATCGGCATGCCTCCGGTCAGGGACTTTGCCATACAAATCAAATCGGGTTCGAGGCCGAGGCGCTCGCAGGCAAACAATGCGCCGGTGCGGGCAAAGCCTGTCTGGACCTCGTCGGCGATGAGCACAATCCCATACTTGGTGCAGATCTCGCGCAGAATTGGGAAGAACTCAGGTGGCGGAGTAACGAAGCCGCCTTCGCCGAGAATCGGTTCTACGATGATTGCGGCAACGGATTCCGCGGCAACCACGCGTTTGAACGTGTCCTCGATATGCTTTGCGCAGTGTACCCCGCACGACGGATACGACAGCGAATACGAGCACCGATAGCAATAGGCGTACGGAATACGGTACACATCTCCAGGAAACGGCTCGAATCCAGCTTTGTATGGATGCGTCTTACTCGTGATCGCCATCGCCATGTACGTACGGCCATGGAAAGCATCCTCGAAGCTGATGACCGCGGGACGCTTGGTGTAGCTGCGCGCGATCTTGATGGCGTTCTCGGTCGCTTCAGCGCCGGTATTGACGAGCAAAGTCTTCTTGGGGAACTTTCCCGGCGTCAAAGCATTCAGTTTCTCGCACACCGCCACGTAGCTCTCGTAGGGCAACACGTTAAAACTGGTGTGCAGGAAACGATCGAGCTGGCGGCGGATTGCGTCGACAACCGCCGGAGCGCGGTGTCCGGTGTTCAGGCACCCGATGCCGCCGGCGAAATCAATCAGCCGGTTGCCATCGACATCTTCGACGACAGCGCCTTCCGCTTTCGCGATGAAGACCGGCGTAGCGTGATAGGCGGCCTGCACGACCGCGGCATTGCGGCGCCGCATCAATTCTTGCGAACGCGGGCCTGGAATGGAAGTGCGGAGCTGGATAGAAGGCATATCTAGTTCTCGGTAGTCGGTAATGGGTAGCCGGTAGGCGGTCGGTGGTAATAGGCAACGATGTTCGCATCAAAGCCTGACTACCGACTACGGACTGCCGACCACTTGTTTTCAGTACCACCCAATTGGCGCTTCGTTCAGGTTGATATGGACCTGCTTGGTTTCGAGATACTCCTCGATTCCCCAGGGTCCAAGCTCTCGCCCAAAGCCGGATTGCTTGTATCCGCCCCACGGCGCTTCGACGTAGGTCGGCTGCATGTGATTGATCCAGACGATGCCCGCGCGCAGCGATTTCACTGTCCGCATCGCCTTGAAAATGTCGCGAGTCCAGACCGCCGCGGCCAAGCCGTAGGGCGAATCGTTGGCGATCTTCAGGGCATCTTTCTCGTCGTCGAATGGGATCACCGCAGCAACCGGACCAAAAATCTCTTCCCGGGCAATGCGGGCTGAATTGTCGACATCGTAGAAGATGGTCGGCTGTACGTAGTAGCCCTTGGCAAACTTCTCGGCGCGTCCGCCGCCGGAGGCAACCTTCGCCTCTTTCTTGCCGATATCGACGTAGGCAAGCACGCGGTCGTACTGCTCTTTGCTGACGAGAGCTCCCATCTTCGTGTCGCGTTCGAGCGGTGGGCCGAGCTGAATTCTCTTCGCTTTCTCGGCCATCGCATCGACAAATTTCTTGTAGATGGATTTCTGGACCAGAATGCGGCTTCCGGCGGAGCAAACTTCACCCTGGTTGATGAAGACGCCGAACAGGGCGCCGTCGATCGCGGCTTCGAAATCGGCATCAGCGAAAAAGATGTTGGGCGATTTGCCGCCGAGTTCGAGGGTGACGCGCTTCACGGTGTCGGCAGCTTCCTTGACGATGATCTTGCCCACGGCGGCCGACCCAGTGAACGCGACTTTATTTACATCCGGATGCTTGACCAGCGGCGACCCGCAGGTTTCGCCAAAGCCGGTGATCACGTTGACCACACCTTTTGGCAGGCCAACTTCCTCGAACCACTTCGCCAGTTCCAGAGCAGTCAGCGGCGTCTGTTCGGCCGGTTTGAGAACGCAGGTACATCCAGCTGCAATGGCCGGCGCCAGCTTCCATGCACCCATCAGCAACGGGTAGTTCCAGGGAATGATCTGGCCGGCGACGCCGACGGGTTCCTTGAGCGACAGGCTCATGGCATTGTCGGGAACCGGATTCACGTATCCGACAACCTTCGTGGCCAGGCCGCCGTAGTACTCGAAGCATGTGGCCACGTCGGTGATGTCGTACTCGGCCTCGACGATCGGCTTGCCGGTGTTGCGGCATTCGAGTTCCGCCAGCATGGGCAGGTTCTGTCGGACCTTGTCGGCTAAGCGGAAGAGGACACGCCCGCGCTCCTGGGCAGTGGTTGTGGACCATGGTCCTTCTTCAAACGCGGCCTTGGCGGCGGCGACGGCGCGGTTCACGTCGTCGGCGTTGGCATCGGGAACCTGCGCGATCACTTCTTCGGTGGACGGGTCGTAGACAGGAAACGACTTGTTCGATTTGCTGGCGACCCACTCGCCGTTGATGAACATCTGGTACGTTTTGACTTCAGTTTGAACGCCACCGGGCATCGGGGCCTCCTACGGTTCAGTCATCCCTCACGGGACTTGGATCTGTGAATCGTCAATCCCGTCGCTGGAGCGACGGGCTATCCTGTGGCTTCAACGCCTTCCACCCGTGGCGCTTTCAATCGTCCATAGACGAAGAAGAAGAACGCCGCCAATCCGAGGAAGAACAGCGTAAAGCCAACCATTTTCACTTCGTACCACCAGAGCGATGTGATCTGCTTCGCTGGAAAGAAGACCAGGGCAATTCCGAGGATCGTCGTAACGAGCCCAGCAGCGCCGGCGAAAATCAGCGTCCCGCGTCCGTAACGGACGGGTACAAAATCGCTGCGGAAGGCAAACTTAAGCAGCGCGCCAAATACGTATAGAAACGGAACCAGTTGCAGCACAACCGCCAACGACAGCATGGTCTGGAACGCCTCTTGCACCCCGCCCGAGGCCGTGAAGTTGATCACGATCAACACCAGCGATACCAGGCCTTGCACGATGAGTGCAACGTGCGGCGTCAAATACTTCGGATGGACCTTCCCCATCGCCGGCGGCATGTAGGAATCCAAACCAGCCACAAACGGGATGCGCGCCGAGCCGCCCATCCACGCCGAACCGATCCCAGCGATCGAAATGCTCAACATGATCGCGAACGGAACAACGATCCAGCTGACACCGACTTTGTGCGCCATCTGGCTGACACCCTGCACAATGCCCTGCAGCACGCTGATGTCGTTCTTACCGATCGCAACCAGCAGAGTCAGGGTCGCGCCGATGTAGAGCGCCCCCGACAGCACTCCGCCCCACGCAACCGCACCCGGCAAGGTCTTGCGCGGATCCTGGATTTCATCGCCCATCACGGACGCGAGTTCCAGTCCGACCAGTCCGAAGCAGATCACGCCGAACGAATTGAGCACGAATTTCGGATCGGCGGGAATACGAAATTCGGCAGCGGTCACCGTCGTGCCAAAACGCGACCAGACCGTAATACCCAGGCCGATGAGCACCGCGGCAGCGACAAAGGTCCCGATCGCTCCGAGATTGTTGAGCCACTTCCCTACCCCAAGGCCCACGATGTTCAACACGGTCAGGAAGACAAGCAACGCGGTCGACGCTGCCATGGCGAAGACTCTGCTATCCGCCAGCCCGGCATGGCTGGGACCAAGCGCAAACACCGAGACGCCGACGAAATAGAGCATCACTGTCGGCACGTAGAGCATGTTGTTGGTCCAGTAGCACCAGCCGGAGAGGAAACCGTGGAAGTCACCGAAGACTTCCTTGGCCCAGAGATAGACACCGCCTTCCCCGGGATAGCGCTGGGCTAGTTCGATCACGGCGATGCCCTGCGGCCAGAAGAAAAGCAGCAGCGAGATCAGCCAGAGCCAGACCGTGACTCCCCCGTTCGCGGCGATGCTGGGAACGACGTTGAGATTAAAGACGGCGACGACGAACAGCAACACCAGATCGAAGCGTCCGAGGACGCGCTTGAGGTGAGGCTGGTTGGAATCAGAGCTCATCGGGTCATCGGGTGATCGGGTCATCGAGCCATCCAAAGTGACCGGGCCTTTAAATCGCCCGATGACCCGATGGCCAGATGACCCGATGCATTCTTAGTGTGCCGCCACCGCTCCCAGCCGCTCCTGCTGCGCGGCGGCAAGAGCGGGAGCCACGTCGCTGAACGCAGCGAGATGCTTGTCGATGTCAGCTTCGGTGTGTTGAACAGAGATCGTCCACTGCTCATCCCACCAGTAGGGCTGCGCCATGACGCCGCGATTCACCATACCGAACCAGTAGTGCCGCCATAGATCGACATCGATCGGCAGCCAGTCGCGGTAGTTGCGAATCTCTTCCGCGTAGAGCATCAGGGCGCCGTTGACGCCGGCGCTCACGATGTAAGCCTGCAGGCCGACCTTGGCCACGATCTTGCGATAGCCCTCGGTCAACTTCGAGCTGAGCTTGTCGGTATGGGCATAGTTTTCGCGGGTCAGGACTTCACGGAATGTCGCCAAGCCCGCCGCCATCGAGACCGGATTCGTGTTGTAGGTGCCGCCGTGGAAGACTTTGTGATCGGAAATCAGGTCCATGACGCGCTTGTGCGTGCCGAAAGCAGCCAGCGGGAGTCCGCCACCGATCGACTTCGCCAGACAGATCATGTCGGGCGTAACGCCGAAGTACTCCGACGCTCCACCCCAGCACAGTTTCGCGCCCGTCTTCACTTCGTCAAAGATGAGCAGAGCGCCGTACTGATCGCAGAGCTTGCGCAGTCCCGGTAAAAATTCCGGCTGCGGCATACACAAACCGACATTCATCATGATCGGCTCAAGAATAATCGCGGCAATTTCGCCAGGATTCTCTTTGAACCGGCGCTCCACAGTTTCGAGGTCGTTGAACGTCGCGATCAGGACGTTCGCAATGCTGGCCTTGGGTACGCCGAGTCCGCCGGTGACGGCCTTGGGGTTCTTGATGTCGCCAAAGTCGTCTTTCGGAGGATGCGGTTTCACGCTGACCAACGCGGAATCGTGCAGGCCGTGATATCCACCTTCGAACTTGATGATCTTGTCGCGTCCGGTCGCGGCGCGAGCAAGACGGATCGAATGCATGGTCGCCTCGGTTCCACTATTGCCGAAGCGGCACATCTCAACGGGGAAACGATTGCAAATCTCCTCGGCGAGTTCCCACTCCATGTTGTGCGGCATGCCGAACATCGTTCCGGTGGATAGCCGCTTCTCAACCGCCTTCATCACCGCGGGATGGCAATGACCAGCCATCAGTGCGCCGAAGCAGAGGTTGTGATCGATGTAGTCATTGCCATCGAGATCGCGGAAGTGACTCCCTTTCGCGTCCTGAACGAAGATGGGGTAAGGATCGTAGGCGCGGTAGTTGCTCGCGACTCCCAGCGGGAGCCGCTTCAGGTTCTTTTTGTGAGCGTCGGCGGACTTCGGGGTACGGCGCTCGAACGTGTCGAGCTCTTTTTGCAGTGCGGGGTACATCGTGTCTCCAAGTAAGACTCAGGCCGGGAAAGGCCATTAGATTGGGCCGGGCGGCGAGGCCGCCCGGAATCGAGCTAGAAGTAGAACTTCAATGCAAATTGTACTAGACGCGGATCGCGAACGCGCTTGATACGCCCGAAGTCGCTTCCATCGGTGATGTTTCCATCGGGACTGCTGAATTGCGTGTGATTGAAAAGATTGAAGATCTCGGTACGGAATTCGAAGCGCTTGTTCTCACCGAGGCCGAACACCTTATGCACGGCGAAGTCAAAGTTGTTGATGGGCGGTCCACAACAAATCGTCCGTTTCGAATTGCCGATCGTACCAAGATCGCTCTCCACGAACGCTGACGTGTCAAACCAGTAGCCAGAACCCGCGCCATAATCTTTCTTTGGATCCAACACGTGGAATGGAGCGATCTGATTCGGCTCGCCGGGATACTCGAAGAACGCGCTGTACATCAACTCGTTGTCAGACGATGACGTAATGCGAATCGGGAATCCGCTCTGATAGGTGTAGATGCCCGAGATATCCCATCCGCTCACGATCTGTCCGGCAATTCCGGAGTATTTGGGAATCGGGAGCTGCCAGACATAACTCAAGATGAAGCGGTGGCGAGCGTCGAACTGGGAGAGTGAATACGTCTTGTGGAAGTCGAGCGGATTCAATTCACCTTCAAAGCTCGATGCCAGATCGAACGACTTGCTCCAGGTGTAGGCGACGTTCGCCTGCAACCCGTGCGAGAATCGCTTCTCCAGCGACGCCTGGAACGAGTTGTAGTTGGAATTCGCGATCGTATCCTCGGCGAAGATACTCGAGAACACCGGAGTTCCGTCTTCCGGGCAGTTGGTTCCCGTCATCGGATCACAATTCGGAGACGAATACGGACGCAACCCAACCAGGGTGATGCCGTTTTCGCCGATCGTCGTTCCGGCGGGAATCACCGAGTGGTTCTGGGCATACGGCAACGGAAGATCGACCGGCAATGTCGTTCCGCCCGGGATGAAGAAGGAGCTGTCCGCATAGAACTGGCCGCAAGCCAGATCAGGATTCTCGGTGGCGTCGGAAATCGCCTGCAGCGCCAGACACGTTCCCGCGTTGCCATAGTTGATGTCATGGCTGGCTAGCAACCGATGCCCCTGCGAACCGACGTAGCCGACCTGCAAGACGAGATCCTTCGTTAGTTCGCGCTGGATGTTCAGGTTGTATTGCGCCGAGTATTGGGTGCGCAGATGAGGCTGGAATTGGCCATACATCAGCAGCGACCGGAATCTCGCCCAGTCCGGATCCTGTCCCTTCGGGGGCGTGATGATTCCGTCGAACGGGTTGGGCTTGGTGTCCCCGCCCTGGGTCAGATATGGAGTATTGAACAGCGGGTAGCTGATCAAGTTGCTTCCACCGAACGGAGGCTCAGCGCTGAACTGCTCCAGCACCAACTGTTCCATCGGGTTGTAGAACATGCCCCAACCAGCGCGGATGCTGGTCTTCCCCGAACCGCCCGGGCTCCAGGCGATTCCGATACGCGGCGCGAAAGTCTTGTAATAAGTGGTGGTGAGTCCGGCTGGCACACCAGGATCCCCTGGAACGAGGAGTCCGGTAGGACAGTCGGTAAGGGGGGACGTGTTGCCCGCCGCATCAGGGTTGGAAATCGTACACGGGTAGGCGGTGCTGGTCTGTCCCGGACGAAAGCTCTGTACGTGTCCGCTCACGTCGGTAAGCGGAGTGAACAACTCCCAGCGCAAGCCGTAGTTCAAGGTCAGGTTCGGACGAATCTTCCAGCTGTCCTGGGCAAAAACCGAGAAGATCTTGCTGCGCACATTTTCCGACTGCGCGGAGCCCTGGCTGAAGCTGTCGGGCAATCCCAACAGATAGGCCGGGAACAGGTCCTCAAATGTTCCGCCCGAGCCATCTGGAACCTCCAAATCAGGATCGTTTGGCCCGCCTCCGTAGTAGCTGTAGAAGCCGTTCACGTTGTAGTAGAGGGTCTGGTCAAAGCGCTGGTAGCGGAGATCGCTACCGAACTTCATGGTGTGCGTACCCTTGATCCAGCTCACATTGTCAGACCACTGAAAGCTGTTGCCGATCTGCGGGATCTCGCCCTCGAAGTTGTTTCCGATATTGAAATAGCCGGAAAGCGAGATGAACGGCACTCCTTCGCGGCTGGCGCCCAAGCCAGGGTGAATGCCGGTCGCATTGTCAGTAGAGCCATCGCTGAAACATGCACTGGAAGGCACAGTAATGCAGGAATCCTGAACGAGGTTTGTGTGCTGGGGATGCAGGAAGTTCCCCTGCGCCTCGCGGAATACGGTGAAGTGCGCCTCGTTGACCAGATTGTTCCGCAGCGTCCAGTTGTGCGTGATATTCCACTGCTGGTAGCGCTCCGCGGTGTTCGCCCCGAAATCAAGAACGTTCGCGCCGCCTGCCTGGAAGCGAGAGTAGGGATCGAACAACGTGCTGTCATTGAAGTAGTAATACACGGACAGGTTCTGACGATCACTCAGGCGATGATCCAGCTTGAGCGTGAACTGGTCAGTGCGATCCTTATGGACGCCCGAGACGGTCTGGAAGGTGCCATCTGGCCGGTTTGCAGGGGGGACGAACTGGTTCATCAAGTCGACGGCGGTGGGATCCAGGCAAGCCGTCGGAATCTGCGAACCGGGGAAAATATCGGCATAGGCGTCACCGACATTGATCGCCTCGCCTTCCGGACCAGTACATCCCGGACGGCTGTTCAGCAGATCCGCCACGGTCTGGTCACTGACTGCGCCGAAGAAATCTCCACCGGAGAAGTCTCCCGTCCGATACGCATCGCTCGGAACGGCAACGGCATCGGAGGAAATTCCCTGCCGGATGCGGCGCCCTTCATACGAACTGAAAAAGAACGTGCGGTCCTTTTTGATTGGGCCGCCGAATGTGCCGCCGAACTGGTTCTGCTTGAAGTCAGGCTTCTCACTGTCAAAGTAGCCCTTCGAGTTCAGCACCTTGTTGCGGAAGAATTCATACACATTTCCATGAAATGCGTTGGTTCCGGATTTGGTAACGACGTTCACGACGGCGCCGGAGTTGCGGCCGTATTCTGCGTCGAAGGTGTTCGTGAGCACGCGAAACTCTTCGATGGAGTCGGGACTGGGCTGCACGGCCGGCAGGTTGGCAAACTGATCGTTGGCATCGCCGCCGTTTACGCTGAAGTTGTTAGAACGGCCCCGACCGCCATTTACCGAGACAACACCGGCGCGATCGCTGCCGTAGAAGAGATCCGAGCCTGTTTGCGACTGCACGCCAGGCTGTAAAGAAAGCAACTGGTAGGTGTCGCGCGCATTCAGCGGCAATTGCGAAACAGCGCGATCGTTCACCACCGCACCCAGCTGCGTACTCGTCGTGTCGACCAAAGGCGCTTCGGAAGTGACTTCCACAACCTCTTTGGTCTCGCCGATCTGCAGAACAGCGTTGACCGTCAGAACCTGGTTGAGGTCGACGTTAATGCCCCGCTGCAGACTTTTCTTGAAGCCGGCAAGATCGAACTCCATGCGATAGGATCCGACCGCCACCTGCGGAAATCCATAGTCGCCATTCTCACTGGTGATCGAGGTTGTACTCACCCCGGTCGCTTCGTTGGTGAGCGTGACTTTCACGTTCGCCAGCACAGCACCCGTGGGATCGGCCACACGGCCGAGAATACGGCCTCCGGTGCTTTGCGCCAGGAGCAGCGTGGAACAAACCAGACAGAGGCTCAAGACGGCGAACCAATGCGTCAACCGGTGCGGTTTCGACGACGGCATGGGGAAGAATCCTCCAAACCCACTGGGAAAAGATTGTCTTTATTTGAGACCCGAATTCAATCTTGCGCGCGGAACAAACCTTGCTATAATCGCGCAAGGTTATTGACTCCGCAGTCATCTGTCAAGCGGAAAATTCCTCTGCACACGATCCAGGAAATGGAATCCGAAGTCATGTCGGACGGGGCGAAATCCTACCTCAAGATCGGCGACGTGGCGCGACTGGTTGGCATGTCTCCTTCCGCGATCCGCAGCTGGGAGAGTCTAGGGCTGGCGCGCCCGCGGCGTACCGAAAGCCGCTACCGTCTTTACAGCGATGACGACGTGCGGCGCTTGAAGAAGGCGCGCTACCTGCGCCGGGTTCGGGGACTCAACGCGCCGGCAATCGTCGACATGCTGAAGCGCGAAGGAACGATTCAGCCGCCGGGAGATGGCGCCTCCAGTTCCATCGGTCCGCGCCTGCGTCTATTGCGCCAGAAACGCAATCTCGGTCTCGCAACCGTGGCGAGAGCAGCCGGCATCTCGGTGGGCTTTCTCAGTGCGCTCGAGCGCTCGCAGATGAGCGCATCGGTGGGAACTCTGCGCAAGCTGGCCCGCTTCTACCGCACCAACATCCTTGATTTCTTCGATCCGACAGAATCCAATACACGGCTGGTACGTCCCAGCAAACGGAAAGTGCTGGAGGCGGGTCCGGGTGTACGAATGGAGCTGCTCGCCTGGGGCAACACGGTCATGGAGCCGCACCTGTTTCGTATCGCGCCGCAAGCGAGCAGCGGCGACGCCTATGCCCACGAAGGTGAAGAGTTTCTCTACCTGCTCCGCGGCGAGCTGACGATCGCGCTCTCCGGCAAGGAGTACGCGCTGAAACCCGGCGACAGTTTCTATTTCGAAAGTGCGACACCGCATTACTGGAAGAACCCCGGACGGAGCGAGACCTGGGTGCTGTGGGTCAACACCCCGCCGACATTCTGAGCTGAGACATCAACAACTATGGGCTTTCCCTCACTCCGTGCATCGTTCTGTTGTCTGCTACTGGCCGTCGCCGCCGCCGCATCAGCCTTCGCTGCGCCGAGCGCCGATCTGATCCTCGTCAACGCCAAGATCTATACGCTGAATGCGCAGCAACCATGGGCGGAGGCTGTCGCGATCCAAAACGGCAAGATCGTCGCGGTTGGCGACCAGGCGAAGATCGAAGCCTACCGTGGCCCTGAAACCAAGATCGTCGACGCGCTTGGACGGCTCGTCCTCCCCGGCTTCACCGATTGCCATATTCATTTCATGGAGGGCTCGCTCGGGCTGACGCGTGTCGATCTCAACCACGCCGATTCCGTTGCGGAAATTCAAAAGCGGGTGAAGGCGTACGCCGACGCACATCCGGACGTACCGTGGATCCAGGGCATGGGATGGACCTACCCGACCTTCAAGCCAAGTGGACTGCCGGACAAAAGGGTTCTCGACGAGGTTGTACCGGATCGCCCAGTGTTCATGGTTGCCTTCGACGGCCACAGTTCCTGGGCGAACAGCAAGGCTCTGGCGATGGCCGGGATCGATCGCAACACACCGGACCCGCCCAACGGGAAGATCGTTCGCGACGAAAAAGGTGAAGCGACCGGAGCACTGAAGGAAGCTGCCGGCGATCTGATCGACAGAAAAATTCCCAAGCCAACTCGAGCCGAGCGGCTCGAAGCGTTGCGCAAAGGCATTCATGAAGCGAATCGGGTCGGGCTGGCGCGCGTTCACAGCGCAGGGGGAGATTTCGAATACCTCGATCTCTACGAGGAGTTGCGTAAGCAAGGAGATCTCACGCTGCGCTTCTATGTCGCGTACTTCCTTGATCCGCCCGCCCTCACAGCCGAGATCAACAAGAAAATTGACGAGGTGCGCAGCCAGTACAAGGACGACTGGATTTCCGGTGGCGTGATCAAGACGATGCTCGACGGCGTCGTAGAGGCGCACACGGCCGCCATGCTCGCGCCTTATTCCGATGACCCATCGCAGAGCGGCAAGCTGTTCTGGGACCCGGACAAGTACAAGGCGGCGATTAAGGATCTCGACCGGCGCGGTTATCAAATTTTTACGCACGCCATCGGCGACAAAGCGGTCCGCCTTGCACTTGATGCGTACCAGAACGCCGAGGAAGTGAATCACACGACGGATGCTCGCCCGCGCATCGAGCACATCGAAACCATCAGCGCGCAAGACATTGAACGTTTTGGGAAGATCGGGGTTGTCGCCAGCATGCAGCCGCTGCATTCGTATCCAGACGAAGACACACTCAGTATCTGGGCACGGAACATAGGCCCCGAACGCGCGATGCGGCCGTGGGTGTGGCGCAGTATCGAACAGAAAGGTGGCGTGCTCGCCTTTGGCAGCGACTGGCCGGTGGTGACACTGAATCCCTGGCCCGGGGTGCAGACGGCCGTCACACGTCAAACGGAAGAGGGTGAGCCCGCAGGCGGATTCGTTCCGCAACAGCGTCTGAGCCTGGAAGATACGATCCGGGCGTACACGCTGGGTGCGGCCTTCGCCGGACACCGTGAAAAGACAGAAGGATCGATCGAAGCGGGTAAACTGGCAGACCTTATTGTGCTTGACCGCGATCTATTCAGGATCGAGCCATCGGAAATCAGTAAAACCGAAGTTCTGCTGACGGTGGTTGGCGGGAAGATTGTGCACGAATCTCCCAACTGGAAGAGTCCGGGAGCGGAGAAGAAATAGATGATGAGAGGCAGATTGCTCGCTTTGTTGGCCGGCACTTCCCTGCTGGTATTCGGCGTTTCGTGTGCCAAGAAGACTCCGACGCTGAACCTGCTGGTGTGGGAAGGCTATGCCGATCCGTCGTATGTCAGGGCTTTCGAAGCAGCGAATCACTGCAAAGTGTCCGCATCGTACATGGGATCGAGCGACGATCTTGTCAGCAAATTGCGCGGGGGCAGCCCTGGCACCTATGACGTGATTTCGCCATCGAGTGACGTCGCTACGACAATCGCGAGTTCCGGCCTGGCTGCGCCTCTCGACCTGAGCCAGATTCCGAGTTATGGCAATCTCTCGCCGCAACTGACTTCTCTTCCGCTGGTGCGCGCTCAAGGCAAGGTCTATGGAGTTCCCTTCATGTGGGGACCGGATCCCATGATTTATGACACGACCGCTTTTCCGAAGCCACCGGAGAGCTGGGGAGTGCTCTGGGATGCGAAGTTGAAGGGCAAAGTGTCGGTGTGGGACGACCTCTCGACCGTTTACATGGCGGCGCAGATGCTTGGCTACGACAAGCCCGATCCAAGCCACCTTTATAACCTTAGCGACGAAGAACTGGATGCGGTGAAAAAGAAGCTGCTTGAACTCAAGCCGAACGTCCGCAAGATGTGGGCAACCGGCGGCGAACTGACGAACCTGTTTCAGAACCATGAGATCGTCATCGCCATGGGATGGCCGCTGAACACGGTCGACCTCAAGAAGGTCAAGTTTCCGGTCGGCGAGACCATTCCAAAAGAGAATACGACGGGCTGGATTGATCACCTGATGATTACGGCCGGCAGCGAGAACAAAGAACTGGCGCACAAGTTTCTGGAATTCATGATCCAGGCGGAGACGCAGAAGAAGGTCACGGACGTGACGCACTATACGCCGGCGAATCCGCATGCGGCACAGTACATGACGCCGGAGGAACAGAAAGCCTTGCATCTGGACGACGTGGACAACTATCAGAAACGGATTTATTTCTGGCAGAATGTCCCGCGCCGCACGAAGTACACCGAAGTCTGGAATGAGGTGAAGGCGGCACAATAGATGTGTGGCGCGGGCGTTCTCGCCCGCGAGGGGGTCCACCCAACAACAGTGGATGCGGGCCTTACGAATGCCAACAGACCTTCATACTCGGGCCGGAAAGTCCACTCAGGATGGCGCGTCCAGCCTGCTTTCCATCCGGTCCGTCGCCAAGCACTTTGGCAAGAACGTTGTGCTGCGCGACATCTCGCTCGAAATCGCCGAAGGGGAATTCCTCACCATTCTTGGGGAAAGCGGATCGGGCAAGACGACGTTGCTCAGAATTCTCGCTGGCTTCGAACATTCGACCTCTGGCGAAGTCTGGATGTCGGGCGAGCGACTCGATAGGCAGCCGCCGTACCGACGTCGCGTCAACACCGTCTTCCAGCACTACGCGCTCTTCCCGCACATGACGGTCGAAGAGAACGTCGCCTACGGATTGCGCATCGCCAAGCGGCCTGCCGCGGAAATCCAGACACGAGTGACCCAAGCGCTAGCCAAGGTGAAGATGTCGGCATTTGCCAAATCGAAGCCGTCGAAGATCAGTGGCGGACAGCAACAACGTGTGGCACTCGCCCGCGCTCTCGTGAACCGGCCCAGACTTCTCCTCCTCGACGAGCCCCTTTCTGCGCTCGATGCCAACCTGCGGCGCCAGATGCAAGTCGAGCTCAAAGCCCTGCAGCGCGAAGTCGGCATCACGTTTATCTTCGTGACGCACGATCAGGAAGAGGCAATGGTCATGTCGGACCGCATCGCCTTGCTGCGCTCCGGGGAATTGGAGCAGGTCGCCAGCCCGCGCGAGATTTACAACCGGCCTGCAACGGCTTACACAGCACAGTTCATCGGGCACACGAACCTGTTGAAGGCCGAGGTCGAACGTGGCAAAGCACAGTGCGGCGCTCTGCGCTGGACGACGTCGCACCCCGACGGGCCTTGCCTGTTTTCGCTGCGTCCTGAGTGCATTCGCCTTGCGGGGGCAGCGTCGACGGGTGCTATTCGCTTCTCGGCCCGCCTCCGCGACCAGGCGTTTCACGGCGCGACAGAATTTCTGCGAGTCGAGTGCGAAGGTGGACAGATCCTGACCGTTCGGGCCGCCAGCCGCGATTTTCGCGACGATGCGATCGAATTCGAATTCGATCCCTCCGATGCCGTGCCCGTGAACCCTTCCGAGGAGCGCGCGTAATGTTCTCCCGGGCCTATCGTGCTGCCATCACCGTGCCGCCGCTGGCGTGGGTAGCCGCGTTTCTGCTGCTTCCGTATCTGCTGATGTTTGCCCACAGCTTTTGGTCGGTCTCGCCGTCTCAGCAAATCGTGCACTCCTGGAACCTGGCGAACTATAAGGACCTCCTGACGAAAGCTGTTTATTGGCAGACACTGTTGCGCTCTGCGTGGATCGCGGTACGCGTTATGCTCTTCTCGCTATTGCTGGGATATCCACTGGCGTACTTTCTTTCGTTTCATGCGGGCAAGAGAAAGGACCTCTACTATCAGCTCGTTATCATTCCGTTGTGGGTGAGCTACCTCGTACGGGCGTACGCATGGAAAACGATTCTCGGGACCGATGGCGTTCTCAACACGTCGCTGCAGTATCTGCATCTGACACAGCACCCGCTGGACTTCCTGCTCTATAGCCCCTTCGCCGTCGTGCTGACCTTGACGCATATCTACACGCCCTTCACGTTTCTGCCGATCTATGCCGCGCTGGAGCATATTCCTCGCAATCTGGTGGAAGCCTCGCACGATCTGGGTGCGTCTCCTGCGAACACATTCTGGCGCGTGATCTTCCCGCTTTCGATTCCTGGCGTGCTTGCTGGCGCGACGTTTGCGTTCGTGCTGAGCCTTGGCGACTTCCTCGCGCCCCTGCTGCTGGGCGGGCCGAGCGGAATCATGATCTCGAACATCGTTGTCAGCTTGTTTGGGGCGGCCTACAACTGGCCGCTGGGCGCGGCCATTTCGTTCTGCATGCTGGTGCTGGTGATCTCGCTCCTATTCGTCTCGGAACGGCTGGAGAAGAAGTGGAGCTTCTCATGACCGATTCATCAAGTGAGATCAAAGGCTCCCGCTGGCTCACGGCGCATGCTCTCGTGGTCTTTGCTTTCCTCTATCTCCCGATCGCAGTGCTCATCATTTATTCCTTCAACGGCGAAGGCGTCGGCGGGTTTCCTCCACGCAATCTGACGTTGAGCTGGTACCAGACTCTTTTTCAGGACAGCGCAATCTGGGATGCCGTCTTCAACAGTCTGGCCGTAGCTTTTGCCGCCATGGTGGTCGCGCTGGCATTCGGGATTCCGGCAGCTTTGGCACTCGACCGCGCACAATTCCCGGGAAAGGCGATCTTTCGCAGGCTGGTGCTCCTGCCGCTGATTCTGCCCGGGATTATCACCGGCCTGTCGCTGCTGATGCTCTTTCGTGAACTCGACATGAAGTTGAGCCTGGTGACGGTCGCGCTGGGCCACGGCACAGCGCTGATTTCAGTCGCGGCCACCGAAGTCTTTGCCGGCTTGCAGAAGCTCAACCGCGCGCAGGAAGAAGCGTCGCTCGATCTTGGAGCGAGCTACTGGCAGACATTCTGGCGCATCACTGTGCCAACCCTGAAACTTCCAATCATCGGGGCAGCGTTGCTCATCTTCACTCTCTCGATGGATGAAATCGCTGTCAGCTTCTTCCTCATCGGCCGCGACAACACCTTGCCACTCGAAATCTGGGGACGCCTGCGCCGCGGCATTACGCCGGAGATCAACGCCATCTCGACCATCATCTTCGCCTTCTCGCTGGTTGCGATCGTGTTCTGGTATCGCCTGAGGGTGAGGGCAGAGGGCAAGGCAGAGGTCGGTGCAGAACTGATCGAAACCGCCCACCACTAGTCCCGACGAACAATGCGATTCAGTCCTGGCGCAAAAAGGGCGGGATCGAAGTCCCGCCCAAGTTCAATTCTTGAAACAACACTACTTGCCCGTGCCCGACAGACTCACATTCTGTGGATTGTCAGGAGCATCATCGGTAAATGTCAGATTGCCGTTGCGTACTCCCGTCTGGGTCGGCGCAAATTTCACTTTCACCAGGCAACTTGCACCAGGCGCCAGTGTGCTACCGCAGGCCTTCTTGGCCGCCACCGGGAAGAGGACGAAATCCCCGCTCGGGGCGATGCTGGTGATATGGAGCGTGGCCAATCCGATATTGCTGACCGTCACCTTCTTTGCACCGCTGGTGTTGCCGACGAGAATCTTGCCCCACTTCAGTGTCGCGGGACTGATGCTTACGGCAGGACCGCCCGTGTGCGATCCAGCCAGTGCGGCGATAAGGGCAGGCCCGATCGGACTTCCCCATCCGGTGACCATGTCATAGCCCGCGACCGCAGGGTAGCCATTGCTTCCGCTGGTGATGTCATGGAACAGCGAGGAATAGCCTGAACCGAGCGCAAGTGGATAGAGAATCGGATTGAGAAAGCCGAGCGGAGGATTGCCGTTGGCCACCGACTGTTGATTCACCAGGGCCATAAAACCCGCCCACATCGGCGCGGCAAAACTGGTTCCGCCCCATCCTCCGCTGCAGCCGCTCTGGTCGTAACAGACGTAGTAGTCAAAGTTCGACTCGCCAGCGATGTCCGGGGCATTGCGCAGGGTTGTGGAACCCTGGTTCTGCGAGTTGATCACACCGGCAAGTTGTTGCCAGGTAGGTATGGGAATGCCATCTGGTGAAATGCCGCCACCGGCATCCGCCCATCCTGTTTCAGAGACCCACGGGCCGCCAGCGCTTTGGACCTGCAAGTTGGTGCCGCCGACGGAAGTGACATACGCATCCTCCGGCGGGAAGGCATACGGGGATCTCCTATAGTCTTTCCAGTCGCCGGACGCTGCGAAGAAGTTCTGACCCTGCGCAGCAAACTTCTTGAAGTAGGGATCGCACGCGCCAGGATCTGCCGGCGTCCATACCCAGGATGCGCTCATCTGTGCCGCCAGCGGAGTGTGCGTGGACATCGAGCTCAGGATTGCGGTCTCGCTGGACCCGACGAATACAAACAAGCCGGCCAAGCCGGGGGCCATGGAAACGGCCTGGGTAATATCCAGCGTCTGCTCGGCATCGTCACAACCGGGATATATGCAGTTCACGCTGGTCCCGTCGGTCGAGATGCCTGTGATGGGCACACTGAGCGTTTGCCCCGTGTTCCGGAAATACGTGTTCACATCCGCCATGTTGTATCCCGCGAACTGAAACAACCCGACATACTGTCCGGCGCCGGTAAGGGTTGATTGTCCGTAATAAGCCGCGCGCATGTCACTTCCGCAGTAGTAACCTCCCGGACACGAGCCTTTGACCACTGCGGGCTGAACACCGACCGCCTTGTGTTTGACCAGCGGACGCGGGATCGAATAGTTGTCCAGGCCCGAGATGTGCCACAGAGCGAATGGCAGATCCGCCTTGGGTTCCCGGTCTGGAGCGTAGAACGTGCGGCTTTCTGTGGGGTGCTGATACACGCCCATCGTCACGTGGAATGCTCGTTCGATGGCGGCAACCGTGCCTTTGAGCTGCACATCCATTCCGTCGCGCGAGCCGCCCATCACCGCCAGTCCATTCGCCTTGGCGTAGCGAACGACCGCGTCATAGTCTTCCTGGCTGGGACCAAACCTTTCCGTAAATTCTTTCACGGTGACGAAGTGACGATAGGAAGGGCTGGAGGGGTCGTAGAGTTCTTGCAAGAAATTGTCCAACTCCGCGGCGTGACGCAGCGCAAGCACGACGTCGATCTGCAGCGCCTGGGTTGCGGGAAGACGCCCTACGGATTGCGCCTGCGCACTCACCACTACGTCGCGCGTGTGGCGCGTCATGAGAGACGTTGACTGTGCCTGGGAAAGTGCACTCAGGATCGAAACGACTGCCACGAGTGTGAGTAGGGGGGGACTGGCTCTTCGAATCATGCGTTCTCCTTCGTTGATGCGAATCAGCTCGTTGGATGGTCTTGTCCGCCGGTTACACGGTCACGGTCCGGATCGAGTTCGCGTGAGTGACGGAATGGGAAGGAACTTTTTCCCGTGGAGCTCAGAAAATCGACTAAGCGTACACCGATTCGGCTCCGAGCAACAGTCTGAAAGATAGTTTCCTAATGTGAGCATTACTATGACGACTCGTAGGTCGCCGCGCATAGTAAAGTAGTGACAGCCCCACACAGGACGACCTTTGAACTCCAACCTGCGCAATATCGCCATCATCGCCCACGTCGACCACGGTAAGACGACGCTGGTCGACGCCATGCTCAAGCAAAGCGGCACCTTCCGCGAGAACGAGGCCGTTGCCGAGCGCGTCATGGACTCGAACGAACTCGAGCGCGAGCGCGGCATCACGATCCTCGCCAAAAACACGGCAATCTTCTATCACGACGTGAAAATCAACATCGTCGACACGCCCGGGCACAGCGACTTCGGTGGCGAGGTCGAGCGCGCGCTCAAGATGGTCGATGGCGTCATGCTTCTGGTGGATGCCAGCGAAGGTCCGCTGCCGCAGACGCGCTACGTGCTGGGCAAGGCCCTCGAGGCCAACCTGCCCCCGATCGTGGTAATCAACAAGATCGACCGGACCGATGCGCGTCCGCAGGAAGTACTGAACGAGGTGTACGATCTTTTCATCGATCTGGACGCCCGCGAAGAACAGCTGGACTTCCCCATTCTTTACACCAACGCAAAAGCGGGCACGGCAACCCGCGACAGGACTTCCGCCGGACAGGATCTCCGCCCGCTGTTCGATGCAATCGTCGATACGATCCCGGCGCCACGCGGCGACGCGAACGCCACGCTGCAGATTCTTGTGGCCAACCTCGACTACAGCGACTACCTAGGCCGGCTGGCCATCGCGCGCGTATTTTCCGGGACTCTTCGGACCGGCGAGGAAGTCGGTATCGCCAAGCGGGATGGCACACTCCAGAAAACCAAGATTACGAAACTCTTCAGCTTCTCGGGACTGAAACGCACCGACATCACCGAGACTGAACTCGGGGACATTGTTGCCGTGGCCGGTGTTGAGGGCATCACGATCGGCGAGACGATTACCAACGCCGATCTCCCGGCGCCGCTGCCGCCGATCGTCATTGACGAGCCGACGATCGCGATGCTGTTTACCATCAACACCTCGCCGTTCGCAGGACGCGAGGGCAGCTATGTAACTTCCCGCAACCTTCGGGAACGGCTGGAAAAGGAGCTGCTCACGAATGTCTCCTTGCGCATGGAGGAAACCGGCTCAACCGATTCGTTCAAAGTGCTCGGCCGCGGCGAACTGCAACTCTCGATTCTCATCGAGATGATGCGCCGGGAAGGCTATGAACTTATGGTGGGCAAACCTGAGATCGTCACGAAACGAATCGACGGCAAGCTCATGGAACCGGTCGAGCACCTCACGGTCGATATTCCTGAAGAATTCGTCGGCGTGGTCATGGAGCAACTTGGATCGCGCAAAGGCGAAGTAGTCAACATGCACAATCACGGATACGGCCGCGTGCGGATCGAGTTTCGCGTGGCCAGCCGCGGCCTGATCGGGCTCCGCAGCCAGCTTCTGACCGACACGCGCGGCACCATCGTGATGAACGCCCTTTTCGACGGCTACACGGAGTGGCAGGGCGAGATCCCGCATCGTTTGACCGGTGTGCTGGTTGCTGACCGGCCGGGAGTTTCGACGGCTTATGCTCTCTGGGGCTTGCAGGAACGCGGCGAATTGTTCGTGGGTCCCGGTATCGAACTCTACGAAGGGATGATCGTCGGCGAGAATGCCAAGGACGTCGATCTCGACGTCAATGCAGTCCGCGAGAAAAAGCTCACCAACATGCGTGCCTCGACGGCAGACGAGGCGATCCGTCTGGTTCCGCACCGCGAACTGAACCTGGAGCAGGCCATCGAATTCATCGCCGACGACGAATTTGTAGAGGTCACGCCCAAGGCCCTGCGGGTACGCAAGAAAGTTCTACAATCGAATAAACGCAAGAAGAGTTCGATGGCTGTCGTCGAAGAGAACTCATGAAAAAGAGTGCTTCCGAGCAGAGCGAACAGAAGCCGCGCATGTTTCTGATCCCGTGCAGCTGCGGCACTACGTTCGCAGTCGCCGAAGATTTCGATCGCCAGGGCACGCATATCCGCAGTTTCATTCCCTGCCCTAACTGCGGGAAGCGGCACGACCCGAAAAATCGCGTATTGCGGATCGGCTACCAGGCGGAGAATTTCTGGAAGGTAGATGGGTGCTAGGTAGGGGGCACCGCCGACAGCCTCCGCAACTGCGGACCGGCAGGCGGTTAGCCGAGGCATTGAGCGTGTTTGCGACCACGATGTACACTGATCACACGCGCCCGTAGCTCAGCTGGATAGAGCGGCAGCCTCCGGAGCTGTAGGTCGGGAGTTCGAATCTCTCCGGGCGCGCCATACCCCACTTCTAATCGATAGAGATCCCCTCTACACTCGGAACTCCGACTTCGCTGGGTGCTGCAGCTTACGGAC
This sequence comes from Terriglobales bacterium, assembly GCA_035519435.1. Taxonomy (GTDB): domain Bacteria; phylum Acidobacteriota; class Terriglobia; order Terriglobales; family Acidobacteriaceae; genus Acidiflorens. The sequence continues at coordinate 20,578 of DATIWL010000002.1, forward strand.
AGAAGGAGGATCGAAAGAACCTGAGCCGAGCCCTTGAGCCCGGCCCAGGAGACCGTTTGGTCTTATTTCGTAACGAAGAGAAAGAACGCGGTGTCGGCCGGTCCGGAGTGGTTCTGGCAGTTCACCCAGACGGCAGCGGCAACGCCAGCACGATCGGCGGTGTCACACCAAACCTGGGTGTTGCCGGCAGTCAGGGTATCCGGTTGGACCCAGCGCGCGACGCCCTTCTTCATGGCCACGCTGCCGCCCTTGAAGGCGACCTGGTACGTGCCCGTCCCCAGGCGCGTGGTGGTTGCAGGATTGCAGTTGTAGCAACTGCCGACAGTGCCGTCCGCGTTGATCGCAGCGGTTTCTGCCATGATCCCTCGTGAGACAACCTTGAATTTAACGGTGGGGGCAACAGCGACGCCGTTCTCGGGCGCAGGGGCCCCCGAAGCCGCGTTGACGGCTCCAATAGAACCCAGCGCTAACAGCGCTGCTCCCAGGACAATGTAGCGTTGAATATGCTTCAAATTCATATCCTCTCCTTAAGGTCTAGATTCCCCTTTCTTCGGTAACGTCGAAGGCTCACTCTGCAGACTGTGCATGTGAACGCCTAGCACTACCGCGCCACGAAGAGGAAAAACGCTCCGTCAGTAAACGTGCCTGCGGCATTTTGGCAGTTGACGAAGATGCCATTCGCGTTGCCCGCACGATCCGCTGTATCGCAAAACACCGCCTCCGATCCCGTGGTCAAGGTATCGGGTTGCACCCAGCGGCTCCAGCCATTGGTCGCTTGGACGTTCGTGCCGAAATCCACTTCATATGTTCCTGTTGAAAGGTGTATCGCTCCCGTACAGCCGAAGCATGCTGCGATGGAACCGTCGGCATTGATTGCCGCAGTGTCAAACACCACACCACGGGTCGCCGCGGCCAAAGTGACGTCTGGAGATGCAACCCCGCCGTTTGCTGCTGCACCTACCTGCGCTCCTGAGTGATAGGCCGCAAGAATGGCAAATGTCAGCACTGCCACCGCCGAGAATATCCATCCATACCGCTTTACGTTTCTTGTCATAGCTACCTCTCCTCCTGGGAATTCATGGTTGGTTGAACTGTCGCTGCGCAGTGAGAATCAGCAACGTAGAAACAGAGCCGTGCATCTGCTCACGCTTCTTCATATCTCACGCAGCCTTTTTCGATTGGGTAGGCGAGAAGGAACCTATCCCCCTAAACGACTCCACCTGGGTCACTGCCGAACAAACAGCTTGGGGAAAGTTCTTGCAAACTGGGACAAACCGAACCACAAGTGGCGGGATCATGCTACACATCCATGGGATTGTCAAGCACAATTCAAGACAGACGCGGCTTTTGGTTGAGCAAAGCAGATCACCTGACGGCGGAGGGTTCCGTTTGCGCCCCGTGCGATCCGCTCCAGATGAAATTCATCCGTCGGCACCCGAACTAAAATGCAATCGTCTGCTCCCGGCAAAATCGAACTCGCCAAAGCGAAAAAATTCACTGGTCGGTCGGATCTTTGCACAGCTGCGATGTCGAATCTTTGTCGACCTATCGCGCTTTCAACAACTTGCGATGTTCGGCCGAAGCTGGCATTGCAGTTGCACTCTTTTACACTATAAGGGAACAGTTTAAGCGGAAAAGACCTCGGAATCGGCGGGTGAACGCTCGTCCGAGTATTTTTACCACGGTGGGCCACACAACCCCATTCGGTGTTGGCTCATCCATATGAGTTTCTTCGTGTGTTTCACGAACCGGAGTTCCTTGCATGCACTTGCTGAGCGTTCGACTTATTGTTTCCCTCATCGTCGGCATCACGCTGGTGTCGCTCGGCTTCTCCTACTTCCAGGTAGTCGGAGAAAAACGGAATCTGCGCAGGGAACTGGAACGTCGCGGCGAAGTGCTTGGCGAAAGCCTGGCCGGAAACGTGGAAAAGTCATGGAACGTAGATTCGGAGCGCGAACTGCAAAAGCTGGTTCAGCGGTTCGGCAACCGCGAACACCTGCTCGGCGTTGCCATCTATGACCGCCAGGGCAAGCTCCTCGCGGTCACACCGGAGCTGGGAAAGATTCTCGCCGAGGCTCCTCCGGTCCTCTCCCAGGCGATGGCCGGCAATCAGAACCAGAGCGTATTTCAGCGGTTGTCCGGCAGGTCCGTGTACTTTCTCGCCGTGCCCCTGCAACGGCAAGACCAGGTGGCGGGTGCTCTCGTTGTCGTTCAGGATGTCAGTTACATCCGCGAACAGAGCCTGCGAGTCTGGCGGGTAGGGTTTCTTCGCGTGCTCACCCAGGTCGTCATCATTGTCCTCGTGACGCTGCTGATCGTCCGCTGGAGCATGGCTGGGCCGATCGCTCAGGCGGCGCAATGGATCCGTGCGCTCCGCACCGGAAAGGCGTCTTCGCGCCAGATGCCGAATCTCGATATGTTCCGCCCGCTGGCGCGTGAAGTTGCCACCATCGCTGAGAGCTTAAGCCAGGCACGAATTGCGGCAGAGAATGAAGCCCGGCTTCGAGAGGCGGCCGATTCCACCTGGACTGCCGACCGCCTTTCCGTCCAAGTGCGCACGCGGTTGGAGGGCAGCGGCCTTTTCGTCGTCTCCAATCGCCAACCCTACATGCACCAGCGCAATGGGAAAAGCGTGGACGTCATCGTTCCAGCCAGCGGCCTGGTCACCGCGCTGGAACCCGTGCTGAACGCTTGCGATGGTACGTGGATCGCGCACGGCAATGGCGATGCCGACATGGAAGCTGTGGACGAGAAAGATCGCCTGCGGGTCCCGCCCGACGACCCTCGCTACACCCTGCGGCGTGTCTGGTTGAGCAAACAGGAGGAAGACGGCTACTACTACGGCTTTGCCAACGAAGGGCTGTGGCCCCTCTGTCATATCGCGCACACGCGTCCCATCTTCCGTGTCGACGACTGGCAGCAGTACCAGGCCGTAAACCAGAAATTCGCTGACGCGCTGTTGCAGGAGATCGAGGGCGTCCCCCGTCCGGTCGTTCTTGTACAGGACTATCACTTTGCCTTGCTGCCGCGCATGATCAAAGACAAGTGCCCGCATGCGCGGGTCGCCATCTTCTGGCACATCCCCTGGCCTAATCCGGAAGCCTTTGGCATCTGCCCCTGGCAGCGGCAACTGGTCGATGGCCTGCTTGGCGCCGACCTCGTCGGCTTTCACGTTCAGTCGCACTGCAACAATTTCCTGCAAACGGTCGATCGTGTGGTGGAGTCTCGCGTCGACTGGGAGCATTTCTTCGTGCTTCGCCGTGACCACCGCACGCTGGTTCACCCGTTCCCGATCAGCGTGGAAATGTCAGAACCGGAGGCGGCCGGCCACAACGCCGGGTTCTCGTACCTGGAGCGATCAGCCCTGTTCCGCTCTCTCGGGATCGAGGCGACCTACCTCGGGATCGGTGTCGATCGCGTCGATTACACCAAAGGTATCCTCGAACGCTTCCTGGCAATCGAGCGCTTTCTCGAAAAATATCCCCACTATCAGGGCAAGTTCACCTTCGTGCAGATCGGAGCGCCCAGCCGCACACATATCAAGCGCTATCACGATCTGCTGGCGGAAGTCGAACTGGAAGCGGAACGTATCAATTGGCGCTTTCAGTCCGGCAAGTGGAAGCCCATCGTCTTCCTGAAGCGCCAGCACAGCCACAACGAAATCGTGCCCTATTACCGCGGCGCCGACCTTTGCCTGGTCACCTCGCTGCATGACGGCATGAACCTGGTGGCGAAAGAATTCCTTGCCGCACGACAGGATGAGCGCGGGGTACTGATCCTCAGCCAATTCACCGGCGCGGCGCGCGAACTCCGCGACGCTCTGCTCATCAATCCATACGATATCGATCAGACGGCCGAGGCCATCCGGGTCGCCCTCGAGATGGAGCCGGAAGAGAAAGAAGCGCGTATGCAGCGCATGCGAAAGGCGGTTAAGGAACACAACATCTACCGCTGGGCGGCAAGCCTGATTGCGGAACTCTGCGAGGTTCGACTGGACACAAATGAGGACATACACGAACGTCTGAGCGCCAACGAATCCATGGTGTAAACCTTCGATCATGAAGAGGACGAGGTGCCGGCAAAAGAACAGCCGCAAATTGAGACCTTTCTGCACCAGCTGTCGCGAGCGCCGCAATCGCTGCTGATGCTCGACTATGACGGCACATTGGCGCCGTTTCACCAGCGACGGGACCAGGCATATCCATATGCCGGGATCACATCTGCCGTGCGAAACATCATGCAACCGGACACGGGCACTCGGCTTGTCATCATCTCCGGACGGGACGCTGCCGAGGTCGTTCCGCTGCTCGGCGTCCACCCTTCACCTGAGATCTGGGGGCTCCACGGCTTGCAACGGCGCAAGCCTGATGGAACGCTCATCACAGCTGCGCTCGACGAGTCGGTTCTGGACGCTCTGTCCGATGCCGGCCGGTGGTTGGGTTATCAGCAATTGCAACACCTGGCGGAAGCCAAGACCGGCAGCATTGCTGTGCATTGGCGCGGCATGAGCGAGAACAGCATGGAGGACGTTCGGGGGCGAATCCTGTTGGGCTGGAGCCCGATTGCCGCCCGCACCGGCCTCGACTTGATGGAATTTGACGGGGGAGTGGAGATTCGCGCGCCTGCCGCTGACAAGGGAGATGCCGTTCGTCTCCTGCTCGATGAAGCCGGTCGCGGCACGCCGGCAGCGTACTTTGGGGACGATGCTACCGATGAACATGCATTTGAGGCGATTCGCGGGCGAGGCTTGAGCGTGCTGGTGCGTCCGCGCTGGCGGCATACTGCAGCTCAGGCATGGCTAAAGCCGGGCAACGAAGTTCTGGCATTCCTCACGCAGTGGTGGGAAGCATGCCGGCAGCGTAGCGGAGTTCGCGATCCCGGCAGAGCGAATGAGAGGTTAACGGGAGCGAGAGACTCTCATTAGAACCAATCCCGATCGTGGTCTCGCAAGGCTGAGAATCAGCCGCCGAAAAACAGAAAGGCGTCCAGAGTGGCGACGCTGGACGCCCGATACCTCGAAAGCCCGTCAAAAGACGCGCTACGACGAAAGATAGTCCGTCCAGGCGAAAGTGAAAAGATGTCTGCGGTCATACCAACCGCGTTACGAAGGAAACCGGCAGTCGGCCAGCGCCACGCTCTGCCCGGCGCGGAACATTTGCAACAAGCGGTTTGTTTTGCGCACGGCCGCAGCCGCCTTGAGAGCGGCCGCCTGAAGGGGATCCTGCTCGGAGCGCGTGCATCGGTTTTGCACATCATTACTTACGGCGTGCGCTACACTCTTCTCAACATCCGCAATCTCTTGCACACAACAGGCAGAATCTTCAAAAAATCTTGACAACATAACAGTCGTGTTACATCATCCATCGACTTCCGGGGTCTTTCCCCAAGGACCCGCAGGGGTGGAGTTCAGGCTTTCCCCTTAAGCACAATGCCTCGGCATCCTTGCGCTGACGTAGTGTGCATTGTTCAACTTTGACTTTCAACCACGATTTTCGAGGGGCAGTGCGTTCCGTTCTGTGACCGGGCAGCCGTGTGCGGCCGCTCCGGATGCTGAAGGAACCGGACAGACCCCGTTGCCAATAAGAGATCGTGCTTATGACGAACCCTTCCAGGAGACCAATTACGATGAAGCAAACAGGGGTAGTGCTGTTGGTGATAGTGCTGTGTTGCACGTTAGGGGCTTTTGCGCAAAAGTTGCCCGGTAGCGGAAACGCGACGGCGACAACGAAAGCCGCACCGCCGCAAAACTGGATCACGCCGGCGACAAGCGTGGCCCGTGCGGAAGATGCCGGTGTCCGCGCGCATACGAACTACGTATTGGCCAAGGGGGTCGACGGCATGGCGGCCAGGCCCGAAACCCTAGGAGTAACGCCAAACGTGAGTACCGTCACACACTACGAAACTCCAAGTTCAATGGCATGCGTGTACAAGATCCCTTCCAATGGAAACACGTCCGGGTGCGTTCCCGCACACGTGGCCGGCTCGGGTGGTCCACAGAAAGGTGGATGGGGAGCGATCGCGATCGTCGATGCATTTGACAACCCTTATGCAGCCACTGAACTGAACACATTCACCAGTTTCTATGGATTGCCGGCCGCAGACTTCACGAAGGTCTACGCCAACGGCAATGGCAGCTGCACAACGCCTCCAGTGAATGCCGGCTGGGGACTGGAAATCTCGCTTGACGTCCAATGGGCCCATGTCATGGCACCCAAGGCAAAAATCATTCTTGTTGAAGCCTGTTCGAATTCCTACACCGACCTGATGTATGCCGAGTACGTGGCTGCCCAGTTGGTGGACGCGGCCGGCGGCGGGGACATCACCAACAGCTGGGGCAGCGGCGAATTCTCGGGCGAGACCGGCTACGACCCGTACTTCGGCTTCTACTTCCCGTTCAACATCTCCTACTTCGCTTCAGCAGGCGATGCGGGTTGCGGCGCGCAGTATCCAAGTTCATCCCCCTGGGTCATCTCGGCTGGCGGTACCACCGTCAACCGGCTGGCGACGAATCTTCATTTCAAGTCGGAAAGTTGCTGGGCGGGATCTGGTGGCGGCACCAGCGCTGTCGAAACCTACCAGACGACCTTCGCGGGCGGCGCTTACACAGGCCCGTGGGCGAACTATCAGTATGGGATCTTCGGCCAAGGTGCCCGTTCAACACCGGACATTGCGTTCAACGCAGATCCCAACAGCGGCGTCGTCGTGTATGACTGCGCCTACTATAGCGGCACCTGCTACTTCCTCATCGTGGGCGGAACCAGCGCTTCTTCACCGGCATTGGCGGGCATTATCAACAACGCCAACAACCGGCTGGGAGTCGGTCACATCAATGGGACCACTGGAAACGGGTTCTACACGGCGGAAGAAAACAACATGCTTTATTCACAACTTGGTACCCAGACGGCCTATTCAAAGAACTTCTATGACGTAAAGGCCGGCACCAATGGCTGTTCGGTTGACAAGGACTGGGACTATTGCACAGGCGTGGGCACCCCACGTGGCCTGCTAGGAAAATAGAAGTACTGCCGTTCACAATTGAGGCCCTTCGGAAGAAGGGCCTCTTTCTTTTGCTGGACACGGCAGTGGCTGGCCCCCCGTTACTTCTGCTTCTGATCGGAGGGCACCTTCCCGGGCACTTGTTGGCTTTCCGGCGCAACCTGATAGGTCTTTTCGTGCGGCGTGCATTTGGCCGGAAGCTTGAACAGGGCTGGATCAGGAGGCCCGAGGACGATGTCCCGATACGTTGTCGTCATGGTGCTGCGCCCCGTTGTCATGTCAATGCGCACGGGAACTCCTTTCAGATCGTCAGCGGCCCAGATTTTCGAGATTGCCTCGCTGTGATCGGGCAACGTCGTGACCGCATCCAGGACAGTGCAGGTGTGGCCTTCCACGACTTCCTTGGCCTCGCGCGGCGTTCTCCTGGTATTTGGGCCGTATACCACCTGCAAGGGACTGCGCATCATCTTCGCCTGCGCGGTCTTCAACACTACGCACGTCGTCTTTTCCGGGAAGATGAAAAGATTGAAGACCTTGTCTTCTTCCGGCACGTAAATCGTGGCCGTCACAGGACTGGGCTCGACCCGAAGTTTTGACCCGGAGCGGTGGATCTTCCAGCTCAGGCTGGATTTCACTTCTGTGGCCGAAAAGTCCGGCAGATCGGAGCTGATTTGCGCCCGAACCGCCGGCGCCAGAAGCAGCGCCAAGTGAGCAATCACGACTCTTTTGAGGATCGAAGTGGTCATTGGAAAATGTTCCCCGGGGGCCGTGGATGTAGAGACAGGCTGCGCGGAACAGATGGGAAGCACAGATTGAGGCCCGACAGACATCTTCCTGTAGGCTGTTGGCCCTTGTCAAATTGGACGAATGCGTCCACGCCTTGCGCAACGTTCTGACCAAAATGGCATTCCATCGGTGCAATGCATTGCCCCAATCGCTGCAACAGGTTGCACACTGGTGCCGCTTTGTCCAAAAAGCGTAGTCTTTCCTTGACATGGCTCGTGCGCCATTGCAGTATCCTCCATGTCAAGCGGGCTTCCCCCCAAGTCCCAAGCCAAGATTTCCATCAGTACAACCTAACGTTCCAGGAGAACACTTCGATGAAGAAGATGTTGTTTGTGTTGTGCTTGGTACTGACCTTGACCTTGGGTGCGATTGCCAAGGATACGATTTACACCTTCAATTTCCGCAGCGCAGCCGGATCCTCATATTGCGATGGGATGTCGCTGCGCCTTTACACTCCCGGTGCCGGCATCCCCAAAGCACTTGTGGGCGGCACTCACTTCTACTTTGACTGCACGAACAACAGTTCTGTTGGTGGCTTCAAGCACGGAATTGGTGCTGCGTTCCAGTATGCCGCTTCTGGAGCAGTCCTCGACGTGGCCGATCCCGCCTACGCGCTGGGCGGTATTTATGCTCCTCAGAACCGTTCGGAGCAGTACCTGATCAACACCAAGTACCACACCTGGGTCCTCTACTCGGGAAATGACTATTTCGGGAATTATGTGGTCAACTATGGCACGTATGTCGCAGCATCAGAGTCCATGGGGAAAAACGGGGCCACGAAATCGTCATCCCAACCGTAATCTTCAATTCCTCAGTCTTCCAGCGGCCACGCCGGAGTCACGGCGTGGCTGTTCTCTGTTTCAGGAGAAGCTCATCTCATGACTGCACGAGCCGCCTCCCTCGGGCTGTGTCTGCTCACCCTAAGCGCCGCAGCGGTTGCGCAAGCTCCGGGGACGATGAACTCTGTCCCTCCGTCGGTGACAACCCGAAATCCATTTGATTCCTTTACATCTTTCTCTGCGACGATGACCGGGGGGCTCCGGGCCGATCAGAATCGGAAAATCTACCGCTCCGGCAACCTGATGCGCCTCGACTTTGACGGTTCCTATCGCGTTGTCGATTTGAAGAAACACACAACGTGGGGGGTGGGAGGAGGCCACTGCGCCGAAATTGCCGCGCCAGACGCAGGTTCGTATCCGTTCTCGGCGCCATATGAGAATTTCAAGATTGAGCGCGTGCTGACGGACGAAAAGGAAACTGTTGCGGGACACGTGTGCCGGCTTTCGCATGTGACATTCGAAGCGGGACACGGCAGTCCCATCATGGTCAAAATGAAACTCTGGGAGGCAGAGGACTTGCAGGGATTCCCGATTAAGGTGGAAGTGGAAGCCAACGGGAACAAGGTGTCCATCACCTACAGCGACGTGTCGCTGGAGCCTCCGGATTCGAAGCTGTTTGTCCATCCCGCCAGGTGTCCGCCACCTCTCGAGGCGGGGACAGCAGGGGTCGCAGATCCGAAGTCGCCCGAGGCTCCTCCCAAGAAGGAGGCGGAGAAATAGATAGCGATTCGGAAATGCGCGGCTGGATTCCTGTCCCTTCTGCTGAAATCCGCCGTTCAGTCCTGGCGCAGCGCCACATACAGACACGCGTTCTACAATAGGCCGTGCGGGTATCGCTTGTGGCCGCCATTCCTCGCCGTTGGCAATGCATCTTCGCGCTGGCCCTGCACCTGTCCCTGTTGGCTACGCCGGGCCTGGCGCAAATCGTCAGACCGGCATTGCGGTCCGCCGTTCCTCTTCTCTGCACGGAAAACCGTCAGGCAGCACGCACGCGGGTCCGCGGTACCGGGGTCATCGCCGACTCGGGCGGCACCCTTCTCACGGCGGCGCACATCATTCAGGAAGCACACTCCAATTGCACGCTGAGTGTGATGATCCCTGATGGGGAATGGAATCATTTCCGCCAACTGCATGCGTTCTTCATCAAAGACTGCAGCCTGAATTTGCTGTTGGACTTTGCGGTGTGCCGCATGAGCCCGGCCGATACGAGCCGTGACTGGGCATACGTTCGGCCGGCCGCTCTCCGCGCGCGCGCTGTCTCAGCCGGCGAGCCGGTGTGGGTCACTGCATTCACGGGATGGGGATTATCTCCTCTGGTTCGCAGCGGGCGCGTCCAAGGAAGGAACCTCTATCAGCGTCAGGACGGTTGTTACTGCGATTTCGCCACGGATATCACCGCTGTGGAAGGCATGAGTGGCAGCCCATTGATTTCCGAGCAGGGCGAGGTAGTCGGAATCCTGACTTTGGCGGGAAGCGGCAAGTTCCGGGGAATTTCGTTCGGAGCCAGCATTGAAAAATCGCTTGCCTTCCTGAGGGCACAAGGCGTTCCCCTCGTGCGCTAGCTTCGGGAATACGAATGCAGCCGGCTCTATGGGCTCAAGGCGGTCGATACCATGGAGTGAGCCGCGCTCTCTCCGGCGCAAAAAGAAATGGCTGCCTTGGACATTGTTTTCGTCCCAAGGCAGCCAAAATCTACCCGACAGCAGCTACATTCCCGAGTACTTGAGCTTCACGGTCGCGGTCTTGCCTGCTTTGACCGTAATCCCATGGTAGAAGTAGACCGAACCGTCCGCTCCGGTCACCGTCCCAACAAACCCCGTGCCGATGCTGCAGGCAGGATTGCCGGCCGGATGGGGAATGGCAAAGCCATAGTGGGCAAAGCCGTTTTCTGCGATCAGCGACAATTGCAGTCCGAAATCGGTAGGGTTGTTCACCAGATAGCCGAAGGCCGTATTCTGGGTCCCATCCAGCGTATTGGGGTTGATGGTGCCGTGGGCGTCGATGTCAACGTACCGGGCCAGCCACACGAACCTTGAGATCGCGGTGTTGTTCTTGAGCGCCATCGTGACCTTAGCGGTCGCATCGGCGGAACTCTGCTGAATGGTTTGGGTCAGGGTCCAGATACCATCCGTCGTGGTGCGAGCGATCTTGACGGTAGTCGCGTTAAGTTGAAGCAGGGACGGTGCGCCCCACGCACCGGTATCGGCGTCGCCGAAGCCGGCATAATCGTGATATCCGAGGCCAGAGGCGAAATCACAGAGCGAGTACCCTTCACCGAACACGCCTACGGCTATGTTCTCTACACCGGAGGGGCTCTGGAATTCGACAATATTGCCGTTGACGGTCACGCAATATTGAAGGAATTTCTTCGTGGTTGTGCCCCCGGACGTAAACTGATACGAGCAAGTAGCTGTAGCATCCACGCTCGCTGTTCCGGCCGCGGCGGCGGCTTGCGCTGCGACCGCCATATTCTGATCGGCAACGGCTACTTTCCCTCTTTGGATCGGCTCGGGGTGCTTGCCGAACGCGACTGACGAAATAGCTAGCACAATGAACAACACAAGCGACTTCTTCACCATATGTGATCTCCTCGGATTCCTGGGATGACAGATATTGATGTTATGGGGAAGCCAACTTACCGTGATCGTCGGGATCGCTGCTCGCCCCTGACCAGCCTGCTCAGGTTCGAGTCAGTCTGGCTGTCCAACGCCTGCCATCGTGCACCCGTTTGGTGCGATGGTCCATGGAGACAGCCTGAAACCGTCTGAATTGATCTGAAGAATGGATCGAAGACGCATCCGCTCCGCGACCGATAAGCAAACTAACCTATCGCTCCCCTTCGGCGAGGTGTGGATATCTTCATAACGGAACCAGCACAGTGAATTCGTCGGGAACGGTCCTCGGCCGCTATAATGCGCGGTTCGCTACTCTGACTTCCCCGGCCCCACTATGACTCTCAGGAACTTGCTCCTTCTCGCAGCTCTGCTCCAACTAGCGCCTATAGGGTCCCCTCAGGATCGAATCCTGGGATTCACGTCCACTTCGGTGGCACAAGAGACAAAAATCGAAAAGAAGTTCAAAGCCATACCAACGCCGTCGGAAGAGCGCCGCCAACACCGGATCTTCACCGCCGAACCACATATCGCAGGATCGGAACGCAACAACGAACTCGCCCGCTACATCGCCGACGAGTGGCGCAGACAGGGACTGGAGGATGTCGTCATTCACCGCTACGACGTCTACGCCACCACGCCGAAAAGCGCTTCGCTGGAGATGATCGCACCCGCCGTCTACCGCGCCAGCCTGCGCGAAGACCCGTATCCCGCGGATCCCGACACCAGGAATCCGCGCGTGAGTTCCGCCTGGACAGGAATGTCTGTCTCTGGAGAGGTTACGGCTCCGGTCGTTTACGCACACAGCGGCAATCCTGAGGATTACGACCTGCTGCGGAAGCAAGGAATCGACGTACGCGGCAAGATCGTACTTGTCCGCTACTCGAATCCCTACAGCTACCGCGGATTCAAAGCGCTGACCGCGGAGCGCGAAGGTGCTGCTGCCATCCTGATCTACAGCGACCCAGCGGAAGACGGCTTCAAGAAGGGCAAGGTCTTCCCCGAAGGGCCGTGGGGCCCGGAGAGCCATATTCAGCGCGGCGCGATCACCTACGACTTCATGGTCCCCGGTGACCCGCTCACTCCGGGATGGGCCTCGGTCCCGGGCGCCAAACGCATTCCCATCGAGCAGGCAGTTTCTGCGCCGAAGATCATGGCGCTGCCGCTTTCCTACAAAGACGCCCGTCCGATCCTTGAGAATCTGGGCGGTCCGCGCGCTCCGGACGACTGGCAGGGCGGACTGCCGATCGAGTACCACCTCGGCGGCGAACAGGCTCGTGTGCATTTGAAGATCGAGATGGACAATTCGATCAAGCCCTACTATGTGGTCGAAGGCCGCATTCGCGGCGCGGAATTGCCTGACGAGTGGGTCGTGTTGGGAAATCACCGCGATGCCTGGGTATTTGGCGGTGTCGATCCCTCAAGCGGAACAGCGTCGATGATGGAACTGACGCGCGCCCTCGGCCAGCTCAAGAAAGAAGGAATCCGCCCCAGGCGCACGCTGGTTGTCTGCAGCTGGGACGGCGAGGAGGTCGGACTGACGGGATCCACGGAGTGGGGTGAGCAGTTTGCCGACGAACTCCGCAAGAAAGCGGTCGCCTATCTCAATGTGGATTCGTCTACCTCCGGGCCCGACTTCGATGGGAGCGCCGTGGCTTCGCTTGCACCGATGCTGGTCGAAGCCACGAACAGCCTGCAGGAGCCGTCCGGAAAGTCGCTGCATGCGGCGTGGAAACAGAGTGCAGCGCGAAACCGAACGGAGGCCAAGGATGACCGTCCGGTCACGGACGCCAATCTCGCAGACACTCGCATCGGCAGCGGCTCCGACCATACTGTCTTTCTCAACTACGTCGGCATGCCCGTCATCGGTCTGAGTTTTGACGGTCCGTACGGCGTGTATCACTCCATGTATGACGATTTCTACTGGATGAATCACTTCGGCGATCCGGGCTACCGTTATCACACCCTCATGTCGCAGCTTTGGGGCGTGCTCGCTTTGCGTCTCGCGAACGCGGACTTGTTGCCCTTCGATTTCGCGTCCTACGCCGACAACATTCGTCAATTTGTCGCCGAACTTTCCAAAGGAAAGGACATGAGCGCCCTCGATCTCAAGCCCGTGCTCGAAGGGATCAACGCCTTCGAGATCGCCGGGAAGAAACTGGACAGCTCACTGCAACAGTCACTGGCAGCAGGCAGGATCGATCCCAAGCTAGCCGCCGAACTCAATGCCGGCATGATGCAAGTCGAGCGCAACTGGCTGAATCCCGATGGCATTCCAGGACGGCCGTGGTTCAAGCACATTCTCTACGGTGCCCGCTTCACATACGCACACCTGGAGCTTCCGGGACTCACCGAAGCAGTGGAGAAAAAAGACTGGCCGACAGCGAAACAGCAGGCGGATATTTTGCGGAATTGCCTGGAGAAGAACACCGAACTGGTAAACCGGCTCAGCGCCCGGCTCGACGAGGAAAAGCGCTAGTCTGCAATCAGCAGCGTCTCGGCGAAAGGCCATTCGTCGTCGACCCACTGCGCTTCGCAGCAGAAACCAGCGCCCATCGCCAGTTGCAGCAGTTCCGGGCGCGAATACTTGTGGCTGGTCTCGGTCCAGATGGTCTCACCCTCCGCGAACGTAACGGTCAGCCCAGCGCGCCGAATCGTGACATTCTGTGTCCGCGTTGAGCGCAGATGCATTTCGACACCGTGCGTCTCCGGGTTGAAGCGGGCCTCGTGGCGGAACTCTGAAAGCCGGAAATTGCCGCCCAACTCGCGATTAATGCGGGCGAGCAGATTAAGGTTGAAGGCGGCGGTCACCCCAATCGCATCGTCGTAGGCATCGAGTAACTGTGGAATCGGTTTGATCAGATCCGTGCCAAGCAGGAGTGCGTCGCCGGACTGAAGCGCTTGCCTTACGGACCGCATGAACTTCACGTCAGCGGGGCGGTCGAAGTTCCCGATGGTACTCCCCAGAAACAGGACGAATAGTTGCTCGCCTGCCCGGCGCTGGGCGGCGACTTCCCGCAATCCATCCAGATACTCGCGTTCCAGGCCGACAATGCTGACGTGTTCGATGTCACCCAGTTCACGCGCGCACATCGTCAGTGCAGTGTGAGAGATCTCGATTGGACAGTAGCGGGTCTGCTGGTAGTGGTCCAGCGCTTCCAGCAGATGACGCGTCTTCTTTCCGCTGCCGCTGCCGAGTTCGGCCACCATCAGTGGCGCGGACAGATACGCGACAATTTCGCCGGCATGCTTTCGCAGCAGCCGCTCGTCGGCGCGCGTGAGACCGTATTCCGGGAGAACGCTGATCACCTCGAACAGGGCCGAGCCCACTTCATCGTAGAGATACTTCGATGGAAGTTCTTTCTGCCTGGGTAAGAGAAGACCCGCGCGAACATCGGCGGCAAACTCCAATTCGGGATCGGCGGCAACCGCCTGTCTCAAGATCATCGTGTCCTCAAGCGAGCTGGTTGCTCACACAGCGAAATCCCGCATACACGTACTGATAATGTGGCTGAAACCAATTACGGAATGACGGACGCAACATGCAAGTTGCTGTCCGGGCCGACGCCCCCTTGATCACGTAGTGTTTGCCATCAAAGAAGTCAGCCGAGTATCCGCGGTAAAACGGAAAAGGTTCAAATCCGGGGAACGGGGCAAACAAGGTAGATGTCCACTCCCAGCCATTTCCGAGAAGGTCCTCAATGCCGAAGGCGCTTGCTCCAGGCGCATGACTGCCGGTGGGCATGGGATCCCAGTTCTCAAAGTTGAAATTGCCACGCGTGCCATCGGGCGTCGCCACGCCCCACGGATACTTCCGCAGTCTGCCTTCCCGAGTCCCATACGCCGCGCGCTGCCATTGCGCATCGGTCGGCAGTGCCTTCCCTGCCCAGTTCGCGTACGCGCTGGCTTCGGCGCGGCTTACATAGACCGGCCAGTCTGGCGGCAGAGGAAACTCTTCAAACATTCCTCTCCACAACCATTCATTTCCCTGCCGTCGCCAAAATGCGGGGTGCGAAATTCCAGTTGCCTCTTTCCAGGACCAGTCACTTTCGTTCCACAGCGAACAATTCTGGTAGCCTCCGGCGCGAACGAATTCGAGGAACTCACAGTTGGTCACCTTGTAGCGGTCGATGGCAAACCCGGGCACGTCGACGGTATGCTGTTCGAATTCATTGTCCCAGCCGAATTCACCACTGCCACGCGGCAGTCCCAGAGTCACAAGACCAGGGGGGATCTCAACCATTCCGGAAGCTATCGACGATGAGTCACGGCGGGAAGCCAGGAAAGGCGCGACTTTCCGGTCATATGGCAGCTGATGGAGCATGTAGGCGAGAGTCTCTGCGTGCATCAAGCGATGTTCGATAGCGACGTTCAGCAGTAAATTCGCGGGGAATTCGTTCGCAGCCGCGGGCTCACCAGCCAGAACGTTTTCGAGGCGATCGTCCAATTCGTCGCGGACCTGGCGCACATATTCCCGGACCTCAGCAATCGAGGGCCAGTCAGAAGGCTGGTCCGTGGGAAGTCCTCCGCCTACTGGATCGATCCCAAAAGCGAAGAGCGAGTCGAAGTCGGGACGGAACTTCGCCACAGACATCAGCCGACCGTTGAGGAGATTCCAGTCGAATGCTTCCAGGTGTCCGACATAGAACACAATCCTGTGCCGCTCCGGAATGGGGCGGTCGTAGAGAGCTTCGGGCGGTACGATGTCAAACAACGCGTCGGTCGACCGACGGGCCTCGACGATGCGAACTCGAAGGTCGCTTTGGGAATGCGTTTCGAGAGTAGTAAGCATGAGCGGCCCTCACCCCTGAAGGTCTGTTTTTGATTTCACCCGGTCTTGGATGCACGGCGATGCGCGCAGGGCGCTTCTTTTCCGCGAGGTTCTCTGCTAGAAGAGACAAACTGGAGACAAACTTCTTGCCTGGGTTGGGATTACACTCGCGGTCAACGACTTGGCCCGGACCGTGCGCGGGCTGACGTCATTTCGTTGCTGACTCCTATCCGTCGACGCCTTTGGGAGGGTTGTATGTCGCTTCGATTGAAAAGGCTGTTAGGGAACCTTCTGATAGCGTTCATCATGGTGACCGCCTCGAACGGGCAACGGGGCAACTATCCCAGGCCGCCGGCGCCCGCAATTCCAGACCAGTCTCCGCCGGGAACGAAGACGTTTCACAGGCTGGACACGGTGGAAATGGAACGCGAGGCTCGCGAACTGTCCGCGCTCGCATCCAGCGTTCCCGGCGACATCGACTTGGTGAAAAAAGGGCTCCTACCCAAGGACGCCGTCGATAAGCTGAAGCGAATCGAAAAACTCTCCAGGCGCCTGCGGGGACAGATCCAACCTTGATCGATTGCGACTCGCAGCGTGTCGCTCAGAATATGATCCGCACTCCGTACTCGAGCTGTCGCGGGGCTCCCAATCCGTAGGTTCCAGAGCTCGTCACGACTCGGTCCAACCGGGACGAGCAGAATGTCGTCGAGTTGCCGCAGAACCCCGGCGAGCTGGCGTTATTCAGCGACGTGCCTGGCGATCCATCGAGCACGCCATTGAGCTGGCGCCCTGCGCCGCCAAAGTTGGCGAAGTTGAAGACATTGAACGCAGCGACATTCGGTTCGATGCGGACGTGCTCGCCGATCCGGAAAGGCCAACTGAAACGCACGTCAATGGTTTTCAACCATGTAGGCTGCGCGTAGTGCCCCGGCACCGCCTGGCAATTGGGCTGGTTCGGAGGGGCAGCGCAGATAAACGGATAGGCAGCACCTAAGGTCAGCAACTGGGTTGAGGTAAACAACTGCGAGTTGACCAGTTGTTGGCCTGCGGAGGTCAACCTGCCCGCGTAGTTGGTGTTGTAGATGCCGATCGCCTTGTTCAAGTCATTGCCGGAATAACCGCCAAGGCCTCCGACTCCGGTACCGGGCAACAGGTCGCCGGCCGTGCCGTCACCGGTTGCATCGGTGCGAAAGATTTCGCCGGCCACTCCCCCGCCGTCCATCTGGGGAAGGCGTGCGCTCAATTCAAGGGGAGAAGCAAGTTGCGTGAGGATGGTCAGCTTGGCGCCGTGTAGCAACTCGAACGAGGGAGTGAAGGTGAACATGTTGCGCCGATCCAGCCCGGAGGCGCCGAAATGCCCCTTATGCGGATTGATGTAGTCCTCGGCACGACTCAGCAGTGTGAAATCTCCGCCGCTGCCATCTGCCATTGCTACGTTGCTCTGGTATTTCGAATAGGTATACGAGGCCGCCAAGTTCCAGCGATGAATCCCAGGGGCGCGCAATGATCCGGACGTCTTGAACATCGCGTGGACCGCTACGTACTTCGTTCGCCCGCTGGGGAAATACATCACGTTCGAACCTACCTCGGGGTTGATGCCGCCAAACGCAGCTTGCCTCAGGCCCAGCGCAGCGCACGGAAACGGGCCGCAATACGCATTTGAAGAATCAAGTCCGTTGTGCGCGAAATCGATGATGCTCGCTCCGGGCACGGATGCAATGTAGCAATTCACCGCCTGTTGCGAACTGCTTCCTGTCGAGGCTGCTTGCGGGCAGCCGGCAGATAACGGGTTGGCGAGCAACGTCGCATTGATGGCGTCCAGTTCCGTCGCATAGGTGTTCTGAGAGGGATCATTGCTGCTGCCATCCGTCAGATAGCGCGCGTCTCCGACGTGGTTGGTGTCGATCCCCAGCGGATACTGCGTGCCAATCTCTCGCACATAGTCGATCGAGAACATCGAGCGTTCGCCGAGTTCGCGCTGCAAGCCCGCACTCATGTGGACGATGCGCGGCGTCCGGAAATTAGGGGCGAGCAATCCGCCAAAATTCGTATTCGTGTTGGCCAGCCCGTAGACGTTCGGTCCGCTGGTGACAGCCTGCGCCGCGAGGTATTGCGACTGCAGATCCTGGATCGCCGTGGTTACGGTACCGACGGCTTGGCCGCAAATCTGGGTCGCGATGTCGAGCCCATCCACCGAATTGACAATCGACCCGTCGGGAAACAGTACGCTCCCGGCCGGGCACAGAGTCAGGCTTCGGTAGTACTGCCCCTGCGACAAGCGGCTGATGCGATCCTGATATGCGTTTTGCATCAGGAAATTGTCAAAGAACATGCCGCCGCCGGCGCGCACAACCGTGCGGCCGTGGTGTCCCGGATCCCATGCAATACCCGCTTGCGGCGCAAAATTCCAGTTGGGCTGGCTCACCCGGTTGCCCAGCCCCTTAATGTTGCCGAATTGATCGAGAGTCGGAACCGCGGCAAGATCGTTATCCGTGCGGCCGGTATCGCGCGCATAATTCACGCCAATCGAGATGTTCAGGTTGGGATAAAGCTTGAAAGTATCGCCGGCATACAACTCAATGCGCGTATCTGTGTGTCCACCCGTGCTGCGATTGAACGCGGAATGCTCGCTGAAGTTCCCCAGGCCGTTGTAAATCGTGATCGTGCCAACCGGATAGTTCAGAGGGTTGCCCGCAGCGCCTCGCGGATCGCCAGGAATGATGGGTGGGAACGGGGGCGTCGTGTCGTTGAAAATCGCGTTGATGACGTCGATGCCGTTGGAACTGGCTACCGACGGCCCAAAATCTCCCGGCGCGTAGAAATCGCCTTGCGTAATGTGGTGGATGGCTCCGCCGAAGCGCAGCGTGTGCTGGTCATGAAATGGCGTGCTTCCGTCATATCGGCCGAACAGATCGCGCTGGATCGTCTGCCGCGGGCCGAGTGTGCTCGGCGCTAGTTCAAACGAGCCTAACTTGAGATGAAACGGGATTGCCGGATCAGCTCCAGCGTCCATGCCGAAGGACGGATTTAACGCGTTCACAAGCTTCTGATATCCAAATCTGCCGCTATGCGCGAACCGTCCGCGGTTCCAGTCCAACCCGAATACATGCGAGGGGACGTTGATCTGGTTCCGATACTGGGCAAATCCTCCGCCGATTTCGTCGGCATTGTCGTAACTGTAGCGGTAGAACCATTTCGCGTTCTCTGAGAACTCGTAGTCGAAACGGCCGGTGAGCATGTTCTCGCGCAACGAGGCGTTTCTCACGCTGTATCCCAGAAGCGGGAAACCCGACGCCACCGGCAGTTGTCCGTCCTGTTTGGTGCGTTCTCCACCGAGGAACAGATAGCCCTTGTCCCTGATGACCGGCCCGCCAAGTCCGAATCCATATTGCTGACGGCTCGCCTTCGGATCCGTAGCGGGAGAAAACCCAGTCCACCCGGCACGGGCATCGCTGTACTTCCCGAACAGATCGCCGTGCCACTCGTCGCCGCCCGATCGCGTCACGTAGCGCACCGACCCTGCCGCGTTCAGTGATTGGAAGACATCTGGCACGGTCCTGGTCACAATCACTTCACGAACAGATTCGGCGGGGAGGTTTGTGATGACCGCTCCCTTGGTTTCATCCATCGCTTCGACTTCGTCGACGTCGTAGTGGACCGTGCGACCATACTGGCTGTTGATCGATAGAGTCTGGTAGCCGGTCTTCCCGGCGTCGAGGATCGCCCCATCGACCACCTGAACTCCTGGTTCAAGCCGTGCCGACTGCAGCGGATGCCGTCCATTGATGGGTAGCGAATCCACAGTCTCCCCTGGCAGCCGGCTTTCCAGCCGCGCCGGACCCGGATTGATCGGCTCGAGCCTGAAATCGGCCGTCACGGCTTCGCCAACCTTCACCGTGACCCGCGCTTCCGCCAGCATGAAGTCCTTGCCCTCAGCCTCAACGGTATAGTCGCCTGGCGTCAATGATTCGGAGGTGAACGTGCCATCCTTGGCGGAGCGGGCCACAGCACTGGTGCCTTCGGTCTTGGAACGGAACAGGATGCGCACTCCCTCCAGGGGATTGCCGTCAGCGTCCTTCACCGTGCCCTGGATCGTGCCCTGAGTGGGAGCCTCCTGGCCTTGCGATGGCAGGCTGACTAACGTGATGAGAAGAAGAGAGAAAAGGAGACCTTGGAACGAACGTTGCCACCAAACAGGCTTGTGTAACAAAGCGCCACTCTCCTGGGAGCAGAACGACAAGCGATTCTGCAGTGCTAGGGTCTTAGCATCAACAATGGATAGAACAGTTTACTAGATGCAGGTGCGTTCACGGGACGCTGCATGCCAATTTGACGTTGGTGGCGGAGCCCTGCCTAGAACGAGTCCCTCGTAGTGTAGTAGCCCGCTCGATGGCGCGGTTGGTAAGGACCGCCCGCTGGTGGATTGACCAGATCGACCTGAATGCGACGGAAATCCGAGTCCGTATAGCGTTGGCTCGGGTAGTACGCCAGCAGGTACTGGGTGCGAAGCTCGTCGCTGATCTGGCGGAACGCTTCATCCAGTTGAGGGAGGGAGCTCGCGTAGTAATACTTCCCGCCGGTGTCTTCCGAGAATTGGATAAGCGCGTGCTCTCCGCCCGTATCACGGCCGGCACTAGCTTCGACAGGCACGATGATAACGCTATAGATGATTGCCTCAGACTCTTGCGCAGCACGCAAGGCCTGCTGGTAGGTTACTTGACTGATCGTATCGCCACCATCGGTGACCACCACGATGACTTTCCTTCCCTGACGGTTGCCCAAAGCCTGGCTGCCGAGAAACACAACGTCAAACAACGCGGTCGCGGAGCCGTTGCGCAGACGTTCGATGCCGCTGTCGATCCTGCCAAGATCGGCGGTAAACGGCACCACCTCCGTAACCTCCTCACTGAACTTATAAACGGCGAGGCCATCCTGTGAGCGAACGATCGCATGGGCGAATTTGCGGGCTGCCGCCTGCTCCAGGGGCAGATCTTTCTTCGTGCTGAGACTGGTGTCGATCGCCAGCACGATCGACAACGGCAACGCTGATTCCCGGCTGAACACGGCGATCTTCTGTTCCTTGCCGTCCTCTTTGAGTGCGAAGTTCTCCTTCTGCAGGGACGAGACCGGAGCTCCATGCTGGTCCGTCACGGTCACGAACACATTGACCAGCTTCACATCCACTTTGAAGGTGGTATCCGACTCCTGGGCCAGGCACATCGCGGCCACACAACCGAGTGCAAGGGTCAATAAGGTTCGCTTCATGGAGTGGACACTCATTAGGATGCGGGCCGCACTCCAGCCGCGCCTGCCGCACGCGGGATTTCTTCGGGGAACGGCTCGCCATCTGCCCAGACGGCGCCATCTTCAAAGTATTCCTTCTTCCAAATAGGCACCGTCTTCTTAAGCGTGTCGATGACCCAACGGCAGGCGTCAAAGGCGGGGCCCCGGTGGGCGGAAGCAACCACAATGAGCACGCTGATTTCCCCGATCTCCAGCCGCCCCAGCCGATGGACCAGGGCCACCTCCCGGATGGAATACTTGCTTTTTGCCTCATCCGCCAGCACTTTCATCTTCTTCAAGGCCATCTCTTCATACGCTTCGTAATCGAGGTAAAGGGTTTGGCGGCCACGCGTGTGGTTGCGCACCACCCCTTCAAAGATGACCGCCGCGCCGTCCTGAGGCATCTTGAGACGCGCCAACTCTGTTTCCGTCGAAATGGGCTCGCGGACAATCCGGACTCGATCCTCGCTCCCTCCACTCACGGGCGGCAAGATCGCGACCTCATCGCCCGCGCGCAGGGGGAAATCAGTACTTGAGTATTCCTGGTTCACAGAAAGTGCCAAGGATGGAATGAGTGCCTCGAAACGCGGCGCCTGACGGGCATAGTGCGACAGAACCGATTGAAGCCGGGCACCTTCGGGAAGTTCCAGGGTTTCCCGCGAGCGCTCCAGCAAATCTTTCACGGCTCCGAAGAATAGTACGTGGACTTGCATCCCAGATGTCGTAATTCCTGAACAGTGTAGCGCGTTT
Organism: Terriglobales bacterium; assembly: GCA_035519435.1. Taxonomy (GTDB): domain Bacteria; phylum Acidobacteriota; class Terriglobia; order Terriglobales; family Acidobacteriaceae; genus Acidiflorens. Next base: position 42,615 of record DATIWL010000002.1, read on the forward strand.
GCAAAGGTTGGCCGGTTCACCTGAACCCGCCTCAGGCTCTCAAAGTCCCCCCGGCGGGCCAATTACCTCCGTAATCGTGCAATAGGTCACTTTCCGACATACCCTTGATCCTTAAGCTCCAGCTACAAGGAGGTAGCAATCTCCACAACGGCCCAAACCGATGCCGCCCGCAACGCGTCTGCCCGCTCCTTTATTCACAGCCTTAACATTCTCGTGAAGTACACCCGCCTGTATGGGGTGAGGCACAAGCGGACCGAGGGGCAATTCCAGACCACGTGGAATGAGCTGCAGGCGTCAATCCCCAAGACCGGCGATGGTGGGTTCCTCCTTGGTGTCTCGGATAACAAGCTGCTCCTGGATGGCATTCCGCTCGAGACCGGCCAAGCTGAACGCAGCTTTGCCCAGTTGCTGACGGCCGCGGGTCTTGCCAGCATTCATTTCTCGAACAAGGTTACTCTCGACGATTTCACCCGGCTCGTCAGCGCCTTTGCAATGGGCGGCTCCAAGGCCCAGGACTTCGCCAAACAGATCAAGGAAACGCTGGGCGACAACAAGAATTCCTCTATCCGCATTAACGAGGTGAAATTCGTTGCGGCCGATCCCGCTACCGGAGAGATCTCGGTAGCCGCGCAGATTGCGGCACAGTCGCTTGGACCGGAATTCAAGCAGTGGCTCAACGATCCGCAGAAGCTGCTGCAGTTGATCGCCGCCGCCCAGGGTGCAACCTCGGGCGGCTCTGGGGAACCCGGTGGCGCGCCACTGGGGAGCGTTCCTACAGTTCCGATTCGCGGCGGCGGGGGCGGAGGCGGCGGTACCGGCACCGGCAGCGGCGGATCTGGCACGGGCGGTGGTGGCGGGACAGGCAGCGGCACGGGAAGTGGCAGCGGCGGTGGCTGGACCGGCGGGGTGGTCCCCCTCCAGGAAGAGGAAGTCATTCAGGCAATCCGCATGCTCACCCATTTCGGGCAGGCTGCGCAGGATCCGAACGCCAACCCCGAAGAATTGATGAAAGCCGAACTGAGCAAAGCGCCGGAAGGCGCGAAGCTCAACCTGGCAGCACTGCTCGAGAACCTGTCAAAGGACGTGACCACCAAAGCCGAAGAGACCGACACTCCGCTGCTCATGAAGGCGGCCGAGCACATGGCGATCCGCTTCGCCCTTGATCGCTACCAGCGTGGTGAGGTCAAAGTCAACGCAGTGCACCAGATGATGGAGCACATGAGCCGGCAGATGGATACTCTGCGCCAGATTCTCCGGGTGCAGGAAGACAAGATGTCCAAGGCCGGCATCCTGGTTGAGTCGCACGCCGACATTCTTGACCGCATGTTCTGGGCGGAAGTTCCCGAAGCCGGCAAGAAGAGCGTGCTGCTCTCCGGCGAAGCAGCCTGTGTGCCGCCGCGCAACATCCGGCAGTTCGTCGAGATGCTGCTCGAACGCGGCGACAACGAGCTTGCAGCCAAGATCCTGGCCAACTACACCGGTTGCCTCGATGCCAAGGAACTCGACCCGCGCCGCAAGACTTCGATCGGCCTGTCTCAGATCGCTGACCTCTACGCCAACGCCTCTGAAGAAGTCATGCCGAACGCCATCGCCAAGATCGGCGAGAAGCTGGCAAAGGAAACCGATTCCGAAATCCAGAGCCTGTTAAGCGCGGCGTTCACTCGCTTCGGGCAGGAATCCTGCGCCCGCAAAAAGTACAAAGCGGTCGCCGAAGTCTGCACCGCTCTAGAAGGTATCGCTCAGGAGAGGCCTCTCCTCGTTCAGGACTTGCGGTCCCGCGTAGGCGTCGAAAACCGTCTGCCGGAGATGATCGAAGAGGCGATTAATGCCCCCGCGGTGGCCGACGACCTGATCAACGTTCTGCAACAGATTCCAAAGAGTTCGGTCGAACACCTCTGCGACCGCTTCTTCCGCTCGCAGAAGCGCGTGGAGTGCGATCGCATCGTCGAACTCGTCGACGAACTGGGACAGCCCGCTGTCATCGATCTCCGCGAAACGCTGCGCACCGGCCAACCCCGGCAGGCAGCCGCGACCGTTGGCCTGTTGAGCCGTCTGGGCGTGACCACACTGCTGGAGTTGCTGCCGACGCGGATGCCGGAATTCAACCGGTTCTATCAGGATCTGGTCGTGCGCCAGATCGCGTATGGAGCTGCCGCGGATCGCGGTCGCACGCTGCTGGAACTGCTGGAACTGCTGGATTCTCTCATCCTGCCGGAAACGATCGACGAGATCGGCATGAGCCTGGACCGCACTGCGAGTTCCAGCCTGATCGCGCTCGCCACCTCGGGAGAGGCCGCGTCCCGGCCTCCATTCGTGCAACTGAAAGCAATCGAAGCGCTGGGCCGTCTCCGGGAACCCGAAGCCGTTCCCGTATTGCGCAGCATCGTCGAAGAGAAGAAGCTCTGGGGACGCTCCCAGCACCGCGAGTTGCGGGTGGCGGCCGCCCAGGCGCTTTCCAAGATCGATCCGCGCTACGGCGCACAGGTGATGTCGGAGAGCGGACTCGATTCCGCCGAACTGGCGGTTGCGCCGCTCGATCCCGCCCCGGCTTGTCCCTGGGTCCGGCAGCGGCGCTACGAGCGCGTAATCCTGCCGCGCACTTTCTCGGCTACCCTGAGCAGTTCGTGGGGCAAGTCCACCGTCATCATGCGCGAGATGAGCCTTGGCGGCGGCATGGGCACGCGCAACGACAATCTGCGCGTAGGGTCCGAAGCGAACGTTGAAATTTCGACCGGCGTGAAGAAAATTCGCGGCCAGGTCCTGCTCCGCCGCGCCCGCGTCAATGAAATCGGATTTGAGTTTGTCAGCATGGACCTCGACAGCCGCTACCGCCTCCGCCGCATCCTCGTGGAAGCCCTCGAAAAGGCTCCCGAGAACCGCAACACTGTCTGGGATGGTGAACGCAAGGGTTAACAACCGCCGCGAAGCCGACTTTCTCGAGCTAGAGAAGAACGGAATTCCTGAACAAAACAAAAGGCCCTTGCCAAGGCAAGGGCCCTTTTGTGTCCAATTCTTTGACTACACGACCTTCACGAAGATGATCACGAGTGCGAACAGTACCAGCGACTCGATGAAGGCTAATCCCAGAATCAGCGCCAGCTGAATTCCAGGACGCGCCGCTGGATTCCTGCCCAGAGCTTCGCACGCCGCCGCAGCGACTTTGCCTTGACCTTGCGCGGCCAGGCCGGCTGCAATCGCGATTGCGAAACCCGCAGTCAGTGCGACCCAGTTCGTTGCCGCATGCGCCGTTTCGCCGGTTTGCGCGAAAGCAGGCATGGCCAGCACCGAGAACATCATCATCACAAACAGCAACAACCCGATTTTCCGCATTTGTTTCTCCTTATGAATTTGCCCCAGGAGGTGGTTGACGCCGCGCTCTTCGAGCCGACGCCCTCACACTGGAAGCAGTAGTCAGGAGTCAGTAGTCGGTAGTCAGCAAGATCACTCGCATTTTTGTGTAACGAGGTATTTCGCTGACTACTGACTCCCGACTCCTGACCACTGATCTTAGTGCTCATGCGCTGTCGCCTCGCCGAGATACACGCAAGCGAGCAGCACAAAAATATACGTCTGAATGAACGACACGCCGATGTGCAGACCCTCGAATATGATCGGGACGCCCAGCGGCACCAGCGAAAAGAACACTAATGTCACCATCTCGCCGGCGAACATGTTGGCGAAAAGACGAATGGTCAGCGACATGACCCGCGCGGCGTGGCTGAAAATCTCAATCGGAAACAACAGCAGGGGCAAGAACAGCCGCACTGCGATCGGCATGTCCTTGTCCTGCGGTCCGATGAAATGCGCGAGATAGCCGACCGGCCCGTTCGTGCGAATTCCCTGATAGTGATAGTAGAACCACGTCAGCAGCGCGCAGCCCAGAGGAACAACTGGAACCGCGGTCGGTGACTCCAAGCCTGGCACCAGTCCGATCAGATTGCAGGACAAAATGAACATGCCCAGCGCCATCAGGTAGGGGACATACTTCTCGGAATGATGGCCGATCGTCTCCGTCGCCAGGTTGTTCACAAACCCGTAGATAGTTTCCATCGTGTGCTGCAGCGCACCGGGATTCTCCACCGACAGGCGCAGACGCACCAGGACGAAAAATATCGTCAGCAGCAGGACGACGAGAACCTCCATCGCCACGGCGTTGGTGATGGGTGCAGCGGCATTGTGCGGATGAATCCCGAGCAGGTTCAGCAGCCCCAGTGCGGCAGTGCCAAACAGGGAGTTCAGTAGTTTTGTGAATGCCAGTTGTTCCATGAAGAACAGCTACGAGCTGCGAGCTTCGCGCTACGAGCTTGATAGTAGTTTGCTCGTAGCTCGCAGCTCGGGGCTCGCGCTACTTACGAAATGCTACCCACGCCTCTGCCGCCGCTTCAATCATCATGGAGGCAACGGGCAGGCAAAGCCCCCACAGGAAACCGCGGAAGGCTAATGCAGAACCTTTAAAGATAGCATACGCAACGACTGCCACCAACCCGTAGCGAACCAGGAAGCGGAACACGATAATGCTCCCCTTTTCTTTACTTTGGCGGTCCGCCACGCGGTCCACGAGGCCCTCCACCCCGCGCGCCAGCGCCCGAAAATTGATATAGGAAACGGCGCCTCCCGCCCCCACTCCGATCAACCCAGCCCAACCGTATAGCCAGGAAACCGGGAACAGCGACAGGATTCCGACGACCAACATGACACGCAACATTCTCGGAATCGCCTGCGCGTAGAAGGCTTCGATCTCCGGACTGTCGGCGGACGGATTGGGGAGATTACTCATCCTTGAAGCTGGACATTGCCATGCGAATCATCTGCGTAAATCCGACAACGGCTCCAAACAGAAGCCCCACCAGGTACAGCCATCGGGTGTGTAGCCAGTAATCGAGCCCTTTGCCGAGAAGAAATCCCAGCAGCACCGACGCGGGAATGATGAATCCAATCTCGGAATAGCGCGCGAGCGCGACCAGAGGATCTTTCTTTTCGGGGGGCTTGGACAGGTCCCGCACGGCGAGAATTGTAGAACAGCTGCGAGCTTCGAGCTACGAGCGATCAACGCGAATCAGACAATGCTCGCGGCGGTGCACAAGTTGGTTGCTCGTAGCTCGTGGCTCGAAGCTCGTAGCTATCTCATCGCTACACTCGAGGCCTGCACCAGTCCCAGCGACCAGTTCACCATGCGAAAGAACGGTTCGGGATAAATGCCGATCACGATGGTCGCAAGGGCCGTGATGCCCAGGGCCACCCGCATCCCCAGGCTGACAGGTAAGCGGCTCGACTCAAGAGGATCGCGCACGAACATTGCGTTCGCGATTCTCAGATAGTAGTAGAGTCCAAAAACCGAATACAACACGCCGAGGGCCGCCAGCGCATAATGTCCGCTCTCGACCAGGCTGAGGAAGATGTAGTACTTCCCTAAAAAGCCGGCCATGGGGGGGATGCCGGCGAGCGAAAGCAGGAACAGCAGCATCAGGATTGCTTCGACGGGTTGGCGCTGGTAGAGGCCAGCCATGTCGTCGAGTTCATCGCCGATCACGTTGCGCTGCCGCAGCGACGTAATCACGGCGAAAGCGCCCAGGTTCATGAACGTGTACACCAGCTGGTAGACGAGGATTCCTCTCAGTCCATCGATGAAGCCGGGGGTTCCAGGAACAGACGTGCCCATGGCGACGAACGCCAGCAGCATGTATCCGACATGCGCGATCGACGAGTACGCCAGCAGGCGCTTGGTGTTGTTCTGCGTAAGCGCGGCAAAATTCGCGCCGGTCATGGTGGCGATCGCGACGAAAATAATGATCGGCGTGTACACGGAGCGCAGCGGAAACAGGCCAAGGATCAAGATGCGGATCAGCATCACCCAGGCGGCGGCCTTCACTGCCACCGACATGAATCCTGTGATGGCCGTAGGCGCGCCTTCATACGCGTCCGGTGCCCATTGATGAAATGGGACAGCCGCAATCTTGAATAACAGCCCGACCATGGTCGTCAGCACGGCAATGACGACAACGGCATTATGTGGATCGAGACGCGCGACGGCTCGCTGGATGATTAGCAGGTTCGTCCCGCCCGACAGCCCATACAACAGTGACAGACCATACGCGAAGATTCCGGAAGAAAAGGCGCCGAGCAGCAGATACTTCAGCGCGGCTTCGTTCGATCGGCGGTCGCGGCGCAGAAATCCGACCAGCACATACGTCGAAATCGCCATCAGTTCCAGGCCAATGAAGATCAGCACGATGTCGATACCGGCGGCCATGCACATCATGCCAACCACGGAGAGCAACAGCAGCGCGTAGTATTCGCCGTGATGTTCATCCTCGATCTCGAGGTAGCGCACCGACATCAGAATGGCAATCGCCGCTCCGGCAAGGAAGAGATACCAGAAATAAATCGCGAGCCGGTCCACGAGCAGCGAGTTGAAGAAACCAAGGCGACCGTGTGGAAACATCCATTGAATCTGCGCCACGCAGCCTGCGGCAAAAAGCACGCCTACAAACGCTCCGACAGCGTTAATCCATTTCCACTCCTTCGGCACCCACAAATCGATCAGCAAAAGGCCGAGGGCGAAGATGGTGAGCTCCGCCATCGGGAGCATGAGCTTGTATTCGGCTGCCGACAGGCCGATCACTGGACGGTTCCTTTCGGTTTCGCAGTTACCGCCTTCGGCGCTGCTTTGGCCGCCGGGACTTTTGGAACGGTCGCAGCCGGGGGCGCCTGCGGTGCTAGTTCTGCGGGCGTCGCCTCCGCGTTCACAGGCGCATTCTTCTGCTGAACGGTCTGCACGATCTGATTCACCGGCTGCTCGAGAATCTGGAAAAACGGTTTCGGATAGAGGCCGATCCAGAACGCCATGACGATCAGGGGCGCGAAGGTCAGCACCTCGCGCGGCGTCAGGTCATGCAGCTTTTCGTTTTTCGGATTCGTGACCGTTCCGAAAAACACCCGCTGGTAGAGCCACAACAAATACGCTGCCGCGAGCACGACGCCCGGCACCGCCCACGCTGCCCACTTCCAGTTCGCGGTAAACGCACCCTGCAGGATGGTGAACTCGCCGACGAACCCGTTCAGCAGCGGCAGTCCCATCGACGACAGGAACATGATCATGGTGATTGTGGCGTAGACCGGCATGACGTTCGATATTCCGCCGTACTCAGCGATCTCGCGTGTGTGCCGCCGCTCGTACAGAATGCCTACGATCAAGAAGAGCGCGCCTGTTGAAATGCCGTGGTTGATTTGCTGGAGAACCGATCCGCTCAGGCCGGCCTGATTCAAGGCGAAGATGCCGAGAGTGCAGAAGCCAAGGTGGCTCACCGACGAATAGGCCACCAGCTTCTTCATGTCTTTCTGCATGAGGGAAACGAGCGCACCGTAGATGATTCCGACAATCGAGAGGCCGATCATCCAGCCGCGCACGCGCGAATCCTGGACAACGCCCGGAAAGAACGGCAGCGAGAAGCGGACGAATCCGTACGTTCCCATCTTCAGCAGAACACCGGCCAGGATCACTGAACCCGCCGTCGGCGCTTCCACGTGCGCGTCGGGCAGCCAGGTGTGGAACGGGAACATCGGGACTTTGATCGCGAAGCCGATGAAGAAGGCGAGGAACAGCCAGATGGCGTAGTGGAACGGAATCTGCGGGGCCGTTTGATAAAGCGCCGGGATATTGAATGTGTAGACACCCGTTACGCTGTGGTGATTGAAGTACAGAAACAGGATGCCGAGCAGCATCAGCACCGAGCCGAGCAACGTGTACAGGAAGAATTTGATCGCGGCGTAGAGTTTGCGCGGGCCGCCCCAGATGCCGATTAGCAGGTACATCGGCACCAGCATCGCTTCCCAGAATACGAAGAAGAGGAAGAAGTCGAGCGCCATGAAGACGCCGAGCATGCCCGTCTGCAGCACCAGGAACCAGACGTAGTATTCCTTCACGCGGTTCTCGATCGCAGTCCACGAGGAGAGGATCGAAATCCAGCCGAGCAGCGTGGTCAGCATGATCAGCAGGAAAGAAATGCCGTCGATGCCGAGGACGTAGCCCGCGCCGATCGAAGGAATCCAGTTGTTGGCCGCGCCCTCGATGAACTTGAACTGCTGCGGGTCGAAGCGCTGATGCCAAAACATCGGGACCAATGGCAGCGAGATCAGGAATCCGCCCAGCGCGAACAGGTTCGCAATCCAGCGGATTGCCGCCTTGTTGTCCTTGGGGACAAACAAGAGGATCAGCGCGCCCACAAGCGGCGTGAAGAGGATGATGGAAAGTATATGGCTCTGCATATTTTCAGCTTCTAGCTTCTAGCTACTAGCTTCTAGCAAGCTCTTTGCCTCGAGGTCGAATCCGTTCTTGCTCGCTAGAGGCTGGTAGCCAGTAGCTAGTAGCTGCCTCACCGCCACACGTAATAAAACCCAAGTCCAATCAGCCCGGCAACCATGACCAGCGCGTACCACTGCACCAGGCCCCATTCGAACAGGCGCGCAGGGTACGACAACATGCGCGACAGGATTGCGGGGCCGTTTACCAGCAACCCGTCGATGATCCACTTGTCCCACCAAGTCGAAAGCGTCGCGACCGCGCGCGTGGACCATCCAGCGCCGTTCACCGTACCGTCGATGACCTTGGCGTCGAACCATGACGAAGCGTCGCCCGCGCCCATTGCGCCTAAGCGCAAGTTGCCCACTTTGCGCCGTCCGGTGAAGGCGTAGTCGTAAGCCTCGTCGATAAACCATTTGTTGTAGAGCGTGTTGTAGAGCGGCGGAGCAGCGGCGTTGATCGGCTCGGTGTAGTCTTTGCCAGCGCGTCCATACGAACGATAGGCCAAGCCCAGGCCCGCAATCGCCGCACCGACTGAGAGAGCCATCAGTACATACTCCATCGGATCAGTCTTCTCTTCTTCCTTGTCACCCGCCGCCCGCTGCGCCGGTTTCTCCGCTTCCATCACGTGAGCTTCTTTGGCGAAGACCGGCTCCAGATACTTTTCAAAACGATTCGAACCGCCCAGGCTGTGCGGGAGTCCCAGCCATCCGGCCAGAATCGAGCAGATCGCCAGCACGACCAGGGGTCCGGTCATCGACTTTGGCGATTCGTGAACGTGATGCTCAACCTCGTGGCTCATGCGCGGCTGCCCATAGAACGTGAGGAAGATCAGGCGGCCCATGTAGAAGGCAGTCATGAGCGCAGTGGCGAATCCGATGAACCACAGGAAGTGATAAGCGCTCGTTTCCTTGGCATATGCCTGCCAAAGGATTTCGTCTTTCGAGAAAAATCCCGCGAAGCCTGGAATGCCAGCGATCGCGAGCATGCCGACAAACATCGTCCAGAAAGTCGTCGGGATACGCCGTCGCAGGTCGCCCATGAACTTCATGTCCTGCTCGCCGCTCATGGCGTGAATCACCGAACCGGACCCGAGGAACAACAGCGCCTTGAAGAAGGCGTGCGTGAAGACGTGGAACACTCCCGCGGCGAATGCTCCAACGCCGAGCGCGAGAAACATATAGCCGAGCTGCGAAACAGTCGAGTAGGCGAGCACGCGCTTGATGTCGTTCTGCACCAGTCCTATCGACGCCGCAAAGATCGCGGTAAGCGCGCCAACGATCGCCACCGTCTTCATCGCCGTGGGCGCGAGCACGAAAACCGCATTCGACCGCGCCACCATGTACACGCCCGCCGTGACCATCGTCGCGGCATGGATCAGCGCGGAAACCGGCGTCGGGCCTTCCATGGCGTCGGGCAGCCAGACATAGAGAGGAATCTGCGCCGACTTCCCTGTCGCGCCGACAAACAATAGCAGCGCTGCTGCGGTCAGAATCGGATCGCCGATCAAGTAATGCCCGCTGCGCGCGGCGGCATTCACGTCGATAAATCTCAACGATCCGAAGTACCACACCAACGTGAACATGCCGAGGATGAAACCGGCGTCGCCGATGCGGTTCACGATGAATGCCTTGTTCGCCGCCGTGCTCGCCGACTTGCGATGGAAGTAGAACCCGATCAGCAGGTACGAGCACAAGCCCACGCCTTCCCATCCGACGAACATCAGCACATAGTTGTTCGCCAGGATGAGCGTAAGCATGGAGAACATGAACAGGTTGAGGTATCCGAAGAAGCGGTAATAGCCGCCCTCGTGCCCCATGTAGCCGATCGAGTAGATGTGGATCAGCATGCCCACGCCGGTCACGAACAGCAGCCAGATGGCGGAAAGCGGATCGAGGTAAAAACCGGCGTCGGCTTTGAATTCGGCGGGCGTGCCGCCCTTTGTAAGAAACGTCAGATGGCCAGTGTCGCTCCCGAGCCACGTGTAGAGAACCTTTTCGAACCCGGGCTTGTCAGGGTTCGCGTGCGACCATCCTGAGTATTGCCATACGCAACCAACCGCCAGGACGAACGCCAGCACGACTGAGCCGACGCAGACGGCGCTCACTGCCGATTTCGACAGCCGACGGCCAAAGAAGAACATGATCGTCGCGCCTGCTGCGGGGAGCAGGGGGATCAGCCAGATGTAGTTTAGAAACATGTCGTCAGTCGTTGGTCGTTCGTCGTTCGCTGTTCGTCATTCGCTGTTCGCATTTCGCTAGCAGCTAGGAGCCAGAAGCTAGTAGCCGCCTGCTCGAAGCTCGCGGCTCGTAGCTCGCAGCGCCCTTACCACTTCAACAAATCAATCTCATCCACATTGATCGTCTCCTTATTACGGAAGAAGGCGATCAAGATTCCCAGGCCGACGGCGGCTTCAGCGGCGGCGTCAACCACGATAAAGATCGAGAACACCTGCCCATGCAGGTTGCCCCACATGCGCGAGAAGGCAACCAGATTCAGGTTCACCGCGTTCAGAATCAGCTCGATCGACATCAGCACGATCACCACATTGCGGCGCGTGAGCACACCGATGACGCCGAGCACGAACAGTGCCGCTGCGACGACGAGGTAGTGGAGAGTGCCGATGTCAGCCATAGTTTTTGTCGTTCGTCGTTCGCTATTCGCTGTTCGCATCTTGTGTATTGCAGATTTGCGATCAGCGAACGACGAACAGCGAACCGCTAAATTCTTTTCTTCGCCATAATCACCGCCCCCAGAATCGCGACCAGCAACAGCAGCGATGCGACTTCGAAGGCGAACATGTAATTTCCGTACAGCATCAGGCCGATCTGCTGCGTGTTGCTGCTCTCCGTCAGCGGAGGCGCGGGCCGGCCTTCAAACAGGGTCTTCCCTTTCGCGTACACGCCCAGCAGCAACGCCAGCAGCGCACACGACGCCAGTAATCCCACCGGCCAGATACGGTTGAACTGCCGCTCTTTGACGGTGCGCTCGAGGCTCACCAACATGATCACAAACAGGAACAGCACCATGATGCCGCCGGCGTAGACGATGATCTGCACGCCAGCGACGAACGGTGCGTAGAGCATCAAGTACAAGCCTGCCACGGCGAGCAGCGTCAGGATCAGTGCCAGCGCCGAATGCACCGCGTTCCTGCGCGTGATCACCAGCAGGCCGCCGATAATCGCCAGCCCCGACAGCATGTAAAAGAAAAATGGAGTCGCAACCGGTGTCATCCGAGCAGCACCCCCACGATGGCGGTCAATATCAGCGCGCCGAGCGAAATCGGCAGCATCACTTTCCATCCCACTTTCATGAGCTGGTCAAAGCGATAGCGAGGCCAGGTCGCGCGATACCAGATGTACAGGTACATAAACACCGCGACCTTGGCGACGAACCAGTACACGTTCATCAACGCTTCGGTGGAACGACTCAGAATGCTCTGGTTGCTGACCTTCGCCGCAATCGGCACCGCCAGCAACAGCACGCCGATTCCCGCCAGCACCACGCCGAACGCCGCAAGACCGATCGTCTGAATCTTGAAGTACGGGTGCTTCGGCATGCGCACCGTGCCCAGTAGCGCAATCGCCCCCAGCGCGAGGAACGTCAGCCCGGGGAACAATGCAAAGATGAAGTCCCACGTCGCTCCACTCAGCAAGTTTGGGAACGGCCGCAGCCATCCTCCTAGCCACAGCGTGACCGCGATCGACGACACCGCAATCATCGCCGCGTATTCGGCCAGCATGAACAACGACCAGCGCAGACCGCTGTATTCAGTGTGGAACCCGGCAGTCAGTTCCGACTCGGCCTCCGGCAGATCAAAAGGCGCACGATTCGTTTCGGCCACCATCGCAATCGCGAAGATTACGAATGCGATCAGGCCAAGCGGAAAGAACTTGAACAGGAACCAGACATGCTGTTCCTGCTGCGCCTGCACGATCCCGATCATGCTTAGCGTTCCGGTGCCATCGCCCAGGCTGGAGACCCCGTAGAGTCCCGTTCCGTGCAGGCTGGTCATCAGAATCGCGGAGATCACTGCCAGCCCCATCGCGACTTCATACGAGACCATCTGCGCGCTCGAGCGCAGCGCGCCAATCAGCGGATAGTGCGAATTGGAGGCCCATCCGGCCATGACGATGCCAAGGACCGCGAGCGACGACACGCCGAGCATAAAAAGTATGCCGATGTTCATGTCGCTGACGGCTTGCGACGGGCCAAAAGGAACGACGGTATAAACCGTGAACGCCGCCAGCAGACCGATCAGCGGCGCGATCCAGAAAACGAACTTGTCAGACTCGGCGGGGATGATGTCTTCCTTGATCAGCAGCTTTACCGCGTCAGCGATCGGCTGCAGCAGGCCGTGTGGGCCGACGCGCATCGGTCCAAGCCGCACCTGGAAGTGCGCGAGCGCCTTGCGCTCCAGCCAGTTCATCGCGATCACGGCGACCGAAACGCCAGCGAAGATGATCAGCACATAGATCAACGCCCAGAGCTGGTTGTTGGCCTGGCCCGGAGTGCCCATGACCGAGCCGTCGAGGAAGGACTTGAGCGAGTCAAGCATCAGCGGTCCACCTC
>DATIWL010000003.1:0-22215 GCA_035519435.1 Terriglobales bacterium
CAAGAAGGGCGCGACGGTCGAGCGCGCGCGGCAGTTCACGAAAGACTGCCACAAGCTCGGGCTGGTCGTGCACGGCGACTTCATCCTCGGGCTGCCGGGTGAGACGCGCGAGACCATCCAGAACACGATCAAGTTCGCGAAAGAACTGGATGTCGAGACGATTCAGGTGTCGGTCGCGCACGCGTATCCGGGCACGGAGCTGCACGAGTATGCGCTGAAGAACGGATTCATTACGGCGGAGAGCAAGATGGTGGACGACGGCGGCCACCAGATGGTGCAGGTGGAATATCCGGGACTGCCCGCGTCCGAGGTGATGGAGGCGGTGCATCAGTTCTACGACGAGTACTATTTCCGTCCCAAGGCCGCGTACCGCATTCTCCGCAAAGCGGTATTCGACAACTCCGAGCGCAAGCGTCTGTACAAGGAAGCGCGCGCGTTCCTGAAGCTTCGCGCCCAGCGCCACAAGTGGGTGAAGGAGAACCGCAAGGAAGAAGCCCCGGCCGCTGAAGCGGCGAAGGCTTAGGAACTCCGGGAGCCGGATCGGTAGTGACCTTCCGAAAATACCTCGTGCTGGCGGGAGTCGCTGCGTTCAGCTCCGCGGGCGATTCCCTTCTCGCGCGCGGGATGAAAGACCTGGGCAATGTTTCCCTGCACAATCTCTCAAGCCTGATTCTGGCGATCCTCGATCCGTGGGTTGCGTCCGGGATCCTGCTGCTGCTGGCGTTCTTTGCCTCCTACATGTCGGCGCTGTCGTGGGCCGATCTCACCTATGTGTTGCCTGCGAGTTCGCTGGGATATGTGCTGGTCGCGCTGGTGGCGCGGTTTGGGTTTCATGAGACGATCACGCCGGCACGCTGGCTGGGCATTGCGCTGATCACGGCGGGCGTGGGATTCGTGGCGGCGGGGCCGTCGCTGACGGCGCGCAAACATGCGCCTGTGGCGGCGTCTGACGTGGTCTCGCCGGAGGCGCAGCCGTGAAAGAGCTCTATACCTGGGCCGCGATCGCGGTGATCGTCGCCGCATCCACGACCGGCGATGTGCTCCTCTCGCACGCCATGAAGAAGGTGGGCGACGTGGGCGAGTTGTGGAAGCGGCATGGCTTGTTGCATGTTGTCGGCCGCATACTCGGGACGCCGACTTTCCCGCTCGGCCTGGTGGCGATGGCAGTGGCGTTCTATAGCCTGCTCTTCGCACTGTCCTGGGGAGACCTGAGCCTGGTGGTCCCGGCCTCGGCATCGCTGACGTTTGTCGCCAACGCGTTTGCGGCGCGTATCTTCCTGCACGAGCGAGTCGGCAAGCGGCGTCTGCTGGCGGCGTTGCTGGTGGCGGGCGGCGTGGCGCTGATGGCGGTCTAGGGTCGGATCTGGCCTAGATAAAGAGATCCAATTCACCGTCCACGATCAAGGCTCGGCGGTCGACGACGAGGGTTGGAGCTGCCTCGCGCTCGACGGGGGGAATCCCAGTCTCTTCCAGGGGTAGCCCCGTGCGGAAAGCAGCGGCACGCCGCTGCACGAAGAACTCCTCATCGGGCGCGCGACGCACCGCCTGCACGGTTTGCGCAATCGCCTGCTGCCGGGCAAGCTCACGGATCAATTCGACCAGCAGATTCTGGCCTCCGGAACTCATCTGGAGGAACTGTATCCCGAGTCCGGCAGGGCCGCGGACGGCTCGCACCTGCCCAAGCGCGCGGAAGGAAGAAGCGTTGACGCGCACCAGGATTTCGGCCAATGCACCGCGTTCCAGCGGCGTATTCATCAGCACGCTGCACCCACCGAGACTGAGATCGCGAATCCTGCCGGGCAGAAGAATGCCGTCCGAGGGCAGACAGATCACCTGCGCCAAGCCGCCACAACTGAAGCGTGGAGTGCGTCGTCGATCCGGTTTCTGAAGGACGAAGTCCTCAAGAGTCCTGGCCGCCATAAATTGGTAGATAGATCGTAAGCAGAAGGCGGCGACTTGAAAATGGCGAAGCAGTCACACGGAAAGAACACCAACGTAACTGAAGGGAATGTCGGGACCGGCCGATAAGGATACGGGGTGGTGTTGCGCGCCGATGTGTTCGGTCAGCGGAAGAATCGCATCAGGCCGCGGCCGGCAAGGTCGGGGACGAGAAAACGAGTGTCGGGAACTTCCGCAACTCGAAGGAGAGCTTCTGCCGCGAGGTAACCACTGCGCACCGCACCTTCCATCGTGGCCGGCCAGCCGGTGGCGACGAAGTCACCGGCCAGAAACACTCGGGGCCAAGCGGTCTCAGGACGCGGCCGATAAGCGTCGACTCCCGGACATGGCGAATAGGTAGCGTGAACTTCCTTGATCACGGTGGACTTCACGAGCTTCGCTTCGCGAGCGGCCGGGAAGAATTCTGCCAGTTCCCGCACAGCCAGTTCGACGATCTCGCCACGTGACTTTTCCACCAGACTCCTGGAACTGCTCACGACGAGTTCCACGTAGCTGCCATCGCCGTTTTCGCGCGCAGCAATCAGACGCGACTTGTGGAACATCCACTGAATCGTGCGATCCAGCAGGACCGCATGATCGAGGTCGCTGATGGAACGGTCCAACCAGAGATGGATGCCCGTGATCGGAGAGGTCTCGAACCGGTTCAACATTTCTACCAGCGAAGCAGGGGCAGCAGAGTCGGGCAACAGCCGGACAAGAACGTCGAACGGCACAGCCAATACGAGGTAGTCAAACGTCCGCGCCTGGCCGTTGATGAGCACATCGACGCCCGACGGACTCGCGTGGAAGGATTCGACGCCGGAACGGAACTCCACCTCCCCGGCGCGGGAGCAAATTGTGTCGCCGGCGGCGTTGTACAGATCGCTCAGCGGAATGGTCGGAATCCCCATGCGCCCCGCCGCCGCAGACTTCAAGAATGATTCGCGCACGACTTGTGCCGCGTAGGGAACAGAAACGCGATCCAGATCTTCATTGAGTGCACTCACCAGGATCGTCTTCCAGAAGCGCTCGATAGCTTGCGTAGTTTGCCCGTGGCGCTGGAGCCAGGCAAGGAATGTCTCGCCTTGCTCTGCGGGAATTGCGGGAGCGAGCGCAGCCATGGCACGGCCAATCGAGAGCTTGTCCGCGAGGTTCAGACAACGTGCGCGCAGGAATGCGGGCCCCGCGTGAAGTGGCGCCGGCAGAGCTGAGGGCCGAATCTTCGAAGCACGGCCACCCGGCTCGAGGAAGGTCAACTCGTCATACCAGCGGATGTGCTGCTCGGCGCCGGTGCGCCGGTAGAAGTCAATCAAATTCGTGCAGCATCCCAGGAGCACGTGCTGGCAGTTGTCGACGATCTCTCCGGTGCCCGGGTGCTGATAGGAAGAAGCGCGGCCGCCGAGATAGGGGCGGCGCTCGAACAGCGTGACGCGAAATCCTGCGCCGGAGAGGGCGACTCCGGCGGCCAGCCCTGCCAGGCCTCCTCCGGCAATGGCGACGGTGGGAGATTGCGTTGGTGATGGAGTCATCACAACATGCGCTTCACGTATCCCTTGGCGAGGATCGTGAGCTTCTCGCGGAGAGTGAGGCTGACGCGCTCGGCGAACACGTCGTACTGTCGGTCGGCAATGGTCTCAAGCAGGCGATGGTAGATGGTGATGAGCACCCACAGGCCTGGTTGGCTGTCTTCGTTCACCATGGGAACGAGTTCTTCGCCGGCACGGTAGCCTTCGCGGGCGCGGTCCGCCTCGAATGCCAGCAACGGACGAACGCGGTCCAGGACCGGAACGACCAGGTCGTTTGGCGTCAACCCGAACCGGGCCAGATCCTCTTCGGGGAAATAGATGCGGCGCATGGCCACATCTTCTTTCACATCACGAATGATGTTGGTCAGCTGAAATGCCAGCCCGCAGCGCTCCGCCAGTCCCTCGGCGGCAGGATCGCGGTAGCCGAAGATGCGGATGCACACAAGACCTACGACGGAAGCGACGCCGTAGCAATACTGGCGCAGTTCCTCGAAAGTGCGATAGCGGATATTTAGAGGTCCCGCGAATTGCGGCTCATCAGGTTCCTCCACCAGATCTGCAGCCGTTCCGTAGGCCAGCTGGTCGAGCAGGCCGATCGGTATCTGGTAACGGCGCTGGGCGTCCGTCAGGGCAAGCAACAACGCGTCGTCGGTGGGATGGCCAGCAAGCGCGCGGTGCACGGAGTCGAGCCATTCCGCCAGTTTCCGGTGGCGCTCGTAGAAGCTGAGAGTGTTGTCGTCCGTAATGTCGTCGCAACGCCGCATGAAGGCGTACACCGCGCTCAATGCGTTGCGCTTCGGACGGGGAAGCACGGCAAAGCCGTAATAGAAGTTCTTTGCCGCCGAGCGGGCAATGTGGCGGCACACCGAGTAGGCAACGTCAAGTTGTGAAGGCGTCGGCGCGAACTGGATCTGAGCATTTCCCACGGCGGCGCTCATAGCAACTTCCCCAGCGCGGCCCGCGCAACCAGCGCCAGCTTGCGGGATCTTGAGATGACCGGACGGTTGCCGAGCACCGCATAGTCCTGGCGCTCGATCGCGTTCAGTATTTCCATCCCGCCGCGACTGAACAGTTCAAGATCGATCGCCAGTTCCCGATTGACCGTCTTTGCGAGCGGCAGTCCCTGGGCAAACCACTCCCGGGCACGCGCCACTTCGAAGCGCATCATCTCGCGAAAGGCGGGCGTGTTCTGCCCAGCACTGATCTGCTCCTCGCGCACACCGAAGCGGCGCAAGTCCTCGAGCGGCAAATACACCCGGCCCTTGCCGTAATCGACGCTCACATCCTGCCAGAAGTTGGCCAATTGCAGCGCCGTACAGGTGTAGTCGGAAAGCTGGCGCCGTTCGGCATCGCGATAACCGCACAGGTACAGCACCAGATGCCCAACCGGATTCGCAGAATAGCGGCAGTAGCCGAGCAGGTCGGAAAAGGTCTCGTACCGTGTGACGGTCTGGTCCTGGCGAAAAGCGGTGAGCAGGTCGGCAAATTCCTGTCTGGGAATATCGAACTTCCGCACCGTCTCGGCCAGAGCCACGAACACGGGATGGCGCGGGCTACCTTCGTAGCAGGCGTCCAGCTCGGTTTCCCACTGATCCAGAAGTTGCAGCGAGGCCGTGCTCTCACCGACTTCGTCGCCAAGATCATCGGAGATGCGGCAGTAGGCATAAACATTGCAGAAATGCTGGCGTAATGCCTTCGGCAGAAACCAGGTGGCAACGGAGAAGTTCTCGTAGTGTGTCGAGGCCAGCCGGCGGCAATACTTGTGCGCATCCGCCTGCGAAGGCGCTACTTCTGGGATAGCGTATTCGGGCGGAAGAGCGGCCCAACCCACCGGGGGTTGTGGAGTCGCGGGTTGGCTAGCCATGGTTGTCATCGAGCAAAGCGTTCCAACAGCAAGAACACAGGGAGTCACGGAGGCTACTCACCGATCTCTTCCCTTCTCCTCAGTGGCCGGGAATGATGGCGGTCTTGATGTCCCCGTTGCGGTTGAGCATGTGACGCAAGACGTCATGCAGACGCGAGAGCGGGGCTTCCCCGGTGATGTAATCGGTACCGCGGACCTTGCGTTCCGTAATCAATCCGAACGCGCGGCGCACCGTTTCCGGCGTGTGGTGGAAAGTCGCCTTCAACGTGATCTCGGAATAGTGCAGCCGATTGGTGTCGAGCTGGACTTTGGTTCCGGCGGCGCATCCTCCAAAGAAGTTGACCGTACCGCCCTTGCGCACCATCTGCACCGCCCATTCCCAGGCTTCCGGGCGGCCGACAGCCTCCACAACGACGTCAGAGCCGCGTTTTTCGGAAGTCAAGCAACGAACGGCGTCTACCGGATCGTCAGACTTGGTGATCTGCACGACTTCCTGTGCGCCCTTGCGCCGGGCAAGTGCAACCTGGGAATCCCGTTTCACCACGGCAATGACGTTGCAGCCGATCGCTTTCGCGACCTGCACGAACATCAGGCCGATGGGCCCGCCACCGATAACCGTGACCGTGTCTCCGATCTCCACTCCGGTCTCGTGCAAGCCGCGCAAAACGCAGGCCAAGGGCTCGGTCATGGCGGCGTCTTCGAAGCTCACCTGCGAGGGCACCACCAGCATGTTGGTTTCGACAATGCGGCGAGGAATCCGGATGTATTCGGCATAAGCGCCGTTGTTGAAAAGCAGGTCTTCGCAGAGATTGCCCTGATGCTTGGAGCAGTAGAAGCACATACCGCAAGGGGCGGAGTTCAAGGCGACGACCCGCATGCCCTTCTTGAAGCCGCGAACCCCGGGACCAACTTCCTCGATCGTGCCGGCCAGTTCATGGCCAAACAAGGCGGGCGGCACGATCATTCGCGCGTGATAGCCGCGCTGGTAGACCTTCAAGTCGGTGCCGCAGGTGAGGGCCACCTGAACCTTGACGAGCACTTCGCCCTCGCCGACTCGCGGGATCGGCACCTTTTCGATCTTGATGTCTTCCTTGCCGTAAAGAACGGCGGCGGTCATTTTGCCATTCACAGTGAACGTCCTTCCCACGCGCTACCCGGTTGGATGACGATTTTCATCGAGTCTGGTTGAGGATGGGCAGCCAGCTTGAGCGCCTCAACGCTGTCGTGCAGCGGAAAGCGATGACTGATCAGCTGTTCCAGGTCCATTTCGCGGTTCATGACAAACTGTACGGACTGGTCCTGGAGTTCGACGGAAGCGCTGTAGGAGCCGAGCAGCGTCTTCTCGTCTACGCAGACCGCCGCCGGATCGATGGTCACTTCCCCACGCGTGGTCTGGGCGAACAACAATACACGCCCTCCCGGACGCGTGGCGTCCATCGCAGGCCGGATCAGGGCGCTGCCGGCGACCGCCAGAATCACGGCGTCCGCCCCGCGGCCCTCGGTCATGTCACAAATCGTGGCTACCGTGTCCGCCCGCGATGCGTCGATTGTCAGGTCCAAACCGAATCTTCTCGATATTGTAAGCCTCGCCGGATACAAATCGGAAGTAATCACGCGAGCGCCCGCCCGTCGGGCCAGCACCGCTAGGATCAGCCCGATCGGACCCTGTCCGATGACCAGCGCCGTCTCTCCCCGGTCCAGGCGCAGGTTCTCGATTCCCTTCAGGCAGGTGTTGACCGGCTCGACAAAGCACGCCTGCTCAAAACTGACGCCGTCAGGGATCAGAACCGCGCCTCGCTCCACGATCCAGTCCATGACGCGAACGTACTCGGCGAACCCGCCGCCGGAAGGTTCAAAGCCTGCCGTGCATCCAACCTTCTTGTAGGTCTCACACTGCGCAAACGTCTTCGTGCGGCAGTAAAAGC
Source organism: Terriglobales bacterium (assembly GCA_035519435.1). Taxonomy (GTDB): domain Bacteria; phylum Acidobacteriota; class Terriglobia; order Terriglobales; family Acidobacteriaceae; genus Acidiflorens. Next base: position 7,254 of record DATIWL010000003.1, read on the forward strand.
ATTCGCGGCAAGGGATGTGATGGAACACCACGACGCGGTCGCCGACGCTGAACTTGCGCACGCCTTCTCCGACACGCGCCACCACGCCGGAGGTTTCGTGCCCGAAGATACGCGGGGCCGAATGCGAACCCGTGGAAATCTTCTTCAGGTCCGTTCCGCAAATACCGCAGGTGTGGACGCGCACCAGCATCTCACCGGCCCCGATCTCGGGCACCGGCACTTCTTCCAGGCGCACATCGTTCTGGCCGCGATAAACGGCTGCCTTCATTACGGAGGGAATCACCGGCCCTTCCGCTACCGCTGCTGACGTGGATTCAACTTTGCTCTGACTCATGATTCGTTTACGGTTTCGTATTCGTGAATTGGACGGTCAGGTCCATCTCGCGCAGATACACCTTCTCGGCGCTCAGCTTTCGCGCTTCTTTCACCTGAACGACGCAATAGAACTGCTCCACTTTGAAAACCCGCGCTGTCTTGAGCGCGATCTTGGCATAGGGACGAGCATCAAGCCACCATACCTGTGTCATGTCGCGCATCGGGTCCGGAGAAGTCGGCAGTACGCTGTCGTAGATCTTGTGATGCAGGTCGGCCAGCCTCACGAACCAGCCGACGACCCTGGTATCGCCGCGGGGAATGTCGGGAACAAAACGTAAGACGTAGCGCGCCTTTTCCGTCGCGTCCAGGACCTTGAATTCTTGCGCATGTTGCTCGGAAGCCAGGGTAATATTGAACGTCTGTTCTTTCACATGGGTCGCGCCCTTCTTGAAGGACTCGGAATAGACCTTCTGCGAATCGTCTGCCAGAGCCGGCAGGACCATCGCGGTCAGTAAGGCAATCCAGAACCAGCGATCCACATTCCTCCTAGTCGCGCGCCGCAATCGGCTCCGCGACGACCCGATTCATGTACATTTCCAACGCACTGCACAACGCCCCGCTGGCCCGCGAACTGTTCCTCGCTAGAAGAATCGTCGCTCCCCAAACCCACGGGCGGAACACAACATGGAGCGCGAATCGGGCTGAGCGAAACGTTCCGTCGGCACCGATGAACTTGTCCAACGCCGGCAAGCTCTGACACGCTTCATCCGAAACAACCTTCAGAGCGGCGAAGCTGGCACGGCAGATTTCCGCGCCTTGTGCCACGGCCGCCGCCTCCATGTCGACGATGGCCGCTCCGTAGGAGTCGCGCAGCTTGCGTTTCTGATCGAGCCCGGCGACAGCCGCAAAGCTCACCAGCGTTCCCTGCCCGCTTCCCGTGTCCCATCGAGCGCCATCTGCGGCATTGATCACAATTCGCGGTTCGATGATCTCTCCGACGCGCAGCGCCGGATCAAGTGCGCCCGCGAAACCCACTGACAAGACACGATCTGGCTCTGTTCGGCGGATGATCGCCTCGGTTGCGCGGCGTGCCGGCGTCTGACCGATCCCGCTACAGATCAGCGCAGCTTCTTCCTTTTCAAAGAGCTTGTACTCACGTCCGTCGTGCTCAATCCAACGCGTTCGCCAGCTTCCGATCAGTGGCGCCACTTCGCGCTCCATGGCAGCAACGATGGCGAGTCTAGGCATAACCGTTGGCGCGGAACCACTCCACCGACCGCCGCAGCGCTCCCTCGACGGGAACTACTTTCCAGCCGAGTTCCCGCTCGGCCTTGCCGGAGCTGACAAACATCTTCTTGCGGCCCATCCGGACCGCATCGATCGTGGCCCGGGGTTCCTTTCTCAAAATGCGGCCCGTGACCATCTCATCGATGACTCCGGTCGCGAGCGCGAAGACATAGGGCAATTTCACTTTCGGCGATGGCAGGCCGGTAATCGCGGACAGCCGGTCGAGAATCTGCTTCAGCGTCAGGTTCTCGCCGCCGAGAATGTAACGTTCGCCCGCTCGCCCTTTCTCCAGAGCCTGGATATGCCCGCGGGCACATTCGGTTGCGTCGACCAGGTTTAATCCCGTGTCCACGTAGGCGGGGAACTTCCGCTTCAGGAAGTCGACGACAATTCGTCCCGTCGGGGTCGGCTTCACATCGCGCTCGCCGATCGGAGTGGTGGGATTGACTACCACGACGTCAACGCCGGACCGCGCCGCGGCAAACGCCACTTGCTCGGCCATGAACTTCGAACGCTTGTAGTGTCCGATCATGTCGGCCAAAGACACTGGACTGTTTTCGTCCGCCAGAGTGCCATTGGAACCGAATCCCATGGTCGCGACACTCGACGTGTACACGATCCGCCGCACTCCTTGCCTGCGCGCAGCTTCCAACAAGGCGCGCGTCCCATCGACGTTGGCGCGGTACATCTGCTCCGGATCGCGCACCCACAACCGGTAGTCCGCGGCCACATGGAACAGCGCGTCACATCCGGCCAGCGCTTTCTCGATAGAAGTCAAATCGCGCAAATCGCCTTCGACCCGCTCGGCGTTCAGATCGGCGACGTTGCGCAGGTCGCTGTTCCTGCGAACCAGCAACCGGAGGCACGCTCCCTGTTCCACCAGGACACGTGCGACATGACTGCCAAGAAATCCCGTAGCGCCAGTGACGAAGACCAGCATTTAGCTCTTAGCCATCAGCTCTCCGCAAAAACAGAGAGTGCGTGAGTTAATGGCTAAAGGCTAATTGCCGCTCTTCATCACCTTCGCATACGTCGTCAGCGCGATCAGCGGGAAGTACTGACGATACAGGTGATACATGAGATAAAACACCCGCGGAAAGCCGGTTCCGGTAAACCAAGGCTCATCCCAGGAGCCGTCCTTCTTCTGCGTGCGCAACAGGTATGCGATGCCGCGGGCCACGGAATCGCTGCGCGTATCGCCGGCCGCCAGCAGGCCCATGATCGCCCACGCGGTCTGCGACGCAGTGCTGGCGCCAGTTCCCTTCAGGTTCGGATCGTCGTACGAGCCGACGGTCTCGCCCCAGCCCCCATCGGAGTTCTGCACCATCCGCAGCCATTCCGCCGCCTGCTGAATCATCGGGTCGTGGTTGTCGATCGCCATCGCTTCAAGCCCACGCAGCACAAGGGCCGTGCCGTAGATATAGTTGACTCCCCAGCGTCCGAACCAACTGCCGTCCGGCTCCTGCTCGTTACGGATGAACTTCAACGCGCGCTGCACGGCGGGATGATGCTGGTCGTAGCCGTAAGTCGCCAGGCACTCAAGAATGCGGCCGGTGATGTCGACGGTCGCCGGGTCGAGCATGGCATTGTGGTCGGCAAAAGGCACGTACTGGAACACCATGCGGTCGTTGTCTTTGTCGAAAGAGGCCCAACCGCCATTCTTGCATTGCATCGACAGGATCCAATCGATGGCGCGCTGCACCGATTCGCGCTGGTATCGGCCGTTGGGATGCTCGACACGGCTCAACGCGAGACAAACCATGGCGCTGTCGTCCACGTCGGGATAGAACTCGTTGTTGAACTCGAAATACCAGCCGCCAGGCTGCCCCTTGCGGTTCTTGATCTTCCAGTCGCCAACGGTCCGCACCTGCTTCTGCAGGATCCAATCCGCGCACTTGACCAGGCGAGGGTCATTGGCGGGGACTCCGGCTTCGCCGAGAGCGAACAGGGCGTAGGCGGTGTCCCAAACCGGGGACATGCACGGCTGCATACGGAATGTGTCTTCTTCTTCGATGCCGAGCTTTTCGAATTCGTCGAGCGCGCGGATCACCTGCGGATCGTCGACCGAGTATCCGAGGCAGCGCAGAGCAATAATTGAGTTCATGATCGACGGGTAGATAGCGCCCAGCCCGTCGCTCATCTCGAGACGCTCCAGCATCCACCTTTCGGCTTTGCGCAACGCGACCGCGCGCAACGGACGGATGTGAACGCGCTCCGCCCAGTGCGTTATCCGGTCGAGCACGAGAAAGAAGTTGCGCCAGGAAATAAGTTTCCTGTCCCAGTGCAGGTGCATGCGCGACTTGTCGCGCCCGCCGACAAAGAGTTCCTCGACGCCCATGTCTTCGGGAATCTTCTTGAACGGTTTCTTGGCGTAGCAAATGGACAGCGGAACCAAAATGGCGCGCGACCACGAGGAAATTTCGTAGATGTTGAACCAGAACCAGTTCGGGAAGAGCACGATCTCCGGCGGAATTGCCGGCACCGCGTCGTAATCGTACTGCCCGAAGAAACAGAGATAGATCTTGGTGAAGGTGTTGACTTCGGTCACACCTCCCAGTTCAAGAATCTTTTTGCGCGCCTTGTCAAGCGACGGATGATCGCCCTTGAACCCGGCCAGCTTCAGGCCGAAATAGGCCTTCACGGAGGCGGAAATATTCGACGGCCCGCCGGCATAAATACCCCATCCGCCATCCTCGTTCTGATGATTGAGAATGTAACGGGCAGCTTTGGCGAAACGCTCGGGCGTGCCTGTGCCGAACAAGGTGTGCAGCAGGATGTAGTCCGATTCGAGCGTGGTGTCGGCTTCCAGTTCACCGCACCAGTAGCTTTCCTCGCGCTGCTGGGAGAAGAGAAACTTGCGGGCTGCGTCAATCCCGACTGCGACCCGGCTAGCCAGGTCGTCGATCTTGCCGAATCGCATCTGCGGCGCCGAGGCCGAACTGGAGGGGGAGTAATCGTCCATATGACTCCTAGGACTCCACCGCCGCGGCGGCCGGCGCAGCGGCAATCGCTTCCACGATCTCCGGAGGCAATCCGAAACGCACGTTCTCCGGCATCACTTCGAGTTCCTGCACGTTGGTGAACCCTTGGCTCGCCAGATATTTCATCACTTCGTCCACCAAGTGCTCCGGAGCAGAAGCTCCCGCCGTCAGGGCCAGCGTCTTCACGCCGCCGAGCCACTCCGGCCTTATATCACGGTAATTGTCAATTAGATGCGCTTCGGTGCGCAGACTGCGCGCGACTTCAACCAGGCGTTTCGAATTGGAACTGTTGTCGGAACCCACAACCAGCAGCAAATCAGCATCTGAAGCCACGTGCTTGACCGCAACCTGCCGGTTTTCTGTCGCATAGCAGATATCTTGTGCCGCCGGCCCCTTGATGTTGGGAAACTTCTTGCGCAAGGCGGCGATGATGTCACGGGTCTCATCCAAGCTCAGCGTCGTCTGGGTGAGATAGGCCACGCGGTTCGGGTCAGGGACCGTCACGGCGTCAACTTCTTCCGGCGAGCCCACAACCTGAGTTACGGCGGGCGCTTCACCAAGAGTTCCAATCACCTCGTCGTGGTCCCGATGGCCGATGAGAATCAGGGAATAGCCCTCGCGCGCGAACTTTACCGCCTCAACGTGGACTTTCGTGACCAGAGGGCAGGTAGCATCCACCACACGGAGCTTGCGCAGCTTGCTCTTCTCGCGCACTTCAGGAGAGACCCCGTGGGCGCTGTAGATTACCCGCTCTCCTTCAGGGACCTCGCTGACGCTGTCAACGAAGATGGCGCCTTTCCGCTGCAAATCCTCCACCACAAAACGGTTGTGGACGATCTCCTTGCGGACGTAGATGGGCGGGCCGAACGCCTCGAGGGCGATGCGGACGATATCGATGGCTCGGACGACGCCGGCACAAAACCCACGCGGTTTCAGTAGCAATAGCGTCTTGCTGTCGGACAATGCGGTTCCCCCACCTCTCTAGGGTACACGGTTCCCTGGGACGGTTGCTTCTAGGGTATCGGAAATGGCATCACGGGTCAACGTAAGGTGCTGAAAGGGCGGGGATTACACCAATCGAAGCGGGCCCGGCGGAAGTGCTTCGCTTCTACCCGTTTGCCTTGATCATCTGCTCGGCGTGCTTCCTCGACGTCTCGGTGAGCTTGGCGCCGGAAAGCATACGGGCCACTTCTTCAGTTCTCTCTTCGCCGGTAACGGCGCGAACCGTGGTTCTGGTTCGTCCTGAGCTTTCTCGCTTTTCGATCAGGTAATGATGGTCAGCAAAGGTTGCAATCTGCGGGAGGTGGGTTACACACAGCACCTGATTGCCCTTGGACAGAGCTTTGAGTCTCTTTCCCACGGCTTCCGCTGCCCTGCCGCCAATCCCGGTGTCGATCTCGTCGAAGACCAGGGTTCGCTGGGCCGCCGCCGACTTCTTCCTGCCTGAGGGGTTCATTCCCGCCTCGACGCTGGCCTTCAAGGCCAGCATGACGCGCGAAAGTTCCCCGCCCGAGGCAATCTGCTCCAGAGGGCGCATGCTTTCTCCGGCGTTGGCGGCAATGCGATAGCTCACCTGGTTGATTCCCGTCGAGGTCCAGTGCCCTTCGCCATCATTCTCTTCCACGGCAATGCGAAAACTGGCGCGCATGGCCAGATCGTTGATCTCGGCCTCGACAAGCTTCTCCAACTTGCGTGCTGCATCAGTCCGCTTCCGCGATACCGCCTTCGCCGCCGTTGTGTATTCGCCGGCGGCGAGTGCCAGCTTGGCCCGCAACTCGCGCAGCACCTCGTCCTTGTTTTCCATCTCGGCGAGCTTGCGACGGACATCCTCTCCAAATGCGATCACCTCGGCCAATGAAGGGGCATACTTGCGCTTCAGGCGGTCGAGCAGCGCCAACCGTTCCTCAAGTTCAGCGAGACGCTCGGGAGAGGCCTGAATCCCTCCAGCGTAGTCGCGCAATGTCGCTCCCACATCTTCCACCCCGATCCGCGCGGATTCGAGTGCGGCCAGCGCATCCTGAAACCGGGGTTCGTACCGGACCAGCTCTTCTACGTGCTTTTGCGCCGCGCGCAGACTTGAAGAAGTCGAGGCATTCCCTTCGTAGAGAAGATCGAAAGCGTTCATGGCTGCTCCATAGATCTTCTCGGCGTTGGCCAGCACTCGCTTTTCTGTCTCCAGGCGCTCGTCTTCTCCCTGCTGCAGATGAGCCTCTTCGATTTCGCGGCTCTGAAACGTCCACAGGTCAAGCAGACGTGCGCGATCCTGCTCGTCCCGTTCAAGTTCGGCGATGCGTTTCACAATCTCTTTCCATCGGGCAAATGCCGCGACTACGGGAAGCAAGTCGATGCCTGCATAGAGATCGATCAACTCCTGCCGCGCGACCGCGTCGAAATACACGATCGACTCGTTCTGCGCGTGAATCACAGCCAGATGCGGCGCAATTTGTTTAAGGACGGCCACGGTAGCAGGTTGATTATTGACAAATACCCGCCCCTTGCCTCCGGGTGCGATCTCCCGGCGCAGGATGAGCGACGCATCTTCCGCGTCCAGACCGTTGCTCTCGAGAACCCTCTCGATCGCGGCGAGAGCAGTTCCTTCGTTCTCGAACACCGCAGAGACGACGGCACGCTCAGCACCGGTTCGGATCACATCAGAAGTAGCTTTGTCGCCCAGCAGCAGGCCGAGCGCGTCGATGAGGATCGACTTCCCCGCTCCGGTCTCGCCGGTAAGCAGGTTCAACCCACCGGCGAACTCCACCACGACGTTGTCGATGACGGCGTAATTCTCGAGTCGGAGTTCGGCTAACACAGAAGTTTTAAGACCTGCAGCGCAGTCGGAATCAGGCGCAGCATAGCACACCGTCGTAGCGACTCCGAAGCGTATTCCGCCACGCACACAAGGGCAACTTTGCCCTTGTAATTTTGCCGGCGCTTCTGCCCCTTCTCGACAATCGCAGTGATGATTCCCTCCCCCCGCAAGACGGTATTGTTCTCTCTCTTTGCGCTTCTGGCGCCGCTTTCGGCCGCCTGGGCACAGCACTTGGATTGTGACCCATGCAACGATCACTACGGACGAGTCGAAATCGGTACTTCGATCCGCCGTTACCTGGTCCTGAAGAACACAGGTTCGCGGGCGTTGCGCATCAAGAGCAAATCGGTTACCGGCGCTGCCTTTACGTTGGGTGATTTCGCCGTCCCCGTGACTGTCGCCGCCGGAAGCAGCATCAAGTTGCCCGTCATTTTTTCGCCGGTTGCGTTGGGGAAGAACTACGGGAACGTCACCATCAACAGCAGCGCTCAAAATCGCCAGCTGCGGATCGATGTCCACGGCGTTGGAGTCAACGCCACGAGCCCGCACCTGTCTGTTTCGCCGGCGTCGCTCGATTTCGGCACGGTCACAGTCGGATCGAGCGCGAAGCTGCCTCTGACCCTTTCGGCGACGAATGCACCGGTGACGATTTCTGGGGCGCGGTCGGATAGCTGGGAATTCGCGCTATCCGGGTTAACTGTTCCGCTGACCATCGCCAGCGGGAGAAGCGTCCAGATCAACGTGAAGTTCGCTCCGACGGCTGGCGGCGCAGCAACCGGCAAACTCACCTTCCTCAGCAACGCCGACAACTCACCCACTCTGGAGTCGCTCGCCGGGCAAGGGCAAGCAGCCGGATCCCATCGCACCGACTTGTCCTGGAATGCGAGCGGAGACCCCGTGATTGGCTACAACGTTTATCGGGGCGGCAAACATGGTGGACCGTACTCTCAGATCAATTCTGCCTTGGATTCTTCAGCCAGCTATAGCGACTCCAGCGTGAGCGCGGGCGCCACATACTATTACGTGGTCACGTCGGTCAGTGCCGACGATCTGGAAAGTACGTACTCGAACGAGGTCAAAGTTCTAATTCCGAGCCCGTGACGCAGACTCACGCCTGTCGACCTCCGTTCCTCGTGGCCGGGCGTCAGGACACGCGCCGATTTCCGAAAATGTCCGGAACAATTCGGATCGCGCGGGCCTGACCCCGGCCAGCGATCATTCCACTCCTGACCGACCCAATACCCTCAACAGGCCCTCGCCGTCGCTGTTCTATAATCGCGCTTAAGGACTTCCCAACTCATGCACTTTTCTTCGGTCCTACTATTGTTTGTCGGGGGCGAAATCGTCGATCTCGTCATGCAGACCGGCGCTGTCGCCAAAACTGTGCTTTTGATCCTGCTCGCCTTCAGCGTTGTCTCCTGGGCGGTGATTCTCTCCAAGTGGCGGCTGATCAGCCGGGCGCGGGAACAGAGTGGCCGCTTCGTGCGGTCGTTCCGCAAGGCGCAACGCATGCAGGACGTCGCGTCGGTCGCGAATCAGTTCCGTCCCAGTCCGCTGGTTGGCGTCTTTGAAGGCGCGGTAGAAGAGTTCAAGCGCCAGATGGGAATGACCGGCGGCATCAACAACCTGACAGCGATTCAGCGATCGATGCAGATCGCGTCTTCGGAAGAAATCACGCGCCTGGAGCGCAATGTTCCCTGGTTGGCGATTACGGGAGCCGTCACGCCGTTCGTCGGGCTGTTCGGAACGGTGTGGGGCATCATCGATGCCTTTCACGGACTGGGCACGGCAGGCGCCGCGACGTTGCGTGCCGTGGCGCCCGGAATTTCTGAAGCGCTGGTCACGACCGCAGCGGGTCTGGCGGCCGCGATTCCAGCTGTCATCGCCTACAACCTGATCAATGGATCGATCCGGGAACTCGCGGCGCGCAACGACGACTTCACGCTGGAAATGCTCAACCTGGTGGAGCGCCAGACCGCGCTGCCGGTGGAGGCACGCCGCTGATGGCTTTTACGAATGCCAACGGACGCACGCAGACCGCTCTTGCCGACATTAACGTCACGCCCCTCGTCGACGTCGTCCTCGTGCTGTTGATCATCTTCATGGTCACCGCGCCGGTGCTGCAATCAGGCATTGAAGTAAACGTCCCCCACACGCGCACGGTAAAGGAAATCACCGAGGAGCGCCTGGTCATCAGTATCGACAAGTCGCAGAAGGTATATCTGGGCAACGACCCGATCAACATCAACCAGATCGGGCGGGCTTTGAAACAGCGCATCCGTGATCCGCAACACCAGTCGATTTATTTGCGCTCCGATGAAGACGTGCCGTTCGGCGCTTTCGCAACGGTGATGGACGCGATCAAGGCTGCAGGGATCAGCAACGTAAGCATCGTGACGCAACCCATCGATTCCCATGGCGGCAAACGCTGACATTTACGCCGAGCACAGTCAACTGACCAGGCCGTTGGCGTGGTCCGCCGGGTTGCATATCGGTTTCACCGTGTTCGTCGTGCTCTACACGATGTTCGTCCACGGATTCCACCGTGAAGGATGGGGTGGCGGAGGCGGAGGCGACGCGATGGGAGCCACGCTCGTGAACTCGGTCCCATTGCCTGCCAGCGAAGTGCAGACCAACAGCGTGCTGGCTACGGAATCGAAGGGACTTTCCAAATCGCAACCGAAAGTGCAGGAGCAGGAACCCGAGGCAGTTGCCCTCCCCGACAAGAACACGAAGACAAAGCCAAAGCCGAATACCAGCGCCACGAAGCGCAAGCCGGAACCGGAGCCAGAAGAAACAAATCAGATTCCATACGGCGAGGGTGGACCGGCCAGCGGCCCATACAGCATGTTCAGTGCAGGCGGGGCGAAAGGCGGGTTTGGGTTTACGGGCGGGGGCGGCGATTTCGGCAATCGCTACTCCTGGTACGTGAAGGTCGTACAGCAGAAGGTCTCGGAAAACTGGCTGAAGTATGAAGTGGATCCCAGTATCAGTTCGGCGAACCGCGTTTACGTGACTTTCGACATCTCTCGCGAGGGCTCTCCCAGGAACGTTCAGATTGAGCAATCCAGCGGTGTACCGTCGCTGGATATATCGGCGGTACGGGCCATCCAGCGCATTGATACTTTTGGTCCGTTGCCGCCCGACTACTCGGGAAGTAAGGTGTCGGTGGAGTTTTGGTTCGACTACAAGAAATAGGGCAATCGTCGGAGGCCAGCGAACGCGCCTCGGGCGCCGATCGTGGGCACGATGAAATGCCGATCAGGAGCAAACAATTGAGCAACTTTCTTAACCGGCCAGGTCATCCTAGTCAGAAGAACCGATCTGAATCCCAAAGCTGGGAGGCTCTCGCGCGCCACGGCAGAACATCCCGGCTGGGCCGCCAAATTTCTGCGTTCATTTTCGTGTTGTTGTTCCTGGCGGCTACGGCCTGGTCTCAGGACTGGATTCGCACCGGCACCGGCCTCGGCGTCGAGCGAGTACGGCTCGCCGCATCCGACTTCAAACCCGCCACACAAGATCCTAAGAACGCCGACCTGCTGAAGACGTTCAACGACACTCTCTGGAATGATCTCGACAACGCCGGCATCTTCGATCTGGTGTCGAAGAGCTTCTACCCCGAGCAGGTTCCGGGCCAGCCGACGGAAGTCAATTTCTCCGCGTGGAATGTGCCACCGCCCAACGCGTCGATGCTGGCGTTCGGCAATCTCGGGGTGACCGCCGACAAGGTCCAGGTGCAGGGCTGGCTGTACGACGTCAAGAACATAGCGTCGCCGCAGGTGCTCGGGAAGCAGTACAACGATGTAGCGACTGCGGATGCTGTTCGCACAGTTGCGCACAAATTCGCCAACGAAATCATCTTTCGCCTGGGCGGCGGCATTCCGGGCATCGCCGAAAGCAAGATCTACTTCGTCAGCGACCGCAGCGGCCACAAAGAAATCTGGATGATGGACTACGACGGCAGCAACCAGCACCAGGTCACTCATCTCGGTGCCATTTCACTTTCACCGCGCATATCGCCGGATGGCTCACGGCTGGCGTTCAGCTCTGCCGGGAAAGGCGGCTGGGAGATTCTGATGCACTCATTCGATCTCAACCGCATCGTCTCTTTCCCGCGTTTCGGAGGCATGAATATTTCGCCGTCGTGGTCGCCCGACGGCACGAAGCTGGCGCTGTCTTCTTCGCGAAACGGGTATCCGAACATCTTCGTGGTCGACGCTTCCGGAGGAAACCTGCGCCGCATCACGTCGGGCCAGGGTCCGGACGTTTCGCCGACCTGGAACCGCAAGACGGGACAGCAGATTGCCTTCGTAAGCGGGCGCACCGGCCTGCCGCAGATCTACACGATGGAAGCCGACGGCACCAACGTGCAGCGGCTCACCGATCAGGGCTACGCGGTATCGCCGAACTGGTCGCCGAACGGGCAGTTCCTGACCTTTTCCTGGCGCCGCAATTATGGACCGGGCGAGCCGGGAGCCTACGATATCTATCTGATGGATATCGCCAGCAAGCAGTGGGTGCAGCTGACACACGATGCGAGGACAAATGACTATCCCTGCTGGTCGCCGGATGGACGGCACATCGTCTTTCAGTCGCACCGCGAAGGTACCGACCAGATTTATAGCATGCTGGCGGACGGCACGAATGTGAAGCAGTTGACGTTCGGCGGCAACAACACATTGCCGAACTGGAGTTGGAAGTAAGCCGGGTTGCCGAGGTGTCGAGATACGGCTTGCCGCGTCTCCGGAAGTAACCTCGCTGGGATGACAACCAGGGAACCCGGACGCAGCGCAATCGTTGCGCACCGCGAAATCGGGCGCATAGAATCTCAAATGAGGTGAACCCCGCGATGAAAAGATGGCTAACCCTGATCTTCATACTGAGCGCGATTCTTTTTTTGGGTGCTTGCAAGAAGAAAGTCGCTCCGCCGCCCCCACCACCGCCGCCACCGCCGCCGGCTCCGACCGCGTCCCTGTCGGCCAATCCAAACACGATCGACAAGGGACAGTCGACGACTCTGACCTGGCAAACCACCAACGCCACCGACGTCAGCATTGACGGGATCGGTGCCGTCGAAGCGAATGGCTCCAGGTCGATGACGCCGGCTGATTCGACCACCTATCACCTGGTCGCGAAGGGCGCTGGCGGAACCCAGGATGCCACGGCACGCGTGACGGTGAATGCTCCACCGCCACCGCCTCCGCCGCCACCGCCGTCCTTGACCGAAGAACAGCTCTTCGCGCAGAGCGTGAAGGACATCTATTTCGACTACGACAAGTACGACATACGCGCAGATCAGCAGGGACCGTTGCAGGCCAACATCCAGTTCCTGCAGCAGCATCCCAATGTTCGCTTCACAGTGGAAGGCCACTGCGACGAACGCGGCTCGACGGAATACAACCTGGCTCTGGGCACGAACCGCGCGGACTCGGTGAAGAATGCGCTGATCCAGGGAGGCATCTCGGCCGATCGCATCAACACGATCAGCTACGGGAAAGAGAAACCGTTCTGCACCGAGTCGAACGAGTCCTGCTGGCAGCAGAACCGGGTGGGACACTTCGTGTACGGAAAGTAGCGGCCAAGTCAAAAGTAAGAAGGCAAATTGCAGAAGTGAATCCGTTGCGGTCGGGACGGGTTTACTTCTGCCTTTTCACCTCTGCCTTTTGACTTCTCGTTTATTCCTTTGGCTACAGCGCTCTGGACACTCATCACCGTTTTGTCATCCAATAGATCAACTATGAAATCGAATCGCTTTTACCCCGTTTTAGCCTTGTTCCTCACCCTGTGGATTGCCGTCGTTCCGGCTTACGGCGCCAGCAAAGAGATCATCCAGCTGCAGACGCAGGTCCAGCAGTTGCAAGAGCAGATGACAGCGATGAAGACCTCGTTCGACGAGCGCATGGGCGTGATGACCCACCTGGTCGAACAGAACACCGACGTCGCCAACAAGCTGAACACGTCGATCAAGGACCTGCAGACCGCGATCAACAAATCGCAGCAGGACCGCGCCGGGCAGGTCGATCAGATCTCCGGGCAGATCCAGGCGCTGAACGACACGATGGACGAAATCAAAGTCCGGCTGGCCAAGCTGAGCAAGCAGTTGGAGGATCTGCAGTCGGCACAGCAATCTCTCGCCGCGCAGCAGGCCCAGGCCCAGCAGAAGGCCCAGGAAATGGCCTCGGCTCCTCCGCCCGACGTGCTCTACAACAATGCCCTGCGCGACTACAACGGCGGCAAGCCCGACCTGGCGACCCAGGAATTCAACGACTACGTGAAGTTCTACCCCAACACTGACCTCGCCGGAAACGCCTACTTCTACCTGGCCGAGTTGCAGTACAAGGGCGGCAATTTTCAGAAGGCGGTCGAAGAATACGATCTCGTGCTGCAAAACTTCCCCAGCGGCAACAAGGCTGCAGCCGCGCAGCTCAAGAAAGGCTTCGCGTTGCTCGAACTCGGGAAGGAAGACGACGGCGTGCAGGAATTGAAGCACGTCATCCAGCGGTATCCAAAGACCAACGAAGCGACACAAGCGAGAGATAGATTGCGGAAGGTCGGGGCTGCGCCGCGGAGTCGTTGATCGGGCGAGGCTGGATGGGAAAGTTGAAGAGTCTACTGAGAAAGCACTAGGTTCCCGCAGAGTACGACCACCGGGGCTAAAGCTCTCAACTCCACCCTTACGCGGTCCTGAAGGGCCGCTCTTCCACGGTTGCGCCAGCGCTCCCGCATCTTCCCCCGGCTAGCCTGCCGGAGCGGCTTCGGCGAACTGGGGAATGGGCGGTTTCCTTGGCAACCTGCGCCAAGGCAGCGTACAGTTCTGCTGGTCACTCCGGTGAGGGCTTATGAGAACTCTTCTAGTCGCCTTTGTGTCGATCACTGCGATCTTGTGTGCCACCACGTGCTGGAATCCTTCTCCGGCAACGAACCAGGCTTCGAACTCTGTGTCATCCCCTGCCACCGACGGCAACAGCCGCAAATGGTGGAAAGAAGCTGTCGTCTACCAGATCTATCCACGGTCGTTTAAGGACTCGAACGGCGACGGAGTTGGCGACCTCAAGGGAATCATCTCCGAACTCGACTATCTGAAGAGCCTGGGCGTGGATGTCATCTGGCTGAACCCGATTTTCGGCTCGCCCAACGACGACAACGGCTACGACATCAGCGACTACCGCGGCATCATGAAAGAGTTCGGCACGATGCAGGACTTCGACGAACTGCTGAAGGGCATGCACGCGCGCGGCATCAAGCTGGTGCTCGATCTGGTCGTGAACCACAGCAGCGACGAGCATCCCTGGTTCAAACAGTCGCGCAGCTCGCGCGACAATCCTTATCGCGACTATTACCACTGGTGGCCGGCGGAGAAAGGCAAGCCCGCGCACCGCTGGAGCTTTTTCGACGTCAACGCCGATGCCTGGATGCTCGATCAGAAGACCAACAGCTACTACCTGCACTATTTCTCGCGCAAACAGCCGGACCTGAACTGGGAGAACCCGAAAGTCCGCGAAGAAGTGTTCTCCATGATGCGCTTCTGGTTCGACAAGGGTGTCGACGGATTCCGCATGGACGTGATCCC
>DATIWL010000004.1:0-7091 GCA_035519435.1 Terriglobales bacterium
TGCTTCAACGGATCCACGCGCAGGTCGAGTTTCGACGCACGATCCTCGATTGTCCCGACGAGGGCTTTGATCAACGGGCGCTGCGCTCCCGTCCAGTGCGCGACCTTGTCAATCACCGCTTTCCGGTGCTGCCGGAGAAACTCCTGTGCCGGAAGCGCCCGCTTGCGCCGCCTCGACACAGGGAATATGTCACGAAGATCCGTGTCCGGCGCCAGTTCTGCAACACCCACCTCTTCCCGCGCTGTCTGGTGATAGAACTCCGCGACCGTCGTTTCCATTTCCTCGACGGTGATGTCGGTACTGCCCCGGCGCCGCATGGGCTCGGTGCGGCCCAGCTTGCGCGCAAGACGGTCCAGATAACGTAGCTTTTCAAGGGCCTGCCAACCGCGATATCGCTTGCGCCAATTCGAACGGGGCGTCAGCCACACCGCGAACGTCTCGGCAAAATCTTCGTCCGGATGCTTTTGCGCATACCATCCCGGCAAGTGCCGAACATAATCACGTGAGAACGGAGACGGCCGGTAATTGTCGCGATAGGGGCGGCGAAATGGCCCGAACAACTGTTTCCACTCCGGCGATTTGTGCAGCCGGTAGGCGTACGTGAACGCATGACCGGCCTCGTGTCGCAGGTACATCATGATTTCTCGCGCGTCTTCCAGGTCGTGTGTTTCCTTTTCCAGCTCTGCCAGCGCTGCGTGCGCCAGGTAGAACGGAATGCCGATCACCGGCTCGCCCGATGGACAACCCCATTCGTCGGTCAGATAACACACCGGGCGGAATTTCGTGAGCCCCTTGACCTCCAATTCCTTATGGAGCTGATCGACGAAGCGCTCGACTGGGGATCCCTCCAGCTTTAAACCCAGTTCACAGATACGCCGGCTCAGGAATTCCTGGTATGCGGGCTCTGGTTTTCCGTTATCGTGTACACCCATGCTCGCTCTAAGACCGTCAGCCGCTGTGCTGACGCATGTGGGGAGAGAAGTGCCGCCACTATCCACAGTAGCGGAGAGGCACGATTACCAAGAAGTTACGGTGGTAATTGGCGGGACTCTGGCGCGTTAGAAAGAAGACGCGATTACTCGCGCCACTAGCTGTGCACTTGGAGTCATTCCACATGGAGCTGGCTGGTTCAATGGCTTGAACGCGGACAGTGTTGGATGATCGCGGATAGTGCCTTCGTACCGCAGACACTGTAGAGGAGCCGCCGGGATGACTTCCGCGATGAGTCCGGCAGGCCGGTTTGCGGGACTTCTGAACTCAGTACTGTTCGACCGCGTTCGCCTGTTTCTCCCGCATCCACTTGACGGCGACGTGGGCCACTTCCGCGGGCGAGATGCCGGTTTCCTGTCGCCAGAGAGCGAGCTTTCGATAGACATCCTGAAAATCCGAGACGGCATCCGCTGTTGCAACCGGAGCAATACCTTGCTGCTGTCGCATGCTGAGGAACCGCTCGTAGATCCGGTTGGTCGGCATCGCTTTGTCGGCCTGAATCTTGCGGAACCACTCCGGATGCCGCATTCCGGTCGGTGGCAGGGTTGTCACGGAATGCGTGCTGCCGTCGGAGTAACGCGTGACCATCTCGGTCCAGCTTCCTGCTCGGGGGTGATCGTAGATGTAGGCGACGACTCCGGCATTCGGCTCGCACAAGATTCGGAGAAATACTCCCGGCATACGGTCAATGCTATAGATGCCTGCGTCCTGAAAACCGCAACGCAGTAGTGGTTCGGCCTGTTGGCCGACGAGTTCTCCATTTGTCCAGGCGGGAGATTCGATTCGTGTCAGCCGGACGAATTCGGGCAACTTGGCGAGGGCCCGTTTGCCGACCTCGGCCAGCGCCTGCCGCCCCGTGTGCCGCAGCAGCAGATACGTGACGATCCGCTTCAGCAGAAATACTGTTGCCACCGCCGTCATCAGGGCCAGGAAAGCCGTCAGGTTCATCCGGGACACCCCTGCACACTACAGCGCCATTGCAGCACTCTCTTTTCCGAGCCGGAAGATTACAGGAGTCATTGGACCGCAGGACGTGCGGACGAAACGACCATCAGAGTTGCGTCATCGTGAAACTGCGACTGGCAGAAGCGTGCGACTTCCTGAAACAGCTCATCGCTGACCTGCTGGGCGGAAGAGCTGTAATGCTGCCGCGCGACGGCGGCAATCCGGGCCTCGCCGAATTCCTCGCCGTCTGGAGAAAATGCTTCGGCAATGCCGTCGGTGTAGAGCAGCAGCTTGTCGCCGGGCTGCAAAGTGATGCTCGCATCCTCGTACTTGGCTCCGGGGAACAATCCCAGGACGATGCCCCCTCCGCTCGCGTGGCGGACCGCTCCCGACTTGTCGACGACGAGGGGCTGCAGGTGGCCGGCATTGGCGTATTCAAACTCGTGTGTGGCCGGGTCGAGAATGCCATAGAAGAAAGTCACGAACTTCCCGCTGGCGATGTTGCTGCACAGAATTTCGTTCACACGGCGGCAAAGGCCGGCGGGTGAATGCATATCTTGCGCGAACGCGCGTACCGTGGCTTGCACATTCGCCATGAGCAAGGCGGCCGAGACGCTTTTTCCGACAACATCGGCGATACAGACCGCTAAGCGGCCGTCCGACAGACGCAGTACATCGAAATAGTCACCGCCAACCACCCGCGCGGGTTGCCAGGTTCCGGCTACCTCGAATCCAGCCACTTGCGGAATTTCTTTTGGCAGCAACGAACGCTGGATTTCGAGGGCGCGTTTGAGTTCCTGCTCTTGCATTTCGACTTGAGCGGAGCGGACCTCGACTGCCCGCTCCAACTCGTGAGTGCGCTTTTCCAGCCGTGCCCGCGCGCTGTCGTAGAGGTACTTGATGCTGCCCCAGAGCAGCGTGACCAGGATCGGTACCTTCCATCCTGTGAGGAGATAGTGTCCCAATGCCTGGGGAGCGGGTGACGCGAATCGCCAAACGATCAGACTCGTGATCACGTACACCGGAATCGTGGCAATGAGCAGCACCACAGCGTAGACCAGGAAGCTTTGCGGGAAGGGACGGAAATAGAAAAGGGGGCCGGCGGCGCGCAGGATGGGTGTCAGCAGGTTCCCGATACAGAACGAGTACAGGACGACCGTGGAGGGGTTGATTCTCTGGTCCATGGCCCAGAACATGGCCGACACCACGATCGCGATGAGAGCATAGTGCTGTTGGTCAACGAAGAGGCGCCGGAGAGTGGGCGAACACAGGTTCACCAGGGGGCTCGCATCGAGGCACAACCATTCTAATCAGGGAAGTCAAGGTGATCGTTCTACTGCTGCTGTTGCTCTTGTTCCTGCCGGGCCAGGTGGTTTGACTCGATGGCCCAACACGGTTTCTAGTGCACGGTAACCGTTGTCGTTTGCTGGGATCGCCCAAACGGCCCCGTCGCATAGAGCGTGTAAGTTGTGGTCGCGGAGGGCGTCACCACCACACTCGTGCCTCGCACCGCCGCCACGCCGGGGGAAATGATCAGATACGACGCGCCGGTCACGGTCCAGTTCAAGGTGACCGACTGTCCCGCGGACACTGCGTTTGGTGTGGCCGTAAAGCTCGAAATCTGCGGATCACTGCCCGACGGCACATTTGCCGAGGTATACACCGGGTTCATTTGCACAACTTCAAAATCAGACGCGTGCAGCGAGGCCAGGTTGTGCAGGTCGTCATTGCTCCAGCGATCGTCGGGAGCGCCACTGAGATACATCGAGCTGCCGTTGTCGGCCATGATCATGCCGTACTTCTTCAGTGCGGTCAGGATGACCTGGTTTTTCGCCGAGAACCCTGAAATGTCGAAGCTCGACTTCAGCCGCATGCGCATACCCATCGGAGCCGCGTTGGCGTTGCTCGAGTTCGCCGCCCAGTGGGAGGCCGGCGGAGTAAACGCCGCGCGGCTGTTCTGCAGCGTGAAGCGGATGGCATGGTTGATCGAGCCCGCAGCGACTTCGTCATAGCGGATCAGCCCCGGGAAGATCGGCAGCCCGGCCGCGTCGGCTGAAGTCCATGTGTAAGGGCGCTGCTCATTCGACAGCATGTCCCAGACCGCCGTCGAATCAGCGTTCCATGAGCTCCCGCTCCCGTGCGACGCGCTGAAGAGCTCGTAAATCCAGCACTGGCTCTTGTCGATGACGAGCACGTGCTGGTCCCCGCTCGGATTGGGGTCGCCTTCGATGGGAGCATTCGATGGGATCGGCATCGGCCCGGGATCGCTCTCGTCGCCGTAGGCGCCGAGGTTCACCGTTATGGGTGCCTGGCTGGAGTCGACCACGACATAAGGAATCCCCATCTCACTACCGTTGTATAGCCCAGCGCCAAAATCAGGATGCACCGCAGTACTCGTGCCGATGAAGTTGATGATCGCAGCCGAATTGACATCGACCGGCGCCGCAGAGATGTCCTTGTTCCAAAGGCTGTCGGACGGAAACGGAACGAAGCCGCCCAAACCGGCGCCAATGCCGGTCGAGATCTGACTGCAAGCAGCATTCCCGCCGCCACCGCCCCCTCCTCCGCCCCCTCCCCCGTCTCCTCCGCCAGGATTCGTCGAGGCGCTGCCGCACCCCAAAGTCGCGGCAAGACAGGCACTTCCAAGCACGATCAGGATGGCACGAAGGTTTCGGAGCATGCCTCTATGGTCTCCGGCAGGGTGCGCCAGGGCAAACGCCGAAAGGGCACTTCAAGATCAGGAATTGGTACGATCGGGGGCTCCGGTGCGGCCATGTACGAGAGCGTATGGTTGTTTCCGGCCGCCTTCAGCAAGCACGTGATCGAAGCGAGGGTTGTGGGGATAGTCGGTTCGCGTCTTAGCCCGGGACTTCACAAGCTAGCTTTGTCGGCTATGACTTGCAGCTTCCTTCTCAAGAAAAGCCAGCGGGATATCGCCGATGCCTAGCTTTTGACAGCGGGTCGTCCACTCATCATTGCGAAGCGTGCCGTCGCACAGCTGCCGGGTGACTTTGAACGGATCAAGCCGCTCTCCATCTTTATCCAGGTGAAAGACTCCAGGACCGGCATTCAGCTTCCAACCGTTCAGGACAAGAGCGAGTCCAACTGCGCTGCCCAAAAGAGATCGCGCCCGCTCCACGCGCTGTTCGGGCGTCAGAAGCATCCCTTCTGGGTCACGGACCTTCGGCGCGATTTCTGGAACCTTGCCCAGCGAGTCAAATAACGACCCTATTGTCATTCCCTGCAAGAGGGGAGCGTATTCCGTCACCGTCTGCATCCACATCGGAATCACAACGGCGTTGCCCTGCTCATCCCATGAGACTGGCTTCAAGGAGTCCTTCGGCATGTCTGGATTGAGCGCTACCAGGAAGGCATACTCCGTCGCGCTTCCATCCTCTAGAAGAGTCCAGGCCGATTTGTGTTCTTCCTCATCCGATTGCCGGGGCAGTGTCTCAGCCGCTGCGATGCGATCGCGCAACGGCGGATGGCTGTCATAGGGATCGCTCTTACCTTCGCGAATCTCTGTTTCAATCCCTGCTTCCACCTTCTTGGAAACTGTCTCCGCACCCATGAACTGTGAGAATCCACCGGTAATCGGCGGAAGAAAGCCTGAGTCAAGCATCGGAGCCAGTTCGCTGCTCCAATAAGCAGGCCAACCAAGACTCGCCCCATGCACAGTCCGAAGCCCGCTTACCAGCGACTGGGGACCGGCGACGATGCACGCCAATTCGTCGGCCCGGAATTCCTGGCGTCGTGAAACGAAGTTGATCGCACGCAGAAAGAACAGCCAGTACCACTTGAGTATGCCAAATACAATTGCGTACAGAATTTGCATGGCGGCGACCCGCATCGCCTGGCCCACCGAACCCATGTTCTGGAACGTTCGGATCATGGCCATCTGTGTGCGATGCAGCCACGGTCCGAGTTTTGTATCGCCGCCGTAGTAGTGGGCGAATTCGTGAGCGAGGATGGCGCGAAACTGCGAGATATTGAGTAAGGCCAAAAGGGGCAATCCCAGACCCATGACGCGGCGGCTGCCGAATCCCATCATTCCGCCACGATCTGCCACCCAGGCGTTGGTGTCGCCGATGAGATAGACCTCGCGGGGCATCGGCTCTTTCAGCGCAGCTGCGATATTGTCGAGTTCAGCAAACAATCGTGGGTGATGAGCCCGTTCCAGCAGCAAACCAGGTGCAACGAACTTGTCGCGCCGTGGCACCAGCGCCCATAGCATGGATCCTGCGACGAGAACTCCACCGATGAACAGAGCAAGAATCTGAAAATTGCTGACTCTCATCAGCGCGAGAAACGGGAGATAGACGCACGCAGCCGCCAACAGCAGAATGAAAACATAGGAAACGACCACCATGAGCATCGCAAGGGCGGCAAAAAAGGCCAAAGAACGCCGCGGCGGGATACTTACTGCGGACGACGACATAGCGCGCGAATCATAACACGGAGCTGGAAGTTACTTCAGCCCTTCCACCAGATACAAGTCCGCCAGCATGCGGTGGTAACCAAACACGCAAGTCTTGGCGTCGGGCGTCATCAGGATGGGACCAATATTTTCAACGCCCGCCGGGTCGGTCGGCATGAGTTGCTTCCACAGCGTGCGCTGCCCCGTTCGCAAGTCAAGACGATCCACACGCGCCGGCAACTCGCCGGGCTGATAGATGTAGAGAGACTTTCCGTCAGAGCTGAAGGTAATCGGCTGCTCGCCGGGATGGAGGCCGTTAATCAGCTTTGGATCGCCGCCCTCCACCGGATAGAGATAGCCCTTGTGATCAGGACCAATGCCCGCCACCCATTTCGAATCCGGCGAGATGACAAACGCGGTGCCGTTCACACCCGGTTGGGTGATTTCATTGCGCTTGTTGGTGGCGATATCGTAGATATACAGGCGCACGCCCTGTCCCGGCTCGTTTCCTGAAACCAGTAGGCGTTTGCCGTCCGGAAACCAGTGTGCCCAAGAGTGGTTGATGTTGTCGTTGGCGAGTTCGCGCGGCTGCCCCGCTCCCGTGGGCAGCAATCTCAATCGCGACGGCGATCCCTGCGATTGTGTGACTGCCCACTTCCCATCGGGCGACAACGCCACCGCTCCACCTTCGCCCAGCAGTACTGCCGGCGAGCCATCCGTCTTCCGGATATAGACCGCA
>DATIWL010000005.1:0-54719 GCA_035519435.1 Terriglobales bacterium
TCACATCTAATCGTGACTGCGCTCATATTCCGGTCCCACCTGTCTCGAAGAAGATGCCTTCCACGCGACGCCCAGTCTGACCCGGCGCTTCGCGCCGGGCTGTTCCCAGGCAGCGCACAGCCCGCAAGTCCACATATCAAGCTAAGGAGTTTGCATGGCGAACTCTGGCAAGCCGGACAAGACTATCCAGGCCCATCTGGACGCGGCGGGGGTGTCCCGCCGTGATTTCCTGCGTTTGTGCTCGACCCTCATCGCGGCGGCCCCGGTCGGGCTGGCGCTGACCCAGAAATCGCTGGCCGAAGTGGCTACGACCGTCGGCAAGGCGCGCCGCCCGTCCGTCATCTGGCTGCATTTTCAGGACTGCACCGGCTGCACCGAGACGCTACTGCGCACTTCCGCGCCCGACGCCGCGCACCTGATCCTCGATGTGATCTCGCTGGACTACCACGAGACACTCATGGCGGCATCGGGTGCGCAGGCGGAGAAGGCGCTGCAGAGCGCGGTCGCCGAGAATGCCGGCAAGTATGTGCTGGTCGTCGAGGGCGCCATTCCGACCCGCGATGACGGCGTCTACATGGAACTGGGCGGCCGGCCCGGAGTGCAGGTATTGAAGGAAGTGGCCTCCAAGTCAGCTGCCGTGATTGCCATCGGCTCGTGCGCTTCGTGGGGCGGGATTCCTTCCTCGGAGCCAAATCCCACCGGCGCCGTCGGTGTAGATACGGTTGTTTCCGGCAAGCCGATCGTCAACCTGCCCGGATGCCCTCCCAACCCATATAACCTCCTGGCCGTCGTGCTCGAGTACGTCACCATGAACCGGCTGCCGGCGCTCGACGATCTCGGACGCCCGAAGTTTGCCTACGATCGCGTGATTCACGAAAACTGTCCCCGTCGTGCCCACTTCGATGCAGGACGTTTCGCAGCCGCGTTTGGTGACGAAGGCCATCGGAAAGGGTGGTGCCTGTACAAGCTGGGCTGCAAGGGGCCAGTTACGCATGCAGCGTGTGCCACACGGCACTTCAACGAAACGCCGGGCGTCTGGCCGATCGGCATCGGCGCGCCGTGCCTGGGCTGCACCGAGAAGAACGTTGTGTGGCGGATGTCGACCGTGCAGACCGTGCCGATCCACCTGGCAACACCTCCGGACACGTATCCGCCGATCTACAGCGGCACAGGGAAAATCGCAACCGGAGCCGCGGCCCTGGTTGGCGCCGTCGCAGGTGCCGTCGGCGGCGCCGCGTGGGTAGCCTCGCAACGTTTCCGCAGCAGCAATGAAGCCGCGGTCGAACGGGTGATTGCAGACCGGCCTCGCTCCGCAAGCGAGCCGCCGGACAAGAAAGAGGGCTAACGTGGCCATCACTCGACGTGAACTGATCACCTCGATCGCGAAAGCCGGCGTGCCTGCCGCGGTAGCCGTCACGGCTGGCGCGACTCCGGCTCTGGCCGACGAGCACATTCCGGTCCCGAGCGCCGCCGTCGGCTTGCTCTACGATGCGACCATCTGCATCGGATGCAAGGCGTGTGTCGCGGCGTGCGCGGCGGCCAACGACACTCCGCCCGACACGCGCGGCGACGACCTGCACCAGGCACCCTCGGACCTGAACGAACTTACGCGCAACATCATCAAGCTCTACAAGCCCACCGACGGATCACCCAGTTCCTTCGTGAAACGGCAATGCATGCATTGCCTCGATCCAGCCTGTGCGGCGGGTTGTCCATTCCAGGCCCTGAGCAAGGATCCGGAAACTGGCGTCGTCAGCTGGACGGCGGAGAAGTGCATCGGCTGCCGTTATTGCACGATCACCTGTCCGTACCACATTCCGCGGTTCCAATGGCAGGGATTCAATCCCCGGGTAACCAAGTGCGAACTTTGCCGGCACCGTCTGGCGCAAGGATTGAAGCCAGGGTGCACCAGCGTTTGCCCAACCGGCGCTGTGATCTTTGGACCACGCACGGTGCTGTTGCTCGAAGCAAAGAAACGCATTCGCGAGCATCCGGGGCGCTACTATCAGGACCGCGTTTACGGCGAAGCCGACAACGGCGGCACGCAGTCGCTGTATCTCTCGCATGTTCCGTTCGAGAAACTCGGCCTGCCGGAATTGGGGCAGGAGTCGGTTCCTGCGCGGACGCTGCGGTGGCAACGGCGCTTCTACCACTACTTCGCGTTGCCGGCTGTGCTTTATGCGGGGCTCGTTCAGGTAATTCGCAAGAGCGTCAATGGCCATGAGCACGAGTTGCTTGAGAGCGAGAAACGAACGGGATTGAGGGCGCAACTATGAGCGGCGAACCGCTAAACGACGATCGCTGGGAACGGGCCGTGCCGGTATACGGGTTTCCTGTGGTGACGCGTTTCTTCCTCGGCCTTGTCGTACTGGTCGTCATCGCGTTTGCGTTGTCCGGCTATCGCGAACTGGCGGGCCTCGGCCCAGTGAGCGGCATGAATGACGCCTTTGGCTGGGGCATTTGGAAGACGTTCAATGTGATGGTGCTGACCGCGCTCGGTTCCGGCGCGTTCGCCGTGGGGATCGCCGCCTGGGTCTTCCGGCGCAAGCGGATGTTCGCGCTCATGCGAATGGCGCTGCTGACGAGCTTCCTCGCCTATGCGTGCGGCTTGTTGTTGTTGGGCATTGATGCCGGCCGTCCCTGGAACTTCTACTGGATCGTCTTCCCGTGGAAGTGGAACATGCACTCGCCGCTGGCGGAGGTGGCAATCTGCATGTCGATCTATGCCATGTTGCCGCTGGCGATTGAGAACCTGCCGCCGGTGCTCGAGAGATTGTGGTATTTCGACTCGCGCCTGCGGCCGGGAGTGGAAAAAATCGAGCGCAAGTTGCACTCGGTCTTTCCCTGGGTGATTTCGCTGGCCTACCTGTTGCCCGGGATGCACCAATCGTCGCTCGGCGCGCTGATGCTGCTGGCGGGCGAGCGCGTGCATCCGTTGTGGCAGACCTTGTTCCTGCCGGTTCTCTACCTCGGCGCCGCCTGCTTCATGTCCTTTGGTTGCGTGGCCGGAACTACGATGCTGTGCTGCCTGATGTGGAAACGGGCGATGGACATGGATGTGTTGGCGGAAGCGGCGCGCATCACGACCTGCCTGATCGGAGGATGGCTGGCGCTGCGCATCCTCGACATCGCGTTTCGAGGCGCATTGGGAACCGCGTTCCACTTCGACCGTTTCGCGGGAGTCTT
Source organism: Terriglobales bacterium (assembly GCA_035519435.1). Taxonomy (GTDB): domain Bacteria; phylum Acidobacteriota; class Terriglobia; order Terriglobales; family Acidobacteriaceae; genus Acidiflorens. The sequence continues at coordinate 3,187 of DATIWL010000005.1, forward strand.
CTGGCTGGAAACTGTGTTCATCGCCGGGGGCGGCTGGTTGCTGTACAGGTCGGTGAAAACGCGCGATCCGCAACCGATGTTCATGGGATACATCCTCAGTTCGGCAGGCGGCATGCTCTATCGCTTCAGCCCGACCACGCTGGCATTCCGTCCCAACCCGGAGGCACTGTACTTCCCGGCAACGATCGAAATCGTCGTTTCCCTTGGCTTCATCGCCCTGGGCGTGGCCGGGTTTCTGGTTGCAGTCAAGAGGTTGGCCATTCTGCCTGCGCCGCTGCATGCGTGGCACGACATGGCGAACTACTTCCGGTTCCGGCGTCCGTACATTCGCTGGACCGGGTATTTCCAAGGCGGATATTTCGGCAGCGACGAACCCAAAGCAGCGCAGGGCGACTGAGAGCAAACTATGGCGCGACGAATCACCATCGATCCCATTACAAGAATTGAAGGCCACCTCCGCATCGACGTAGAGGTCGACAACAACGCCGTCTCCAACGCCTGGGCTTCGTGCACCATGTGGCGCGGCATCGAAAAAATTCTGCGCGGGCGCGATCCGCGCGATGCGTGGATGTTCACGCAGCGCTTCTGCGGTGTCTGCACTACGGTGCATGCCATGGCCAGCGTGCGTGCGGTCGAAGATGCCTTGAAGCTGGAAGTGCCGCCGAATGCGCAGTTCATCCGCAACCTGATTCTGATCGCGCACGCCCTGCACGATCACATTGTGCACTTCTACCAGCTGTCGGCGCTGGACTGGGTCGATATTCTTCAGATCCCCAAGGCCGATCCGGCGCGCACCTCCAAGCTGGCGGAAAGTCTTTCCCCGTGGCCGCGCAACTCGCGCAATGAACTGAAGGCCGCCCAGGACAAGGTCAACGCCGTTGCCGCGAGCGGACAGCTCGGAATCTTTGCCAACGGCTACTGGGGACATCCGGCGATGCGGCTCTCCCCGGATATCAATCTGCTGGCGTTCACACACTATCTGCAGGCGCTCGAATACCAGCGCAAGGCGCTGCAGATTGTCGGCATGCTGGGATCGAAGACACCGCACATTCAGAATCTGCTGGTTGGCGGCGTCGCGAACGCGATCGATTTCGATAGCCCGAGCGCTCTCGGGATGGACAAGCTGGAGCAGATCAAGATTCTGCTCGATGAAGTCGTCGACTTCGTCAACAACGTGTACCTGATCGATGTGTGCGCGGTAGCGGCGAGCTACCCGGAGTGGTTCAAGATCGGCAGCGGCGTCACGAACTACCTCGCTGTCCCCGATCTGCCGCTCGATACGAAAGCGGGCGCGTACGATCTGCCCGGCGGGGTCATCATGGCCGGCAACATCGGCGGCGCACAGAAATTCAAGACGGCTTCCGATCCGGCATTTCGCGAATCCGTGACCGAAGATGTTACGCATGCTTACTACCAGGGCGTGAAGCCACTGCATCCCTGGGTCGGCGAGACCGAGCCTGAATTCACCGGCTGGGACGGCGACAAAAAGTACTCGTGGGTCAAATCACCACGTTACAAAGGACAGCCGATGCAGGTCGGACCGCTATCGCAAGTCCTGATCGGATACGCGCAGGGACATCCGCTGACCCGCAAGTACGCCGAATTGGCGCTTAGCAAGATCTCGGCGATTGCCGGCGTGAACGCTACGCCTGCAATGCTGCACTCGACCCTCGGCCGCCACGGAGCCCGCGCGATTCGCGCCGCGGTGCTGGGCGAGCTGGCACAGAAACACTGGCAGCTGCTGGTCGATAACGTCGCGAAGGGCGACTTGAACGTTCACAACCAGCCGGTATTTCCATCGAGTGAGGTCGAAGGTGTGGGCACACACGAAGCGCCTCGGGGTACCCTGTCGCACTGGGTTGTGATCAAAGATGGAAAAATCAAGAACTACCAGGCGGTCGTCCCATCGACGTGGAATGCCAGCCCTCGCGATCAGTCGGGTGCGCATGGACCGTACGAGGCTTCGTTGCTGCACACCCCCATGGCGCGTCCCGATGAGCCTCTGGAAGTGCTGCGCACGGTACATTCGTTCGATCCGTGCATGGCCTGCGCATGCCACACATTTGACCCTTCAGGGCGGCAGATAGCTCGCGTAAAGGTATTGTGAAAAAAAAGATCACCATCGGCGGGATCGGTAGCGTGCTCCTCGGCGACGACGGCGTCGGACCGTACGTCGTCCGGCTGCTCGAAGCGAACTATGAGTTCGGCGAAGGAATTACCGTCTCGGACCTGGGCACGCCGGGGCTCGATCTAGTGGCACACCTGTCCGGCCAGGACGCGCTGATCCTCATCGATTCTGTCGACAATGGCGCGTCACCGGGAACAGTCACGCTCTACCGTCGGGCCGATATCCTGAAACACGGGCCATCGCCGGTTCGGATGGACCCCCATTCCCCCGCGCTTTCGGAGTCGCTGCTCATTGCAGAGCTTGCGGGCCAAAATCCGGACGAAGTACTCCTGGTCGGCATCACCGGGCATCGGTATGAGGTTGGGACCAGCTTGAGCCATGCCGCCCGGAGGGCAGCTACCCAAGCCCTGGCGGAGACGCTCGCGGAAGTGGCTCGGCTAGGCGGGCATTACCGGAAGCGGTCCAATCCGCAAGATTCCTCAACTTGGTGGGAAGCAACTGAGGCGAACGACAGCACTGCTTTGCTCCTAACGAACTCATAGCGCTCCCCGGGCGCACAAAGGCAGGTACTTTGGCGCGGACCTCAGGCGCTATGCCCGGCAGTGGCTGCACGGGAACGTACTTCACGCTCCGCAATCAGCCAATCCTCGTTTTCGCTGCCCGGATTGGAGCCCCGCTGCAGATAAATCTCGTACGCGCGGCGGCGAATTTCATCCTCCAGGTCAACCGTACTGAGGTTAACCGAGGTGAACTTCTCCACACCTTCAGGCGCGGGTACTGCCATCGGCGATTGAACGGAAGCCGCTTTCCGGGTGCGGCGAGGGGTGCTACCGGAATTCTTTGCTGCCATACAGTACTCCTTACAACTGCCTAGTTCCAGTAAGGGCCGGAAATGATGAATAAGCCGCATACACGTTGCCTCACAACAATTCCTGGCCCGATTCGTCTCAGATGATGGCTTAAATATAAACCTCTGACCTGTGGAAATAGAAGGATAGCGGGCGGAAAAATCGCAACTCTGTTTACTCCAAGGGGCATAGACGCGTGCACGATTCCACGCTGTTGCAATTTGCAGCGCCTCGAAAGGATTCCAGGCAAAGTACTCCCGTAACTTGTCAGGAAATCGGTGGTACCCGCAGGATATCGTAGGGCCTTCAGGGCCGAACTATGTCATCGTCATCTCGATCTCATCACGCTACAGGAACCAAGACGGCTAAAGAGCATCCTCACGGTGTTCAGGAACTGGAAAAGATGCTGGTGGACTCTCCTAGTGCTGAGCGTGTCTGTGCGAAGCTCGCCCAGATTCTGCACGTGCATCGCAACGAGGTGGCACTGCTGCGGGTGGAAAAAGGCAGTCTCCGGTTCGTGTTTCCCAGCGAACTCCGCGCCGCCGGCGTCATTCCCATGACGAGCTCCGCGGTAGCCGCGCGAACCGCCGCAACCGGGACGCCCTTGCTCTCCAACACATTTTCCCGTGTGAAGCATGCCAGCCTGTTCGAATCGGTCAAGCTGGGTGCTGGCGAAGGCGAGCATGTTGCCGAGCAGCCGCCGATTCAAAAGATCATGTCCGTTCCGATACAAGCGAGTGGCAAGGTTCTCGGTGTGATCCAGATCTCACGCAAAGGACTGGATGCGTCACTGGCTGGATCCGATTTCACCGGGGAAGATCTTTCGCAACTCGAAAGAGCTGCCGAGATTCTCGGACGCATGCCGTTCATGGAAGAAGGCGCGCCGCTGAGCGAGGCGGGCACATAAACCCAAGGTAAGGCACACCACTAAATCGCTTGCCCGGCGCAATATCCTGAGGCCCAGGCCCACTGGAAATTGAAGCCTCCCAGTTGTCCCGTTACGTCGACGACTTCTCCCACAAAGTGCAGTCCACGTGCTCGCCGGCTCTCGAAAGTCCGGGAAGAAAGCTCGTCCGTGTCGACGCCGCCAGCGGTGACTTCGGCTTTGCCAAAACCTTCGGTCCCAGCTGGCAGAATTTTCCAGGCATGAATCTGGTTCTCAGCATGGGACAGGTTTTGGTCTGATGCGCCCGCAAGGGGATAGATTTCCACCCACCTGTCCGCCAGCCGGCGCGGCATGATCTCCCGCAGGAACGATCTCCAATCCCCGGGCTCGCGGTTGCGGCGCGTCCGCCACTCAGCGCGCAAATCGCGCTCCGGCGCAAGGTCGATGGTGACCGCTTCGTTGCCGTTCCAGTACGAGGCGACTTGAAGGATTGCCGGGCCGCTGAGGCCCCGGTGTGTGAACAGCATTTTCTCGCGGAACTGTGGTTCCGCGGAGGGGAGGGAAGCAGTAATCTCCGTTGAGATGCCAGCCAGACCGGACCACCGCTTCAGATCGGGCTCGCGGAACAGCAAGGGAACCAGAGCGGGGCGAGGCGGCTGAATTCTTAAACCGAACCGACGTGCCAGATCGTACCCAAAGGACGTCGCACCGACCTTCGGGATCGACAAACCTCCCGTCGCAACCACCAACCGCGGCGCATGGAAATCGGTCGAGGGTGTGCGGACTACAAAATGGTCAGCCTTGCTGACCCCATCGGTCCGGACATTCGTCAGGATGGTGACTCCAGCCTTGTGGCATTCCTCTTCCAGTAATCCCGTGATGTCGTGCGCCGAGCGATCGCAGAAAAGCTGTCCGAGCTTTTTCTCGTGATAGGGAACTCGGTGCTTCTCAACCAGAGCGATAAAGTCGGCTGGCGTATATCGAGCTAGGGCAGACTTCGCAAAGTGCGGGTTTGCCGAGACGAAATTCTCCGGAGCCGTATACAGATTCGTGAAATTGCATCGCCCTCCGCCGGAAATCAGGATCTTCTTGCCCGGCCGCTCGGCGCGCTCCAGGACCAGAATCCGGCGTCCCCGCTTGCCGGCTTCGATAGCGCACATAAGTCCGGCCGCACCGGCTCCGAGAATGATCGCGTCGTATCTCTGCTCCACGCAGAGAGAAGCTTATCAGGCTCGGAGCCGGGGCATCGTGGCTCACGCGGCAGTAAAAGCGTCAGAGGCCAAGAAGATACATCTCTTCAGCGCCTGCAGCGCATACAGAGCATCATTGAGGTCCTGCTCTTCTTCCATGTGGCCGACTTGTTCTCCGGAGAGTTGTCTGGAGCGCAGTACGATCGCCCATTCCGCATGGGCAATCTGCTCCTGCACTTTATCGGGATTGGGCCCGAACAGAGCCCGGTAGAGTTCACGACACAGAAACTGGCTTGGCATCGGATACAGCTCGCTTATCATCAAGGAGGACTCCGGTCAGGGTATCTTCCTACAGAAAACTATGAACTCGACAATTCGTAAATCGGCCAAATCCTGCAGAGAGCTCTGAATTTCGGCATTTGCGGAGCCGGCAGGAGGACCGCAGGGGCCTGACCGCGCCGCACCGAACCGGGGATGCAACCATCCATGCAAACTGCTCGTTCTATCAGGATTCGCGGCGTCGTGCAGGGCGTGGGCTTCCGGCCGTTTGTGTATCGGATCGCCCAGGCACACGGCCTCCGTGGGTGGGTCCTGAACGACGAGGAGGGCGTGGAGATCCATGCCGAAGGCGATGCAACTGACCTGGATTCGTTTCTGCGATCGCTGCGTGCCGAGGCGCCACCCGCGGCAGTGATTTCTTCCTTCCTGGTTCAGCCGGCTCGGGTACTCGATCTGGAAGCGTTTGTGATCCGCGAAAGTGAACGCCGGGACCGTCCCAGCGTCCGCATCTCACCCGACTTGCCGGTATGTGAGGATTGCCTGCGCGAGCTCGAGGACCCGCAGGATCGACGCCACGGTTATCCCTACATCAACTGCACCAACTGTGGCCCGCGCTACACGGTGATCCTGGGTCTGCCCTACGACCGGCCGAATACGACGATGAAGGCATGGCCGTTCGATGACTACTGCGATCGCGAATACCACGATCCCGCCAATCGGCGTTTCCATGCGCAGCCGGTAGCGTGTCCCACATGCGGGCCGCACTACTATCTGCGGATCGGAGACGAAGTCATCAATGGTGACGAGCCAGCGATCCGCCACACCGTCGAGCTGCTGAATGACGGAAAGATCGTGGCGATCAAGGGACTCGGCGGATACCACCTGGCGTGCGACGCGCGCGATCCCGCTGCTGTCCGCGCCATGCGCGAACGCAAGTTTCGCAAAGAGAAACCGTTTGCCGTGATGGTTCGAGATATCGCTGCCGCGCGCTCGCTGGTTGAGCTGCTGCCCGATGCGGAGGCTTTGCTCGCCTCCGTCGCGCGTCCCATTGTGCTGGCGCCTGCGAAGGAGCAACTTGCTGAAATCGCGCCGGGTAACCGGGAACTCGGCGTCATGCTGCCCTACACGCCCCTGCAGCACTTGTTGTTTGCAGGCGGCGCTCCCAGGGTTCTCGTCATGACCAGCGCCAATCGGTCGAGCGAGCCGATCGCCTACGAAGATGACGATGCATTCGACCGGCTGGGCGGTATCGCCGATGCGTTTCTGGTTGGCGAACGCCCAATTGCGCGTCGCGTGGACGATTCGGTTGCCCGTTCCGGCGCGGCGGGCCCGGTCATCTTGCGGCGCTCCCGCGGATATTCCCCGGGCGCTGTTCGGACTCTGCCGGCGGAGAAGCCGATTCTCGCGGTGGGCGCCGATCTCAAGAACACAGTCACGCTGGTCGTCAATGGCCAGGCTTTTGTCAGCCAGCACATCGGCGATCTCGATCACCTGGAGGCGTTTCGGGCGTTCGAAGAAACCATTCGCGACCTGGCGACGATGTATGAGATCCAATGGGACGATCTGCTGGTGGTTCATGATGCACATCCGGAGTACCGGTCGACGATGTATGCCCGAAAGCTTCCGTCATGCGAGACACTCGCTGTTCAACATCATCGTGCTCATGTTGCGTCAGTGCTCGCGGAGCGAGAGGCGTGGGACAAGCCCGTCTTGGGCGTCAGCTTCGACGGCACCGGCTACGGAGACGACGGCGCCATTTGGGGTGGAGAGTTCTTTGTTGGCAGCTTGCGAGCGGGTTTCACCAGAATCGCGCACTTACGCACCGCTGCTCTTCCTGGCGGCGACGCTGCGGCCGAATTCCCCGTGCAGGCCGCTGCCGGTTTCCTGGCACAGATCGATGACCTGCCGGACCTGGCGGCACTCCCATTCAATTTTTCGGCGCGCTACCAGACCGCGTTGCAGCTAATCGACAAGAAGGTCCGAACCTTCCCGACGACTTCCGTGGGCCGGCTCTTTGATACGGGCGCTGCCCTCATTGGATTTACCCGCGAGACGACGTTCGAAGGCCAAGCCGCAATGTGGCTGGAGCATATCGCGCGCACAGCCTCCACGTCTGACGCTTATCCATTCCCGTTTCTCGATGGAGCGCTGGACTTTCGGCCACTGATCCGAGCCGTGGTCAGCGATCGCGCGATGGGGCGCAGAACAGAAGACATCGCTCGAGCCTTCCAACGGGGGATTGCCTTCGGCCTTGCTGATGCAGTGAAAGCCCTGACTCGAACCCACACCCTCGATACGGTCGTTTTCTCCGGCGGGGTCTTCCAGAACGAGATGCTCCTGGAAGATCTGGTGCCGGAGTTGTCGAAGGCCGGCCTTCAGATCTGGACCAACCACGACGTTCCGCCCAACGACGGGGGCATCAGCCTGGGACAGGCTGCCCTGGCCGCGTTTCACACTCGCAAGTGAGGCGGCGCACAAAGGCTTGCGTTTTCGCAAATGTAAAATAAACGGATAGAGTTGATTCGATTCCATGCGTGCTCTGGCCGACATTTTTGCGCAAATATTCCGCACTCTGTGGGCGCACAAGCTGCGCTCCTTCCTCACGATGTTCGGCATTGCCTGGGGAATTGGGTCGCTCCTGTTATTGGTCGGGTTGGGAGAGGGGTTCCGGTCCGGCAACAAGCGCGAGATGGAAGAGTTCGGGAAGGACATCATGTTCATCTTTCCCGGGCGCGCTCCGCTGGTCGAAGGCAGCATGCGCTCAGCGCGCTACTATCGCCTCACCTACAAGGACTATCTCGACATCCGCTCCGCGCCATACATCCGCGAAGCGTCGCCGGTTCTCACCCGCGACGATGTGCGCGCGGTCAGCGAATTCGCGACGGCGAACGGACAGATTACGGGAATCGAGCCGCAGTTCAATCAGATTCGTTTTCTCCCGATCAACCAGGGCCGCTGGATCAACGATCTCGACGGTGCCCAGAAACGCAACGTGATTGTGCTGGGCGAGGAGATGACCCGCAATCTGTTTCCAGGCCGGCCCGCCGTCGGCGCGACGATCGTGCTTAACGGTATTCGCTTTGAAGTCATCGGAACGCTGCGCCGTGTCGGCCGCGGCGACAATAACTCGACCAACGCTCGCGGCTACATTCCGTTTCAGGTGATGAGCGAATATTTCCCCATTCGCGGAGAACAGCAGAAAGGCATGGTTTCGTTCATCAACTATCAGCCGCGCACCCGGGCGGAACACGAACTGGCATTCATGGAAGTACGGAAAGTTGTGGCGCGCAATCACGGTTTTGACTATCGCGATGACAACGCCTTCGAGGGGTGGGATACGATTAAGCAGTCCGAGATGGTGGGAGCCATCTTCGACGCCATGAACGTTTTTCTCGGCGGAGTCGGCATGGTTACGCTCGCGCTCGGCGCCATTGGAGTTGTGAACATCATGCTCGTGTCGGTGACCGAACGGACGCGCGAGATCGGTCTGCGGAAGGCCCTGGGGGCCACGAATCACAGCATCCTGCTGCAGTTCTTCCTGGAGGGGATTCTGCTCACCGTCGTCAGCGGTCTGATTGGCATGGGCGTCTCGGCTGCGCTGATGGCCGCACTGGGGACGATCCGAGGCCCGGGCGGGTTCGATCCGCCCAAGCTGGTCCCGATGACGGCCGCGTTGGCCATCAGCAGCCTGGCCCTGGCAGGAGTGGCTGCCGGCCTCTACCCCGCGAGACAGGCTGCAAACCTGCAGCCGGTCGAAGCGTTGAGGCAAGAACTATGATGCGCGACATCCTCCGTGAATCCTGGACCGCCATGAAGTACAACCGGCGGCGCACCGCGCTCACCATGCTCGGCATGGCGTGGGGGATCGCGACCGTCGTCCTGCTTCTTGCCTATGGCAACGGATTCGGAGTGGCGATCGGCAACATTTTCGCAAGCTTCGGCACGAAGACGATGATCCTCGTGCCTGGCCGTACGTCGATGCAGGCGGGCGGAGAAAAGGCCGGTGCGCGCCTTCGCTTTACGCTGGAGGACATCGACCTGCTCAACGCGAATGTTCCGCAGATTACACGCATCACGCCCGAAGCCTATAAGGACGGCACGATCCAGTACGAAAACCGGGAGTTCAGTCTCACGGTCATGGGCGACTACCCGGTGGTTTCCGCCATCAAGGTTTTGGAAGTGGCGGAAGGCCGCTTTTACAACCCGGAAGACATGATGCAAAGGGGACGGGTAGCCGTGCTCGGGTCGGAAGCGAGAGAGAAACTCTTCTCCGGACGCAACGCGCTGGGAGAACACATCCGCATCAACGGATTGAGTTTCGAAGTGATCGGGATCCTGCAGCCCAAAATGCAGGAGGGCGATAACGACATCAATCGCATCATCTACATTCCGTTCACGACAATGGGCGACCTCACCGACACACACTATCTGGGAAGCATTTGGATCAGCTATGAAGTCAACGACTATCAGGGACTGGAACGTGCGATCCGTGACGTCATGGCCCTGCAGCACAAATTCAACGCCAGCGATCGCCGAGCGATGTTCGTCTTCAGCCTGATGGAGCAGGTGCACCAGTTCCAGCTCATTACCATGGGTCTGAAGGTCCTGCTCGGCTTTATCGGCACGCTGACCCTGGGTATTGGCGGGGTCGGCCTGATGAACATCATGCTGGTTTCCGTCACGCAGCGAACCCGGGAAATCGGCGTGGAGAAAGCCCTGGGTTCCACGCGTCGCGAGATTTTCCTGCAATTCCTGGCTGAGGCGCTCACAATCAGCTTCTTTGGCGGCGTGCTGGGGGTCCTTCTCGCCTATGCGGTATCACTTTCCGTGGGGAGACTGACTCTATACAGCGCGCTCGCCAAGCATGCCGAAGCCGGGGACATCCGGCTGATGATCGATCCCATGACCCTGCTGGTGGCGACGCTGATTCTCGGAGCAGTGGCCCTGATCAGCGGGATGCTGCCTGCTATCCGCGCGTCGCGGCTCGATCCGATCGAAGCTCTGCGTTACGAATAGACTGCACCCTCGCTCGACTCCTGCAAGGCTATAATGCTCGCGCCGCAATTCCGTGCGGTGGTTCCAATCCTCGTCGCGAGGCTGACTTCTCATGGATCGCAATCCAACCGCTGATGTTTCCGCTCGTAGAAGATTCCTGGCTACCGCCGGGGCCCTGGCCGCCTCGGCTGCATTGCCGGCACTCGCACCAGCGCAGGAGACTCCGCTTGCCCCGGGTGTCGCTCGCAAAATCCCCATCGGCGTGTTCGATCCTGCGTTTCCCGATCTCTCGCTCGACCAGATGCTCGAGAAGTATGCGGCATGGGGTGTTGAGGCCGCTGAGATCGGCACCGGTGGTTATCCCGGCGACAAGCACTGTCCGGCGCAGGAACTGCTCGACGACCCCGCCAAGATGCGCGTCTGGCAAAGGAAATTTGCGGACAAGAACGTCCGCGTGATGACGCTCAGTTGTCACGGCAACCCCGTGCATCCCGATCCGAAGATCGCGCAGCGTGATGCCGAAAACTTCCGCCGCACGGTCCTGCTGGCCGAACGGCTCGGAGTCGAAGTGATTGTCGGCTTTTCCGGCTGTCCGGGGGGCTCTCCCACGGACACCATGCCGAACTGGATCACGTATCGTTGGCCTCCGGAGTATGCAAAGGCGGTCGAGTGGCAGTGGAAGGAGAAGGTAATCCCGTATTGGAAAGAAGCGGCAAGATTTGCGCGCGAACATGGCATCCACAGGCTCGCCTTCGAAATGCATCCGAACTTTGTCGTCTACAACCCGTTTACGCTGCTTAAGCTCCGCGACGCTGTCGGAGAGGAAATCGGCGCCAACGTCGATCTCAGTCATCTTTTCTGGCAGGGTTGTGATCCGCTCGAAGTGATCCGCATGCTCGGCAAGCAAGGTTGCATCTTCCACGCCCACATGAAGGACACAACTTTCTACAAGCAGAATGTCGATCACTACGGTGTGCTCAATTTCGCTTTCGAGAAAAGCGAGCTTCCCCAGGCCTCCGAAACTTTCCGCGCGGTCGGCTACGGCCATAGCGCCAACACCTGGAAGGAAATTGTGCGCACGTACATGGAAGTCGGGTACCAGGGCATGCTGAGCGTAGAGAACGAGGATCCGATCCTGCCGGGGGAAGTCGGCGTGCAGCGTGCGCTGACTGTACTGAAGAACGTTCGTGCCGAGTTGCTGGGAACCACCGCCTGAGGCCATGAATCGCCGTCAATTCTCGCGAACTCTGGCCGGAGCTGCCTTGGGAGGCGCCGTGTTGCCCGCTCTTCCCGCAGAAGCGGCTCCGGCTGAAGCACCGGTCCCCTTCCGCTTCTCCGTTATGCTCTGGACGATCCTGCGGGACCGCCCGTTTGACGAGCGTATCGAGAAGGTCGCGGAGGCCGGCTACCATGCGGTCGAACTCGTCGACGAATATACGAAATGGTCCGCGGAAGATCTTCGCCGGGCTACGGTGAAGCTGCATTCGCTGAACATCGTTGTCGACGCTATGGCTGGCGTGTGGGCCGGCATTGCGAATCCGCGGGCGCGCGACAAGTTTCTTGCCGATCTGCGCGCCCTGGTGCCGGTTGCTGAGCGACTGGAGTGTCCTGCGATCATCGTCCTTTCCGGCGACCGCGTCGACGGTCTATCGCGCGAAGGGCATCATGCAAGTTGCATCGAGTCGCTCCAGCGAGCAAGTGAGACCGCCGACAAGCACAACTTGACGCTGCTGCTGGAGAACATCGATCAGGAGGAAAATCCGAAGTACTACCTGACCTCGGTGGCCGAGGGATTCGAGATCGTCCGCGCCGTAAATCACCCACGTGTGAAATTTCTCTATGACTTCTACCACGAACAAATCTCCGAGGGGAACCTGATTGCGAAGTTGGAGAAGAATCTCGATCAGACCGGCCTCTTCCATGTGGCGGACGTTCCGGGCCGCCACGAACCCGGAACCGGCGAGATCAACTACAGCAACATCTATCGGAAGCTCGCACAGCTGAACTACCACGGCTATGTCGCGATGGAGTTCGAGCCCACCGCCGATCCCGTGGCCAGCCTGCGAACCGCGCGCGAAGCGGCGGTCCGCGCCGTGTCCGGCACCTCAACGACAGGGTAATTGACGAATTTCCGGCGCCAGACTAATCTACGCAGACTTCGGGGGTCGAGGGATATACATGCAGCGACGTGAAGTCATCCGGCTTCTTTTCGGAACCGCCGCTCTTCCGCTCGCCCCGCGCGACGTTCTTGCGCTTCTGGTGCAGGCTCACGATCAACTGCCTGCCACGCCGTCCCTGAAGACGCTCAAACCTCATCAGGACATGACTGTCGCCGCGATTGCGGAGTGGATCATTCCCCAGACGGACACGCCGGGCGCCAAGGCGGCGCGCGTGAACGAGTTCATCGACCTGATTCTCACCGAGTGGTGCGATGAGGACGACAAGGAGGCCTTTCTCACCGGCCTGGACAACGTGGATATCCAGAGCCGCAGCCTGTTCGGGAAGAACTTTGTCGATTGCCCTCCCGTGCAGCAGATGGAACTGCTGACGATCCTCGACGAAGAGCTCACCCAGATGAAGCAGGCTGAGGTCGGTGGATCGCGCCGCAGGCGACGCCATTACGGGTCGGTCGACAGATCTTTCTTCCACACGATCAAGCAGCTGACGCTGGTCGGCTACTTCACCTCGGAAGAGGGCGCCCGCCAGGCTTTGCACTACGAGATCATTCCATCGCAGCATACCGGTTGTGCGCCGCTTGAAGAGCCGGAGGCCGCGAAATAGATGCCTCCGAAAACCTACGACGCCATCGTCATTGGCTCCGGGATCACCGGCGGCTGGGCCGCCAAGGAACTGACCGAGAAGGGCCTGGAAACATTAGTCCTCGAAGCAGGCCGCCCGATCGAGCCCAACCGAGACTATGTGGAACACGTCCCGGTCTGGAAGAAACGTTTCCGCGAGATGGGCGACCGGGCCAGGTTCAATCGCGAACAGCCGGTGCAGCAGAAGTGCAACGCGCTTGATGAGCTGAACAGCAAGTTCTTCGTCAACGATCGGCAGAATCCGTATACCACCGAAGAAGGTAAGCCGTTCCTGTGGATCCGCGGACGCCAGGTCGGCGGCCGGTCCATCATCTGGGGACGTCAATCCTATCGCTGGAGCGATCTCGATTTCGAAGCCAACGCGCGCGAAGGCATCGCCATCGACTGGCCGATCCGATACCGGGACCTTGCTCCCTGGTATGACTACGTGGAAGACTTCATCGGCGTAAGCGGGCAGGCTGAAGGGTTACCGCACTTGCCCGACGGGAAATTCCTTCCGCCGATGGAGATGACTTGCACCGAACTTCTGGTCAAGGACGCCATTGCAAAGCATTTTTCCGGCGAGAGGCTGATGACCATCGGACGCAGCGCCGTGCTGACCCAGCCTCATCGCGGGCGCGCCGCCTGTCACTATTGCGGGCCGTGCGATCACGGTTGCATCACGAAGTCCTATTTCAGCAGCCTGAACTCCACGTTGCCGGCGGCTCTTGCCACGGGCAAGCTCACAATCCGCCCGTACAGTGTCGTGCAGCGCCTGATCTTCGATTCTGCCAGCCGCAAAGTAACGGGAGTTCATGTCATCGACGGTCAGACCAAGGCAGCCCTCGAATTTCATGGCCGCATCGTATTCCTGTGCGCGTCAACGCTCGAGTCCACGCGCCTGCTCTTGAACTCGGTCACCACCGAATTTCCCGCGGGCCTCGCGAATTCCAGCGGCCAGCTCGGCCACAACCTGATGGATCACACCATGGGTGGCGGGGCGGGGGGCCGCATTTCCGGCAACGAAGACAAAACCACGCAGGGCAGGCGCCCGAACGGCATTTACGTGCCGCGATTCCGCAATGTCAAGGGCAAGTATCCGAACTTTCTGCGCGGATATGGCATGCAAGGCGGTGGATGGCGCACCGGTTGGGAGCGTGGCATTGAACTGGCGGGCTTTGGCGCTGAGTTCAAACACATGTTGATTGAACCGGGACCGTGGATGATGGATTTCTACGGTTTCGGCGAGTGCCTTCCCAACGAAGCCAACGGCGTCGAACTCGACAAGGAAGTGCTGGACGAGTGGGGAATTCCTGCGTTGCGCATTCGCTGCCAGTGGCGCGACAACGAGCGGGCCATGCTGAAAGACATGTCCATCGCCGCCGCCGAAATGCTGGCCGCCGCCGGCGCGAAAGAAATCACGCCCTACGTGGAAGACAATGCTCCGGGCCTGACAATTCACGAAATGGGCACCGCGCGTATGGGGAACGATCCGAAAACATCGGTGCTCAATGCTCACAATCAGGCTCACGACGTCAAAAATCTGTTCCTCACCGACGGCGCCTGCATGGTGTCATCGTCGTGCGTGAATCCGTCGCTTACCTACATGGCACTCACTGCACGTGCCTGTGACTTTGCCGTCAATTCCATGAAAAAGGGGGAACTCTAGCGTGAATCGCCGGACATTTCTTGGAAGCATGGCGGCCGCTGCGGTCTTCGCGCCGCGGCTGACGTGGGCGTCGGATCCCGATCGCATCGAATCGATCGGACTGCAGCTTTACACCGTGCGCGGCGAGATGAAGCGCAACTTCGAGGAGACAATCGCCAAGGTTGCGGCCATCGGCTACAAGGAGGTTGAGTTCGCCGGATACTTCAAGCGCACGCCGCAGCAAGTGAAGGCGGTGCTCGACCACAATGGACTCGTCGCGCCCTCGATGCATGTGGACTATCCGAGCCTCTTTGAGAAGTTTCCCCAGGTTGTGGCTGGCAGCCAGGTGATCGGGAACCAATACATTGTCTGTCCCTGGATCGACGAGAAAATTCGCTCCATTCCAGACGGATGGAAGCGCGCGGCCGAGGTCTTCAACAAGGCAGGCGAGATCAGCAAAAAGGCCGGCATTCAGTTCGCCTACCACAACCATCACTTCGAATTCGTACAGGTCAACGGCAAACTGGCTTACGATATCCTGCTCGAAGAAACCGATCCGAACCTGGTGCAGTTGGAGATGGATTTGTGCTGGATGACCGTCGCGGGGCAGGATCCGCTGAAGTACTTTTCACGTTATCCCGGCCGCTTCCCGCTTGTGCACGTAAAAGACATCAAGAACATCCCACAGGCAAAGAAACCCGGGGAGTGGGTCGCCTTCAAGAACGTGACACCGAACATGACTCCGGTCGGTAGCGGCTCCATCGACTGGAAGCGTCTTCTTGCCCATTCGCGTGAGGCCGGAATCAAGCACTATTTTGTCGAGCAGGACTATGCCAGCCAGCCGTTCGAGGCGATCCAGTCCAGCTATGCATACCTGAATAACCTGCGCTTCTGAGGGTCAGGCGGATTCGGGGGCCGCCTGTCCGGCGGCAGCCCCCAAGGGCGTCCGGCATGCCCTGCTTGACCTGCCTCTCCATGGAAGGCATAATTTCCGCCACAACTTTGGGGTGGATTCGGCCCCACGACCATTCAGACGCGGAATCGCGGCCTTCCCCAGCCGGCCCTTCCTGTCCTCCAGGAGCGCAGACATGAGCGACGAAACCAGCAAGCGGATTGGCGACTATGAGATTCTCACCGAACTGGGCGAAGGCGGAATGGGGCGCGTGTACAAGGTCCGCAACGTCATCTCCGACCGCATCGAGGCCATGAAGATCCTCTTGCCTGACCTCGCCGGGCGCCAGGAACTCGCGGCGCGCTTCCTGCGTGAGATCAAGCTTCTGGCCAGTCTGAATCATCCCAACATCGCGCAATTGCGTACGGCCTTTACCCACGAGAATCAGCTTGTCATGATCATGGAATACGTGGAAGGGACGTCGCTGGCAACCCGCCTGCACGCCGGACCCATTGCCGTGTCGGATACGCTCAACTATATCGATCAGGTTCTGAACGCTCTTGGCTACGCGCATCAGCAGAACATTATCCATCGCGACATCAAGCCGGGGAACATGATGCTGACGCCGCAAGGCGTCGTCAAAGTAATGGACTTCGGCATTGCCCGTTCAGACTCGGACCGGACTCTCACGCTGGCGGGCACGAGCCTCGGCACAATCAATTACATGTCACCGGAGCAGGTGAAAGGCGAACCCGCCGATGCCCGGTCCGACTTATATTCCGTTGGCATTTGCCTCTACGAGATGGTCACGGGCAAAAAGCCGTTCGAGGCCGGCAGCGACTACTCCATTATGAGCGCGCATGTGAAGGAGACGCCCCGCCCGCCGGTAGAGCTGCAGCCCGAGATTCCTGCCGCGCTCAACGAAATCATCCTGGTGGCGATCGCCAAGGATCCCAACCAGCGCTTCCAGACCGCGAACGCATTCCGCAATGCCCTCAGCAACGTCCGCAGAGCATCCTCGGCGGACATGGCAACGCTGGCGGCGGCTTCAACACCGTCCACCTCCGCGTACACAGCGCCCGCGACCTCGGCGAGTCAGATTGCGAGCCTGGCTGCCGCGCCTCCCAGTGCTCAGGTCACACCGATACCACAGGCGCCGATGCCGGCTCCGGTCCCCGCGCCGATGCCGCCGCCCAGTACTCATCGCGGCCTTTACATGACGCTCGGCGCGCTCCTCGTTCTGGCGGGCCTTGTCGTTGCTGGAGTGTATCTCCCGAAGCGCGGCAAAGCCGGCGAACGCGCCCAAGCGACTCCTGCCCCGGTGCAACCACAACCGGCTCCTGTCGCGGAAACTCCAGCGCCGGAAGCGACCCCCGCGCCCGAGCCTCCGGTCGTGATGGCTAAGCAGAGCCAGAAGATCAAGACGCACACCGACCAGGAAGGCGCTGGCACGCCCGGGCCGGATATTCATCACCTGGAAGATGAGATCGACCAACTCACCGCCCGCGCGGGAGCGGTCAATAGCAGCCTCGACCACCTGCGTCAGCAGCAGGCCTCCGCCGGGTACGGCTTGCGTGGCGACATCAGCGGGCGCCAGGAACTCATGAAGGTGAATCTCTCCCGGGCCCAGGAAGCTGCCGAAAAGGGCGACGCCATCAAGGCCAAGAAGTATGTGGACAAGACTCAGGCCGATCTCGATGTGCTGGAAAAGTTTCTCGGACGCTAGGCATCTGCGTCTTCGTTGATCGACATCTCGGCATCGCTTCGGGTCGGACAGCGAGTTCCCTCAGCGCATTCTTCACCGTATGCCCTGATGAATTCTCGTCAAGGGCGGCAACCGAGCGCCTGCCCGTATAATCATCGTTACAGCCATTTCTCGCAGCTTACGCCATGGTTTTGAAGACCCGCCAATGGATCGTCCTCGCTGGATTGCTCCTCCTGATTGTGCTTGCCAGTGCGACATTGATTCTGACTCGCGGCTCCGGATCGTTGGCCACGCGTGGCCGGCCGCGTCGCGCGCCCCTTGTGGACGAATCGCCCGTACAGACCGCCCGCAATCTCGCGACGCTGGCGACAACCCGAGAGGAGCAGCGGTTCGCCAATCAGGCGTTACGTTTGGCCGACCACGCCGTGGACCTGGCTTTCGCCGAAGGCATGCGCGAAGCCACGCTCCATCCTTCCGCCAACACGCCGCAAGCCAAGGAAACGTTCGACCGTGTCAGGCGGGCTGAGGCTCAGGTCAAGTCGGACCAGAAAATCATCGACACGCTGAAGAATGAATCTGCCGCCGCCAAGAATCCTCCCCAGGACCTGCAGCAGCAACTCGACCTGCTGCAGGCTCAGATGGAACTCGACAAGGACGAACTTGACGACGCGAAGGGCGATTTGTTGCGATCCGGAGCGGACTCGCTCGGCCGGATTCAGCGCCAGTTTGCGCGTTACCAGGCCGCTCAACAGCAGAGCGATGCGGCGCGAGCCCAGGCGAACCTGCCGGGCATCGACTCGGTTCCGGCGGCTTCCACCTTAATTGCCCACATCGCAGCATGGCGGGGACAACGCGCCAAGGTCGCGCAATTGCAGCAGGCTCGCGACGAGAGCCTTCAGAAGCGCGAACAACTCCAGCAACAGCACGCGCAGGCCGAGCAATCGCCGCAACCGGGCACCGAGACACAAGCCGCCCCAGCAGGCGCTACGCAGGACGAGGCGATCATCAAGACCCTGCGTCGGCTTTCGGAGCGGCATAAGAATCTCGCCGACCTCAACAACCGCATTCAGGATCACCAGGATCTCGGGGACGTTTACGGGAATTGGATTGCATTCGCACAATCGGTGCAGCTCATCGCTGTACGCGGGATCGTGCAGTCGCTGCTGCTCATCGTGTTCGTGATCCTGGCGGTATACCTCGCGAATCTCATCGTCGGTCAATTCTTCTCGGACAGTCATGGAGACCGGCGGCGGATGCGCACGCTGCGCACGATCGTCAATTTCGCCGTCCAGGCGACAGGCGTGCTGCTGATTCTGTTTGTGCTCGTCGGCGTTCCCGCCCAAATGCCGACGATTCTCGGCCTGGCCGGAGCCGGCCTCACCGTCGCGCTGAAGGATTTCATCGTCGGCTTCTTCGGCTGGTTTGCCCTGATGGGGCGAAACGGCATTCATGTCGGAGATTGGGTTGAGATTGAAGGCGTGGTCGGTGAAGTTATCGAAATCGGCCTGATGCGCACGGTGCTGCTGGAAACTGGCAACTGGAATGATACCGGCCATCCCACGGGCCGCAAGGTCGCATTTGTAAACAGCTACGCGATTGAAGGTCACTACTTCAACTTCTCGACCAGCGGACAGTGGTTGTGGGATGAGCTGCAGATCCTTGTCCCCGCCGACCGCGATCCCTATCCGGTCATTGAGGGCATCCAGAAGTTGGTTGCCGCCGCCACTGACGCCAATGCCCACCACGCGGAAGCAGAGTGGAAGCGTGCTACGCATGACCGCATGCGCTCGGTCTCAGCCGCACCGGCCATCAACCTGCGGCCCACGCCCGCCGGAGTCGAAGTGCACGTACGCTATGTCACGCGGGCCCAGGAGCGATACGCCACGCGTACGAAGTTGTATCAGAAGATTGTCGACCTGTTGCACCAGAAGCCGGCAACAGAGACAGCGAACTCTCGACAGTAGGGAATTGCGGAGAGGTAGCGCTCCCAGAAATCGAACTTGAGCCCTATAGCGGGCGTGAACGAAGCGACAGCACGCTGGCGAAATCCCGAGCGAAGCGAGGGACCTCAGGAAGCACAAGCTTTAGTTGGTTGGTAGCGCTACCGGGAATCGAACCCGGGTTTGAAGATTGAGAATCTTCCGTCCTAACCCCTAGACGATAGCGCCACGCGTGTCCAGACGAAATTATAACAAAGCAGGAGCGCCTGCTCCGGAAGGCTGCGCGGGCCATGCATAGGAATAGAAGAACGAAGTTATGCTGTCGACAGTTTCCTCGCGTTGTGCCGCAAGGACCGCCCTTCGGCCAGGCTATAAAGTTCCTCGGCAAGGTTCTTGGCGTGGTCGCCGATTCTTTCCAGTGCCTGGGCGGTGAGCAGAATGTCGAAATTCTGCGGACTTTCACTCTCGGCCAAGTGCCGCTGAAACAGCCCGTGGCAAAGGTGATCCACTTCGGGATCGGACTGCAGAACCGACCGTGCGTGCCCGATTTCCCGAGTTTCGAATCCGAGATGGATCTGTTCCAGCATGGCATGCAGCAGGGAAGCCATTTCCACAAGGTCGCGGGAGTCGCGTGCGGGCATCTTCTCCCGCCGCGAATGCAGTTGCATGACAGCGCTGTAGGCCAGATCGCCGATGCGTTCAAGGTCTGTGATGAATTTCAGGCAGGCCAACAACTGGCGGGCTTTGGCCTCTCCCACGCGCGTGATCGCGTTCGGCAGCTGCTCGTCGACCTTGCGCTCGATCTGGTCCAGTTCCTTCTCGCAGTCCTTGATCGCAAGCAGGGCCATGCGGGAATTGTCCTTGAGAAAGTCGCGGACATTGAACACCGCGTCGCGGGCAATCAGGCAGCCGCGCAAGACGAGCGCGGTGAGTTCATCGCCGGTGATTTCGTCGGCACGGGAATACGCTGCGTCCATGGCAGGTGGAGCGGAACGGCTGCGCTTCGTTTTGAGAGCTGACGGTCGCCGTGTTTGTGCCATGAAGAGTCGAGTGAGCCGCGACACCGAATCGTGAGATCAGCCGTGAGTATAGGGCAGGAATGTGAAAAGACTGTAAATTGCCGGAGTGGGCATCGGCCGGTCTCAGGTAATCCGCGATCCGACGTGGATGAGGCACCGAGCCCAGCACAATGGCCAGCTACGGTCAGGGGAGGGCACGTCTCCGTTCAATGCCGCCGTTCGGTTTCCCGCAGGACCACGGCAAACGACCGGCCGCCAAAATTGAACCCCTGGCTGATCCGTCCTGTCACCGCCACCTTGGTGCCCGTGCTGGGAACCCCGAAATTCTGGCTGTACACCCAGATGCTTCCGCTGCCGTCGCTAAGTTCGTACACGCCGGTTCCCATCGCGCCAAAAGAATTCGAGACGCGTCCTGCCACGCTGATATCCCGGTTGAGATAACGCCCGGGATCGCGGTTGATGTCGGCAATTGAAACCCGCGGCGGGCAAGCGGCAAGCAGCAACGCGGCTGCCGTCACCACAGCCACTGCGACGACTCTCTGGTGAGTGTTCACAAGAATCTCCATAGTTGGCAATTGAGATTGCCCAGATGGGACCGCAAGTCGATTCTAAAGGCTGAGATGCCTCATCTTCCGGCAGCGTTGTGCCTGCCGAGCCGGTGGAAGTGACTCCGGTGCCTACTTCTTCTCCAGGGCTGCCGCCTGTGCCTCCGTCCGCAGCGCGTCCGGCTCCCGTTCAAGTCCGCGATACGCTCGCGCGAGCAGGCGCAACGCAGACACATTCCTGGGATCAGCTTGCACCAGGGCCTCAAGGTCCGGCAGCGCTCCGGCGTATTCCGCCTGCGAAATCTGCGCCTCCGCCAGTCCGAGACGAGCCTCCACGCTGCCAGAGTCGACGAGTGACGCCGCCTCAAACTGGTCCGCCGCGTTCTTGGCATCGTTCAATTTCAGATACACGCGCCCAAGCAGCAGGCGCGCGGCCAACTGACTGGGAACCAGCTTCAGGCTGGCTTCCAGAGCGTCCCGCGCGCCGGCAAAGTCGCCGGTCTTGTCCAGCGACTGGCCAGCCTCAAACGCAGCGGTCGAATCCTCCGGGCGTACCTCGCGCGCCCGCTGCAAGTGTGCTGCGGCTCTTGCGTAATCGCCGGCCGCCAGTTCCAGTTCGCCGAGTTGCCGCAGTGCCGTCGGGGAAGTGGGGTCCAGTTCGAGAGCCTTCTCGAGAAGTCCACGCGCATCATTCGGACGGTTATCGTCCGACGCCAGCATCGACCGGTGCAGCAGATTTTGTACCGCGATCTTGTCTTTCGGATCGGGGAGCGACGCATCTGCTTTGGTCGCTTCGGCTGGCAACTTTGCCTTCCACTGGCCCAGTTCTGCCCGTAGGGCAGGGACCTGCGGATGATCGGCAGCGTAGAGATTCTTCAGTTCGGCGGGATCCGACTCGAGATTGTAGAGCTCAGGGCGAGGAGCCTCGATCAATTTCGCATTTCCGGTGCGCAACGCCCGCAAAGGAGCCCATCCAAAACGCAATGGATAGTCCGTCTCGGCGAACAGATCGTGTGCCGTTTCCTCCTGCCGCTTCATCACCGCGACGAGAGATTGTCCACTCAGTTCCGGCGGCACCGGTGTATTTGTGAGAGCAAGCACAGTCGGCAAGATGTCGGTAGTCCGCACTTGCGCATCCACGACGCCGCGCTGCGCGCCGCCTTTCACAATCAGCGGCACATGCAACGTCGAGTCGTAGAGAAAGAGGCCGTGCGTTTCCTCGCCGTGCTCACCGAGTCCTTCGCCGTGATCGCCTACGACAACAATGATCGCGTTCGCGTATGCCCCCGTCTTTTTCAGATAAGCGATGAAATGTCCCAACGCCGAGTCGGCGTACGCGATCTCGCCGTCATAAGGATCTTTGTATTTTTCCGAGAACGGCGGCGGCGGCTCGTACGGATCGTGGGGATCGAACAGATGCACCCACACGAAGCGCGGTCCGGTTGGGTGCTTTGCCAGCCAACTTTCGGCGTGCTGCACAACGTCCATGCCCCGCCGCTCTACCCGTCCCCAGCGCTCCTTCGTGTTTGGCTTCTCGGGGAAGTTGTCGTAGAAATCAAATCCGCGATCGAGTCCGGGCGCCAGAGTCTTGCTATCAAGGATGACCGCTCCGATAAACGCTGCAGTTTTGTATCCGCGTTTTTGGAGCAGTTCGGCCCAGGTGGCGTGCTGCGGCGCAAGCGGGACGCCAAAATCCGTGACCCCGTGAACGCTCGGCAAGAGCCCTGTCAGGATCGAAGTATGAGAAGTATTCGTAATCGGACTGTGCGTATAGGCATGCGTAAAGCGAATGCCGTCGGTCGCCAATGCGTCGAGGGCTGGTGTTTCCACCGCTCTTGCTCCGTAACAACCAACATGATCGGCCCGGAGCGTGTCGATGGTGACGAGAAAAACGTCGGGCAATGCCGGCCGCGCCGTTGGTTTTGCCTGTCCCCAGATTGCGGCCGGCAGCGCGAGCATCGCCAGAACCACTCCGAACCGCTTCATAGGACGCCAGACTACCACACCGTTTCCAGCGGGCGGGGACAGATGCCCGTGTGCCCTATGAGATAATAAAGCCTCCCAGATGTCCCGTCTCTTGCGGCAATTTCTCCTGATTCTGACCGCGTTCACGGCCGCTCAGGCTGCGGCAGGGACACCCGAAAAGACCACTCCCAACGTCGTTTTGATCACCATTGACACTTTGCGCGCCGACCATCTCGGTTGCTACGGCTATCAGCAGATCAAAACGCCGAATATCGACAGTCTCGCCGCCGACAGTACGCGGTTCACGCGCGCATTCACTCCGGTGCCAGTGACGCTGCCCTCGCACAGCGCGATGCTTACGGGAACCTATCCGATGCTCAGTGGGATGCACGACTTCAGCGCCAACAAGCTCAGTCCCGACCAGCCAACGCTGGCGACGGTCTTGAAGAGCGCGGGATATACGACCGGCGCGGTCGTCGCTTCCGCGGTGCTCGACTCCCGGTTCGGACTCAATCAGGGTTTCGATTTCTACTACGATCATTTCGATTTCAGCCGTCTGGAAGAAGCGAATCTCGATGAGATGGAGCGCCCCGGCAATGTTGTAGCGGATGTCGCGCTGGATTGGCTGGCAAAGAACTCGCAGAAGAAATTCTTTTTGTGGATGCATCTCTACGATCCGCACTTTCCCTATACGCCTCCAGAACCGTTCCGCGGCGAATATTCGGCTCATCCCTATGATGGCGAGATTGCCTTCGACGACGAGCAGCTCGGCCGCGTGATTCGTTTTCTTAAAGAGAAGAATCTCTACCAGAACACGGTGCTCGTACTCGCCGGGGATCACGGAGAAAGCCTCGGGGAGCACGGCGAAAAAAACCACGGTTTCTTCATCTACAACACGACGCTGCACGTTCCTTTGATCGTGCATCTGCCGGGGAAACCGCGGCTGCCGGTCGTCGACAGCGTTGTCTCGCTGGTCGATCTCATGCCAACCGTGCTGGCGGCCGCCGGCGCCGAACCGCCGTCTTCGGTCCAGGGAAAGAATCTTCTTCCAATGATTCACGACGAGTCGGCCGATCGTGACCGCAGCGTCTACAGCGAAACGTTTCTGCCTCGCATTCATTTCAACTGGAGCGAGTTGCGCAGCGCGCAGAACGCGAAATATCACTTTATCGACGCTCCAAAGCCGGAACTCTACGACCTGGGCAAAGATCCCGCAGAAACACAGAATCTTTTCGCCGACAAGAAAGCTGTCGGCGAGGAAATGCGAGCCAAGCTGACGGCGATCATTCGCGAGAACAGCGCCGGCAAGGAATTGGCCGAAAAAACAGGCCTCGATCCCGCATTGATGGAGCGTCTGAAGTCTCTCGGCTATGCAGGGTTCTCGGGCGGTGGCGGAGACCCAACCATCACCGATCGGAGTCTGCCAGACCCGAAGGATCGGATCGGCACCTACGAGTTGATCGCCGAGGCGATGGCCGACAGCCAGCACAGCCGCTACCGGGAATCGATCGCAAAGCTCAACGAAGCGATCAAGACCGAGCCGCAGTCTGTTTCGGCGCACTACCTGCAGGGACTGAACTACTATCGCAGCAAGATGTATACCGAGGCCGTTGCGGAACTCCAGAAAGTCGTGCAATTGAGCCCCGACTATTCGCTCGCCGTGTTCAACCTCGGAATGGCGCAGGCGCATGCCGGACAAATCGATCCGGCCATCGAGACGCTAAAGCGCGCGCTGCAGCTTGATTCCACGAACTTTGAGGCAGCCTTCAACCTGGGAGTCGCTTACATCCAAAGACGCGACCTGCAATCGGCCGCTGAGGCCTTCCGCCGGTCAATCAAGGCCAATCCCAACCTGGCCCGTTCGCATCGCGCCCTTGGAGAGACACTGTTGTATCTCAAGCAGGTTGACGATGCGATTACGGAACTGCGCCGCGCCGTCGAATTAGCGCCTCAGGAATCGAGCATGCACGAATCTTTGGCGAAGGCGCTGACAGCCAAAGGCCTGACCACCGAAGCCGACGAGGAGATGCGGCGGGCACATCCGGCGCCGCAATAGATCATGCTCCCACATCGCAGATTCGCCGCGTGGCTGAAGTGCGGCATCGCTGCAACCCTCATCGTCACTGCGACGTCCGCAACGGCGCAGACGAAGCCCAGAGTTCCCCAAAAACCTCAGCTGCGGCCGAATGTCATCCTGATCACGATCGACACCCTTCGTGCCGACCATGTCGGTTGCTACGGCGCCGAGTCTGTGAAAACTCCGACACTAGACGCGCTCGCCCGGGACGGTGTCGTCTTCGATCGCGCGATTTCCCAAGTTCCACTCACCTGGCCCTCTCACGCCGTCATCCTGACTGGCACGTATCCTTTCCAAAACGGCGTGCAGGATTTCACGGGCCAGCCGCTGGCCCCTCAATTCAAGTCGGTCGCGCAGGCCTTCAAGCAGGCTGGGTACGCGACGGGTGCGGTCGTCAGTGCCTTTGTGCTCGACCGCAGCTGGGGTCTCGGCCGTGGTTTCGATTTCTACGATGACGCCTTCTCCGCCGAGACTTTTCAAAAGAAGGACATTGGTCTGGTCGATCGTCGTGCCGGAGAAAGCGTGGCTCACGCGTTGGCCTGGCTGAACAAGACGCCTCACCGTCCGTTCTTCCTCTGGCTGCATCTGTACGACCCGCACAACCCTTACGATCCACCAGAGCCGTACAGCACCGAATACAGGGGCCACCTGTACGATGGGGAGATCGCCTACGCCGATCACGAACTCGGCAAGCTCATCGCCTGGCTGAAACGAAGCAGGTTATATGACTCGTCGTTGATTCTGGCTGCCAGTGACCACGGCGAGTCGCTGGGTGAACACGGCGAAGATGAACACGGATTCTTCATCTACAACGCGACGGTTCGTGTCCCGCTCATCGTGAAACCGCCCGCCGGACGCAGGATTGCGCCGGGCCGCCGCGGCCAGCCGGTCGAGACCGCGGCGATCGCTGCTTCCCTCCTGCAATTGGCGGGAATCCACGACCCCATCGAACGCCAATTCCAGTCGAAGAGCATGTTTGGCGCGGCCTCGGGGGACTCCACCCCTGCTTACAGCGAAACTTTCTATCCATTCAGCTCATTCGGATGGAGTGCGCTGCACTCGCTCCAAACCGGGCGCTATCACTACATCGACGCTCCCCAGCTCGAGCTGTATGATCTCGACAAAGATCCTGCGGAGACCCACAACATTGCTGCCGACCAGCCGGCCACGGTTGCCGTACTCAAAGAAACGTTGCAGCAACGTCTTGCAACCAATCCGTTCGCAGCACGCCGCGAGACTTCCGGGAACCTCAATCCAGACGCGCAGGAGAAGCTGCAAGCCCTGGGTTATTTCGGCTTTCGCGCTGCCGTGTCGGCCGAGCAACTTGAGGCTGGCCTCGCCGACCCGAAGGACAAGATCGGAGAATTCAATATGATCTTGAGGGCAACCGACGCATTCCACACGAACAGGTTCGACGTGGGGCAGTCGTTGCTGGAAACCGTTCGCCAGACGGATCCCCAGATCTACATCGTGCCCTTCTTGCTCGGGGAAACGGCCCTGCGTCGCCAGGACTGGGCTACGGCGGCCGGCGAGTTGAAGAAGTGTCTGGATCTCAATCCGAACTTCGACCAGGCAATGTCCGGACTGGCGCGCGCGCTCATCGGTCTTGGTAACATGGCGGAGGCTCGTCCATGGCTGGACAAGGCTTTGCAACTGAACCCTCAGAACTACCGCGTCTGGTACGAGCTTGGCTCTCTGCAATCCAAGTCTGATAAGGCTGCGGCAATCAGCTCTTACGAAAAGGCGATCGCGATCCAGCCCAACTTTGCACCCGTGCGGCGCGACCTCGGCATGCTGCAATTCCAACTGCAGAACTACTCGCAATCGGCGGAGCAGCTCGCAAAAGCCGCTGACCTCGGATTGAATGAGGCCCCTCTCTTTAACTTTCTCGGAATCTCTTACAGCCGGGTCGGTCGCTTGCAGAAAGCTGTGGAGACCTATCATCGTGCCCTAAAACTCGACCCCAACTATGCGGAAGCACATCTGAACTTAGGGTTCGCGTATGAACGGCTCGGTCAGAACGTTCGGGCGCAACAGGAATACCATGACGTGTGCCGGCTCGACGAAAAGCTGTGCAGGTTGATACCTTCCCGGCCAGCACAACCCCGATAATCACTTCGACGGGCTGTTGCTTTCCAGTCTCTTCAACAGTTCTCGCGCCTTCGGAGCAAACGTGTTGTCCGGAAATTCCTTCAGAAACGTCTTGAGTTCGGCAATGGTATCGTCCCGGCGTTGTTGCTGCATGAAGAGGTTGACCAGCGCGAGATGCGCCTGGGCCATCCTGGGGTCCAATTCGAGGGCTCTCCGCAGTGAAACTTCCGCGGCTTGTGGCGTTCCTTTTCGGCTATAGAGAGACCCTTTCAGGAAATGGCCGAAAGCTGAGCTTGGCTGTTTGTTGAGGCCTTGTTCAATGCAATGTTCAGCTTGCGCATAGCGCTGATTCAGCAAGTGAACATTTCCCAGGTTGAAATAGGCGCTCGCATCATTTGGATTGATGGCGATCACTTGTTCAAACTGCTTTTGTGCGGCATCGTACTCGCCTTTCGATAAGTACACGGTCCCGAGATTGTTATGCGCGGCATAGAACGATGGCGCCAGTCCGATCGCCTTCTCGTAGTGCTTGATGGCTTCTTGTGTCTTTCCCTTCTGGTCGGCCTTCGCCCCTGCCTGGAATTCCTTGACGGCTTCCGGCGGATAAAGCTTTCCGTACTCCGCCGGATTAGTCAGGAAGGGGCTTTCTCCCAGGGGTGCGTCTGCAGATGGCTTCTCGGATTTCCGCGGGACAAGGTAGGCGTTGACGATGCGCATGGGGCCGGTCGCCGGGTCCAGCACGACTTGTTCGTTTACCGGAAGATACCCTTCTTCCTCGATTACGACGTGGTAGATGTTTCCCGGCAGGCCCGTAAAAGAGAAATTGCCCTCTTGATCGGTATAGGTTTGGCCTACCACAACTCCGCGGCCCCTCAAGCTGACAAGAATCGGCTTGGAAATGACGTTGCCTGGCGTAATCCTCACCTGGCCCATCACGGTGCCACTCGAGGCTTGCGCGAACAATGGCCACGGAAAAAACGCGACGGCGCAAATCAGCAGGAGACGTGTGGGTGGGGACAAGACAGATGCTGAAAACGTCAGCCACCGCATGAGAAGTCACCAAAGAAGAGCGGGGTCCGCTCCCGAGCCGGGAACGGACCCCGATGTATTCAGCAGCAGTCTAGAAGTGAATCTTCAACCCGAACTGCAGGTTACGCGGATTGAAGGTACCGCCTGCCTGACCGAAGGCACCTGAGTTGGTGCGCATGTTGGTTGCGCCGCCAGCACCCGGAAGTTGGAAATTCGTGTGGTTGAGCACATTGAATGCTTCCGCACGGAATTGGATTCCAACCCTCTCTGTGATCTTGATGTTCTTGAACAAAGAGGTATCCCAGGTCACGAAGCTCGGTCCAACAAAGCTGTTGCGGCCCATATTCCCAATGCAACCGAGACAGGGCGCGGAGAAGAATCCGTTCGCGCTGCTTCCGTTGCCGGTGAATTTGAAATCCGAACCCCAGCCATTGGCCCAGCCGTCATGGCCTGGATCATAGTTCTTGGCTGCGGCATTCGGACGATCATTACGAACGCCGTCCAGGTTGTAATCGCCGCCGGTATTATGGCAATCTCCGTCGTCGATATCAGCCTGCGAGCACTCTGCTCCCAGACTGTTGACGACGCTGCCGACTGGCGCGCCGCCGTTCGTGAAGGTCCAAGGCTCCCAGTGAGCGCCCGTTTGCCAGGAGATAATCCCGTTATACTGCCAGCCGCCCAGGATATGCCCCGCAACCCCATGTTGATCCTTGAACCAGGGGAACTCCCACACGTAGTTCGCCACGAGTCGCTGGCGAATGTCGAAGATGGAATTGCCGCGATCCACACCGGGAATACCCACATCGTAGGTATACCCATCGCCGGCTCCCGCTCCGTTGGAACTGGTGGCTCCGCTGTGCCACGTTGATCCTTCGTCGATGGAGTGGCTCCACGTGTAGTTCAGGTTGAAAGCAAGGCCGTGGCTCATCTGTTTCTTGACGGCAAACTGCAGGCCGCTGTAGTTGGAATTAACCACGTTTTGCCACACGCGGAGGGTTCCGAAATTCGGGTTCAACCGGCCCGCCGGGTTGACATCGGAAACCTGACTGCAAAGACGCCGCCCGAAATTGTCGGTGACGCATGTGCCTTCAGGCAGGCGACCCCCCGCAATGCGGTTTACGTTTTGAGCACGGAAGAGCTTATGGCCCGCCGTCCCAACGTAGTTCGCTTCCACGACCAGTTTCGGCAGAATCTCCCGTTGGAACCCAAAGTAGAAGTTGTAGACATACGGGTCGCGAATTCCTTCCGGGAAGACAATTCCGGTCAGGATCGCGAGGTTGGGATTGGATGGATCCCATCCCGTCAAATTTCCTACCGCCTGCGCGCCCGATCCCTGATTTGGGTTCGTCGGCGCACCCGTATACGTGGGCGTTGCGGTCGTGTCCGGATGACAGGTCGGATCACAAACCGTCGGGCCGTAAATTACCGTATTCACATCGCCAACAAGAAAATTGTTCACGCTGTTGAAGGAATAGTAAGGGAGATTCCAACGTGAGTTCGAGAGGGGGTTATAAAGCGTCCCTTCATACGCAACGCCAAAGCCGCCTCGTAGGCTGGTTTTAGCGTCGCCGAACACGTCCCAGGCGAAACCAACACTGGGCCCGAAGTTGTTGTGGTCACCCTTTCCTAGACTCTTGGCTGTCGTGAATCCTCCGGGCCCGCACACGCCCGCGATCTGAGCTTGTGCGATTTCCTCAGCTGTATCGCACCCGGGAAGTCCCGCCGGAATACTGGCATCTTTGATCTGGCCTGCTCCGGTCGAGTAGTCATCGATGAAGTTCGTTCCCGGTCCTTTGATGAACGTGGTGACGACGTTATTGAGCTCGGTGTGCCGCGTGTAAAGGTCATACCGCAGACCCAAGTTCAAAGTCAGCCTGCGCGACACCTTCCAGTCATCCTGGAAATAAGCTCCCATTTCCAGGTTCCGCCAGTGGCGGAAATTGCTCGCAAGGTGGCCTGGCTCGCCGCTGATGATGCCAGGATCAACTCCGGCAGCCTGGGCATATGGAGCATCCGCCGCAAAGTACAGAAAATCTGTGAAGTAGTACGACGGGCGCGCCACGTTGAATTCGCTGTTCTCTAGGTTCCTGCGGAAGTCGACTCCCACCTTGAAGTTATGTTTCCCGTGGGAAATCGAGACCATGTCCGAATACGAGTAGATGTTCTCGTGGAAAGTCTGCGGATAGCCCGAATACGACCCGAATCCCATCGATCCATCGTCAAAACGGATATCGGGCACACCCGGTAGGGCTGTCGTCACGTCGCCGGTTACATTCAGCGCGTACCCAACACGAGCTTCGTTCAGAATAGTTGGGGTGAACGTGTGAACCCAGCTCAACTGCCCGTTGGGAGACTTTGCCTTGGCAGGATTCAGGAACCCAGGACCCCGGCCATTGCTATTGCTCGTCGTATTCGGGAAGCCGAACTTGTCACGGAGGTGATTAAAATTCATCGCAAAGGAAACGCGGTCTTTCTGCGTCGGGTTCCAGTCGATCTTTCCGCCTAGCTCCCAGCCGTTAAAGAGATTCCCAGATCCGGTGTAGGTCTGATTTTGCGAGCCGTTGATGGCAACCGTCTCGTTCACGATGTTGACGCCGGTCCGGGCAATCGTGCCGTCTTGAAGTCCGGGGATATTTGTGCAGCCGGCGTCCGACATGTCGGTCTGGTCCTGTGAGGTTACTCCGATCACAGACGCGATCCGCGACGAGAACAGAGCGTTTTGCCCATCGGCGCAAAGCCAGTTGGAATAGTTCCCACCCGTATAGGTGTCCAAATCGGTGCCCGTGGCATTTCCAGTTACTGTTGGAGCGAAGTTGTTATAGAGCAAGGCTGCCGTGGAGTCTGGCAGCGCATCGATCACGGCCTGTCTCCATTCCGGTGACTCGACCGTTACGACGCTCGGCGGCGCGCCTTCTCGGAAGCGGTTGTCCTGGAAAGACAAGAAGTAGAACAGCTTGTCCTTGATCACCGGGCCGCCCAAAGTACCGCCGAACTGATTGAACCGCAATGCTTGGCGCGGCGATCCCACCTGGTTCGAGAAGAAGTCGTTGGCATCGAAATAGTCGTTGCGATTGAACCACCAACCGCTGCCGTGAATATCGTTGGTGCCCGACTTCGTCACCAGGTTCGTGACCGAGCCCGCACTATTGCCGTACTGCGCCGACATGTTCAATGTCAGCTGCTGGAATTCCTGTACCGTGTCTTCAATCGGCTGCGTAACGGCGCCGCCGCTGAGCCCTTTATTGGAGCTTCCGTTGATCAGGAATCCGTTGAAGTTCTCGCGCAAGCCGTTGACAACCGTGTTGGCACCATTTTCCGAAACCACGCCACGGACGTTCACTGCACCGGGAGCGAGTTGGATCAGATCGTAGATGTTCCGGCCATTCAGAGGGAGGCTCTCCACCTGGTTCGAAGTGACTGTGTTCGCCAGTTTCGAATCTTCCACGTTGACCTGGGTCGCCTCTCCGGTCACCTCGACGATCTCGCGCGCCTGACCTAACTGCATCTTGAAGTCAATGTGCTGGATCGTGCCGGCGTTTAACGTGACGTTCGTGTTCTGAACCGTCTTGAAGCCTTGCGCTTCCACAATGATCTTGTAGTTGCCGACGGGAAGCTCTTTCGCGGTGTATAGACCTCCGGCAGTCGTCATTGAGGTCACCGTGAGATTGGTGCCCATGTTGACGACGGTGACTTTCGCATTGGCGATCGCCGCTCCCGAAGGATCTGTTACTTCGCCCGTAAATTGGCCGTTCTGCACCTGCGCGAGTGCGCTATAGGTCAGGGCCAAAAGGGCAAACACTACGAGGCAAAACTGCAGTCTTCGCATTCACCTACCCCCTTGTGAACTTGTGCGTGTCGTCTTTGTTTGTTTGCACGGAAACTTTGTCGCGGGACAGCCGCTCAATGTCACAACCCCTTGCGTCCCACGTCACATGCTATCTGTGAGGTTGCAGAATTCTGCTCCCCCGTAAGCTGCCTTGTCAAGCTATCCCACTGATTCCTTTGAACAATTCCCGTGAGGTCAACGGACGGGGTCGACCCGGGAAGCTACCTCTGTCCAAACACTTTGGCGAAGTTGTCGGCACTTCGTCAGCCAAAGGTCAACATAATCATTTTCAATTAGTTAGGGTCTCGTCTCCCGGGCAAATCTATGGGGAACAGGAGCCACTTGGCTCCTTGGTCTACCAAATTCTGTAGGCTTTCGGGAATGTCTGGATCTGACCCCACACGTGGTGTGTCCCAGTCATGTCAGCTGAGAGATGGAATGCTTCATCAGCGTTTCGCAGCCGGCCGTCGCTCGATCACCCCGGCAGCTTCGCGAACGACGATCATCTGATCCGCGGCCTCAGGTCCGAGCTTGTCCACTTGTCCACTCGGCCACCGGATCACGATCGAGTCGACTCGCGTCGCCGCTCCCAGCCCAAAATGCACCCGCGGATCGCTCGAACTCTCGAAACTGCTCTGTGCGCGTACCTCGGCGTACGACAGCGCCCCACCGGCATCAATCTCGATCTTCGCACCATATCCATCACGATTCGACTTGGCCCCAATCGTTTTCACTTTAAGCCAGTGTCCAGTCGTCGACACTTCATTCTTCAGCAAGACTGGAGACGAATCCATGCAGGTAATCAGCAGGTCTTGCCGTCCGCGGTTCCAGAAATCCGCCGTCAAGACAGCCCGGCCGATGTACTTACGGGATAGGGCAGGACCCGATTTCTCCGCGATCTCCTCAAACTTTCCGTTCTTCAGGCTATGAAACAGAAAAGGCCGTTCCGCGTAGCCGACACCGAACGATTGCCCCTCCACCTGGGCATCCACGTGTCCGTTGGCGATAAACAAATCCAGCCAGCCATCATTATCGAAGTCGAGAAACTTCACGCCGAAACCCAGGTAGGGAATGCTGATCGTGCCGATGCCCGCCGCTCCCGCCCGGTCGGTGAACTCACCGTTGTGATCATTGCGGTACAGGTTGTTCGTGTCATCGGAAAAATTCGTCTTCACGATGTCGGGCCAGCCATCGCGATCGTAGTCTCCCGACTCCACTCCCATCCCCGCCTGCTCCCGGCCGTCGGAACTGTAGGCCACACCCGCCTCGGCGCCGACTTCGGTGAACCCGCCTTTGCAATCGTTATGGTAGAGCAGGCTCGGGGACGAATCGTTGGCCACGTACAGATCCTGGCATCCGTCCTTGTCGTAGTCGAGCCAGACAACGCCCAGTCCGTAATAGCTGCCAGGATCGATATCAAGTTTCTCCGTGACGTCGGTGAATGTGCCGTCGCCGTTGTTGTGATAGAGGCGGTCGCGCGCGCCCTTCAGGCCCCGCGGCCCGCAATTCACGGGAATACCCCGGTACTGGCAGAACGGTCCGTCTCCAAACTTGGGAAGATCGTTCATGTCCACATCAACATAATTCGCAACGTAGAGGTCGAGATAGCCGTCGTTGTCGTAGTCGCCGAATGCCGCGCTGTTTCCCCAGCGGTCAGCGTTCGCGACGCCGGCCTTCGCCGTTACATCTGTAAATGTGCCGTCATGATTGTTGTGGTACAGCGCCGATCCTTTGAAGCCCGTGATGTACACATCTTCCCAGCCATCATTGTCGTAATCTCCGATGGCCACTCCGTACCCCCAGCCGCAGAGATTCAAGCCCGCCTTCGGCGACACATCGGTGAAAGTTCCGTCGTGATTGTTGTGATAGAGCTTCGGCGGATGGCATTTGCCGGCCCGGTAGTCGTCAATGTAGGAACCATCGATGAGCAGGATGTCCATCCAGCCGTCGTTGTCGTAATCGAACGCTGCCGCCCCGCCGCACTGCGTTTCCACGATGTAGAACTTCTCCTTGCTGCCGCAAATGAGGTGGAAATCGATTCCCGCCGCGCGCGTCACGTCGACAAAGAGCCCGTTGTCTTTCGGTTTGGCAGCTGCCGATTTCGGCGTAGGCTTGGCTTTCGCTGCGGGTTGCACTTTCTTGGTAGCCGGTTTCTGTGCGGCGCCGGTCAGAAGCGGCGCGCCCGCGAGCAAACCCGAGGCGGCGACAAGGAGAGTCCAATGGGATGTTCGGATTTTCATCGATCGCGTGCGGTTGCCATTCCTGCGGTGGGCGTTTGCGCCTTCTTGAGTTCGGCGAAACGCGCCCGCTCCTTCCGCGCATCGTCGCTGCGCCCAAGCTTCTCCAGCGCCCGCGCCAGTTGATAGTGAGGACTCGGATCGTTCTCGTTCAGTTCAATCGCCCGGCGCAGCGAAATTTCGGCTTGGAGTGTCTGTCCCGCCAGCAACTGCGCCTTGCCCAGGCTGTACCAGACGTCTGGATTCTTGGGGGCCAGCTCCGCAGCGCGGCGCAAAAAACCGATTGCCTCCGTAATCTTTCCTGATTCGAGCAACGAATGGCCCAGTTGGAAGACGACCTCCGGATGTTCTCCGGACTGCTGCAACTCCGCGCGGTACTCCGCGATCGCCTCATCGTTTCGCCCGAGGCTGCTGTAGGCAAACCCCAAGTGATAATGTCCAAGCCGAATTCCCGGATCGAGCCGCAACGCAGTCTTGAATTCTTCGATGCCCTGCAGGCTGCGATTGGAGTTCAAATACGCTCGCCCGAGCAGTACGTGTGCCAGCGGATTCGAGGAATCGATCTTGATCGAGGCTTCCAGGGCGCTTGCCGCTGCGACGTAGTCCTGCTGGCTCAGGCACACCAAGGCAAGGTCGAACCGAGCTGACGCATCTCTCAGCTTCAGATCGCGCGCCCGTTCCAGTTGCTCCCGCGCCGGGGCCAACGTGCCGGATTTGAAGTACGCGAGGCCTAGCCAGTGGTGCATGTCGCCATCGTCCGGCCACTGCGCGATCGCCTTCTGTCCCAGCGCCACGGCATCCTGCAATTGCCCAGCTTCCACCTGCTGCAGGAGTTGCTGTCGCGTTGCATCCTGCGTCTGCGCAAGGACGTAAGGCCCGGCCAGCAGAATGATTGCACCCAGCACCCGCGTGCACTGCATCAATAAATGTCCGGCTGCATGAACCGACAAAACAGGCCGCACAAAACGTAGAGCCATGATCCTGATGTCATCGTATCGCCTTACGGCGAGTGCCGCAATTCACCGTGCGATTCTGCTCCGAGGATAGATGTCATGAACAACAAAGAAACCTTTCTTCGCATGTTCCGCTACGACCACTGGGCCCACCACGAGTGGCTGGACGCCCTTCGCGCATCCCCATCGCCGCTACCTGGAGCTCTGCGCTTTGTCGGTCACAATCTCGCAGCCGAAAAACTCTGGCTGGAGAGGCTGGAGCGCGTGCCACAGAGCATGCCAGTGTGGCCGAATCCAACCGTTGAACAGTGTTCCACTCTTGCCGACGAAATGCTGTCGAAATGGGAAACCTATCTCGCGCAGCTTCCACCCGATGATTTCACGAAGGTCATTGACTACCGCAACAGCAAGGGCGAACCGTGGTCGAGCCGCGTCGACGACATCCTTGTCCACGTGCTAGTGCACTCGGCGTATCATCGCGGCCAAGCGGCCCTGGAGATGCGCGCTGCGGGTTTCCAGCCGCCCAACACAGATTTCATTCACGGCGTCCGCCAGGGCCTCGTGGACTGACGAATCTTCCGTTCGTGGCGCAACCAGTGTAGGCTTGGCAGTTCAGCGTTCTCAGCTGAGACTATGCGAAAAATGTGGAATCGTGCCGGCCTGTTCACGATCCTATGGATGACTGTGGCCTGCTTGGGCTGGGCGGCGTCTCCGGCTGTCCCTGCAGCTTCGAGGCCCGTCGCAACGTTTGCGGATAAGCCTCTCTCGGAGCGCGTCGTCGCCTACCAGATTGACGCCCGCTACGATGCCGTCAAGCACACGGTTGACGCGACCGAGGTGCTGACCTATCACAACCTCACCGGCCATCCGCAGGACACGTTCCCGTTTCATCTCTATCTGAACGCGTTCCAGCCCCAATCGACCTTCGTCCGTGAGGGGCATCGCGATCGGCCCGACCTCAAGTGGGAGGACAAGTACAAGGCCTCGGAGGAAGTAAAGTCGCTCGCAGTCGTCGGCAGGGGCGACCTCACTTCGCAAATCAAGTTCATCGCTCTCGACGATGGCAACGTCGACGACCGCACCGTTTTTCAAGTCAAGCTGCCCCGTGCAGTTCTTCCCGACGAGTCTGTCCAATTCAAAATTGTCTTCCACGACCAGTTCGGGCAAGTCCTCGCCCGCACCGGCTACCGCGGCAATTTCATGATGGGTGCGCAATGGTTCCCGAAAGTCGGCGTGTGGTGGCAGGGTGCATGGAATTGCCATCAATTCCATGCCAACACCGAGTTCTTCGCCGACTTCGGCACCTATGACGTGAAGCTCACGGTGCCGCAGAACCAGGTCGTCGGTGCAAGCGGGATCCAGACCGGCGAGACGAAGAACGCCGACGGCACCAAGACCTTGACCTTCCGCGGCGAAGACATTCACGACTTTGCCTGGACCACGCAAGCCGACTACCAAGTTGTCGAGAGCGACTTTAGCGGCAGCATGGGCAAAGTGAAGATCCGCGTCCTCATGCAGCCGGCCCACATGAACCAGGCTGACCGTCACATCCGCATCATGCAGGAAGCCATGAAGCGCTTCGACGACTGGTACGGTCCTTATCCGTACAAACAGATCACGGTCGTCGATCCTGGAGATTTCCGTGCCGGTGGCATGGAGTATCCCACCCTGATTACCGCCGACGACATCTGGTGGTTCCCGCGCGACAGCTATTTGTTCGAGCAGATTCTCGAACACGAGTTCGGCCACCAATACTGGTACGGCATGGTCGCCACCAACGAGTTCGAAAATGCCTGGCTCGACGAGGGCATTAATACCTACACCGAATGCAAGATACTCGACGACATCTTCGGCAAGGAAACTTCTGCGACCCGTTTGTGGGGCGTCACCGAAAGTGACATCGCCAGCCAGCGCAACAGTTATCTGGGCACGCCTGATTTCGATCCGCTTACCCGTTTCGCCTACCGGTTCGCGACGGACGCTTCTTATGGAGACGTCACGTACGGCAAGACGGCGACGGTTCTCTACACTCTCGAGCGCATCATGGGCGAGGAAACTCTGAAGCGTGCACTGCGCACGTACTTCCTGCGTTATCGCTTTACGCATCCCACGAACGAAAACTTTCTCGAGACCGTAGAAGAAGTCAGCGGCCAGAATCTGCGCTGGTATTTCGACCAGGCTGTGTATGGCACGAACCTTCTGGACTATGAAATTGTCCGGGCCACGTCCGATCGCCTTGACTGGTATCTGGAGAAGCCACCCGCCGAGAAAAAAGGCGAGACCATGTTTCGAACTCTTGTACTCGTCCACCGCAAGGGAGACTTTGTTTTCCCGACCGATGTGCTGATCAAGTTCGACAACGGTGAATCGGTAACGGAGCACTGGGATGGCAAAGACCGGTGGGTGCGCTACACCTACGACAAGAACGCCAGGATTGTCTCGGCGGAGATTGATCCGCAGCACGCGGTCTTGCTGGACCGGGACTTCATGAACAATAGCTATGTCCAGCAGGCGGATACTCGCGCCCGCTGGAAGGTCATTAATTATTGGACTTGGTTTACGCAGTTGCTGTCGCAATGCTTGTCGTGGCTGGCGTGAGGGCTGCGAGCCGCGAGCTATGCCCTTCGAGCACACGTGTTCCATAGAGACTGACAACTTCAATGTCCGATCATCCCAGCTTGCTCCGTGAAGGCTTCCGTCGCGTCTGGCACTACCAGCGCGTGCTCTGGTTCATCTTCTTCATCAGTTTCTTTTTGGGGCACTTTGGCGCCTCGCCCGCCGTCCACAAACTCGACGGATTGGATCACAGTCTTCACGCCCGGCAACTTTCTGATGCGTTCGATCTCGGCGTGTTCTCGGCTCTGGCATCCGATCCCGAAGTCAAGTTGTTTGAAGTGGGCGGGACTTCGGTTTCTGTCAGCCTGATCTTTTTTGTGGGGATGCTGTTCCTGACCGGCGGAATCCTCGAGGCCTACCGCTCCGGCCGCAAGCTGACCACGCGCGAATTCTTTGAAGCCTGTGGCAGCTACTTCTGGCGCTGGGTGCGCCTCCTCATCCTGATGTGCATTGTTCTCATCCCAGTGATGATTCTTCTCAGCGCAGTTTGGGGACAATCAACGTCGCTGATGGCCAGTGCTGCACAGGAGCGAACCGGGTTCTGGTGGCTGCTCGGCGGACTGACGGTCGTCGGATTTCTGCTGATGTCGATCCGTCTGTGGTTCGACATGGCCCAGGTCCGCGCCGTCGTGGAAGAGGAATCGCGCATGTGGAGCAACGCAGGCCGCGCTTTCAAGGTTACCTTCGGCAAGTTTGCGTCGCTCTTCTGGATGTACTTTCGCATTTCGTTCCTCGGCTGGCTAGTTTTCGCGGCAGGCCTCTACATCTGGTCCAAAATGCCGCCGGCGCGATCCGGACTCACCTTCCTGGTACTCGAGTTTGTGATTCTGTTCGGCTTCGGTGTTCGCTTGTGGCAACGGGCCTGCGAGATGATCTGGTACCAGCGCCGTTTTCTGGCGCCATTGACTGCGCCTGTGCCTGTTCCGGTCGTTCCGCCGCCCAGCCCACTTGTGACCATCGCGCCGCCGTCGCCTGAAGGCACGATGCCGTAACCTCCACGAATCTGCGAAGACCGCCTGAAATCTGAGTAAACTCGCTGCTATGATTCACGCAATGAAGAAGCTCTCCGTAACAGTACTCGGTCTTCTCTTCGGTGCCGTGGCTTATGCCGCCGAACCGCCAAAGCTCTTGCCTCTTCCCATACCCGTCTCGAACAATGTCGTCCTCGCATCTCGTGGCAAAGATCCGAAGGTTTACTCTTTCATGGGGATCGGCGCCAAGAAGACGTGGAATTCCATCACCAATCAGTCGTTCCAATTGGATCTCGGCACTGGCAAGTGGGAAGAGATCCGTCCCGTACCCGGCGTCGCCGGCCGCCTCGCGGCATCAGCCGCGGCGCTCCGCGATCAGGTCGTGCTGATGGGCGGCTATGTGATTGATGGTTACGGCGGGGAGACGACCGTTTCCGACGTGAATGTCTACGTCCCCCAGGAGAATCGCTGGTACCGCGGTGACGACATCCCTGTGCCCGTTGACGATGCAGTTCTTGGCGTCTACCGCGATCGCTTCCTTTATCTCGTAGGCGGATGGTCCAAGACCGATGCCGTGCGCAACGTCCAGGTCTACGATGCGGAGAAAAACAAATGGATGGAAGCCACTCCTCTCCCCGGCACTCCAGTTTTCGGCCACGCCGGCGCGCTGCTTGGCGACACCATCGTTTACGTTGACGGCGCGTACAAGAATCCAAACGGCCCCAACCCGAAGTACATCGCGTCCAGCGAATGCTGGATGGGCAAGATCACCAAGGGCGACATCACCAAAATCGAGTGGGCAAAACTCCCGGATCACCCGGGGCCAGCCCGCTACCGCATTGCCGCCGGGGCTTCAGAAAAGGACAGCAGGATCTACTTCTCCGGCGGCACAGATAACCCTTACAACTTCAACGGGATCGGCTATAACGGACAACCCTCGGAACCGTCTCCTGTGACCTTCGCCTTCAACCTGCGCACCGGCAAGTGGGAGACGATCAACGACAACACTCCCGACCCCACCATGGACCATCGCGGCCTGGCGGTCACTCGTTACGGTTTGGTGATCGCAGGTGGAATGGCCAAGGGCCAAGAGGTGACATCAAAAGTAGCAATTGTAAAAACCTCTCCGGCTAAGTAACCTCTTCTCCGCTGTTTGCGGGGGGGCCTGTGCCCGACGCACAGAATTTCGGCCAGAGCGTCACCCGCCCGGGTGATTGCAGTCACAGCCGGGCCTCACCTCGAGGCATCCAATAGGACAAGCCGCTCATCTGCGGCGTCCTTATACGACAGACAGTCGGTTCATTCCCGAAAACAATCCGGAGGCAAGTCTATGACACCAGTGATGGAACCGCCGAAGAAGAATGCTGCGGCGGATTACATTGAGCAAGTAATCAACCTCGTCAAAGCCAAGAACCCAGCCGAGCCCGAATTCCACCAGGCGGTCATCGAAGTTCTCGATTCGCTGCGGCTCGTGCTGGAGCGTCACCCCGAGTACCAGGAAGCCAGAATTCTGGAACGCATCACGGAACCGGAGAGAGTTCTGATGTTCCGCGTGCCCTGGTTCGACGACAAGGGCAAAATCCAGGTCAATCGCGGTTTCCGCATTGAAATGAACAGCGCCATCGGCCCCTACAAGGGCGGCCTGCGTTTCCACCCCAGCGTCAATCTCGGCATCCTGAAGTTTTTGGCCTTCGAGCAGGTTTTCAAGAACTCGCTGACCACGCTGCCCATGGGCGGCGGCAAGGGTGGATCGGACTTCGATCCCAAGGGCAAGAGCGACAACGAAGTCATGCGCTTCTGCCAGAGCTTCATGATCGAGCTGCAGCGCCACATCGGGCCCGACACTGACGTTCCCGCCGGCGATATCGGCGTAGGCGGACGCGAAATCGGATACCTCTTCGGTCAGTACAAGCGCTTGCGCAATGAATTCACCGGCGTCCTGACCGGCAAGGGCCTGGCTTGGGGCGGTTCGCTGATTCGTCCCGAAGCCACTGGCTACGGCTGCGTCTATTTCGCGGAAGAAATGC
Organism: Terriglobales bacterium; assembly: GCA_035519435.1. Taxonomy (GTDB): domain Bacteria; phylum Acidobacteriota; class Terriglobia; order Terriglobales; family Acidobacteriaceae; genus Acidiflorens. The sequence continues at coordinate 43,852 of DATIWL010000005.1, forward strand.
TGAAGACCAAGAAACAGAACCTGGAAGGCAAGATCTGCCTGGTTTCCGGCAGCGGCAACGTCTCGCAATACACGGTCGAAAAGCTGCTCGACCTCGGTGCGAAGCCGGTCACTCTTTCCGATTCCGACGGCGCCATCTACGACGAGGAAGGCATCACGCGCGACAAGCTGGCCTTCGTCATGGATCTGAAAAACAACCGCCGTGGCCGCATCAAGGAATACACCGCGAAGTTCAAGAAGGCCGTTTACAACCCGGTTGACAAGAAGCTTGACCACAACTGGCTATGGAACATCAAGGCCGATTGCGCGTTCCCGAGCGCCACGCAGAATGAGATCAACGCGAAAGACGCGGCCCATCTCATTAAGAATGGCGTGAAGGTCGTCAGCGAAGGCGCCAACATGCCGAGCACGCTCGACGCCACCAAGATGTTCCTCGACAACAAGGTCCTGTACGGGCCGGCCAAGGCCGCCAACGCCGGTGGCGTGGCCACGTCAGGACTCGAAATGGCGCAGAACAGCATGCGCATCTCCTGGACCCGCGAAGAGGTCGACGATCGTCTGCACAAGATCATGATCTCCATCCACAAGGCCTGCCACGAGACGGCCGAGCAATACGGCACGCCGGGCAACTACGTGAATGGCGCCAACATCGCGGGCTTCCTGAAGGTCGCGAACTCGATGCTGGATCAGGGACTCGTCTAGCGAGCCGGGCTATCCCTGTAACACGACGCGGGAAGGAGTCTCCACTTCCCGCGTTTTCTTTTTCGGTATGTGGGGCGATACCCCGGGTGACACCGCGGGTTCGTCTCAGCATATAATCCACCTCCTCACCGCTCCCACCTCATCGGAGGTACGCCATGCACCCACGTAGAAGACTCCCGCTCATCCTCATCGCCTTAGTGACTGCCATTCTGTTGTCGGTGCCGGTCGCCGCGCAGCAATATCGCATCAGTCGTGCGGACTACGGTTTCGGACGTCAGCGTGTGGACGTCACTGCACGACTCCGTGAACTGGCGCGATCCAACGGCACGTTTCGAATGGGGAACAGCACGTTCGGCGTGGATCCGGCTCGCGGAGTCGTCAAGACCCTTCGTATCTGGGCACGCAGGCCGGGCGGTCAACCTCGACTTTTCGAGTATCGGGAAGGCTCGATCGTCGACGGAGCGATGTTCTCCGGTTGGGATTCAGGTAACTGGGGCCGGGAGGCCTGGAACGGTGGTTGGGACGGCCGCCCCATGCCACGCTAAAGACGCAAAAAGGCGGATGGACCTGGTTCAATCCATCCGCCTTTCTGGATCCGGCTTTTCGCGAAGCCGGCCAGAATCTCTACTCTTTCGGGCTCCGCCGCCACATCGGCAGCTGCGGATTCCATTCGTGCACTTCCTTCTCGAAATTGCGCACCCGCGGGCCGACTCCCGCCGGTTCGGCACTCTCCAGGATCTCCGCAATCCGAGCGTCGAGCCGCTTCCGCAATTCCGGCGTCGTCAGCTTCGACGCCAGTTCCGTGCCCGTCAATTCACCTTGCCCCTGGCACAGCGGGCATTTCACTTTTGTGTCTGGATCGACCATCGTTTCCATCCGATTACTTCTGACGATCTGGATTCGGCTATGTCTCCATCAGATTAGAAATCCGGGGAGCAAGGCGAACAGTGATCAGCCGCACCACCACCAGTGAGATGCCTCACAGCTGCATGTAATCTCGGGAACGGGCTGAAAATGCGGCTCTGCTCACTGCGATCGGTGATATCCATCACGGTTGTTCCTCGGGAGCCGCTTTAAGATCTCCGTCGCAGTAACTTCAAAGACTCTTGCCCTGGTAATCACGTCACTTCGTCAACTCCGTCGCAGTGTCAATCCAGGTTGGCTATGCGATCCATTTGGCATTCGTCAGCGCAGGAGGGCGTCATGATCCGCCATCATCGAGCCACACCTCACGTTGCTTCTGTTGTCAAGCTGCTCGCCACGATTCTGCTGGGAATCACCACTCCGGCTGCTCTCGCCCAGACGGGCCTCACTGTTCCATCCTTTCTGCCCGTCCAGACTTATCCGTCAGGGGGTTCCGATCCCGGCGCGGTTGCGACGGGTGACTTGAACGGCGACGGCATTCTCGATCTTGTCGTTGCGAATTTGGATTGCGTTGCTGTGTTACTCAGCAACGGTGATGACACGTTTCAAGCGGCCGTAAAGTATCCGATCAGCGCCCCGTTTGCCAGAGCAGCCGTCATTGGTGACGTGAACCGCGATGGTAAGCTGGATGTCGTCGTAGCGAACGGCGGTTTGGTCGATGTATTTCTTGGCAATGGAGATGGTACCCTCCAGCCTCCCATCAGCTACAGTTCCGGAGGCTATCGAGCGAGTGCGGTCGTTCTGGAAGACCTCAACGGCGACGCAATTCCCGACATAATCGTAGCCAACGACTGCGGCGGCAACGTGGACTGCGATGGCGCCCTAGCCATCCTGCTCGGTGGAGGGGATGGTACTTTTCGTGAAATTCTGTACCCATCGGCTGTGGGTGGCGGCACTTCGCTCGCAGTCGGCGATATCAACGGCGATTCCAACCTCGACATTATTGTTTCTTACTTCACTGCCTGTCGCTCGTGCGAGGACAGTGTCGGGGTGTTTCTCGGCAATGGCGATGGCACGTTCAGGCCTGGCATGCTTTACAAGGGCCTCGGGGGAGGAGCGATTGCGGTCGCAGATGTGAATGGGGATGCGAACCTCGATCTGTTGTTGACCAGCGCCTGCGTCAAGGCAGGGAATTGTGGCTCAGCTGAAATCGGTGTGATGCTCGGCAATGGGGACGGAACTTTCCTGTCTCCGGTGAACTATCCCTCGGGTGGTTACCATCCTGCTGCCATTGTGGTGGCCGATATAAATGACGATCACAGCCCGGATTTAATTGTCACAAATGGATGTCGTTTCGGTGGCCATCAATGTGCCGCCGGCAACATTGCCATCCTCATGGGAAACGGCGACGGCAGCTTCCAATCAGCAGCCACTTTTCACCCCGGCGGACACTTTCCCAGATCGCTGGTTGTCGCCGATGTGAACGGAGACGGAAGGGTCGACATAGCAGCAGCCAATTTTCGAAACTACTATGGGTACTATTCCGTGGGAGTGCTGCTGAACGACGAAGGGCCGCACAGCCCGACTACTACTACGCTGCGTTCGAACCGAAACCCGTCACCGGTGGGTGAGGGTGTTACCTTCACCTCTTCCGTGACAAGCGAAGACGGCAAGGTTCTGGCGGGCTACGTCACTTTCAGTTTCGGGACGTTCCATCCTATGGCGCGCGTGCCGCTCGTCAACGGGGAGGCGTCGTATACGCTGCACCCGAAGAATGGGGGACATCGCGTGATCAATGCCACTTATTCGGGGGATACGCGGAACGCTCCCAGCTCCGCACCGCCGTTCGTCTTGTACATTAAGAGACTCCCGGCGCCAGTCATCATTCATTTATCGGCGTCACCTTCGCCTTCAAAGGTTGGACAGCCAGTGACGTTCACGGCGCTGGTTACATCCAGATTCGGCAATATTCCAGATGGCGAACTGGTTACATTCTATGACGGGCCGACCGCGCTAGCGTCCGTTCTCCTCGCAAATCGAGTGGCCACTTACACAACATCGGCCTTGGTTGCTGGCTCGCACTTTATTCATGTGACCTACGCCGGCAATGAGACATTCAGGAAGGCATCCAAACATCTCTGGCATATGGTGAATCAGTAAGAGCGGCAATTCGCTCGGAGAGACTGAACGGCATGGGTGTAGATTACCGGGCCCTTGCCAGCACCAGCGTGACATCGTCCGGCTGCTCGTTGTCGCCGATCCAATCATCGACCGCCGACGTGACAATCTCCGTAATCCTTGTCAGCGGAAGGTTCCGGTTCTCGCGCACGATGTCGATGAGCCGCTGCTCACCGAACTCGCCATAGTCGTTTTCCGGTTCGGTCACGCCGTCACTGTAGGCGATAAAAATGTCGCCGCGCCGCAACTGTGCCGTGGCCTCGGGATACGCGACATCGCGGAACAACCCGACGACAGTTCCCCCGCAGGAGAGCTGCTGCGTCGAGCCGTCCTCGGAGAGCAGGATCGGCGGCAGGTGTCCGCCGTTGGTGTAGATCAGTTGCCGTGCCGCCCCGTCGTAGATGCCAAGGAAAAGGGTCGCGTATTTTTCTTGTGGAGTGCTCTCATACAGTTGGTGATTGAGCAAGCCGAGCAGGCTGCCGGGCGAGCCCTCGAGACCGCGCAGTTCCGATGTCAGCATCAGCTCCGATCCCGAAGCGATTCCCACCGTTGCCGCCTCGCGCAGCAAAGGCACACCCTCCAGGCTGTAAGCGCGCACCGCCGAATGGATCGTCGCCATCAATAACGCGGCCGAGATCCCTTTCCCGCTCACGTCCCCTACCGCGAGGATCAACTTGTCCGAATCGAGGGCAAGAAAATCGTAGTAGTCACCGCTCACTGTCCGTGCCGGCCGGCAGAATCCATGTACCTCCAGTGTTTCCAGCTGCGATACTTCCCTCGGGAAAAGCTGCGCCTGCACCTCCTGCGCGATCGCCAGTTCGTTCTCCAGCCGCTGCTTTTCTTTCTGCTCCTTCATCAGCCGCTCGAGCGATGACGTCATCGAGTTGAACGAATTGGCCAGTGTCGCCAGCTGGTCGCTGGATTTGACCTCGATGCGATGAGTGAAATCGCCGCGGTTGATGTGCTTGGTCGCCTCATAGAGCTGGGCAACCGCATAGGTGATGCTGCGCGTAAGCCGCGTCCCGATGAACAGCGCCAGCAGCTCGATGATGCCGAACACGATCGCGATGAACAGCAGGATGTCTTCAACGGCCTTCGCGAACCCCCCGACTTCGGCAAACAGGCGTTCATAGAGCAGAGAAGGCCGCGTCTGCACCGTAACGATTGCGCCGGCACTCGGGTCTTTTCCCGTTGCCCAATCGATCACCGGCAGAGGTGTCCCGAAACTGATCTGGCGATCGAATGTCCCGCTTGCGCCCGGCACCGTGCCCGAGTTGAAGCTGCGCTGCAGCGGCCGTCCATTGCCCGCGGAGATGGCCGTTCCCGGTTCGTTGCTCCCGCCGACCGTGAGGTGCACTCCGCTGGCTTCACGGTTCGCTCCGCTGCTCTCCGGCCCCGTAGTTTCGATCTCGGTTGCTCCGTAGAGCGTGATCTCGCCCAGCTGTTTCGCGATGTTGTCCAGAAACACCTTGTCGAGAGGTTCACTGGAAATTACTCGTAGGGTGCCCGACCGTGTGTCAACGTCAGTCGATGCCCGCAGGTATAAGGTCCCGCGTTCGCGCACAATGCCCGCGAAATCGCCTTTCATTGAGGAGAACGAAGCGTCGAAGGCGGCGGTTCCTGCCGGGCCCGAACACGCGGGCCTGGATTGGCGGCCATACCATGCGCAGACCTGCCGGCGTGTCCAGTCCGAATCGTGGGAACGCATTCCTGCGATCGATTCCGCTGTTGGCCCTGCGCCGCCAGCGGCCTCCTGCGCCAGTTCTCCTGCAATCGCCTTGTTGCTGGCCTCCATGCTGCGCAGGTGCGACGTGATTTCCGACATGACGACAAAATTCGCGAACTGCCCGGCCAGCAGGTAAAGCGTCAGCAGCGAGATCGAAACCAGCAGGATGACTGGGATGACGCCAATGAAGACATATGTCACGATCAGCCGGTTCCGCAACCGCCACAGCAATTGCCTCTTCAGCCAGCGATAGGCCACTACCGCAAACAAGGCGATCGCGAGGATGCTCAGCGTGCTCACCCAGCCGACAAGGCTCGCTGCCACTCTCGGCAACAGGCGCTCGGTAAGCAGCTCGACAACAAAGATCAGGATGTCCAGCCCGAGCACATACACTCCCGCCCGTGCAATTCGGGTTTCGGGCCACAGCCCCTTGTCCCGCAGCTTGCTTTCGAGTTCGAGCGAGATCAGTCTCACGTTGTTTCGATTATAGGTAGCCCGCGGTCACTCGTCAGCAAGGCTGGTTTGAAAAAGAGGGGAAAACTTTGCGCCACAGAAAGAAACAATCCATGCAGTACGGCTGCCGGCTACCGTTCTTCAAATCTCAGGATAGAAGTCGAAAAAGGCTTCCAGGCTGGTCTTCAACTGCTTTTCAATCTCTTCTTTGCCGCCTTCGAGGATGTGCATGGTTACGCGTGCTTCGCGGCCATTCTTCAGCTTGATCGTAGCCTCGCCGACTTCACTGACCTCCTCCGAGGGCAATAGCCGCAGCCCGTATACGAGTGTCAAATTTGCCATGCCTGAATTGTATGCGAAGGAATAGCAGGCGGCGTAGAAGAGAGAAGTCACCCCTATTCTGGTGTTACCCGCCTGCCGACTACTGACTACTGACTACTGACTACTGACTACTGACTACTGACTACCGTTCTTCTATCCCGGCGGCCAACGCAGTGCCCGTCCGCCGACGAGATGAACGTGCAGATGGAATACCGACTGCCCGGCGCGTGGCCCAACATTGAGCACTGTCCGGTAGCCGTCCTCGATCGAGCGCTGGCGCGCGATCTCCGCCGCGACCAGGTGGCACCGGCCCACCAGTTCCGCGTCTTCGCCATGGGCTTCCTTGAGGCCGGTAATGTGTTTTTTCGGAATCACAAGTACGTGGGTGGGCGCTTGTGGGTTGATATCGTCGAACGCGAATGTGTGCTCGTCCTCGTACACTTTTCGGGACGGCACTTCGCCGCAAATGATGCGGCAGAAAAGACAGTCAGCCATAGAATGCGACCATCCTGCTGAAGAAATTGCAGACCAAGTAGGCCGGGGAAGGAAATTCCAACAACTCAGAACGCTACCAACTACTCGCCAATCCCGCAAATACGAAATTGCGAGTGCAACATAGAGAGTAAACCGTTGCAGAATGCAGCGAGCTAATCGAGTCGCACCAGAAAGACCGATCCTTCCGATGTTTCCGTTTCCCGAGCCAGTGCCTGCGCCCGGTCTCGATCGTCGTTCAGCACGCGGACCCGTACCCACCAGTCTCCAACCGGACTGCCAAATTTCAAGACGTTCGCCGTCCGGTACCGCCTCTGCAGTTGGTCGGCCAGTTCTTTGGCGCTCTTCTCGTTGGCGAACGAACCGATCTGCACCGCCCATCGTCCCCCGGTGGCCAGCGGTGCCGGCGTTTCCAGTACCTCGATCTTCACCTTGGCCACGCCCGGCAGATAGACATCCACCGCCTTCGCAGCGGCGAGCGAAAGGTCGAGGATTCTGCCTTCGATAAACGGCCCGCGATCCGTGATCCGCACGATGGCAGCGTGACCGGTCTTCGGATTCATCACGCGCACGATCGATCCGAGCGGCAATGTCCGATGTGCCGCGGTCATGGCGTGCATGTTGTAGACCTCGCCATTCGAACCGCGCCGGTTGTGATACGGAGCTCCATACCAGCTCGCTAGCCCGGTTTCCTCGAATAGGACTTTCGCATCAGCCGGAACTGCGATCTGCTCCTCCTGATCGTTCTTCTCAGGTGCCGGCTCGATCGCAGTTGGAGCCGTCGCCGGTTCCGTGTTGGGACTACTCTGCGGCAGCGGGGGAGGCGGAGGCACCTTCACCTGCGTTTTCTTCCCGCCGCATCCGGCGAGCAGCAGTGCTCCCGCCATCGCCACACAACAGGACAGGCCGCTCCAATAGCGGCGTGAAAGAAGAAAGGGGAAAAAGAGTCTCAGGGATTCTTGACGCGCTGCTCTTCCAGATAAGCGGCAAACTTCGCCAGTTTTTCCGCCGCCGTCCGCAGTGCCTTCGAGGAGTGCGTCCGCACCGCCGGCACCACTTCGTCGTTGAGATAGACCACCAGGCTGGCAGTTTCCTTTTCCAGAGTCTCGGCGATGTTCGCCACCGAGCGGTTGAAACGCGCGGAAGCATCTTCCACCTTGCGGTCGAATTCGGTCATACGCATCCTGCCGGAGCGGCTTGATTGTCACGCGTGTATCGCGGAGCCAGGCGTCTTTCATTATCGTGTCCTGCTCCTGCCCGGTCAATCCGGACGAATCTCAACTGCCACCCGCGAGCCCCGGCTTCGAGGCAGACCTTGACCCCCCGACCTGTTGGCTCGCAGCTCATTGCCCGCAGGCGAGGTACAATCTCCGCATGCGCTTGAGGCTGGCTGCCCTGCCCGTCCTTTTCTCTTTGATGCTGTCTTTGGCCTGCACCATCGCCAAGGAGCATCCTCCACGCACCTTCGACGAGGCCACCGGCGGCGAAGGCATGGAGCGCATGTTCTGGAAGGAGATACAGGCTGCCAACTGGACCGAAATCGAGCGGCTCATTGCCTCCAACTACATGGGCATGACGCCCGCCGGCCCTCTTGATCGCTCCGCTACCCTCGATCAGTTCCGCCAGTGGAAGCTGACCGATTTCGCGATCGGCGATCTCAAGACCGAACTCAACGGGACAACGTTCGTTGTCACCTACTCCATCACGTTGAACGGATCCGTCGCCGGACAGCCCTTGCCCTCGACGACACAACACATGATGACCGTCTGGCAGCAGCAGAAGAAGGGCTGGATCATGATCGCCCACAGCAGCATGTAGCCCCATGCCCCGCCTTCGATCGTCGCCTGCCGTAGAAGCGCGTCTCGCCGCCTCTCCCCTCGCAGTCCGCCGTCGCCCAGCTTTTCGACGCGCGCTGCTCCGCTGGTACGACCACCACCGTCGCGACCTGCCGTGGCGCCGCACGCGTGACCCATACCGCATCTGGGTCTCCGAGATCATGCTGCAGCAGACGCGCGTCGCCGCCGTCCTCGAACACTATCGCCTCTTTCTGCGGCGCTTCCCGAACGTTCGCGCCCTCGCTGATGCCTCCGAAAGTGCGGTTCTCGCTGCCTGGAGCGGCCTCGGCTACTATCGCCGCGCCCGCATGATGCGCTTGTGCGCCAAGGCTATTGTGAAAGAACACAACGGCCGGTTCCCGGCAACATCCCTGGAACTGCGTTCTCTTCCCGGTATTGGACCCTACACCGCCGCAGCTATCGCCAGCATCGCTTTTGGCGAACCAATCGCCGTCGTGGACGGCAACGTCGAGCGGGTCACGGAGCGCCTCATTGGCGAGAGCCTGCTGTTGAAGGAGCACTGGCAGCGGGCGCAGGATCTTCTGACTGCCCACCGCCCCGGCGATCATAACCAGGCCATGATGGAACTCGGTGCGACCATCTGCACGCCGCGCCAGCCAAAGTGCGGCGCATGTCCAGTCAGGAGGTGGTGCGCCACGCAGGGCGAGCCCTCGCCGGCAGTTGCTTCAGCGCGCCCGGCCAGCAAGGAGATCTGGTGCAACCTCGCGCAGCAAGACGGCCGCATCCGGCTGATCCAGCGCGACGCCGGCGCTTCACTGATGGCGGGCATGTGGGAGCTTCCGACGAGCACCGTGGTGCGCCCCGATTCGCCGGCTTGGCGTACCTTCCGGCACTCCATCACCACGAATAACTACACCGTTTACGTCACTCGTGAGGCGCCGAACGGTCAAGGAAAATGGATCCCCGTCGCTCGACTTCCGGAGATGCCCATCACTGGACTGACTCGTAAAATCCTCAAGGCAGCCGGTATCATCTAATGTTCAGGTTTCAATGTTTCAGAGTTGTAAGGTCTTAACGTCAGCAAGCAAGGCCCATGAAACCTTGAAACTCTGAAATCTATGTCCTGGCTTCAACGTCTATTCGGAGGTTCGCGCACTATGTCTGCGTTGGCAGCCGGCGCCAAAGCGCCCGATATTTCTCTTTCCGCTGTAGACGGCAGTACATTCTCGTTGCACACCGCACTGAAACGCGGGCCGGTGCTGGCCGCTTTCTTCAAAGTGTCCTGCCCGGTCTGCCAGTACGCCTTCCCGTTCTTGGAGCGCGTGTATAAGGCTCACGGTCAGAACCTCGCGGTCATCGGCATCTCCCAGGACGACAAGCGCAACACCACCGCCTTCCTCAAAGAGTACGGCGTGACGTTTCCCACGCTCCTCGACGATCCCAACGGCTACGCAGTCTCGAACGCGTACGGCCTGACCAATGTTCCCACCTGGTTCCTGATCCGCCCGGATGGCGAAATTGAGATTGCCAGCGTCGGCTGGGTCAAGCAGGATATCGAAGACCTGAACCGCAAGCTGGCCGACGCGCTGAAAGCCCCGCTGCCCCGACTGTTCGAGCCAGGGGAAGACATCCGCGACTTCCGCGCTGGTTGAGGCTCCAAGAACTGATCCCGCGGTCGCGGGACAAGGAAGTCGTTAACTTTCCCCAATACGGCCTCGGGTGTCACGGCTTTTGTAACACCGCTCGGCGCATCCCTTCCATTACAATCGGGGCGTATTCATTCAACAAAAAACTGGGGGATTCTTGCATGCCACTTCGCCGACTGACTGTGCTTGCCACCGCCCTGCTGCTGGCTGCAACTGTAGCCGCCCAGATCAAGCCCGTCCGTACGCGTACCGTCTCCCGCCGCTTACCCGGCACCGCCATCAACGCCATGCAGGCCATCAAGCCGGAGAACATCGAGACGCACGTCCGCTTCCTCTCCCACGATCTTCTGGAAGGACGCGGCACCGGCCAGCGCGGCGGCGACATCGCTGCCGAATACATCGCCACCCAGTTCGCGCTCTACGGCCTGAAGCCTGCCGGGGACAAAGCCACCTACATGCAGAAGGTTCCCATGGTCGGCATCACGCCCGCAGCCGATACGCGCTTCTCCGTCGTAGCGAATGGCAAGGCCACGGACCTCAAGCCGCTCGACGAATACGTTGCCTACGATCAGACCCAGCAACCCACCTCCGACATCGACGCCGAAATCGTCTACGTCGGGTACGGCATCGAAGCTCCCGAATACAACTGGGACGATTACAAAGGCGTGGACGTCAAAGGCAAGGTCCTGCT
>DATIWL010000006.1:0-20552 GCA_035519435.1 Terriglobales bacterium
GGTCTGTTTGGCAATCGCACAGGGGAAGAGAAGAAGGAGTCGGCGCTGTCGTTTGTTTCTGCGGCATTGCAATTAAGTGAGGCGGTTGCAGCTCGGGAGATTGTGGACGAAGAGAAATTCAAAACGGGCCTGGCGAAGGTAGTCGATGGAACAGTGGAGTGTCTGAACGCGTCCAGCTGGGCGAAGAAGTAGAGCGGAGGTCAGGGGTCCAAGCTCCCTCGGCTTCGCTCGGGATTTCGTCTGCAGGCTCACGCCCGCAAGGCGACTCAACTTCGACTCAACGGTGCGATTCGCTTCGCTCATCACACCGCTTCGCTCAGGATGACAAATCTAAAGAAGAGCTGACATGGGCAAAGTCCTGGAAGGAAGGAGAAACATGAGGAAAGCTTTGATACTTGCATTTCTTACGATCTGCATGAGCGCATTCGCCAAGCCGGCGCACGTGCTGTATCACGCCGGCAAGAGCGTCACGTATCCGGTCCGGCACCCGAACAAGACGGGGCATGGAATCTGGAAGCTGATCACGGCGGTGCTCTGATGAAGGCATTCACCGCATTCTGGCTCGTGGTTTGTATATTTCCGATGCTGGCGTGCTCGCCGCTGGAAAATCAGGCTCGTGACACGGCGGCGGCACTCGCGGGCTCGATTGCTGCCGCTCAGACCAAGTATCAGGCGGCATGTACGGCGAATCCGACACAAGAAATTTGCCAAGTCATCAATCGCGGGGTTTCGGCACAGAACGCGCTGATCACCGGGGTCGAGACCTATTGCGGGTGGAACACGGCGGCTACTCCGCCGGATTCGAGTGCGAAGTGCGTGCCGGTCAAGTCGGCAGAGGCGGCTTTGCGAGCGGCGATTGCGAATGCTGCCGCGCTCACGTCGCAGATCAAGGGGGCAATCTGATGGGTGCGACAACTTTGATCAGCCTGGTGCTGGCGCTGCTGCAGTCGGTGCTGGAGGCGGCGAAAATCGGCGGTGTGGCACCGGAAGTGATTGCCAACATCGAAGCAGCGGTGACGAACCTGCTGGCGGTGCAGGGGACTCCGGTGACGTATGCGCAGTTGGAGGGGCTGAGGGTGACGACGAAGTGGTAAGGGAGCCGTCAGGCGGGCGGACAGGAATGTCCGCCCCACACGGCTAACCCACTTCTTCGCTCCAGCCTTCGAGAGTCTTCTTGACCAGGGCCATGAACTGGTCGGCGACGGCGCCGTCGATGATGCGGTGGTCGTAACCGAGCGTGAGGTGGACGACGGAACGGATGGCGATGGAGTCGGCTCCGTCTTTGTCGGTGACGACCAGCGGCTGCTTGGTGATGCCACCGATACCCATGATGGCGGCGTTGGGCTGGTTGATGATCGGCAAGCCGAACACAGCCCCAAACTGTCCGGGATTGGTAATGGTGAACGTTGCGCCTTCGACATCAGCAGGCATGAGTTTCTTGTTACGGGCGCGCTCGCCGAGGTCGGTGATACCGCGCTGCAAGCCCAGGAAGTTGAGTTCGTCGGCATTCTTGAGAACAGGGACGATCAGTCCCCAATCGAGGGCGACAGCGATGCCGGCGTTCACGTGCTGATGGTAGCGGATGTTGTCGCCGTCCACCGAAGCGTTGACGATCGGGTACTGCTGCAGGGCGATGATCGCAGCGCGCACGAAGAACGGCATGAAGGTCAATCGAGCGCCGTAGCGTTGCTCGAAGGAGCTTTTTAGCTTGTTGCGCAGATTTACGATGCGCGTCAGGTCCACTTCGAACATGCAGTGGACGTGAGCGCTGGTGCGGCGCGACTCGATCATGCGCTGCGCGATGATTTTCCGCATCTGCGTCATGGGGACGAGGTCGCCGGGGATCGCGACAGAGGTTGGGGCGGGAACGGGGCGCGATGCCGGCGCGGCCACGGGGGCCGAGGCACGGCTATCTACGTAGTCGAGGACATCCTGTTTGGTGATGCGGCCGCCGGTCCCGGTGCCGTGGACTTTGCCAAGATCGACGCTATGCTCGCGAGCGAGCTTGCGGACCAGCGGTGAGGAGCGGAGGTCGGAATCGTCGTCGTGAGCCGGGGAAGCAGAGGGTACGGGCGCCGGGGGCGCGGCAGGGCGAGGAGTTGCTGAGGCGTGCGACGCAGTAGCTTCTGCCGAGCTGCGCTCGGCCGGACGGGCGGGGGCGCCCGTTCCGACAACGCCATCACCGATTACACCGACGACGGTGTTGACCTGGACCGTGTTGCCTTCCGTGACTTTGATTTCCTGCAGAATGCCGCTGGCAGGCGCGGGAATTTCGGCGTCGACTTTGTCGGTCGAGATCTCGAATAGCGGCTCGTCGCGCTGGACCTTATCGCCGGGTTTCTTCAGCCACTTCGTGATGGTGCCTTCGACGATCGATTCGCCCATCTGGGGCATAACTACTTCAGTTGGCATGGTTTCCTTCCCGTGAAATCCCGGCACGAACGGCGGGGATAAGAGCAAACAAACATTATAGCGAAGGCGCGACGGGGTGTTCAGCTCCTGGTGTGTGGCGTCTGGAGATAGCGACGGACGCAGGAAAGGCACTGACCACGGAGGGCCCGGAGATCACAGTGAAGGCAAACAACGAACCTGGATTGCGAGGAACGTTCATCGATGACAGTGGGGATTCGAAAGGTGGTTGCGGCCGTGATGTGCTGTCTGCCGGCATTGGGCCAGACGACGTACAAGGCGACCAAGTCTGTGGGAACGGTGACGTATTGGGCGCAGGCGCAGAGCGGGGCCGGGGCGAGCGAGAACGCGTATTGTCCTGCCGGAGCCGGAGAACTGACGGAAGGGATTCCGACGTGGGGAACGGCGGACGGTCCGGCACAGTTGCCGACGCGCTGCATGAATACTGCGGTCAGTTCCACGCCGAGTGGGACGCATATCGGTGGCGGCGCGGCCACGACCTATACGCCGGCGGACGCGTCGGCTCTGAACTCCGCCCTGGGCACGCTGCAGTGCGGCGACACGATCGTGCTCACGGCCGGAAATACTTACACCGGGAGCTTCACATTCCCCGCGTTCGCGTGCAACGGCGGGCATTGGATTACGGTAAAGTCATCGGGCGTCAACGCCTCCGCTTTCCCAGCCGAAGGGGTGCGGGCCACGCCTTGCCTGTCGGGCATTCCGAATGATGCGGCGAACGGGCGCAACAACCCCGGATATCCCGACTATCCGTGTCCGACATATCCGGCAGTCTTCACGGCCAGGATAGCGGTAGGGAGCGGAAGCCCTGCGGTGGCGTTCGCTTCCGGGGCGAATCACTATCGTTTCGTCGGGATCGAGATCACGAAGGTGCCGGATACCAAGGTCGACACAGGGCTGGTCACGCTCGCACCGGACGGCGTGACGCAGGGCGCAAACCACATCATCTTCGACCGCTGCATTATTCATGGGCAGCCGTGGACGCTTGCATCCACGACCAACGCTGAAACGCAAGGCGGAATTCGGGCCAAGAACTCGCAGTGGGTCGCGTTGATCAGTTCCTGGAACTATGACACCTACTGCAATTCCGCCTGCGTGGACTCGCACGGTTTCTCGACGGGGACCGGAGCGTTTCAGGACGGCCCGTTCAAGCTATACAACAACCTGATCGCCAGTTCGGGCGAAAACTATATGGGCGGGGGCGGGGGCCAGGGTGCGTCCGGCACCCCCAATACAAAGGACGTGGAGTACCGGGGAAACTACCTGCTGAAGCCGCTGATCTGGATGGTCCCGATCGAGGGTTGCTCGCTGTACAGCGACGTGATTCCGAAGAACCTGGGCGAGTTCAAGAGCATGACGTACGCGCTGATCGAGGGCAACTACTACGAGAACTCCTGGCAAGGCTGCCAGTCAGACCAATCCGGCTATGCGTTGCTTCTGGGTGGGGTGAATCAGAACAACCATCAGGCGATGAAGGTGAACTTCGACGGCACGAACGTGGTCGTCGCTGCGGACAGCAACAGTTTCACACATGACAATGGGACACCGGATGACGGGGCAAATTGTCCGCCGGGCGGGTGCATCCTGGAAATCGCCGATACGGCGCGCGCCGGAGTGGACGACAACGCCGACTACCGCTTCTGCAACGGGGCGAACGGCTGCGACCAGAGCGGCATGGACCTTGTGACACATGCGCGGCTGACCACGACCGTGGCAGCGGGCTCTTCGGTCAACGTGAATGCCTGTGTGCCCGGCGACTGCCCGACCTGCCGGGCGGAAAACATCACCTACCGGTACAACGAGATTTACAACGCCACCAACGGGTTCGCCATCACGAATGGAAAATCATCGCATTGCGCCGACGAGTCGGCGGGAACGGGGCACATCACGATCCGGGACAACCTGATTCATGGCCTTTCGGCGGAGATGTCGAACGGCAGCACTGCGTATGCAAAGTCCGTGGGCATGCTGATTTCTTCGGCGATCGAAGGCGCGGTCATCAACTCGGTCGAGTTTGCGCACAACACGGTGGGAGTGGAGACAGGAAACACAGACGACATCAGCGGCCTGGGCAGCGAGGTTGACCGCACGGACCACAAATGGCTTCAGGGATTCAAAATCCACGACAACGTCAGTCCGGCGCCGTGGATCATCGGACATTCCAATGGGGCACCTGTAGGCCCGGGCGGCGGCGTTGGGGGCAATGGCGGCCTGGCGAACACGTATCAGACAAACTCCTGTCATCCGTACTATCCAAACGAAGCGCCGGGTGGAAGCGTGGTTGCCGGCAATCTGTCGAGTTTCACGTTCTCGCCCGCGTTGTCCTCGTACATGGTCACGGTGGGCGGGAAGTATGCGGACCTGGCGACATCACCAGCGCCGACGTCCACCAGCTTCACCTTGAAAAATGCGGCCGATGCCGGCGATCCGATTACGGTTCGCGACCTCGCGGATTGCGACTGGACATTCCGCGGAAACCTGCTGGGAACGAGTTTGCCGGGAAGCGGACAGCCGAACGATCCGTATCCGTCGAGCAACAACACGAACTGCGGGACAAGCGGAACAGCAGCGTGCATTCTGGATGGAGCGGCGTTCGCCAGTCTGTTCGCGAATTGGGGGACAGGGCGGACGGGGAACTTTGCGTTGACCAGCGCGACCTATCTGAATTCAGCGAGCGATGCGATAACCCGAGCGGCGACAGGGAAGAGTCCGGGCGCGGATCTGACGGTGATCATTGCCCTGACGGCGGCGGGGCACGGATCGGTGTACTTTCCCGCGCTCAGCGTCACGAGCAGTTCTCTGCCAGCGGCAACCGTCGGAACGGCATATCAAGCGTCGCTACAGGCCTCCGCGGGAGCGTCGCCTTTCAAAGCCTGGTGGATTGAGACCGACGCGACGCAGTGCGGCGGGAACTGCGGGACGTTCCCGGCTTCGGCGGGGATCATCGTGGGACGCGGCGGCACGGTGAATGGGCCGCTCATCGTGCAGCTGATTTCACGGGCAGCGAATGTGACGACGTTCAACCTGCAGCAGACGCTGGCCGGCGGTGCGCCACTCACTGGGCAGACGGTGAGGTTCAGCGGGTTCATCAACGGGACAGGCAGCCAGGCGAATGACGCGTCGTTCAATGGGACGTGCGTGATTCAGACCGTCGCCAATCAGAACATTTCCTGCCCACAGACGGGGCCGGATGTAACGAATCACGCACCGAAGAACACGTCGGTTGCCAGCTTCGCGCCAACGGGCACGGGGAGCTTCACCTTCTGGGTTGGTGCGCGAGATGGGGCGTTTCAAAAGGCACGGGGCCAGGTCACGTTGACGATTGCGTCAGAAAGCGGGCATTTCGTGGATTTGAACTGGAATGCATCGGCGAGCGACGGACACGGCGGTTGCTGCACCTACCGCGTCTACCGGTCGACCAGCTCGGGGAACTACGGAGCAGATCCAGTGGCTGAGGTCAGCGGAACGACGTTTGCGGACACAACGGCGATGTCGGGAACAACGTATTACTACGTCGTGACGGCGTTTAACGGCCCGGAAGAGAGCGCTCACAGTAACGAAACTGTGGCGGTTGTGCCGTGACCGAGTGTGAGTTGGAAGTCGCTCAGCTCACGGCGGCCGGGTTGCAGGACCGCGAGATTGCGGAGGAACTCGGCATTTCCGTACGCGCCGTCAAAGAGCGGAAACTGCGAGCCGCTCGGCGGATCGGCTACAACGGGAAGCGGCTGGATGTGGCGCTGGTGCGCGGAGTGCGTGGAAATACCCTGTCATCTTCGTACTTGGAAATGTTCGCGCCGCACTTACGGCCCCTGGTGGAGTTGGCAGTGCGAGGAATGACGAATCCTGAGATCGCGAAGGCGTTGGGGCTGGCGTTCAACACAGTCCGGAACTACATGAAAGAAATTTTTGACATCGCGGGAGTTTGGAACCGCCGGGGACTGGCGGGAATGATGCTATGCCAAGTAAGTGCAGCGGACATTGACAGATCGATATCGCCGAAGCCATACGGAAATGCGAATCAATACCTGCCCCTCTAGGCCGCTGCAATCCTGCGGATGAGATCTTCCTGTTCTTTCCTGCTCTCGGCGCCGATCGTGAAAGCGTCGAGCACGCCCAGCGATAACGCATAGCGCAGAGCATCATCCACACGGCCACTAAGAGCGCCTTGACCGAGGATCTTCATCCCGATCACGCTTTTGCCCGCGGCCTTCATTTGTTTCAGAATTCCGACGACTTTCTCGGGCGAGGAATCCATGTGTGCGCCCACCGGATTGATGCGTGCCAGGTCCACTTCCACCCAGGGCGATTTCGCAGCCGCGCGCAGAGCCTCGATCGAGTGACACGAGACACCATGCGAACGAATGATGCCTTTCTGCTTTGCTTCCGACAGAACGTCCATCACGCCCTTGAAGCGCTCCGTCCAATCGCCTTCGGTCACACAGTGGATCAGGCAGACGTCGATATAGTCGGTGCCGAGTTCGCGACGGAAGCGGTCGAGATCGGCGCGGGCGCCAGCGGGGTCACGCGAAAACGTCTTCGTGAGCACGGTGACCTTGTCGCGCTGCAAGTGCTTTAAGGCTTCGGCGACGTGAGGATGGCTGCCATAGGCGTCGGCGGAATCGAAGAACGTCAGTCCACGATCGTATCCGCTGAGCAGGAGGTCAGACAGCCCCTTCACGCCGAGGTCGGTCTGGTGCGAGTGATGCCCGGAGCCGACCGTGCCCGTGCCCATGGCGAGACGGCTTGTGCGGATGCCCGTCCTACCGAGCGTGACAACGTCCGAGGCAGCGACCTTGGTGGCCAGGGGAGGCGGAGCGGCGAACGTCAACGACCGGCCCGAGCCGATCGTCTTCCAAGCCGCCCAAGCGCCTGTGGCTGCTGCGGCACTGCCGACAAGGAAACGTCTACGATTCATGGGGACCTCCTGACCGGTCACTTCTGCATATCTACCTTGGACGCAGTTGGCATCTGAGGAGTTAGCCCATCGCGGCCGTTCTCAATTTGGATGTTGTGTATCGGAAGGTGGATTCGAGACGGGCGGGAGGTCATCGCGGATGCCCCAGCTCAAGAGTTGACCAACAGTTGCCTTGTCGGCGCCTGCTTTATAACGGAAGACGGCGCGCAAACCGGTGATGTGGTAGCAGAGGGAAAAGTGATCTTCTCCCACCCAAAGCGTGTCGGAGAAGCCGCCCGAGACACCCTTGACCGTAAAGGTGAGCGGCTGGCCACTGCGGTCGATGGTTATCTCCGACCCTCGGTCATTGCACACGACTGACTTCACGATTCCCTCGGCCGTGAGAACGTCGGGTGCCGGAGAATCCGAAGGAGCATCTGGAGGCCGTTGCGCGAGCGGCACGCGAGCCAGCAACTCCAGAGCTTCGTCATGATCGGGGCCCTCCCAGCGGTCCGCCACGTAAGCCGCATGAGCCGCGGCATCTGCCGTCTGTCCCATGCGTAGGAGGATTTGACCCGTCAACAGGTGGTATCCGGCACGCGAGGGCTCGAGCTTTTCGGCAGTGCGCGCCAGAGCGAGAGCACGGGGCAGGTCGCCTTCCGCGGCCACAGACTTTGCCAATTCAACAAAAACAGGAGCGAACAGGGGATTGCCGTCGAGCACTTTCATCAGGGCGGAACGGTACGCTTCTCGCTCCTCATGTGACGTCCCGTGAGGCAATGACGACAGCATGGTTCTTGCGAACAGAGACCGGTAGAGATGATCGTCGAGTTCCAGCGCCCTGGAAAATTCCCGCGTAGCTTCATCATCTTTGCCGTGCTGCAGCGCAACGAACGCGAGGTTCTCATGCGCGATGGCGGATTTTGGGTCTTCTTTCGCCGCCGTCTCGCTCACTTCCTGCGCCAATTTCCACTGATGGGTCGTCAGATAGAAGGACCCAAGTTCCGCTTCGGTTTCAGGCACGGTCAAGGCCCGGGCGGAGAAACTTTTTTCATCGATTCGATTCGGAGCCGGAATCACGCCTGCCGAGAAGGCCAGCTGATGCAGGTAGATATCGAAATCCTTCTGTACCTGCGACATGTCTCCGAACGTATCCTGAAAAGCTTTTTGTTGAGGAACACCTTGCTGTAGCAGATTGAAGAACTTCCTAAGCTTCCCTCCTTGCAGGCTGGGCGCCATGGTAAGGAAATGCGTGAGCGCCCAACATTGCGCGTAGTACGCCTGGGTATCGGTTTCGTCGCGCGTAAACGATCCCCGCTGCTCCAGAAACTTGGGCAGAGGCAGGATGGTCCGGTTTCGCAAAAGCATGAGGCGGCCGGCATTTCTGGGCGGCGCTCCAATGTAGATTTTGTTGCCCTCGAAGCGTGTGTAAGCGTAGTACTCGGCCAGCCCTTCATCCAGCCAGGTCGGCAGCCAGCGAAAATTCATATGCAGCAGGCTGTGCACGTATTCGTGATAGACGACAGCAAAGGTATCGGGATTGGTCTTGTCGGAGCCGATCGCATCGAGGCGAATGAGAGCGTACTGCTTTTCCCATCCGTGGAAGTACACCCCAGCCGGTTTGGGGCCCGGGTGCTGCCAGAATGCCGGCACGAGCTTCTTCGTACTCGATTCGTCCTCGGGAGCGAGGATCAGCAGCGAGGCTGGGGAATCTACGCGAAACGTAGGGAACTGCGCGGAGAACATGGCCCGCATCTGCTCGAAGGCACGGGCAACGTTCCGCGCATCATTTTCGCTGCCATCCGTGATGACGCGAAAATGCGGGCTACGGATTTCACGCCATGGCCGGTCTGATGCAAGTGCGAACGGCGCGAGAAACAGCAATAACGATAGTCCCAGCTTCAGAGGAGTCATGAGGCGAGGAGTCATCATGGCGTAAGTCATGTCGGGCGTCAATGCCCAGCATGGCGGGCAAACGCCGAGCGTTCCTTGGTACTTATGTAACTCTCGGGCGACCTTTTACATTGCTGGGGCTGTCTCGCGACTAAATACTTTCAGAATGCGAAAACTGTTTGTGCTGGGGCTTTCGATCCTATTCTGCGGAATCTGCGTGTCCGCGCAACCGGAGCGAGTCTTCGACTGGGTGCACGCGAGTGACGAAATCGTGCAACTCGATCCGATGGATTTCCACGCGGGCCGGGTGTACCGTCCGGGGCCCGATGGTGGCAATATGCACGTCATCATTCATGCGAAACAGCCGGTGACGGTCATGATGGCGTGGGCGCGGGAGTGGAACGACGCCCAACTGCATCCGGAGACGCTCGGCAGCCTGGAGTATCGCTGTGTGCGTGAGCACGTGGTCGATACGACCTACGAATGCCACATGCCGCCGAACCGGCCGATGATTCTGGTGCTGCGCGACGAGCGCACGGCTGATCGGGCGATCGTGCAGGGCATTGGTGCGATCATCGGCAGGGGCGGGGCGCGGCGGCTGGTGTCCCCGAACGACGTGCAGATTACGTATCACAGCTGGTCATGCGTCCAGAACTGCGTGCAGCCGGAATACAAGTGGACATTGCTAGCGAAAGAGAAATACGACGTTTCCGGCGCGCCCAGACTCTACAGCGTGACGCCGGAGTATGACGGCCAACGGATGTGGGTCAAGATCAAGGCTCAGGTGCCGATGACGCTGGCGATTCTGCCGTCGAAAGCGGCGGATGAAGCCTACGAGAAGCCGGAATCGCTGTCGTCAGCGCTTTCGCAGTCAGCATGCAAACAACGCGGCGTACAGACGATGGAATTCGAGTGCAAGGTGAACCTGGCGGATGGGCCCCAATCACTGCTTGCATTGCCAGAGTTACCGGTGCGGTCGAAGAAGAAGGCAGAGATCGAATTCCAGATACTGAAATGTGTCGCCAATTGCGAACTGATCGCAAGCGAAACGGCGGAAAACAAGTAGGCGATCCTCAGCGGCGCAGCAGACGCCACGCAAGACGCAAGCGTGGGCTGTCCGCGCTTCCCTGTTTTTGATCCTTCTCCGACGCCCTTTCCCCTTCAGGCTTGTGGCCAAAATCGAGCCCGAAGTGTACGTCAGACCTGTTGCCAGGTCGTGAAGACATGGCTGTTATCCCCGAGCATCTACAAGATGCCCCGGCACGACGCGAGGTTGGTTGCCGTCACTCAGGCAGTGCGAAACGACTGAAACGGGATGAACTTTGCATCGCGCTGGTTGGGGTAGCATCTATCGAGTATGGAATTTCGAAGACTTGGCCATTCTGGATTGAAAGTTCCGGTGCTCAGTTTTGGCTGCGGGACACTTGGCGGGCGCGGCGAATTCTTTGCGGCCTGGGGGAACAGCGATGTCAAGGAAACCACGCGACTTGTGGACATCTGCCTGGAGGCGGGAGTCAACTTCTTCGATACTGCGGATGTGTATTCGCAGGGCGCGTCGGAGGAAATCCTCGGAAAGGCGATTGCCGGACGGCGTAACTCAGTTCTTATTTCTACGAAAGCGACTTTCCCCATGGGCAGCGGCCCAAACGATTTAGGTTCCTCACGCTACCACCTGATTCAGGCGTGCGAGAGCAGCCTGCGACGATTGAACACGGACTACATTGATCTCTATCATCTGCACGGATTCGATGCGCTGACCTCAATTGAAGAGGTGCTGAAAACACTCGACACGCTGGTGACCAGCGGCAAGGTCCGTTACATTGCGTGCTCCAACTTCTCCGGATGGCATCTGATGAAATCGCTGGCGATTTCAGAAAGGTACGGCTGGGAACGGTATGCGGCGCACCAGGCGTACTATTCGCTGATCGGCCGCGAGTACGAGTGGGAACTGATGCCGCTGGCGCTCGATCAGAATGTGGGCACGATCGTCTGGAGCCCGCTGGGCTGGGGACGGCTGACCGGGAAGATCCGGCGCGGGCAACCGCTTCCCGCGGTGAGCCGGTTGCACAAAACGGCCGAGCAAGGGCCGCCCGTGGCGAATGAGTATCTCTACAAGGTGGTCGACGCGCTGGACGAGGTCGGGCGCGAAACCGGCAAGACGGTGCCGCAGATCGCGTTGAACTGGCTGCTGCAGCGTCCCTCGGTGGCGAACATCATCATCGGTGCGCGGAACGAGGAGCAACTGCGCCAGAATCTCGGCGCGGTGGGATGGAACCTCACGTCAGAGCAGGTTGCGCGCCTGGATGCCGCCAGCGACGTCACGCCGATCTATCCGTACTGGCACCAGAGGACGTTTGCCGATCGCAATCCGCCACCGGTTGCGAAGGTGGCGTAATCTGGGGGAGGGAAGGCGGAAGATCGCAGAATTAAGGAGGGCCACGTCAGACCCTAACGTGGCCCTCGGCGACAGGCCCACACGCGCGCCACTCATGGCAGCTTCCGCGTCACTTCGCGGGTGGTGGCACGACCTCCGACAGTCTGGTGTCCTGTCGCAACCCTGCGAACTCGGCGTCCTTGTAGACGTTGGCGAGCTCGCGGTAGCCATCCTCTTTCGCCTTCCGCAGGCATCTCAGGCAGCTTTCGACGTCGCCAAGACGGGCATAGATCTTCGCCAGCATGTAGGAGTACCTGGCGCGTTCTTCCGGAGAGGTGATCTGCGCGATCACTCCCGTTCGCGAGCTGCTGCTCAACACGAGGGGATCGAGCTGCAGGGCGCGGGTATATTCGACAATGGCACGGTCGACTTTTCCCTGGCCGAACCAGGCGGCGCCGAGATTCACGTGGAAGGTGGCCCGCGTCTCGTCGAGCGCAACCGCTTTCTTGAAGTACTTAGCGGCGGAGCCAAGTTTCTTCTGCCCGAATTCAATCGCGCCAATGTTGTTCAGTGGATCGGAGTATTTCGGGTCGAGCTTTGCCGACTTCTGGAAGTGGGTACGAGCAGGCGAGGTATCGCCCTTCTTCAGCTCGGCCATCCCCAATTTGTTGTAAAGGACCGCGTTCTTCGGTTCCTTGCGCAGCGCGGCACGGAAATAATCGATCGCTAACGAGTAATCTTTCTGGGCGCGAGCTTCGTCGGCAGCAATCTCCAACTCGCCCACGCTCATCGTCGCCATCGTCTTGCCCTGGTCAGGATCGGGCTCGGCAAGGCTGTAGGTCCGAAATCCCGCCAGCAACGCCAGGACTGCAATCGACATGGTGAGAGTTTTCATAGAAGCCTCTTTTCCGGAGTTGCATCGCTTCCGGCCATGGGCGGCGTCCCGTCTGTGCCCCGGCGATCTGCCCTCCGCATCTGGCCCCGTTATCGGACAAATGGCGGCCGGGCACAACGCTATACCGGCTACCGATTCGCTACGTGCGCTGGTTACTTCCGCAACAGGCCGGCATATCAAGAGCTGCTAAGCACTTACAGGCGGGAGTGGACGGCGGTCCATCCAGCATCACCCCGGGGTTACAGGGCGTTACATGGGCCGGGCCCAGTCCTTGTAGACCGTTACAGCACCGCATGTCACTGCACGGCGTGATGGCCGGGGTGTATAAGCAAGCTGTCGAGGGGCGAAGCTGCCATGTCGTCACCAGCCATCGAAAGCCCGAGCATGGAAGCGGAACGGGCCGAGTTGCAGGCGGTGCTGGAGTCGCAGCTCTTTGTCCGTTCGCCCACCCTCGCCCACCTGCTCTCGTATCTGTGCGAGAAGAAATTTGCCGGTGAAACCGATCAGATCAAGGAATATTCCATCGCACTCGACGTGTTCGGGCGACGCGAATCATTCGATCAGGACACGGATTCGATCGTCCGCGTGCAGGCCAACCGCCTGCGCAAGCGTCTCGCTGACTACTACGCCGGAGAGGGTGGAGCGCATCGGTTGCACATCACGATCCCGATCGGGCAGTACGTCCCGGCTTTCGGCGTGAGTTCGACGAACGGGACCACTTCGGCAACCGCACCAGACGGAGAAGCCACCCGCCGCCCCTCTCAGTTGCGGCGGATGTGGGTTGTGGCGCCGCTGGCGGCGTTGGTCGTGTTGATGCTGGCACTCGCCTACCTGGAACGCGACAAACTCCGCCCGACGCGAGCGCCTTCGGCCTCGGACCAGGGGCAGACACTCGCCCCGCTCACGGTGGGCTTGCCCATTGGGGATGAGATCCGCATTTTGGCCGGAGCAACGCGCAGCTACGTTGATCGTTCAGGCAAGCTCTGGAATCCCGACGGCAATTTCAGCGGCGGGGCGCCGGTTCGAAGCCCCGTACAACATATCTGGCGCACGCAGGACTCCAGTATCTTCCGCAACAGCCGCCAGGGGGATTTCGGTTATGACATCCCGCTCAAAGGCGGCGCTTACGAACTCCACCTCTATTTTGCGGAGACGTACTACGGACCTGAAGATGTTGGCGGCGGCGGCGAGGGAAGCCGGGTGATGTCCATAACAGCGAATGGGAAGCCACTGCTCAGCGAGTTCGACGTGCTTGCCGATTCCGGTGCCGGGCGCACCGCCGACATGAAAGTGTTCGCCGATATAGGTCCTTCGAGCGACGGCGTGCTTCATCTGCGGTTTCAATCTGTGAAGGGCGGACGCGCTATGCTGTCGGCGATCGAGATCTTACCCGGCACGCGGGCGCGAATTCGCCCGGTGCGTATCGTAGCGCGGGATGTTCCCTATTACTCAAACGACAGCCGCTGGTGGAGCTCGGACAGCTACTTCAAGGGGGGGCAGCTCAGTGCCAGCGAAGAACCGGCCGACGAAACCGACGATCCCGAACTGTACGAGACGGCGCGCTGGGGGCACTTTTCTTATGCCATTCCTGTGGCCCCGGGAAGGTACACAGTGACGCTGCATTTCATCGAGCGCACCCTAGAACGTTCTACCCGCCAGCAGTCGGCTGGAGTGAACGACTCCGGAGGAAAGCAGACACACACGTTCAATGTCTTCTGCAACGGCAAGGCGGTCGTTGAGGACCTTGACGTCCTGGAAGAGGCGGGAGACAACCGACCGCTGGTGCGCAAGATCACGGGCCTGGAGCCCAACGCGCAGGGAAAGCTGCTGCTGGACTTTGTGCCTGTGACGGGCTATGCGACGGTGACAGCGATCGAAGTGGTGGCGCAGTAGGCGGCCCGCCACCGGTGGATTCCGGCCGATGTCCTGTTGGCCGCCGTTATCTTGCATTTCATGCGAGCCGGCTAACTACCAGGCAGAACCCGAGTCTATGACAGGGGAGGCGTGCGTGAACTTGTTCTCAAGATGGATGCTGGTTCTATTGGCGGGCGCAGCACTTATGCCGGTCCCGCGGGTGATCGCCCAGGACACGGCGTCGAAGATCAAGAGCGAAGCCGAACGTTTGCAGAAGGTCCTGAAGGACAAGCCGATCTCCGATCCAAACTTCGCGCAGGTCGGGAACATGGTGAGTGCCTCTCTGCAGAGCTCGATCCAGGCGGCCCACGCGAACCACTTTTATGTAAGCCTGGAGAGCCTGGCGCAGGCGGAAGACTTGCTGGGCGGCATGGGAGTGATCGCGGACAAGGGCGCCACAGTCAAGAACAACCTGCCGGCTTTTGAATCGGAGTGGGGAACCGCCAGCCTGCGTCTGGCGACGCTCGACCGGGAAGCACACAACCAAAAGTGGGAGAATGCTCCGGTCGCGATCCGTGCGCTCTCCGAAGCAGCGCAGGGGAAAGCCATCCCTCTTCTTGATGGTGGCCGCGGATTTGCGACTGCCATGGGCCCCAGCGACGGCCTGTTCTACGTAGGCGAGGCACAAGGGGAAGCGGATTTCGCACGTTTCTGCGCGACGCTCGGCCTGACCGCTGCCAGAGAGCCCTTCCCCCTGCGCTCGTTCCTGCCCGAGTTGCAGAGCCTGCAGACGAAGGCGAACGCAGCGTTCCAGCCGCCGCGGTCGATCGAGCAACATCCGCGATTCATTGCGCTGAATTCGACGATCAAGCTCGCGGAGGAACTCGACTCAACGAGGTTCTATGCCGGAGCCATCTATCAATACCTGGAGGCGGTTCGGCACTACGGCATGCTGGACCAGCAGCCGCTCGATGCAGCTGGGCAGGCTAAGTTGAAAGCGGAGATTGCGGCTGCGCAAAAGAAATTTTTCGCCTCGCAGAAGGATGACTCGATCGGCCAGCTGTTCCTCGAGCGCGCGGAATCGCAAGTGACGCATGCCGACGGTACTGCGCCTTCGGCTGACGAGTGGCGCAGCGCGCAGGTGATCCTCGATCAAGTGCTGCCGGCGTATGAAGCGGCCCGGAAGCCCGCATCGCCGATGCAACGGGCTGCGGGAAAGACGGTGGAGATCACGCTCGTCCGCTGGCCCTACACCTGAAACATCTCCGACCCAGCAAGTTTGCTGGTACAGGAAGTTGCAGCGAAGTATCCCGGACAAGTTCACTTCGTCAGCGAGAATTTCGGCGGATCAAAATTGGCAGAGCAATTCGGGGTGAAAGGCTATCCCGCGGTGTTTGTCGACGATGTGCTGGTTGCGGTCCCACGCGATTTCGGCTACTTCGGAGAGAAAGAAGGCACGGGCCGTTACGCTCCCTGGCGCAGTGCCGACAGCCAGGCCAAATTCAAGACTGACCTGATCCGCATGGTCGATCTGATCCTTTCCGGCAACAAGGATATCGTCAGCCAGGAACATGCGTCGACGAGCGGAGCCGTTCGCGAACTGGCCACCCTCCCCAGGTTCAGCCTGACCGATCTTGCCGGGAAGCCCCTGACCGCCGACCAACTCCAGGGACGCGTCGTGCTCGTTGAATTCTGGGCGACCTGGTGCCCGCCGTGCCGTTCGACGCTTGGCTGGCTGGGAGGCTTGAAGGCCAAGTACGGCGACAAGCTCGCCGTTGTGGCCCTCGGGGTGGAATCCCCGGAAGAAGGAATCAGAACGATGGCGAAGTCGCTGAGCCCTGAGTTGCGTTGGGCGATTACGGATGCTCCGACGGCGCAGGCCTTCGGCGACATCACCTCGGTGCCGACGCTGTTCCTGTTCGACCGCTCCGGAAAGACGGCACGGGTGTTGTATGGCGCCCCGCCCGATTTGCATCAGGTCGCAGAAGAAACGTTGAATGATCTGATGAGATAGGTCAGGGAAGGGCGCCAACAGCGACGCGCTTGACTAGGCCTGCGGCGAGTCCATCTTTCGGCCCGTGCGCAGGTAGTGGTTGATCGTGTTTTCCCAGTTCTTCATTTTGGTTTGGAACCATTCTTCGTCGTAGCCGGACAGCTCGCGATTGCCGTCGAGAGACAGGCCCGTATAGCGGAAGCGGATGTGGCTACGGGTCGTTCCATCGCCGGCCGGAGTCAGCTGGATGCGCAACTCGGAGACGATCAACCCGGGGTTGATCCAGACATACATGATGCGGAAAGCGGCCGGATCGTAGTCGGTCACGATCCAGGTAGCTTCAGAGGGGGTCGATTCTTGTGAACCCGCCGCGGGCGGATTCGGCGTCGTGAACACGCAGCCGAGTTCGGCAACGCCCGAGTCTGAGTAGATCAGCTGATGTTTCCATCCTGGCAGCCAGTCCACCTCGCGCACCGGACAGAGAAGAGGGAAGACCTTTTCGGGAGGCGCGGCATTGGTTTGCGTGTATTCGTGTGCGACGCGATAGCTTTTGAAAGAGCTCATGATTTCCTCCGATTGAAGCGGATTGTGGTGATATTTCAGTGCAAAGAAAAACCCGCGGGTCAAGGGACCCGCGGGTAGTCGGATTTGTACTGACTTAAGTGTACGTGAAGATAAATCGCCGGGCAAGGGCGACGATCCAATTCCACTGCGGAACCTCTGCCGGACGAAACTGTCTATTTGGGCGGAGGCGCAGGTTCAGTCGGGGGAGCGGCCGGCGCGTTCTTCAATTTCACCAGAGACTCATCCACGCGCTTCTTGAAGTCGCCGCGGTCGCTGTGCTCCCATCCGCTGAAGTTCGACACGACCTGCATCTCGCAGGTTGCGCCCTTTGGCAGCAGCGTAACCTTGTTCGTGCGTTGAGTGAATACTCCGGTGACAGTGACGTGCGCCGCATGCTTCACGTCGTACTCGGCATGCATCTGCCCATCGTCGTTGACCTTGACCTCATAGTTGTTGGCCGGATTGTTCAGCGTGTCTTTGACGGCGGGCCACAGTTCGTTGCAGGGAAGGGGATACGTACTCTTGTAGGTCTTGGCAGATGCCGGCAGAGCAAGGGCGAACGACATCACAGCCACTGCGACGAGCTTCGTTTTCCGCATAACATGTCTCCTCGGGAAAAAGCGCTTGCCGAAATGTGAACGGTGAATCGAGATCCGTGTCAGGCTGTTGGAGAAGCGGAACAATAATCCTGATGAAGGGCTTCGTCAGTGCGCCAAGTCACCGGCGGGGGTGACCGACGCGAGGAGGACGCTTATCGGACACCAGTTATTGAATTTCCTTTGTCGGCTCGGGTCCTCGCGAGTGTGCAGTGCCGGTCATGCCTATCTTCAGTAACTGGCGGCTGCCGCAGATCTGTGTTGTGATCGGCCTGAAAGACTCGAGGACAAAACGATGAAACGATTTCTGCCCGTGATCCTGTTGCTGGCGACGGCGGGCTGCCAGCAACCTCCAGCGGAGCCGGTGGAGTTGAAGCATTTTGCTCTGGACAGCCTGGACGGCGTCCGTGCCGTCGCCGGTGTCACGTTCGACCAGCAGACTTCATCGGACGGCAAAGGCTCCATCCGGGTCGATGCCACCGCGCCGATGACCGTGCCCCTGTTTGAGATCACCGATGTCAGCGTCGATAACGCGACGCTCATCTACCAGGCCAGCGTGCAGTCGCAGAACCTGGATGGGAAGGCGTTTCTGGAAATGTGGGTGCGCATTCCCGGCAAAGGAGAGTTCTTTTCGCGCGGCCTCGATCGCCCGCTGACCGGAAACATGAGCTGGATGACAGTAGCGACGCCGTTCTTCCTCCAGGCCGGACAAAAGCCAGACCTCATCCGGCTGAACCTGGTCGTACAGGGGAAGGGCAAAGTCTGGATTGACGACGTGAGATTGATGCGGGCGCCGCTAAGTCGCTAGCCGCTGATCAAGCCGCATGTGCGGGGCCAGCATATCGGGTTGAGAACTGCTCGCTGCAGGACTCCATGGGGCCTTATGCATCAGTACTGTCCGTAGCGGCCCCTCACCGACTCCAGAAGCTGCTTCGAGTTGTATCCGATGCCGTCTTTGAAGACGATCTCCACGTTTTCGATGTCGGAGATCCCTGTCGACGGGTCGCCCTTGACCACAACCAGGTCAGCGTTCTTTCCCGCCTCGATTGAGCCGATCTGTTTGTCGCGGCCCAGATACTTTGCGCCGTTGAGCGTCGCGATCTTGATGGCTTCAGCCGTGGTGAAGCCGGCCTCCACCAGAAGCTCAATTTCGCGCTGATCGCCAAAACCGGGGAGAACGTCGCCGCGTCCCGTGGGATCGGGGCCGGCTATGAGCAGTCCCCCCGCAGCATAGAAGGCGCGCTCCAGAGCTGTATCGCGCTGATAGAGCATGGCGGAATCGAATTTCGGCGACGCCGAGGCAGGCCTAGGCTGGCGCAGCAGGAAAAAATCCTGTCGCGCTTCCGGCGTCATGCTATCGAGAGCCTCCTGACGCAGCGGGGGCCGGCCGTTACCCAGATCCGACTCAAAAACGGGGAGCGTGGACGTAATCGCTACGTGGTGAGAGATCAGCGTCGCGATCAGGTCTTTCGCCTCGGCGCTCTCGGGGTCCATTTTCGCGAGCGTTTCGTCGCCCATGCTGTCGCTGCATTTGTCGGGCTGCTTGCCCGAGTCGAGCTGCGTGTTGACGAAGAATCCGTGCTCGAGATCGTCGATGCCCAGTTCAGCGGCCTCTTTGTAGGTGACCGAGCAGAGGTGTCCAGTAACTTTGATTCCGCGCTTGTGTGCCGCGTCGATGGCAGCCTTGAGTTCGGCGCGCGTGATGTTCATGTAGGCTTTGAACGACGTGACGCCGCGGTCGGCCCAATACTCCACTGTTTGCCGCGCATCATCCGGGCTGGCCAGGTGAGGCATCTGCAGGAAGTAGCTGGAGCTGCCCTCCAGGTACGGACCGGTAACGTCGATGTGAGGGCCCGGCAGCTTGCCGGCGTCAATCTCGCTTTTGAGGTTGAGGTCGGAGTGGGGCTCGATGCTGCCCGTCGTGCGCATGGTCGTCACGCCGCCGGCGAGATACATGCGCGGCGCGGAGAACGTCATCTGCGGAACCACGACCGGATCGTCGAAATGGCGGTGGCTGTCGAGATTCGGCCGCGCGATATAGAAAAGATGATCGTGCATGCCGACAATTCCGGGGATGACGGAGTAGCCGCGAAGATCCAGAACCGTTGTGCCGTCCGCGGCGGGAACGTCCGCGCCTTTCTGGATCGCGCTGATCTTGCCAGATTCGATGACGACGTTCTGGTCGTCAACGGCGGGCGCGCCCGTACCGTCGATGACGCGCACGTGGGTCAGTACGACTCGTGGTGCCTGCACTCGAACAAATTGCTTTACCGCTTTGGATAGCTCGGGAGGCTGCGGCAGGGCAGGCAGTGAGTACAAAAGAAGGAGAGCAACGGACGGGACCCAAGCTACACCGAAACGACGGCGCATGAATGCCTCCGGAAAGTCGGGTCATTGTAGCTGATGGGATGGGTGTGCCCCGACACAAACCGGAGAGCTAACGTTGGAAGTTCATGCTAGAAAGGCATCAGCAGCTTGTCCGGGCCTTCGATTTCCTCTTTGGCCTCGAGGAATTCTTCACTCCAGGGTTTGCCCGCGCACTCGGGACACTCGTCAATCGTATTGCCCACAGCGTAACAGTGATAGCAGGTCCCTTTGGTGCTTGTGCCGGGGAACTTCTTGCATTTCTTGCAGGGCTTGAAGAATTCGCGTTCCAGCGCTCGATGCTCGTCCCACAGTTCATGTTCGCAGACGATGCACATACAGTCCTCCAGACTACCCGTCTCCCGACTTCGGGCATGTGGTGATCGATGTCAGCCACGACGAGCGCAGTGTCAAGTCGCGCTTTCGACCATCATAGAGGCCGCAGAACTCTTCTGCAGTGAGCTGGAACACGGTCGGATTGTGATGAAACGGGAATAGAGCTTCGCTAAACAACAGCCATTTGCTCACGATCAAGACGGAAAAGGCCACGCTCATTTCTGAACGTGGCCTTTATTTATGCCGGCAACTTGAGGCGCTTTGCGGGCGTGAGCGAAGCGGGAGCCCGCAGCCGAAATCCCGAGCGCACTTTGCGAGGGAGCCCTGCCACCAAAGGAAAAGGCTACCAACATTTCTGTTGA
>DATIWL010000007.1:0-13118 GCA_035519435.1 Terriglobales bacterium
GGCATGATCGAAGCCGACCAGCACATTCGGGTCGTGTTGCCGGGCTAATTTCCCAAGCACCGTGTCCAGCACCGCCGGACTCAGCTTGGACGCTCAACCCGCCGCTTTCACCGACTCCGTCAGACGGAATGGTTTCGTTTCAGGCACCGATGCAATTGTACGGGATCAGTCCGCACACCCGTTGCAGGACAGCGGCTGCGGCCCTTACTGACCGGGATTGGGCAATCCACCCGGGGAATCCATCCACAGACTCAAGAGATTCTTCCGGCTGCCGAGTTTGCTTTCCCAGAAACTACGAAAGTCCGCGGTGCCGGTGGGACGGCCGTGGTACTGAATAAAGAACTCGCGACACGCGCCAAAGAATGCCTGGTCGCCGAGCGAGGCCCTGAAAGAGTGCAGCATGAGCGCGCCTTTGAAATAACGGACGACATAGGAAGAACCGCCCGGCTGAAACGCCACGCTCGCGATTGAAGGCGCATCGGATGGAAGACTGCGAACCTGATTTTCGTAGTCGTTGAGTACATCTTTGAAATCTTTTTCCGACGCAATCTTCTGTACGGCGACCGCGGAGAAGTACTCAGCGAATGCCTCGTTGATCCAATCCCCTTGCTCCGTGCCGAAATTCCACCAGAAGTGCGCGATCTCGTGCGCGATAGGCTGAAAGAGCGAGAAGTTGGGATCCGCCTTCAATGACTCCAGCGTCAGCCCCTCCGACGTGACGATCAGGCCCGCCCGCGCGATCCCCGCTTTCCCTTGCCCTCTCTGTTTAGGCGAATAAACATGCCGCACCGTATCGCCTGGGATGCTGGTCTTGCCCATTGTTCCCTCGTAGAGCTTGAGAACCTGGACAATTTGTTCGCCTTCACGAGCCAGGAAGTCTCGCGGCATGGCCGTATCGTAGATTTCGACGCTGACGCCTGACTCCCGCAGCGAAGTCTTCCGATACTTGGGCGAGGCCGCAACCAGCACATCGATATCCTGCGGCGATGACCAGCGCGTGATGACCCGGTCACCCGGCGTCATTTCCTCGACTTTTCTTCCCGAACAGATTGCGGTCCAGCCGGCCGGAAGGGATACCTCAAACTCGACTGCGATCGGCTCCCCGAAAACGAATTGTGGATACCACGAGGAATAGCCGGCCAGTTCGATCATGCGCGTGTTGACCTGGTCGTCCAGCGACACCGTCCCTTGTGGCGCGGCATTCCATTCCGGAAAGTGCTTGAGCCGGCCTTCATATTCGATATCCATCCGAACCCTGCCTCGCGCCATCGACTCGGGCACAGTGACGGTGACCGTCTTCGCGGCCGGGACCATGGGCGAAGCGACGATCGCCTGTTCGGTAAACGTGGCGGCCTTCCCGTTCACCTCTAGTTTTTTGATGGCTAGGGTCTCGTGCAGCGTGAACTTGACGTTGCCAGCGGTGACTCGCGTCGTTTCGACTGTGGCCGCAACCGCAATGTTCTCGGAAGCCGGATCGATTCGCACCTTCAGGCGATAGGAATCCTGGGGTGTATTCTCCGCGGTCAGAGCAGCGGCCGAGATCAGAAACACGAGGGCCCCGGCCCGGGTCCGCTTTCCGCAACGCGCAGCACTCATCGAAGCCTCCGCGCAGGGCGTGCAGACTCTTCCATAGTGGAATCCACGGAACCTGCTGTTCCTGAGGCTATTCCCTACCTGGTTCTCACATCTGTGATCTTCATCTCGGGGTAGGCGTGATTCCACTGTGCCGAGATGTTCTCGAAGGTGAGTCGGAATGGTTTGCTCTGTCCGGGAGCCAGCGGAGACATGTTCAGATCCACGGCCTCGTCATACGGGCCGCCGGTGCGCAGCACCCGCAACGGCACTTCTTCCCGCTGCGCCATCTGCCCCATATCGTCTTGGAAAGTGACCTGGATCACCGCATGAATGACCGTCTTATCGCCGGTATTCGTGACTGTGCCGTCGAGGTAGCTGACGGTCGCGCCCACGAAGTTCTGCGCCGCGCTCGCCTTCAGGTCGCCAAATTTCAGGCTGGCGGAGTATGGCGGCGGTTCAGCCGGTGGCTTCTTCTCCGCGCTGAAAATCAGCACCAGAATTCCGACCACCACGGCCACGATCACCACGCCGATCAACACCGGCCGGAAATGCGATTCGTCCGGCTGCACTGTTGGATTCGGCTGAATCAGACCGCCCATGGCCGGATTGTACTACCGAGCTGTGCGGGCAGGCACTTCCGCCCTGCCTCGATCAAGTTGGGTGAGCGAAATCCCGGCTGGCATTGCGAAAATTCTCTTGGACTTTCATGCCAGAACGAAGTTAAAGTAGGAAAAACAAAAACAGCAGTGCCTATTTTCAGTGACTTGTGGCGCCGCCACAAACGGCCTCACAATTGCACCACAAAGTGTTAGGAGCCTCCCCCATGTGGCCTGAAGACACTGAACAAGCAGTCCATCTCAACTGGACTCCCATCCTCTCCCTGACCGGATCCATCGCTTGCAGCCTGGCCATCTGGCTTGGCCTGTATCGAGCCATTGTCTACTTCGTGAAGTAGAAGCCGCCGCCGCGGGCGATCTCACCGATCATAGTGCAGCAGCGAAAACACGTCGTATTGCCTCAGTTTCTCCCGACCTTTCAGGAAGTCGAGCTCCACCACGAACGCCAGGCCGGCAATTTGCGCTCCCAGCCCGCACGCCAGTTCCGCCGTCGCCACCGCTGTGCCTCCGGTTGCCAGCAGGTCGTCCACGATCAGTACCCTCTGGCCCTTTCGGATTGCATCTTTGTGGATCTCCAGCGAGTTGCTTCCATATTCGAGGTCGTAGCTGACCTTTGCCGTCTCCGCCGGAAGCTTCCCCGGCTTGCGTACCGGCACGAATCCGGCATTCAACCGGTATGCCAGTGCCGGCCCAAAGATGAACCCGCGCGCCTCCATCCCCAACACCAGGTCGATCTCTTTGCCGATGTAGTTCTCCGAGAGCGCGTCAATCAAGGTGGCGAAGCCGAGTTTGTCCTTGAGCAGCGTGGTGATGTCGTAGAACAGAATTCCCCTCTTCGGGAAATCCGGCACTTCGCGGATCAGTTTCTTCAGCGCATCACACGTTGCGGCTTTGGTCGCCATCTACCAGGCTCCTTCGATTCGGAATGAACTCAGTCCCTTGATCGGTTCAGCTTCGGATTCGTCGACATCGTCCACGCGCGCAGCACGCGGACCTTCCAGCAGGCGAGAACGCAGTCCAGACAACTGATCACGCGTGCCCTGCGCCAGCACTTCCACCGTGCCGTTGGAGTTGTTGCGCACCCATCCCGCAATCTTCAGGATGTGCGCCTCGCGCTCCACGAACCAGCGAAAGCCGACCCCCTGCACGCGGCCGCGAACCAGAAATCGCTTCGCGATTATCGGGTGATCGGGTGATCGGGTCATCGGGTGATTTGAATTCATCCAGCTCGCCGCTAGCGTCGCGACGTACGATACGACGCCGCAAAGATCGCTACCAGTTCGTTGGCTTCAGATAACAGCTCCCCTAGTAGCTCCTGTTTGACGATTCCTGCTTCGATCAGGCATTCCAGCCAGAACAAAGTCTCGTCAGCTTCTTCCAGAACAATCCCAATCTTCGCGGAAAACTCGGCCGCCGACCTCGCGCTGCCGGCCGCTCTATAGTTTGCGCCAACCGAAGTTCCGGACCTGAGCAGCTGTTTGCCGAGTATCTGCGCTTCGGGAGCGCGGGGAAGGCTTCGGAATAGCCGTATGATTCGCAACGCGAATCGTTTGGTCCGAGCGCGAAGTTCTTCCTGCTTGCTTTCCATCGGAGTCAGACCATTCCTGAAACAAAATCACCCGATCACCCGATGTCCCGATCACCCGATCCACTACGCTCTCGACAGATACGTCCCTTCCGCCGTGTCCACCTTGATCCGTTCGCCTTCGTTGATGAACGGCGGCACCTGCACGACAAGGCCGGTCTCAGTTTTCGCGGGCTTGGTCACACTGGAAGCGGTCGCGCTCTTCAGTCCCGGCTCGGTTTCGATGACCGTCAGTTCGACCGTCTGCGGCAACTCGATCCCGACGGCCTTGCCGTCGAAGAACTCGACCTTGATCTGCAGGTTCGCGGTCAGGTAGTCCACGGAATCCCCGAGCGTGTCGCGCGTCAAGTGAGTCTGTTCGTAGTTCTCGGTGTTCATGAAGTAGTAATCGTCGCCGTCGTTGTAGAGGAACTCCATGTTGACCTCATCGACGGTGACCTTTTCGATCGGGTCGGGCGAGCGGAAGCGTTCCACGAACATGGCGCCGGTACGCAGGTTGCGCAGCTTGGCCTGGATGAAGGCGCGCAGGTTGCCGGGGGTGCGGTGCTCGACACTGAACACCGAGTGCAGATCATTATTGTGCTTGATGATCATGCCGGGACGCAGTTGGGTCGCAGGAATAGCCATTGCAGGTTTACATCTCCTTCTCTCTTCTCGGAAATTCTCGGCAGCGGGGCGGGACCGGGGTCCCCGGCGGGCCGCTTCGGCCCCCTGGGATGGACGATACCACAGGCGTCCGCCGCTCTCAGGGTTAACAGCTTATTTTACACAGGCTTTCTAGGTAGTGGAAACCACGCCTCTAGCGGATCATCCACGCCAACAAGGAGAACCGCTGGTGACGGTAGTGATAGAGGTCTGCAATCTCCTGAACGTATTCCCGAATCTGGCGTTCGCCCTCCGCCTGCACACGGGCGGTCAGCAGGTTCGTGGTCCCAAACCGGTCGTGCACCAGATCGTAAAACTCGTAGCTGCCTTCCATCTCGTTGGCCACAAACAGATCTTCCCCACGCCGTCCGAGGAGGCCGTAAATCGGCCCATAACACACCGCCACCAGATAAGAGTCTCGCTGGAAGCGTTCGTGCTCTTCGCGGGTTAGCGTAAACAGCGGCCGGCCGAACCGTGCATCATCGACAATCGGCCGGTGCCCCAGAAGGTAGTAGAGCGTCGGCGTCACATCGATATTGAAGGCGATTGCCTCCGGGTCGTAGTACATGTTTTTCTGCAGCGCCGGAGGCAGATGAAAAATCAGCGGCACCTGCAGCACTTCCGGATGCATGCCGAACGCGTGATTCGTATGGCCGAACTCGCCGTAGGACTCTCCATGATCGGCGGTCAACACGACGATACTGTTGTCATAGATGCCGCGCGCTTTCAGATACTGAATGAATTTCCCGAAGCAGCCATCCAGTCGACGGATTTCATTCGCCGCGGGAGCATAAAAGCCCGGATACTGCGCCGCGTCTGGCGGCCGCACTGCGCGGGCGCGCTCCAGCGAGACCACGTGTATGTTCTGCGGCTGCGTATAGAGGAAGATCGGCTGGGCCTTGTCTGCCCGCTGGTCGATCATCCGCTCCGCTTCCGGCGCCGTGGTGCAGAGATCCTGGTCCGACCAGTTGCTCATCGACGCGTCGAGCCGATGCAGATCGGGCGGAGTCTGCAGCAACAGACGCAGTACTGTGTCGACCGTGACGTAACGGTCATATCCGTCGGTTGCAACCAATTTCTCCAGGTTGTTCACCATGTGAAAGGGCTGCACGTAATGCTTATGCAGCATCATGGTGCCCGCCCAGATCGCTGGCTCGGAAAGCGTTGTCCCGGCATAGCGTGTGTAGGAGTTCCGCATCACCACGCTTTCCGACGCGAACTGCTGAATATTCGGCGTGAAAGTGACAGCGGGGTTGTAGGGCGAAACATAGTCGCGGCGCAGGCTGTCGACCACGATGACAAAGATGTTCGGCTTCGGCCCCGGTACGGGTTGAAGGTCGGGCACCAGCTTCACATCGACGGCTTGCACCGCGGCGGACGAAGGTATGCCCGTCTGCTCTTTCAGGAATTCACACAGCGAATCGCAGGGTTTTTCCACTGCGATAGTCCACAGGTCGCTGATGGCTGAGAAGGACGCATCCAGCGCGGCGTGCCTTGCCACCGCTGCCGAGAATTCTGGCTTTTTCAGCTTCTGCTGCCACCAGTCGTTTCTCTGCGACACCTGGTATGCGACAAATGTCCCTGCGGCGATCGCCAGCATGAGCCAGACCGGCTGCCGAAGCTCCTTCTTCTCCCCCCAGATGCGGATACCAAGAGCGAGCGCGGCAATCCACAGCACCGCCGCCCACAACTTCGCCAGCACTGAGTTCCAATCCATGATTCCAATCAGTGCTGGAACAACATAGATTGCCCCCAGCAGCACAACCGCCAATGCGGCGTTCTGCGTCACCGGGGTATCTCGCCAGGTCTGTGGGGCCGTAGCCTCCTTCTCGGGACGGCCGCCCCTGGAAGCGAGCATTCCGCCAACGAACACTACCAATGCGATCGCAATCGTGACCGAGTAGACAACTGCCTCGCCTCCCGTGAACGGAATGCTGGCCAGCAAAACCCGTTGAAACAACAGTTCCAGCCCAACCGCCGCGAACGCGGAGTAGACAATCCTCAAGCCAAAACGGCCCGGCAACTTCTCCGCGATGCGGCCGGCTGCGTTGAACAGACACACGGCGAAGAGCGCGAACAGCAGGTGCACCAGCAGCGCCCATCCCCATGCCGCGAAATCGATGGACTTCATCTGGAAGCCGCGGTCCGCCATCTGCGACCGTAGCCAGGCGCTCGCGGGGTCGAGCAATGCCACCGCGATCCCGGCCAGTGCGCCGGCGCTGATCGGAATCTGTAGCAGCGTTGTCTTCGTCGCATCCGCCCGGCGGTGAAACTCAAAGTGATCAAGCGCTCCGATCCACACGAGCGGCGACAGCGCCACCAGACTCCACAAAAGGCTCAACGAATCGCTGCGAACGTGGGAAAACGGCCGGTAGACCAGAAAGTAAATCCCGAAGAGCGCATGAAATGCGACCAACTCGATCGCAACTCGCCGCACAACACCCGTGTAGGAACCCAACAGAGCGACCGCAAGCCCGGCCAGCAAGACGCAATAAATGTATGCATGCCAGGCGATGAACTTGATAAGCCACGGCTGAAACGGCGCTTGGATGAATGCGAAGTAAAGGTCCGGAATATACGCCAGCAGGCAGTAAATCGAGGTCAGGAGCGCGAGCAGGCCGAAGGCGGCGCGTGCGGCGATCGAATACCACTGTGGAATGGCGCGCTGGTTCACGAGCACTCCGGCATAAGCTCAGTCAGAAATGAGGATACGAAACCGGTCGTGCTGTAGAGAAATGACCGACGTAACTCTGGTTGCAGGGCTCCCCGATGAACTTAGCCGGCTGGGGCGTGCTACATTGTGGAGGTATTTCCCGACCCGACATGGAAACTCTTCAGCCCGCTGTCGTCTCGCGCCCGTTCGGTTCGCGTACCGCCCGGCAAACTCTACTGTTCGCCAAGAATTTCCTGAAATACCCGCAGATGCTGGGTTCTGTGATTCCGAGTTCGCCGTTTCTCGTGAACCAACTGCTGGGCCACTTCGACTGGGAGCGCGCCTCCATAGTGGTCGAGTACGGTCCTGGGATCGGGAATATTACGCGTGAGATTCTCAAGCGCATGCGTCCCGACGCTGTGCTGGTGGCGATTGAACTGAATCCCGACTTCGTCCAGTTTCTGCGCAGCGAGATCGACGATCCCCGGTTGAGGGTTGTGGAA
Source organism: Terriglobales bacterium (assembly GCA_035519435.1). GTDB lineage: Bacteria > Acidobacteriota > Terriglobia > Terriglobales > Acidobacteriaceae > Acidiflorens. The sequence goes on from DATIWL010000007.1 coordinate 7,579, forward strand.
GGCTCTGCCCTGAACGTGCGCGATGCGCTGGCCCGTCTGCAGTTGCCCATGGCAGACTATGTGATCTCCGGCATTCCGTTCTCCACCATCCCGCGTCAGTTTCGGCATGACATCGTGCGCGAAAGCCGCGCCATGCTGCGGCCGGACGGAGCCATGCTCGTGTACCAGTTCACTCGCACCGTATTGCCCTACCTGAAGCGCACCTTCACTCAAGTGCAGGAAGACTTCGCCCTTCTGAACATTCTTCCCGCGCGCATTTTCCGCTGCACGAGTTAAGGCCTCAAATCGCTGCGTCGAGGGGATCAACGAGGAACTTGCCCGCTAGCTTGCCTGATCGCTGTGTTCCGTTTCTTTTTTCCTCAAAACAAGCAGGCAAATCAGTATCACGACGCACCAGGCAAACACGGCGTAGACGATCCAGTTCCCCGTGCCTTGCAACTGTTCCCGGTTAACCTGAACAAGATAATCGCGGCTCTTGACGACCTGCTCGTACTTCATGCAGCCCCTCTGCGTGTAGCTGACGCTGAGGAATCCCACAACGGCGGCCATTGTCATCGAAGCAGCCAGTGCGCGCTTCAAAATCGTGCTGCCCGTTCTTCCTGCGACCAAGTCGGCAATCGCCGCAAACGGAGCCCGAAGCGCCCGGTACGCCAGCACGCCAAGGCACAGCGATACAAGAGCAACGAGAAAATACGAAGCAATCAGGTAGTGTTCATTGCTCATTACCTTCGCCTCAATGCCGCTAACAACACGGTCATGAACCCGACATACACGAGAAGAACAATCAGCAGGTTTTGGAACACCTCCTGGAGCCCACTGGCAACGGACCAGACGTACTCCATGAATCGGGCATCGGCCTTGAGGTCCGTGTGGCCGGCGCCGATTACCGCTGCCACAGCTACGAAAATAATCACCAGAGCGAAGGCACGGAGATAGAACTCTGTCGCAGCAGGCAGACCGGTCACACTTCCCAGGAGTTCGCGTAAGCTCGGGCGGAGCAGACGGTCAACCGTTACAAGCAACCCCGTCACGACGATCAACGAGGCCAGAAAAGCGATAGTTTGAGGACTCATGGCGTGTCCTCCTCGTCTTCAATCCGGCGTAATTATAGTCGTGCAACGAGAGTGAGTTGACGAAATCAGATGGGATGTAAAGACGTGAGGCCCCGCTCCCGCGGCGTCGAGACCCGGGGCTCCTCCAACGCCCGGGTTCTGGTTCTCGCGGTTGCGGTTGTGCCGGCGATCTTGTGCTTGTTCCCGCATTTGCTGCTTAACTTCCGCGTATGTCTTCTTCTGGTCGTCATTGAGCACAGCGGTGATCTTCTTGTCGCTGTCTTCCATGATCGACTTCATCTCACGCGCCTTCTTGCGCCGCCGTCCGCCGGATCCGGCAAGCGCCTGCATCTTTTGCTGGCGCTCTTCGATGATTGGCTTGATCTTGGCCTTCTGATCGTCGGAGAGCGAGAGCTTGCTGTCGTCAAGGCATGATCGCGGCCCTGTTGTTGGAGACCCTTCCTCCAACTCTTCATTCAACTGTTTGGAATCCGGCTTTTCGACTCGTCGAAACTGTACAAGCTGTCAAGTGGAGCCCCGCGGACTTTGCGCCCGCTTTCCGCCCTGGTTCCTGTGCCGGCCCGACGCTTCCCCTAACTGCCATCGCTTCAGCAAGATTCGCTCCATTGCACATATCCTTGTGACATACAGATGTGTATTGACAAAATGTTCCACGTGGAACATTTTGACGAGCGGATGAGGTCAGCCGCGCCCTTCGCCTGCGGACTTCTCGCGCGGCAGGGCGGCATAGACGGCGGGGTCGGCGCAGACTTCGTAGTAGAAACGGGCGGTCCAGTGGAGGCGGGAGAAGTCGCGCAAGTCAGCCTGGGCAATACGGCTCTTGCGGATCACGATCTTGCGGAATGCGCCATTGAGCAGCGGGACGGTGCCGACAAAGAACTCGCGGCGATCATCGACCCAGTCCGGCTCGTGCGACTTGCCGCGCGCCCCCTTGGCGGGAGCATCGAAGCCGGTTACCCAGGGCGAAAGGGAGATCTCCTGTTGCAGTTTCTGGAATGCGGCCTCGCTCAGCCGGATCCCGCCCACGTTGTAGTTGATGATCAGTTCCTCGGTCACGCCGTCGGGGCCGTCGCCGCCCCCGACCTGCATGGTGTACACGCGAAACGGGCCACCATCGGCGCCGATCTTCTTGCGGATCCGCTTGTTGCAGGAGGAGAGGCGGTCGCTCTCGTTGATGGCGTCGGAGATCATGATGCGGTGGTCGCCGTCCATCAGGTAGAGCGGAGCTGAATCCTGATACGCGATGCCGAGGCCCAGTTCCATCTGCGGCAGCCCGGAGCGCTCCAGTAGCTCGTTGTAGCCGCGAACCAGGCTCAGGATTTCCCATGCGAGCACACAGGCGCGGCTCACGCCCAGCATCGGCTTTCCCTCGCGCTCCACGATGGCCACGATGAGCGCGTCGCCTTCGAGAAAGACCTTTTCGGCGCCCACCTTGGAAAGCAACTGGTTGACCGGCTCGTAGAAATTGAGGCTGAAATACGACGCGGCATTCATCCCCTTGGCCATGAGTGAGCGCGTGAGCACCGTGGAGTCACGGACGTCGGCCTTGAGAATGACGTGGTGAAGGATGCGTTCCTCTTCGGCCTTCTGATCCTCGGGAGGAAGAAACTCGTGCAGCATCCCGTTGAGGCTGGAGAGTTCGCGCACCTTGTCGTCGCTGATCAGGTTCACGCTGTCGAGGCCCGAAGTAATCGCTTCCAGCCCGCGGCGGTCGCGGTGATAACAGAACAAGTCACGCAGCAAGCGGGCGGCCGTGCGGTTCCGCTCTGCGCCGCGCATGGAACTCACGCGGCCAACAGCCGCATGCAGGCGGTCCGCAGACAGACGGCTCTCATCAATGATCTTCTCGACGCGCTCACTCTCTTCCCGCGAAATGAGCGCGTTCTTGAGTTGCTGCGGATTGACGCGCGGCGCATATTCGCCGAGCAGTCCGACAGCCTCGTAGGAAGCGATGACATACGGCAGAACATCTTCCTTCTGGAGGATGCGGGTCCAGACCTCAAGCCGGTCGCGGCGTTCGCGGCTGTCGGGGCTGTCGTCGGCATCGCCGGTGCCCACCAGAGCGGCGGCGTTGTCGGGGACATTGAACGCGAGTTCCAGTTGCTTGTCGTCGGCGGGAACCTCGTAACCCAGTTCGCGGAGGAAATTGATGGCCAGCTGACGCAGGTTGGCGAAACGGTCCGGGTCCTTGTCGAAGTTGCCGAACATGTAATAGTGCTCGGCGCAGAGATAGTCGTCGCGGCCATCCTCGGTAAGGATGAGCGGGTTCAGGAAGAGGCGATAGGGCTCGCTGGGTATATCGCCGAAGAGCGAACGGCGCATTCGGACCAGCGTTTCCTTCTCGATCTCGCGCATCAGCCGGAACACTTCCTGGCCCGCTTTGCGCAGAATGATCTTCTTCCGAACCTGGAACGTGCCCACCAGTTCCTGGGTTTCGAGCATCTTGACCTGGCGGACGTTTTCCAGCGACTTCGACTTCATTCGGCACAGCTCAAGGATGCGGGCGAACTGCGCCTGCAGCTCTCCGCGGACGAACTTGAGCACAGCCAGCCGGCCCAGCAGGTCGACCGACGGATTCTCCTCGGCCTTGGCGCGGTTCAGAATGGCCGAGAGCAAAGCCACCAGCATGGACTTGAGGTCGCTAGGTGCGGCCTTTCGGAGTTTCGCCGGGGTCTCCGCGGGCGCCCACATGAACGATGGACGAGCCGTGTTGGGGACATCCATCTCAAGCAGTGTCTCGACTTCGCCGTAGCGGCGTATGAGACGCGCCAGGTGCCCGCTGATTTCTTCAGAAACGCGGGGACTCAGGTGTACGTCGTAACGCAGGTTATCGACGCCGAGTTGCAGGCCGGTGAGCTGGATGCCGAGTTGATGGAACTGAAGCTCAGGCAGTACAGGTGGCTCGGAACTTCCAAAGCGAAAAATCGGCAGCTTCGGCATCGGCGCTTCGAGGCAGAGTTCCGCGTGCGCAAGGAGGACGACTCGGCGCGCGCACAGCCAAGCGGCGGCGCGGCCCTCGGTCTTCCCTGCAAATCACTGAATCTGCAACACTAAGCTGGAGACTAGCATGGAGAAACAGAGCCCCCAAAGTTACCCTAGTTTTGGCTTTGGAATGAGGGTGATAGCGCGGCTATGCACCCCTTCAAAGCCCCTGGCAACCTATTACCAGGTGGGAAGGCTCATTGGCTGGCCAGTCTAGCGCGTTCGAACTCGTCGCCCTTCTTCCAGGTGATCGAGGCCGGCTGGTTTGCAGCTTCCCAGCCGAGCGCGAAGCCAAAACGGGCCATCGCGGCATTGGAGGTGTAGTCCATGCCGGGATGGTATTCATCGCTGGGCTGATGGTAGCGGTTCTTCGTATAGTCGGCGTCCTGCGCCAGACCCCAGGCTTCGTCGTGGTGCTTGAATTTCATACCTTCGTTGATGGAGAACGACGGGATGCCGACGCGGGCCAGGCTGAAGTGGTCAGAGCGGTAATAGTGTCCAGCCTCAGGCCGGGCATCGGGACGTATCGTGAAACGGAACTCCTCCGCGAGCGCCTGCACAGCGGGATAGAAGCTGGTCCGCTCGGCACCCGAGACCTCGACTTCTTCCGGAGACCCGAGGGGTTTCACGTCGTCATAGTTGAGGTCGAGTTGGACCTTGCCAGGCGGGATGGGCGGATGCTTTCCGAGATACTCAGAACCGAGCAGTCCCTGCTCTTCCGCGGTGACGGAGGCGAAATAGATTGAGCGGCGCGGCGTTTGCCGGGACAGGCTGTAGGCGCGGGCGAGTTCGAGGAGAATTCCGCAGCCGGTGCCGTTGTCCATGGCGCCGTTGTAGATGTTGTCGCCGGGCATGTCGGGACGGACGCCAAGGTGATCGTAGTGAGCCGTGTACATGACACCCTCGTCTTTGAGCATCTTGTCGACGCCGGGCAACACGGCGATCACGTTGTTCGACTCGAACGGACGAATCTTACTCGACATGTGTGCCTGCAGATGAACCCCCAGAGGCACCGGTTTGAAGTTGCGCGAACGCGCATCGGCCATCAGCTTGTCGAGGTTCTGTCCGGCTGACGCAACGAGGTTGCGGGCGACTTCGAGTTGGACCCAAGCAGCCGACTTCAACTTAGGTGTGCCATCGAGCTTCAAGTATGACTTCTCGCCTGAATTCGAGTTGCGCACGACCTCCCAGCCATAGCTGGCCATTTCCGTCTTGTGGATGAGAATTGCGCCGAGAGCGCCCTTGCGCGCGGCCTGTTCGTACTTGTAGGTCCAGCGGCCGTAGTAGGTGAGCGCTTTGCCGTGGAAGATTTTGGGATCGTCGGTCGGCTGGTTCACCAGCATGAGCAGGACCTTGCCTTTGACGTCCACGCCTTTGTAATCGTCCCAGTTGTATTCGGGAGCTTCGATGCCGTACCCGACGTAGACGATTTCGGCGTCGATGTCGGAGGTGGGTTGCTGGGTCTGATCGTAGGCAACGTATTCG
>DATIWL010000008.1:0-43659 GCA_035519435.1 Terriglobales bacterium
GTGGCACGCTGGATTTTCAAGCGTCAACCGGTGCCGGTAACCGACCCAGTCTCTCGTCTCCGTACCTCTGGCCTGCTGTAATCATCGGTCTGACCAGAGCCTTGGGCGCGCCCCGTTGCGCGTCGCTTCGCCAGGCGTGCCCAAGGCTCTTATTTCCACTCACCATCGCGGTCACCGGAAGTGCTAGTACCCTCGTTTCCTCTTCGTAACTGTCATCCCGATTCGTTCCGCCTAAAATTTCCTCAGGCGCCAATGCGCGCAGCGTCCTATGTGGCTCCGGTTGGTCATCGTCGTCCTGGCAGTTCTCTCACCCCTCACCGTAATGGCGCAGGACGATGAGCAATCCCTTGGTGACATTGCCCGGCAACTGCGTCAGAGCAAGACACACTCCCAAGACGGTCCGGTCATCGACAACGACAATCTCGCGCAGGCCACCGAAGAACTGAAGAACCACCGTCCCCTGAGCGCCGACAGGTTCGTGCTCTCGGTCGATCCGGCGGGCAAGATCCAGGCTTCTTCGCCCGATGTCAGCTGCAGCCTGTCGTTCAATGCTCGAGCAGGAGCACTACTCGTCAAGCCCGTCTTGCTCGAAGCGCTCCCGTTGCCGGAGCTCATTAAAATCGATGGTCCGGGCTCGATTCAGGACCAGAATCTGGAATTGGAAGTATTTAACGGCACCGAGTGGGAACTGCGTGAGATCACCGTCGGCTTGACACTTGAACGCAAGCCTGGGGAAACCGCGGATGCAGCTGCACGCGCCCGGGTAATTCCGGCTGCCGAGAACTCTCTCGCACCTACGCTGGAGAAGCGTTCTGACGTGACCTTGCTCTTCCACCTGAAAGCAGACGCCAAACCCTTCACCACGGCGAGCTTGAAAGAAAACATCGGCATCACACCCGGACCCGACGAAGACTGGCGTTGGTCGATTGTAGAAGCGAAGGGAATCCGGCCGCAGGAAGTGCAGATTCCGAGCGATGCGATGCCGCCCGCTCCGACTCTCGGTCTACCCGCACCCGTCCCGCCTGCGTCAGGACAGGGAACGGCGTCCAAGCAGAATTTGCGGCCGCACGACGTTCCGACTCCCGCTTTCAACCACTGATCTGCGGATCATTGCTTGTCCGGCGCAGTTCGTTCCAGCACGATCTGTTGGCTATCGTCGGCCGCCACCTGTTCGTAAAACGTCTTGATCTGGCGGTATTGATCCTTGTCGAACATGAAACCATCCATCACGTAGCTGCGATGAACTTCGACACCCTGTGGCACTTGCTTCTCTGCGATGGTCAATCCGGGGTAATTCAGGAAGTAGACGGAAGCGCCCTGAGGAATGCTGTCGGTGCGAAACCCGCCCGGAAATCTCAGTGTGGTTGTATCGTCGGTGCGATGTGAGTAGGCAAAATATACGGGATACTTCCGGGCAGATGAGCTGAAAGGGTTGGCTTTCGTATTACGGAAGATCGCGATGGGGACGAGCAGCCGGCGGCCTGAAGAAGTGGAGTAATCAGGAATCGAAATCGTGCCGTCCACCACCAGGTCGCCCTGGGACGTGTCCCAACCCGTGATTGCGGTTACCTCGACGCGCGCAGTGTCGGGCAGCCATCCCTTGATTTCGTCTTCGATGCCGCGCTTACGGCCGGCCTCGTCATCGTCGTACCAGTCAAGACGACGCGTCAGAGCCTCCTGCCCGCTGAACGCCACGCGAAACGTGCTCTCCAGCGCTCCGTCCTCATTGATCGTGGCATTGACGGTTCGCCGAGTGACTGCGCTCTCGCTGTGGTATCCGGGAATGTTGACGAAGCCACTTCCGAATGTCTGCACCCGCAATCCCTTCACCCCGCTCTCGCCCCATGGGATCAGCTCGAAGGGGCAGAAGCGGGTGGCGGGATCAAAGAAGCGGTCCTGGCCGTGGACAATCACTTCGACCACGCTGGCATTGAATTGGCTGGCATCGAGGACGGCGATGTCCAGAATCGCCCGGGTTCGGTCGGTGAGCCGAACAAGAAATGCCTGAAACCCGGCGGCTCGGGTCATCGCGATAAACAGATAGTTGATCTCATTTCCTGAGCCATAGCCGTGACTCAGCACGTCCTCCGCATTCTTGTTTTCTTTCAGATTTTCCCGCTTGAGCTGCTTCTCAGTTTTTTCCGGCTCGTAGCTGACATAGCGGATCTGTTGCACGCGATCGTAGATCTTCCGCAGCTTGGCGTCGTCGGAATCGCTCCCCGCCACGATGCGAGCCGTTTCCTGCTGGATGCGCTTTGAGGAGCTGATAAATTTCTCGACTCCTTCGGACGAGCGGTCCCCCACGTTTGCCCAGAATGTCGCTGTGGCGGTATTGGTCCAGAATGGCCCAATAACGTAAAAGAAGTGGACGCGGCTGTTGACGAAATCCGCCGGAGGCATCAATTTCTCGTCGTCCAAGGGTGGCACGTCACGCACCTCAAGGATCGCCGTCCCGTCATTCTGCCTCTGTACCTGCGCGCCGGCGGGCCCGCGGATCATCGTCCACTGGAGATTTCCGTTCTTCACCGGGCGAATCGCGAACCGCGCGTGGCGCGTATACAGGTCATGCTGGAGGGTCCATCGCATGGTCGGGACGGTAAACATTCCCGTGATCAGGTAGCTTTGCGGATGTTTCAGAACATCGGGAGCGTGCTGGTGCCATGCCATCTTGTAGGAGTATTCGAGGATGCTCCCGACCGTCGCTTCGGGCAGAGTGAACGTTTTCGCGTGATAGCTGAAGTGTCTGGATTTGACAATCACACGATCAAAGACTTCGCCGTGAAATTCCGTGGCCGTGCCGTCTGGACGTACCGTCCGCGCGCGAATTTCCGTCACCTCTTCGCTCTTCGGCACGTAGGGAATTTCAATATCCGCAAACTTTCGCCCCTCTTCCTTGAAAATCTTGATCCGGTAGTATTCGGTCAGGAAGGACTTGTCGTCATCAACGAAGCTGTCGCGATCCAGAAGGAGCGCGGCGGAACCCGGCATCGCCGGGTTATCGATGAGGGCCAGTTCGTCCGCGGGAATGGGCCTCCAGACATCGGCAGCCTGCGCCAGCAAGCGGGCGGCACACCAAGACCACAAAAGGAAAGAGGCACAGCAGCGAGTCCCCCGTGGCAACAACGGCATGGCTGTTTTCTCTCTGGAGAAGAGTTAGCACGGCCCCGGCGGCAGCAGATCTGCGACAGTATAGACGACTTCCGTCAGAACTAGTAACTCGTCTTGAGCGGAATCGACGGAAGAAACATCGGTTTCTGGCGGGCTTTGGTCAATTGCTCGAACGCATAGGCAATCTTGAGCAAAGTCGGCTCACTCCAGGCGCGACCAAAGAACGAGATGCCGACAGGCAAGCCGTAAAGATATCCGGATGTCACATTGATATTGGGGTAGCCCGCCACCGCCGCAGCGTTCGAACTCCCACCGGAGGAGTGATCACCGTTGATCAGATCGGTGAGCCACGCTGGGCCGCCGGTCGGAGCCACGAGCGCGTCCAGCTTGAACTTGTCCATTACGAAGTCGATGCCCTGGGTGCGCGCGAGTTTGCGGTTGTTGGCGAGGGCATCCACGTACTCCTTTGTCGTCAACGGGCCTTTTTCTTCCGCCTTGAGGAACAAATCTTGCCCGAAGTAAGGCATTTCCTTCGTCTTTTGTTTCTCGTTGAATTCGATGACATCCTTCAACGACTTCACGGCCGCCGAGTCGCCTAGACGCGCGAGGTAAGTGGCAAGATCCGCCTTCAATTCGTACAGCAGGACTGTCAGCTCACTGTCGTCGAACTTGCCGAGCGTGGGGATTTCCACGGGGTCGATGATCTCCGCACCCGCGTTCTTCATCTGTGCGATTACGTCGTTCATCAATTGATCGACAGCGTCGTTGAAGCCGAAGTACTTACGGACAACGCCCAGCCGCGCGCCTTTCAGTCCGTTGGGATCCAGAGACTTCGTGTAGTCAGGCACGACCTTTCCGGCACTTGTGGCAGTGATTTTGTCCTCACTGTCGACCCCGGCCATTGCACTGAGGAGGATCGCGACATCGCGCACCGTGCGCGCCATCGGTCCCGCCGTGTCCTGGCTGTGTGCGATCGGAATGATGCCCGTCCTGCTCACGAGACCGAGCGTTGGCTTCATGCCAGCCAAACCATTGGCGGATGAGGGACAGACGACCGAGCCATCGGTTTCGGTTCCCACTCCTGCCGCGCACAGGCTGGCGGATACCGCTGCGCCCGTCCCGGAGCTCGATCCGCAAGGGTTGCGATCGAGGGCATATGGATTGCGCGTGAGCCCACCGCGGCCAGACCATCCGCTGGTCGAGTGACTGCTACGAATGTTGGCCCACTCGCTCAAGTTGGTCTTGCCAAGAATTACGACTCCCGCCTTGCGAAGCTGGGTGACGACAAAAGCATCGCGTGGCGGAGTCGATCCGAGGAGCGCAAGCGATCCCGCCGTGGTGTTCATTTTGTCGGAGGTATCAATGTTGTCTTTGATAAGGATCGGAATTCCATGGAGTGGACCTCGTCCGCCAGTCTCTTTGCGCTCGCGGTCGCGGGCCTCGGCAATCTCGATCGCGTCCGGGTTTACCTCGATGACGCTGTTGATTGAAGGGCCGCCCTTATCGATGTTCTGGATGCGGGCCAGATACATCTCGGTGAGGCCACGCGAAGAATACTTCCCGGATTGCATGCCCTGCTGAAGATCGTCGATCGTGAGTTCATCGAGTTCGAACTCACGCGGAAAGGCGCTGGATTCCTGTTCCAGCGCGTGCGTCGCGCCGAGAGCGGGGGAGGCGGTTGCAGCCACGGTTGCGACAATCGAAGCACGTAGAAAACTGCGCCGGGAATCCGAGCAGGGCAGAACGTCCTTGGGCATGCGAAGCTCCGGGAGGAAAACGTGGAGTAAGGGAATCTTACGAGAGCAGCGTACTGATGGCAAACGGAATACACAGCTCTGCCTTTCCGCCGTGTGTTTGCATGGGTGAATATGGGATGGTAGTCTAGCCGAGACTGGGCGGGAGTAGTTCAGCGGTAGAACGCCAGCTTCCCAAGCTGGATGTCACGGGTTCGATCCCCGTCTCCCGCTCCATTCCAGATTATTTTCCTGCCGTTGCGGGAGTAGAGCTTTTCTTCTGAACAAGACCGATGGCCCCTCCGGCCAGCGCACCCGCCAAAATCCCAAGCAATATCAACACCACAATGTTCTCGAAAATCGACTTTTGTAAGCTTTTCGCCATCACGCCCTCCCCCGAGCAGGAGTTTCAGTTTAGCATTTCGCTTTTTCGCTTGTGCTGCCGCGCCTCACGGAAGGCTGACAGTCTGGCTACCACGGCCTTTCATTTCAGATCGTGAGGTGGCATCTTAACTCCAAGTGACTTCAGGAGCTGCAATGAAACGGCTGCTGCAACTGGCGTTGATGATCCTGCTCTTTCCCAGCCTCTGGGCGCAAGAGAATCCGCCCGCGGCCGCTTTGCCGGATAGTCTCGCGTCCGACAAACACAGGCCGAAGATCGGGCTGGTGCTCGAGGGTGGCGGTGCTCTGGGTTTGGCCCACATTGGGGTGATCGAGTGGCTGGAAGAACATCGGATTCCCGTGGATGTGATTGCCGGCACCAGCATGGGCGGACTTGTGGGCGGAATCTACGCCACGGGGGAGTCCCCGCACCAGATGAAGGAGATGATCCATCACATTCGCTGGAACGAGGTATTGGGCGGCGTGACACCGTATCGGGATTTGTCGTTTCGGCGGAAGGAGGATCGCAGGGACTATCCCAACCGTTTCGAGTTTGGCCTGAAGCATGGAGCCCAGTTCCCGAGCGGATTCAATTCAGGCCAGCAAGTGGGATTGATTCTGGATCGTGTCGGTGCGCCATATTCCGACCTGAAAAGCTTCGACGATCTCCCGATCCCGTTTCGTTGTGTCGCGACGGACCTTGTCTCCGGCAAGACTCATGTATTCGAGCGAGGTTCATTATCCCGGGCGTTGCGGTCCACAATGTCTCTGCCCGCATTTTTCAGTCCCGTGCGCGACGGGAACCAGGTCTATGTTGATGGCGGCCTCCTCAACAACCTGCCTGTGGACGTTGCGCGCCGCATGGGCGCCGAGATCGTCATCGCTGTCCATTTGAGAACCCAGCCCTTCAACGCGGGCGAGCCGCTCTCGTCTTTCGGAGTCCTTCAACGATCGATGAGTGTAACCATCGCGATCAATGAACTACAGAGTATGGAAAAGGCGGACGTCGTCTTGACCGCCGATGTCGCCAACTACAGTTCAGTGGACTACGACAGGTTCGACGACATCGAAGTGCAAGGCTATAAGGCGGCGGAAGATCGGAGTGCCGTGCTGACGCGGTTTCAAGTCAGCGAGGACGAGTGGCAACAAATCCAGTACGCGCGTGCAACCAGGCAACGGAAGGCTCCATCTGCTGAATTTGTCGAGATTCGCGGAACGAGCCCCTATATCGCGAAGGGACTCCAGCACGATCTGCAGCACTTGACGGGAAACGCATTGGATCCGTCCCGTCTGGACAAAGAGATGATGTCGATCACTGGACTGGGTCGATTCTCGCGCGCGGGCTATTACTATACCGAGCGTGATGGAAAAACTGGACTGGTGATCCAGGCAGATGAGAAAGAATATGCACCGCCGACCATCCAGCCACTGTTTGTCATCGACGGATCAGACTACAAGAACGTTCTGTTTCAAGTCGGCGCGCGCATCACGTTTCTCGATCTGGGCGGGTACGGATCGGAATGGCGCAACGACTTCATTGCCGGATCGAAATATGGCCTCAGCACGGAGTATTACCACCCGTTCACGCCTTATACAGGCTGGTTTGTCGCGCCACGAGCCTTTGCCGACAGTAGTCCCTTCAACGTGTACGAACGCGACCGGATCCTCGCCTTGAACCGGAACCGCCGGGTCGGTGCAGGATTGGACCTCGGGTATGCCTTTGGCCGGAGCGCCGAATTGAGAGTTGGCTACGAAACTGGATATCAGAAACTCAGTGAGGAATTGGGCCAATCGCAACTGCTTCCTGTGCGAGGGCGGTTCGGCATCAGTACGTTGCGAGTGGCCATTGATCGTTTTGACGATCCGGTCATTCCGCGCAGCGGAATGCGGTTGGAATCGGCATTCAAGTTCTACGATGCGAATCCTGGAGCAACACAAACATTCGCTTCGCAGGAACTGCGATTTGCTTTGGCCAAGCGCACCAGCGAACGAGCATCGACCCTGTTTCTGGCCTCAGGCGGCACAGCCTTTTCCACCAAGAACGCAAGTACCGGACTGCCACTGTTCAGCCTCGGCGGCCCCATTCGCCTAGGCGCTTACGGAGCCAACGAACTACTCACGAGCCAGTATCTCCTTTTTCAGGGCGCCTATCTCTATCGTCTGGGGGAGCTTTCGCCGTTGCTGGGCCAGAATGTGTACCTGGTCTCGGGGTATGAATTGGGAAAAGCGTACTACCAGTCGTCGGATGTCTCGAGGTTGCCGCAGGACGGGACTCTCGGTGTCCTGGTTCAGACGGTGTTTGGGCCGGTCTTCTTTGGCGGCAGCATTGGCGACCGCGGCCACCGCAAGTTCTATTTCAAGGTAGGGCGATTCTTCTGAACCTCGCAGGACGGAGTCCGGAGAGCAGCGAACGCAATATACTGTCAAGCGCGGCTGTTCACGCTGTCGCCGGGCCAGGGAACGGCGAATCGTACCGCAAATCATCACGATCTCATGAGGGGAACGCATGACAGAACCTAGCTACGAAGAGTTAAAGGAGCGCTTGGCGCAATTGGAGAAGCAAGTAGACGCGAAGAAACGCGCGGGAAGTTTGGATTTTCGCGTGAGTGAAAAGGGTGGCGTGAGCGTCTACGGACTGGGGCGCTTCCCCGTCACTCTCTACTACGAGCAATGGAACCGCCTGCTCGAGGTCGGCGCCGACCTGAAGGCCTTCCTGGAGGAAAACAAGGGCAAGCTGAAGTTGAAACAAGGGTAGCCGACCGGCGAAAGGCTCTTACCCCGTCGTCAGAAACACCCATGGTGGACGTGGCGCGCAAAGACGACATGGCTCAGGCCGGGTTCTTCTACGAAACGGTGTCGGATACCTTGAGCTCATCGATACGGCTACGGAAAAGTCCAAAGGCGTGAAAAACGCGCTCCGGCGGTAACGGTGCAAATGGCGATCCATTACCGGCGTAATTGGTGAGAAGCGGCCGGCGTTCTTAAACTGGTGACATTCTGCACGGTCGTGGAGAGGGCCATGTTGTGGCGATGTGCTTGGTTTCTGATGCTGACGTGCGGCCTGATCGCCGAGGGGCAGGCTCAGGCAAATGACGTCCACGCAGAAAAAAGCAAGATCATTGCGCTCGAGAATGCCTGGAACCAGGCACAGATTCATCGTGACGGGGAAGCGCTGAACCGGCTGGTTGCCGATACCTTCATCTACACCGACTGGGATGGAACGTTGTTGAGCAAGGCCCAGTTCATTTCCGACAGCAAGGACCCTTCGGTCGAGACTACACTCGTCGCCAATGACGATGTGCAGGTGTATTTCTATCCTGGCGTGGCCGTGGTGACAGGCGCCTATCACGCCAGGGGAAAGAACAAAGGGAAACCCTTCGATCACTACGGAAGATTCACCGACACCTGGATTTCGCTTGCAGGCCAGTGGCAATGCGTTGCCAGCCACACCAACCTGACCAGGAAACCGGCCGGGAAATAGACCTCCTTCAGCTTGCCGTCTGTCAGTTCGACGAACGTCTGGTTACCCCCGCGAAGGACGCTCTGAACCAACTGCACCACATGCCATTGCGTTCCGAATCACAGTGAACTGCATTCGGGCTTGCTACAATGCGCCGAGGTTGCTTTTCCTTTGTGACGGCGCGCAAAGGCGAAGCCTACCCGTCGCTCCATGAGCACCCTGGCAGGAGAAGAGCTCAGTTTTGATGCGGAAGAACGCTTTGAGCGGTTCGACCGGCTCATGCCATTCCGCGTGCAGGACATCCTGTTGGTGTCCAATCTCTACGACTCCTTCATTCTGAAGGAAGATGGCCGCCTCAACGAGCTACTGATCGGCGAATCGCGGGAACTGAACCTCCAGCAGATCCCGGGTGTCACGCACGTTTCCAGTTGTGCCCAGGCGTTGGAGTTGGCCCGTTCGCAGCCGCGCTTCAACCTGATCGTGACGAACCTGGCGGTGGGCGAGATGAACGCGGCCCAGCTGGCGCGTGAGATTCGGAAGTCTGGACTGGATGTGCCCGTGGTCGTGCTGGCCTACGACTACCGGGAAGTGAAGAACTTCGTCGCGCGCAATCCGGTAACGGACATTGACCGGATCTTCCTCTGGCAGGGAAATGCCCGCATCCTGATTGCGATCGTGAAGTACATCGAAGACAAACGGAATGCATTTCACGACACGCGCGCAGTTGGTGTGCCGATCCTGTTGGTCGTGGAAGACAACATCCGCTACTACTCTTCGATCTTGCCGGTGATCTATACCGAGCTGATTTCGCAATCGCGTCGCGTGATTCGCGAGGGAATCAACGTCGCGCACAAGTTGGTACGGCAGCGGGCCCGTCCCAAGATTCTGCTCTGCTCGGACTATGAAGATGCCGAGCAACAGGTCCTGCAATATCGCGACCATCTGCTGGCGGTAGTGAGTGACGTGCAGTTTCCGCGCGGCGGAGTGGCGGCGCCGGAAACCGGATTTGAGCTGGCACACATGATCCGGGAACTTGTTCCGGATGTTCCCACGGTGCTGCACTCGAGCCATACCGAGTTTCGCACAAAGGCGCACGCCGAAGGATTTGCCTTCCTCCAGAAACGCTCGCCGACTTTCTTGCGCGACTTCCGGAAGCTGCTGACGCAGCAGTGCGCTTTTGGCGATTTCGCCTTTCGCCTCCCGGACGGAACCGAGGTGGCACGGGCGAGCGACATGAACGCGCTCGAAGAGCAACTGCACAAGGTGCCAGCCGAGAGCATCGCCTATCACAGTCAGCGCAATCATTTTTCGCGGTGGTTAACGGCGCGAACGGAGTTCGCCCTGGCGCAGAAACTGCGCCCCAGAAAGGTATCGGACTTCACCAGCCTGGAGCATTTGCGCCACGACTTGATCGATTCGATCAACGAATATCGCCGGGAACAGAGCGAGTTCCTGATCGGCGATTTCGAAGCTGCCACGTTCAAAGCCGGCGAAGCATTCTTTCTCAGAATCGGCGCCGGATCGCTGGGCGGGAAAGCACGCGGGCTGGCTTTCATACGCCATCTCCTCCATACGAGACGGTTTTCGCGGCGATTTCCGGGGATACGGGTCACAGTTCCTCCGGCGGTTGTGATCAGCACGGATGTGTTCGATCGTTTTCTCGCTGAGAATAACCTGCTCGATTTTGCAATGCACTGCGACGATGACGAGGAGATTCAACGGCGCTTCCTCGCGGCTCCGCTTCCCGCGCAACTCCAGGAGGATTTGCGCGCATTCCTTTCCGAAGTTCACTATCCCCTCGCCGTGCGGTCATCAAGTTTGCTGGAGGATTCTCACTACCAGCCGTTCACGGGCGTGTATGAAACCTTCATGCTCGGCAACCAGCAGCCGAATCTACAAGAGCGCCTGGCGCGGCTGACTGAGGCAATTCAGCTGATCTACGCCTCGACCTTTAGCCAGCATGCGAAGGGGTACGTGCGGGCAACACCCTACCGGCTGGAAGAAGAGAAGATGGCGGTGATCCTGCAGCAGGTCGTCGGAACGATTCACGGCGAGCGGTTCTATCCTGATTTTGCCGGCGTGGTGCGGTCGCGGAACTTCTATCCCGCGCCACCCATGGGGCCCGAAGATGGCATTGCGGCGGTGGCTCTGGGCATGGGACGGGCCGTCGTCCAGGGCGGGAAATGCTTGACCTTCTGCCCGCGGTATCCGAGACACCTGGTGCAGTTCTCCTCGGTCAAGGACATCCTGGCGAACTCGCAGTCGGAGTTCTGGGCGCTGGAATTGAATCATCCGAAACACGATGACCCGCTGGCCGATCTGCGGGAAACGAGATTCGGACTGGACGAGGCGGAGAAAGATGGAACGCTCCATGCCGTGGGATCCAGCTACAGCCGTGACAACGATGCCGTATATGACGGTCTTAGCCGGTCAGGGGTCCGCATCGTGAGTTTTGCCCCCGTCCTGAAACAGGAAATCTTTCCACTGGCAGCGATCCTCGAACAACTCACGAAAGTCGGAGAGGATGCACTGGGCCAGCCGGTTGAAATCGAGTTCGCCGTACGTTTGTCGCAGGGCAGCGGCGCCGCAGAGTTCGGCTTCCTGCAGATCCGCCCGCTGGTGCTGTCGGGCGAAGGCGAAGAATTGCGAATGGGCGATGTCAACTTGGCAAGCCTGGTCTGCCGCAGCACGCAGGTGCTTGGAAACGGACGCGTCAACAACCTGCACGACGTGGTCGTAGTGGACTTCCATCGTTTCGAGCGCGGCCGTAGCCACGAGGTGGCCGAGGCCGTAGCCCATTTCAATGCAAAACTGTCGATGGAGAACCGGCCCTACCTGTTAATCGGCGTGGGACGTTGGGGATCGAACGATCCCTGGCTAGGGATTCCGGTGGAGTGGGATGAGATATCAGGTGCACGTGTCATCGTGGAAGCCGGGTTCCGTGACTTCCGAGTGATCCCGTCGCAAGGCAGCCATTTCTTTCAGAACCTGATGGCGTTTCAGATCGGCTACTTCACAGTCAATCCCGATGCAGGAGAAGGCTCCGTAGACTGGCCATGGCTGGAGTCGCAGAACGCAATCGAGGAACTCGGTTGTGTGCGGCATCTGCGTTTTGCCGAGCCGCTGGTGGTCGTGATGAACGGCAAAGCGCGAGAAGGAATGGTGTTCAAGGCAGGCTTACACGCCTAGTCTGCCAAATGAGCAATGAGGCAAGAGACAGCGCACCTTCGAGATTCGAACTTGAGCCGTTTTGCGGGCGTGAGTGAATCGGGAGCCCGCAGGCGAAATCCTGAGCGGAGCGAAGGATCCGGTAGAAATGGCGCGCCCTGAGAGATTCGAACTCCCGACCTTCTGGTTCGTAGCCAGACGCTCTATCCAACTGAGCTAAGGGCGCAAGAAGGGAACAGGCGCTCTGATTATAACGGAAAGAAACGAGTTTCGGGTACGACGACGGCGCCAGAGCGGAGTGACGAGGGACAGCTCTTGGTTATCCCTTGCTGGACGCCACTTCCAGGGCTGTGGAAATGGGCTGCATCCCAGTGCGAGACGGTCCTCCTGAAGAGTAAAAGTTTCCCCGCAAGACGCAAAACCTACCCGGCCGGCGAACGGCCCCGCCCGTGTTGGCAACAATTTAGCGGTGGTACGCGAGATGCACTTGGGTAGAGCAGACGAAGTGGCGCGCAACGGGGCACCTTGGAACACACTTCGGCCAGAGGTATTTCCAGGTGCCCCCTGCAATTCCTGCTTCGTCGAGTCACTCCGCTTCGTGTCCCGACAGCCTTCCCCCGATCATCCACAAAAGACTGAATGGAATGCGGGGCGGGGTGCGCCTTTGGCGTGGGGTCCACGCATTTGGGAAACCGCAGAAGAGCTAAAGTGATTCGTGATTTGTTCGCTGCAATTATCTGACTGACAGTACGATCTTTCCCGCCCGTGCAATCATGCCAGTGCCAGCTTCTCCTTCAGGTCGAGGCCCGAATTACGTAGCAGGCGGGCAACAGATTCATCCTTGATTCGGGAAGCGTCAAAGAGAATACGTACCGTGCGCTCTTTTTCGTTGAAGTGGATCTGCTGAATGCCATACACCTCGCGTACACTGTCGATCGCGCGCAACTCTGTTTCTCCGGGCTGGCTTTCGTACCGGTAAGCGGTCTCCAAATAGGTCATTTCGATCCTCGCAAGACTCGATCCGTAGTTTAACCTTCGAGTATCTAATAAGGGCTGGATTTCGCCAAGGGCGATCCGGCTGCGGAGCTATGGATCACACTGAACAGGCAAGAGATGCGAACACAGTTGCCGTAGACCCGGTTTGCGGGATGAAAGTGAACCCTGCCCAAGCCAGGTTCACGGCCCGGCATGACGGGAAGGATTACTACTTCTGTTGCGGCGGGTGCTTAGCCAGGTTCCAGGGGGACCCGCAGAAGGTCCTTGCGTCGCCGCCCAAGGGGATGGAATCTGAGTTGGTCGCTCTGGAAATGGCATCAATACAGAGAATGAGCCCTGCCGTGAAGGCAAAAGACCCGGTCTGCGGCATGGATGTCGATCCGGCTACGGCAAGGTTCAAGGCAAATCACCACCGGAAGGACTATTTCTTCTGCAGTGCTGGGTGCCTGGCGAAGTTCCAGGCGGCTGCCGAGGAGGTTCTCTCCGCAAAGCCAGTTCCGATGGGGCCGGGACTCGTCACGCTGGGAGTGCCGACGATCAAAACGAGCGAGGGCGCTCGTCGCTCCACCACCGCAAAAGACGCCCGCACTTATGTATGTCCGATGTGTCCGAAGGTGCGCCAGATCGGGCCGGGACCATGTCCGTCGTGCGGTATGGCGTTAGAGCCGGAAGAACCAGTGGCTGCCGCGGCGAAAACGGAGTGGACCTGCCCGATGCATCCGGAGATTGTGCGGACGGAGCCGGGAAGCTGTCCGATTTGCGGGATGGCGCTCGAGCCGCGGACGGTCACGGTGGAAGAAGAGAATCCGGAACTGCGCGACATGACGCGACGGTTCTGGATAAGTGCCGTACTGACCGCGCCGTTGTTGGCGATCGCGATGGGAAGCATGCTCTGGCCGCAAGCGCTCATGGGGTTTGTCCTCCATCTGCATGGCATGCCGCGAGCATATTCGATGAGTACGTTCCTCCCTTGGCTGGAGTTGACGCTTGCGAGCCCCGTCGTTCTTTGGGGTGGCTGGCCATTCTTCCAGCGAGGATGGGCTTCAGTCGTAAATCGCAGCACAAACATGTTCACGCTGATTGCGATGGGAACTGGCGTGGCCTACGTATTCAGCGTCGTGGCGACGGTGTTCCCGGGGATATTCCCTGCGTCTTTCAAAACGATGGGGGATCGTCCCGATGTTTATTTCGAAGCCGCGGCGGCGATCGTCACGCTGGTACTGCTGGGACAGGTGCTGGAGCTGCGAGCACGTAGCCGGACTTCGAGCGCGATTCGCGCGTTACTGGATTTGAGCCCAAAAATGGCGCGGCTGATCACGGCCGATGGTTCTGAGCGCAACATTCTGCTCGAACAGGTCAAGCCGGGTGACACGCTCCGGGTTCGTCCGGGCGAGAAAGTGCCCGTTGATGGAATCCTGCTGCAAGGATCGGGCGCAATTGACGAATCGATGATCACCGGCGAATCGATTCCCGTGGAGAAGGGAAGTGGCTCGCGTGTGATTGGCGCGACTGTGAATGGACTCGGCTCGTTCATCATGCGCGCGGAGCACGTAGGCAGCGAGACGATGCTGGCGCAGATCGTGCGGCTAGTGAGCCAGGCGCAACGCACGCGCGCTCCCATTCAGCGCCTCGCGGATAAAGTCGCGGGATGGTTTGTGCCGGCGGTGATTGCAATTGCGGCGCTGACGTTCCTGGTCTGGACAGCGTTTGGGCCGCAGCCGCGCATGGCCCACGCGATCGTCAATGCCGTAGCTGTGCTGATCATCGCCTGCCCGTGTGCTCTCGGCCTGGCAACACCGATGGCCATCATGGTGGGTACGGGACGAGGCGCGCATGCGGGCGTGCTGATCAAGAATGCCGAAGCGCTCGAGACGATGGAGAGAGTCGACACCATCGTGTTCGACAAGACCGGTACGCTCACGGAAGGCAAGCCGAAGGTAGTCGCAGTCTCCGGAGCAGGGAAGCTCTCTGTACAAGAGATTCTGCGACTGACTGCAAGCGTCGAACAGGCCAGCGAGCATCCGCTGGGAGCGGCGATCGTGCTCCGTGCCAGTGAGGAAAACCTGCAGCTTGCCGACGTGTCCGCGTTTGAGTACGTTGCCGGCAAGGGTGTGGTGGGTCTCGTTGATGGAAGGCGTGTTGCGGCAGGGAACCACGCGCTGTTAAGTGAAATCGGCGTGTTTGGATCTGGGCGAAAAAACGCCATCCCAGTGGCGACGGTTGCTGGGGCGACGCAGGTGTACATCACAATCGACGGGCAATATGCCGGGAATATCGCCGTCGCCGATCCCATCAAGCAGAACGCCGCCGCCGCGCTGCGCGAGCTAAAAACGCAGGGGATCAGGCTGGTGATGCTGACTGGCGATCAACAGACAACCGCGGAAGCAATCGCGCAGGTAGCGGGTATTTCTGATTTTCGAGCCGAGGTGCTTCCAACCCAGAAGACGGACATCGTCCGCACGCTTCAGAACGAAGGGCGCATTGTCGCCATGGCAGGAGATGGGATTAACGATGCTCCCGCGCTGGCGCAAGCACAGGTTGGGATCGCCATGGGGACGGGGACCGACGTCGCGCTCGAAAGCGCAGGTATTACGCTGCTTAAAGGAGACCTTGAAGGTATTCTGCGGGCTCGGAAACTGAGCCAGGCGACGATGCGCAACATCCGCCAAAATCTGTTTTTTGCGTTTATCTACAACTCGCTCGGCGTGCCCATCGCAGCAGGCGTGCTGTATCCGTTCTTCGGACTACTGCTGAGCCCGATCCTGGCGGCAGCGGCGATGAGCTTCAGTTCAGTTTCCGTAATTACGAATTCGCTCAGGTTGAGAAACGTGAAGCTGTAACGAAGTCAGAAGTCAGATTGCAGAAGTTGAATGCATTTCCTCTTTGTTGTGCTTGCGACCCGGCTCTTAAGAATAGGCAATGCTGCTTTCCATTACGTTGCGCGTTCATCGTCACTGAATCAGCTTTTACTTCTGCAATCTGACCTCTCCTAGAGTCTTGTCAGATAGTCCGTGATCTCCCGGCTCGTCCAGTCCACCGGGCCGATAAACTTGCGGCGGACCACGCCCTTGCGGTCGATGATGTAGGTCTCCGGCCAGCCGTGGGTGCCGTAGAGTTCGGGGCTCTTCTGGGCTTCGTCTCGGACCGTGATGAAGTTGACGCCGTAGTCTTTCAGGAACTTTTTGTAGGCTGCCTCGTCGGCGTCGATGCTCACCCCGACGATCATGATGCCGCTGTTCTTAAGATTCGATTGCATGCGAACCATCGAGGGCATTTCGGCGACACACGGCGCGCACCAACTCGCCCAGAAATTGAGGACGACGACTTGGCCGCGGTAGTCGCTTAGAGTGACCTTGTGGTCGGAGTCCTGCACGGTAAAGTTGGGAGCGTTTTCGCCGATGCGGGGCGGGCGCGTGCCGCCATAACAACCGATCAGCACGGCCAGTAATCCAATCGTAGGGAGGAGCCGTCTCACACCGCTATAATAGCGGAAATCCGTATGGAGCAGGCATTTCCAGCATCCCCGCCAAAGGTCTCTGTCATTATCCCGGCCCGCAATGAAGAAGCGTGCCTGGGGGATTGTCTGCAGTCGCTGGTTGCACAGGATGGTGTCGCGTTCGAGATCATTGTGGTGGATGACGGCTCGACCGACCAGACCCGGAAGATTGCAGAAAGCTTTCCGGGAGTTGGAGTGATCTCCCCAGGTCCGTTGCCTGCTGGGTGGACGGGCAAGAACAACGCGCTTGCGGCAGGAGTGCGCGAAGCGCAAGGCAGTTGGCTGCTGTTGACTGACGCCGATACAGTACATCTGCCGGGATCGCTGGCGCGGGCGTTGGCGGAAGCGAAGGAACATCAGGCGGATCTGTTGTCGTATTCGCCAGAGCAGATTGCCGTGACGTTCTGGGAAATGGCAACACTACCGGTTGCATTCGCCGAACTGGCTCGGCAATATCCGCTCAAGAAGGTAAGCGATCCGAATTCTCGTGTCGCAGCCGCAAACGGACAGTACATCCTGATTCGACGGGATGTTTATGAAGGCGTGGGTGGTCACGCGGCCCTGGCCGGTAGTTTGCTCGAAGATGTAGCGTTGGCGCAGGCCATCAAGGCATCGGGGAAGAGAATCCGATTCCGCTATGCGGCTGACGTGGTGAGAACGCGGATGTACCGCAACCTCTCGCAGCTACGCGAAGGATGGACAAAGAATCTGGCTTTGCTCTTTCCGCGACCCGGCTGGCGCGCGGCCTGGCTCCTCTTGTTGTGGGCCGCTTGCTGGGGAGGGTTCTTCTGGTCATTGGTGGCGTTTGCGGGAAAAGCGCGGCCCGTCTGGACGACAATTCTTGTTTTGGCCCCGATGGCACTGGGCATGCGACTGCAAAAGGCGAATTTTGGATGGGACATGGAGGTTCTGGGTGCCATGTTCGGCATACCGATGTTCTCGTACCTGTTGCTTCGCTCCAAGAGGAAGCACGCCAGGCACAAAGTAGAGTGGAAGGGACGTACGTATGGCGGTAGCAGTTCTGAGGCAGAGCGTGAAGCTACCGGTCCTGGTGGGACTGCGCGGCAGAGCTTGCTTGAGTCCCGCCACTGAATCGACGGCTATCGGCGGGCGTGCCTTCGGAACTTGCTTTCCGTCAGCTTGTTTCCCATCGCTGAGGCGCTGGGCTACGCTGGAATGCCCTTCTGGGGCTGCAGATTTGAGGCGTTTTGGAGATTTCACTGGCTCCTGACTCCTGACTACCGACTACTGGTTTTTATGGTCTATCTCACACGCAAAGCTGAATTCTCGGCATCGCACTACTACCACAATCCCGACTTCACGCCGGAGGAGAACGTCCGCATCTTTGGCAAGTGCAACAATCCGCACGGACACGGGCACAACTACACGCTCGAGGTCACCGTGAAGGGAGCGGTCGATCCGAAGTCTGGCTTCGTCGTGGACCTGAAGCAGTTGAAGGAAGTCATGAATAGGGAAGTCCTCGATGCCATGGACCATCGCTTCCTGAACAAAGAAGTACCCGAGTTTGCCAATCGGATCCCGACAACTGAGAACATTGCGATTGCGATCTGGCATCGACTCGCACCGAAGTTGAAGACGGCCCAGCTTCATCGCGTGCGGGTGTACGAAACTCCGGACCTATTCGTCGACTTCTACGGAGAAGCATGAAGGCGCACCTGACCCGGCGGTACATGTTTTCGGCTTCGCACCGCTTGCACAGCGATCAGATGTCCGCCGATGAGAACTTGGCCACCTATGGCAAGTGCAACAATCCGTATGGGCATGGGCACAACTATGCAGTGGAGATCACAGTGAGCGGGCAGGTGGACGAAAGTACTGGCATGGTGTGCAATCTAGTTGACCTGGACGGGTTTATTCACCAGCACGTGCTGGAACGTTATGACCATCGAAATTTAAACCTGCTCCACGAATTCACGGAGGACGTGCCCACCACCGAAAACCTCTGCATCGCCATCTATAAAATCGTGCAGCGCGGGTTCCACAAGGCGCATCTGGAAAAGGTAAGGATCGAAGAAACGATGATGAATTCGTTTGAGTATGCAGGAGAGTGAAGTCGTTAGCCGCTGGTCGTTGGTCGTTGGCAGGTTTGCTGATGACTGACAACTATCGACCGAAGACGGGACAATCTATGAAATCGACCACCCAGCCAACTACCCTGACCAGCGCCAGCTATGAAGAACTGGTGCGCGAGATGCTTGTTCGCCTCGGTGAAGATCCCGACCGCGAGGGACTCACGCGGACGCCGGAGCGCGTGAAGAAGGCTTATGAGTATCTGACACGCGGTTACAAAGAAGATCCGGAAGCCTTATTGCGCAAGGCCCTGTTCACCGTGACGTACGACGAAATGGTGATCGTGAAGGATATCGAGATGTTCAGCCTTTGCGAACATCACATGCTGCCTTTCTTCGGGAAAGTGCATATCGCCTACATCCCGAATGGCAAGGTAATCGGATTAAGCAAGTTGCCGCGGCTGGTAGAGATCTTTTCACGCCGCCTGCAGATCCAGGAGCGCCTGACGACCCAGATTGCCGAGACGATTCAGAGGACAATCGAACCTCAAGGCGTGGGCGTCGTGATCGAAGCACGCCACCTCTGCATGATGATGCGCGGTGTCGAGAAACAACATTCCGCGGCGGTCACCTCGTCGATGTTGGGCTGCTTCCGCGACGAACAGGAAACGCGCACGGAATTTCTCTCCCTGATCCGGCAGCGGGCTAATGGGTCGTGACGAAAGGCATCCGCGCGAATACCTATCGCCGCGACGAGAAGTTCGATTAAGCTAGCGGGAGATGGGCCGCCTCCCTTCAAAACCGAACAAGCCAGGGGAACTTTCCGGCAAGCTCGCCCTAATCACCGGCGCCAATCGCGGCATTGGACTGGCGATTGCCCGTGCGCTGGCCGCAGAAGGATGCGATCTCGTCATCACGGCGCGAAACGAGCGGTCGCTGCATCAGGCCGGCAGGGAACTGCGCAAACTTGACGTGCACGTGCTGGAACAGGTCTCGGACGTCCGTGATCCCAATTCCGTGGATTATCTCTTCGTACTTGTCAGGGCATTGCGACGCCCACTTCACTTTCTGATCAACAACGCCGGCACCGCCCATCCCAATCGAAACGTGACGGATTTGCCCTACCCCATGTGGAGGGGAGTGATCGATACCAACCTGAATGGGATGTTTCTCGTGACTCAGGCGGCTCTGGCAGTGATGAAACGCGGCAGCGTGATCGTCAACAATCTCTCGATTGCTGCCGAACGCGTGTTTGCAGGATCAGCAGCCTACAATGCCTCCAAGCATGGGGCGCTTGGGTTCACTGACACGCTGCGGGAAGAGCTTCGCGCCAAGGGAATTCGTGTCGTGGCCCTGATGCCGGGCGCGACCGACACCGACATCTGGAAGACACTGTGGCCAAAAGCCCCACGGCGGAAGATGATGTCCACTGAGGCCGTGGCCGATGCGGTAGTCAATACGCTCAGGTTGCCGGAAAATAGCTGTGTAGAAAAACTTGTGATCATGCCGTCGGGCGGGGCGCTGTGACATGTCCTTCAAGGACTACTTTAACTCGCTGAAGTCACCTGAGCATCGCTTGGCGTGGCTCGTCGCGATTGCCGCTGACGCCGTACAGATTGTCGGATTCCCAATATTCGCGCAAGGCGGGTTGTCACCGGCGGATTCGCTTCTGGATCTGGCCGTGGCTGTGATCCTCACCCGCTTGCTGGGATGGCACTGGGCCTTTCTGCCGTCTCTGGCGGCCGAACTGATTCCGGGAATGGACCTGTTTCCTACCTGGACTGCTGCGGTCTGGTACGTCACGCGTCGGCGGATGCATCCGGACGAACCCGAGATCTTGCCACCTGGACCCGCGCCAGAACGACGGCCGTGAGGAGGATGTTTGCCGGGTACGCGGCCACCGTCTGCCGCATGCCGCTTACCACGACCCATAGCGATATCGGTGAGCGCGTTCCGGTAATACCTTGATCATCAGCACGCCGGCTATGAAACCTCCCACGTGGGCCCAGAACGCGATGCCGCCAGCCGCGCTACTTGGGTCAGCGAGCGCCCCATGCAGGAAGTTAAGAGCGAACCAATACCCAAGAACAAGCCATGCCGGCAGGTACACAATGAAAACGAAGAACCAGGTGAGAACACGTGCGCGCGGATAAAGAACGAAGTACGCGCCCATGACGCCGGCGATGGCTCCGCTGGCTCCGACCGTCGGCACTTGCGAATTGAAATTGATCAGAATATGCAAGAGAGCGGCCGCAAAACCGCTGGCGAAGTAGAAAAGCAAGTAGCGAAAATGCCCGAGGTAGTCTTCAACGTTGTCTCCGAAGATCCAAAGGAACAGCATATTGCCGGCCACATGGAAAAAATCGCCGTGCAGGAACATTGAAGTGAAAATCGGCAAAACCGCAGAAGCAAGGCTATCGTAGGAGTGGCCGCTGATCACCGCTACCGTGTGCCGGGGCACGAGGGCAAACGAATACAGGGCGCGTGAGTGCATGCCAGCCGACAGTTCCAACAAGAACACCAGCACGTTCAACGCGATCAGAAAATAGTTGATGAACGGCGTGGAGAAGCTGGGCTGATCGTCGCGTATCGGAATCATCTCGTCGGCAATTAATATGTAATTGGTAAAGTGGAGTCGCTTTGGTCAGTTTGCGACCTGTCGGTGCAACGAGCTTCAGATTATCAATTACAAATTACCAAATTACCAATTCCCATGAACTGCGTTCTGCTGATCGACAAGCCTGCGGGCATGACATCGCACGATGTCGTGAATCGTGTGCGGCGTATTCTGGGACAGAAATCTGTCGGCCATCTTGGAACGCTGGATCCGGCGGCGACAGGTGTACTTCCGATTGTGGCCGGCAGTCTCACCCGCCTGGCGCAGTTCTATACGAAGTCCGAGAAAAGTTACGAGGGGATAATCCGCTTCGGCTTCAGCACCGACACCTACGACGCCGAGGGTGAAGCGACAGCACCGCCGAAAGCAGTCTGGCTTGAACTGGAGACATTGCAAAGGGAAGCGCAAGCCTTTCGCGGAAATATCCAGCAAACGCCGCCTCCGTTTTCGGCCAAGAAGATTGCCGGCGTGCCGGCTTACAAACTAGCCCGCAGGAACCGGGATGTCGAACTCAAGCCGGTGGACGTCGAGGTCAAGGAGCTTGAGATACTCCACGTGAATGGTGATTGCGCACATTTCCAGGCGCGAGTTTCGTCGGGAACGTACATGCGATCGATCGCGCACGATCTTGGCTGCAGACTAAGCTGCGGGGCGCACCTGAAATCCTTGCGGCGCACTGCCGTGGCTGAGTTCGGAATTGTCGACGCCCACACGCTCGAAGCCCTGAGCGACGCCGCCAGGCAGGGAAGTGTCGAGGAACTGGCGGTGCATCCGCGCAAGCTGTTGCCGATGCTGCCGTCGGTAACGGCCCCTGACGAAGTGGCGTCCCTGATCCGGCATGGCCGAGCGGTGAATCTGGCTGAGTTTTCCAAGGCTCCGCAAGTCAAGGTGTTCTGCGGGCAACGGGACCTGATTGCGATTGCGACGCGTGTGGCGGGAACGTTGTTTCATCCGGGAATTGTCCTTGCCGCCTGAGATTGCCTGCGCCCAATCGCCCCTGCCTTTCCAAGGACCCGCGTTTCGTGCCGTGCGCGGCAGAAATACCTTCGTGATCCACGCCGTTTTGCTATAATCCGCGCCGCTTCCCCCAGTTGTACTGGTTCGTGTCAGAGCCAGTGTTGAGATGTTCATCCGTACACTCCAGGCCCAGCCGTGACAGCGACCGGGTCGCGTCGTTTTTCGAATGACGGCTTTTGGCAGCGTTTTGCGCAAATAAAAGGAGGAGGGGCGTATGTTCTGCACAGAATGCGGTGGTAACGTGGGCGCCGGCGACACGATTTGCCGCGCTTGCGGTGCTCGGGTTCAGGACGCGAAGCCAGCGCAACCGGTGGCGATTCGGGCCGCCGCCGCGTATAAGCAGCCAGGCTTTGGAATCATGGGGATTACGCGGATGGTGCTGGGTGCGCTGGCACAGGGTAAGTTCATTCGCAACACGGTTGCGATCGTCATGCAGGTGGCGGCCGTGGTGATTCTGCTCGCCGGATTGCTCGCGGTCATTCAGATGTTGAAGCTGGCGTTTCAGATAAGCGCCGCAACCGCCACGATTGGGGGCCTGCTGGTAGCCGTGTTGATTGCGGCCGCCGTGTTTGCCGTCGCACAGATCTACCTATACCGGGCGCAAACCGTGCGGGAACTCGAGGAATCTCCCTTTACGATTATCCCCATTCTCTCGATTCTCTTTCGCACCACGGGAGAATCGTATGCCGTGCTCGCGGTTGCGTTTGGCTTGGGCGGATGCCTTTTCACCTGGCTGAGCGGGATGAGTCCGCGAATGCTGCTCGCGGGCATGGGAGACTTTCTGCCACCGATGCTGGCAGCGGGCGGCAGCGGACAGAGCTTCGTCGACGGCCTGATGTTCCTGGTCATCATGGTTCTGGCGGCGTTTGGATCTCTAGTACTGTTCTACGCTCTGGCAGAACTGGTGATCGTACTGGTGGATATCGCTCTCAATGTCCGGCGGCTCGTGAAAGGTCAAGCATCGGTCGCAGCCTGAACGCACGTTGTCCAATTGGTGCCGAGAGGAAAACGAGTACGAACGGGAGGAGTGTGTCATGGAGTGTCCGAAGTGTCACACTGACGCTAGCGGTTCCGGACGTTTCTGCCGGAACTGCGGAACACCGCTGGCGCAGGCATCACCTAGTCAGCCAACGGTTTGCCCGGCGTGTGGTGCCGACGTGCGGCCCGGAGCCAAGTTCTGCGGCAGTTGCGCCGCGCCGCTTGCCCCCGGGAAGGCTTCGGCTGCTCCCCAGGCTGCGGCGACTTGCGCAACATGCGGAGCGGAACTGACAGCAGGCGCGCGATTCTGCAAGGCTTGCGGAAAGCCTGTGGGCGCGGCAGCGCAAGACGCTCGCGCAACGCCGCCCAGGGTTGAAGCTACCCCTGCATCCATTCCTTCGGCTGTGCCGGCACCATTGCCGCCTCCGGCGGTTCCGTCTGCGCCTGCACAGCAAGCTGCTCGATTGGCGGCGTCCGAAGCGCCGACCGTGATGAGTCCTCTGCCAGCGACGCCTCCGCCATCAAAGGCATCTGTCGTGCCCAAGCCGCGCGTCGTCGAGGAATTGCCTCGGCCTGCAGTTTCGCCGCAGGTACAAAGCCAAAGACCTCAATCCGGCGGCGCGAATCGCACATTGTTGCTGGGCCTCATCGCTTTGGTGGTCGTTGCTGCAATTGGAGCAGCCTATTGGTTTGTCGTGCGAAAGCCTGCGCGTACTGAAACCACCACAGCGCAGTCTCCTGCACAGCCACCTGCGGTTGCTCAACCGACCGAGGCCCAGCCGTCTCCCGGGCAGGAAGCTCAACTCAATCCGGAGTCGAATACCCCTCCGCCGGGAACCGATCAAGCTCCTGCGCCGGCGACGGACCTGACCACGCCTGCGGCAACTTCGGCTGCAGCGCAACCAGCCCACGTCTCCAAACCGGCTGCAAAGCCGTCCCGTCCCGCATATGCGCAAGCCCACGACAACGCCCAGCAGGCATTGATGGCTTCGCGATATCTGGATCCTCCGGATGGCAGCGCCTTGTTCTGGGCTCGGAAAGCCAAGGCCCTCGGAGATCCGGCAGCAGCACAGATGGAACAACAGGTGTTTGCCAAGCAGATGGCAGACATCACGGGTTCGCGCCAGAGCCACAACTATGACCAGGCACGAGCGCAGATCTACCAGCTGGCGAGCAGCTTTCCCGATCATGCCGAACTCCGCCAGTTACAGGACGATGTGCAAAAGGAACAGCAAGCTTACACCCAGCAACAGGCAGAACAGCGGCGTCAGGCGGAAATGGCTGCCCGGACAAAAAAGATCGCCGTCCAGCACAGACACGGGATGGGGAACAGCTTCTGCACCGGAATCATCACCGTGAATCCAGACGGCACTGCCAAGTATGACTGCAGCACCGCCGACTCTGGCGGCCGATGCGAGCATGTAACGTTTGGGACGGGATCGCTGAAGGAAGTGAAGATGCGAGGCGATGGTTCGCTGCATGTTGCCACCCGACAACAGGGGAACTTCGATTTCGTGGGCGGCGATATGAACTTGAAAGACGCCCTGGATTCACTGAAGGGCCTCGTAAGCCATTGACGAGGAGGCGAGGCGGACAGACAGCGGGACTGTGGTGCCTCGGGTCAGCTTTGTGCGTTATGTCCGATAACGGATATTATGTGAACTGGATCGGAATCCGGCTCCCGGCGAACCGCGCCGCCTCGCCTGTTGACTTCCTTTCAGGTTCCCCGTCTGTTCCCTCGCATGAAACGCCTCTGCTCCTATCTCGCCTTGCTCCTAATTGCGACTCCACGAGTGCCTTCACAGACCATCACGAATCCCACGCCGCGTGAGCATTTCGCAAGCGCTGTCACCCTTTATGACTGGGCATCGGACAGTGCCGGCCACAAATTGCGAATGCTGGTTACGCGGCCCAAGGATACGTCCCGCAAGGTGCCGGCTATCTTCTTCGTCGGATGGCTCAGCTGCGATTCTGTCGAATACCCTCAAGGAGGCACCGACGGATTCGGGGCGATCTTCTGGCGGCTGATTGACCAGTCGGGCTATGCGACCGTGAGGCTCGACAAGGCGGGTGTTGGGGAGAGCGAGGGAGACTGCAGTAAGCTCGACTTCAACACAGAACTCACGGGATATCAATCGGCGTTCGACAAAATGCTCAAATATGACTTTATCGATTCCGGAAAGATCATCGTGGCCGGATTGAGTAACGGCGGTGGGACATCTGCCCTGATTCCGCGGGACCATGCCGTCCGCGGGTACATTGCCGCCAGTTCGTGGGGACGCACCTGGTACGAACACATGCTCGAGTTGGAGCGCGGTCGCCTAGCGCGGGCCGCGAAGAGTCCTAGCGAGGTCAACGTTGGCGTCAAAGTCTTCACCGAGTTCTACCACCTCTATTTGATTCAGCACCTGACGCCCGGGCAAGTCCTCGCGCAGCGTCCCGAATGGAAGTCATGGTGGTATGACCAACCCGATGGCCAGTACGGACGTCCGGCAGCGTTCTATCAGCAGTTGCAAGCGCTAAACCTCGGAGATGCCTGGGCTGCCGTCGCGGCACCCGTGCTGGTGTTCCATGGCAGCGCCGACACGATCATGAGCGATGCCGATTCCCGCGCCATTGCCGACACCGTCAATCAGGCTCATCCCGAGATGGCGCGCTACGCCGTTGTTCCGGGAGGCGATCACTTGCTGAGCGTAAACGGAAAACTGGAAGAGAGTGTCGTGCCGACGATGCTGCAGTGGATGACGGAACAGCTGAAGAACTAGTCAATCACGGGTTTTGCAGCAGGTCCCGCAGGTCCATGCGAAACTGCTCGATCATCTCCAGTTTTTCCGCAGTGGCCTCCACGACGGAGTCTTTCGCTTGAAACACGCGCCGCCCTTCCCTTTCGGTCAGAACTCCCATGACTTCGCCCATCCGCCAGCCCGGTGTTCCTAGAATCTGCAGCCCATCGACGCCCGGAACCAGCAGAGCAATACAGTTGTTCCGGATCACGCCAATACACTTTGGGTAACGATCAAAGGTCTGGAGTTCAAAACCAGCAAGGTAGATGCGTTGCAGCTGTTCGGCCGGATCCATTCACGATTGCTACATCTTGTACTTGCCCAGATCGTCGTCGCTGAGGCCTTCCAGGAATTTGCGGAGTTCGTCGTTGCTGGCACGTTCGGAAATATTGGCCGCCTGCTTGGAATGTTTCAGCACATCATCTTCGACGAAGATCGGGCAGTCCATCCGCAAAGCCAGCGCCAGGGCGTCGGAGGGACGTGAATCGATGCTGATCACGTGGCCGTCGCGCTCGAGCCAGATCACCGCATAAAACGTGTCATCCTTGAGTTCGGTAACCACGACCTTGTGGACCTGAGCGTCGAGGCCGGTCAGAACATTCTTGATCAGGTCATGCGTCATGGGGCGGGGAGTACTGACCTTCTCGATCTCCAGGGCGATCGCATTGGCTTCGTAGACGCCGACCCAGATGGGAAGTACGAGGTCGCTGCCCACGTCTTTCAGAATAACCACCGGCATGTTGGTGACTGGGTCCATCGTCAGGCCACGAATTTTCATCTCGACTTCCATCCAGACCCTCAGATCATCTCGCCGACGAGGCTGTTCGGAAAACTCGCCGTGACCTGCACATCGACGTAGCTTCCAACCTTCAATTCCCTGCCATCCGGCGCCACGAAGTTCAGAACCTTGATCTGCGAAGTGCGGCCGATCCACTGGCCGCGCGCCGGATTCTTCCCTTCCACCATAACCCGGATTTGCCCGCCCAGATGACGTTTATTACGATGCGTTTGGATCTGTTTCTGTTTCTCGTTCAGAACGGCCAGACGTCGGGCCTTCTCCGTATCCGGAATGGCGTCGTCCAGGCTCAGCGCCGGCGTGTTCGGGCGTGGAGAGTATTTGAACGTGAAGGCGCTGTCATAGCCGACCGCATCGAGAAGCGAGAGTGTCTCCTCAAAGTCAGTTTCCGTCTCGCCCGGGAAACCCACAATCAAATCGCTCGTGATCGAAATGTCACGCTTCGCCGAGTGGATCCACGCAATGCGCTCCAGGTACTCGTCGCGCGTATAGAGCCGCTGCATGGCCTTGAGCACACGCGTCGAGCCGCTCTGGACAGGCAGGTGGACGTGGTCGCAGAGCGAGGGGTTGGCGTCGATTGCCTGTACAATATCGCGTCCAAAATCTCGCGGATGCGACGTAGTGAAGCGGACTCGTTCGATTCCGGGAATCTGGCCAACGGCAAACCACAACTCGGCAAAGCTCCTCTTTTCATTGGGATCACAATAAGAGTTTACGTTTTGTCCGAGGAGTTGAATCTCCGTGTAACCAAGATCGGCCAGCTGCCGGGCCTCGGCCAAGACCGAATCCGATGTCCGGCTGCGCTCCTTGCCACGGGTGAAGGGAACCACGCAATACGCGCAGAACTTGTCGCAGCCTTCGATGATCGTGATGTAGCCGCGATGCGGATTGGTGCGGGCAGTGTATTCAGTCTCGAAGCAGTGGTCGGTTTGGCGATCATCGAGGCCGGTGGAACGGTTCCCTGCCTCGATCCGCACCAGCATGTCGGGCAGATTCCGGTACGAGGCTGATCCGCAGACCATGGAAACATGCGGCGCGCGCTCGAAGATTTTCTCGCCTTCCTGTTGCGCCACGCACCCGAGCACGCCGAACTTCTTTCCCTGCTCCTGCAGCTTGCGGTAGTCGGCTAGGCGATGGAAAACTTTCTGTTCTGCCTTGTCGCGAATGGAGCAGGTGTTGTAGAGGATCAGGCCCGCTTCTTCCACCGTTGAAACCTGGCGATATCCCTGCTGCAGGAGGGTCCCGATCACCTTCTCGGAGTCGTGCACATTCATCTGACAGCCGAAGGTCTCGAGGTAGAACGTCTTGTCGCTGGTCCCCTGCATCCAGCTTCAGTATAGCGCAGGGCCGCCAGGCCCCAGCTCAGGCCGGACGCGTGGCGACAGTGTGTCCTTTCTCCACGAAACCCTGCATCCAGGCCAGCACGCGTACCCATCCCTGGTAGTGATCTTTGGCCGCTGCCGGAGCCGCTGCGAATCCACTATGACGCAGGCGCACCAGCGTTCCGCCCGAAGCAGGCACGAGATCAAGGGCGACCACCGTCTTCAGTTCGCCCGACCAGCTTGTTCTCCAGGTGAAGACCAGCCTCTCCGGCGGATTCACTTCCAGGTACTCGCCGCTCACGTGATAAGGGCTGTCATCCTGGTCGCTGACTCCCTCCGACCGCCAGGCTCCTCCCGGGCGCAGGTCCGCTGTCCATCTCGTGTGGTGATACATCCCCTTTTGTCCCCACCACTGCATGAGTTGCGCAGGGTCAGTAAGGGCCCGGAATACCCTCTCACGCGGAGCGGCAATCTGTACTTCGAGCGAGATGGCATCCTGATCGGAAGTGACAGCGTTAGCATGCATGGGGTAGTTCCCTTCTTCGTTCTTCTATTTCACGAGCCCCGGACGCTGATCGATAGTGATGTCATTCTCGAGATACGCCTGCATCCATCCCAGAACGCGCGTCCAGCCTTCGGCGTGACCTTTCGCCGCCTGCGGCGAACCGCCGAAGCCCTGGTGCCGGATTCGCAGCAGCGTGCCTGTCCCGGCGCGCTTCGGCCCATTCGGATGCAGTCCGTGGACATCGGTCGCCTCTAATTCCCACCGAACAACGGTATTGAGATTCCCACACCAGCTGGCGATCCAGGTGTGCACGAGCAGGCGAGGCGGATCGACCTCGAGATATTCCCCGGCAACCGTAAACGTGGTTCCGTCAGCGCTCGTACCGGTGCTCGACCACTTCCCTCCCGGACGCAACTCAGCCTTCCACTCGGTGATCCGATACATGCCTTGCTGTCCCCACCACCGCGGAACTTGAGCCGGATCGGTGATCGCCTCGAAGACGCGCGCCGGAGGCGCCGCGATGAAGACTTCGCCCAGAACCACGTCCTGATCGGGAGTAACGGCCATGGTCGCCATGCCCTAATCCTTTCCTGCTTCCGTAAACTTCTTGAGGTTCTCGACCACGCCCGGCCAGCCGCCGCGGTAGTCTTCGCGCGCAACTTTTTCCTGCGCCAGTCCGCTGTGCGTGACCTTCACGAGAGTTCCCTTGCCGATGGGTGTTAGCTCCCAGCGCACTACTGTCTTCCGCTGCTTGTCGTCGTGCCAGTTCGCGATCCACGTGTAGACCAGAAGCCGCGGTGGATCAATATCCAGAATCTCGCCGTGACATTTGAATTCATTGACACCATTAATCACGAGAGTTGAGCTCTGGGCCGTTTCGTAGCGGTACTCGCCGCCTCTTCGTGCATCCATCTT
Source organism: Terriglobales bacterium (assembly GCA_035519435.1). Lineage (GTDB taxonomy): Bacteria > Acidobacteriota > Terriglobia > Terriglobales > Acidobacteriaceae > Acidiflorens. The sequence continues at coordinate 29,306 of DATIWL010000008.1, forward strand.
CCAGAACTTCACCGGACAAGTTGCATCGCCGCTGAACCATCGCTCGAGCTGGGCGGGATCCGTCAGCGCACGAAATACCCGCTCTGGTGGAGCGCCAATAGCGATTTCGGTGACGAGTGCATCCTGGTCGGGAGTGACCATCGTTGCGGTCATCGGATTCCCCTTCCCTGCTTCTCCACGAAAGTCTTCACTTCCTCGAGAACTCCGGGCCAGCCGCCGGCGTAGTCCTTGGCACTTTCAGGCTCGGATGCGAGTCCGCTGTGAGTTAGCTTCACATGTGTGCCCGTCTTCGTCGGCGTCAACTCCCAACGGACAACGCTTCGCATCTTCGGGTTCTTGTGGAAGTTGGCAAGCCAGGTGTGAACCAGCAGCCGTGGCGGATCGAGTTCGAGGATCTCTCCCTCATGCCGGATGAGGCTGACGCCGTGATAAGGATGTTCAGCGCAGTTCATCTCAAAGGACCATTTTCCGCCGACCCGGAGCTCCATTTCGTAGTCATCGAGCCCCGGAGAGCGGCGCCGAATCTCTTCCGGATCGGTGATCGCCTTGAAGACCCGCTCCGGGGGAGCGGCAATGTCGATTTCAGACACGATGACGTCCGAGTCGGGCGTGATAGTAGTGTTGGACATCGATGTCTCCTGTGGAGTTTTCGCTCTACCCTAGTTGCTACGCTGCAAGGTGAACACTTCCTTCATTTCCTTGCCATGGTCGAGAAAAGTCCATTCTTCAGTGTGGTGATTGGCATCAGCCATGGTGAAGACAACATGGACCATGTGGCCGCTATCAGGACTGGCGAGATTGGTGGCATCGATAAAATCGAATCGCACGCTCTTGCCATCGGCTGACAGCGTTGCCTTCATCCGCGGCTGATTGCCCGCGCCGCAATAATGCGTCATTAACAGACGGTCTCCATCCAGGTGGATCATGCTGATCATGTTCTCCGGCCCTGTGCCGTGAATCTCGCTGAGCAGGGCGGATCCACCTGCGGTGGCCCGGAAGGAGACCTTGAGCGACTGGCCCTGATTGTTCTTCCCTTCCCAGGTACCTTCGAGAGCTTTCATCACGTCAAACGTTTTCTGTGCGTCTGAACCGGCCAGCGCGGCAGTGGTAGTCAGAATCACGGCGGCGATCACACTGTAGCGAAGCTGCTTCATACTTACTCTCCGAGATTGGATTTGGTCTTGCCTGGTCCCCGGCCCGTTTCGCGGGCGTACTCCTCTTCGACAAACGATTTCAAACTGGCCAGGTTGACCTGCCAGAAGTTGCGGTAGCGTTCGAGCCAGTTATCGACGGCCTTCAGCGGTTCCGCATTGAGTTGGTAGTAGCGATGCCGTCCACGGCGATGCTCCACCACCAGCCGTGCGCGGCGAAGTTGGCGCAAGTGCTTCGAAATCGCCGGCCGCGAGACCGGAAATGCTCCCGCAATCTGGCCCGCCGGCTGGGCTCCCTGCCGTAGCAGGTCAAGCACGGCCCGGCGGGTGGGATCGGCGAGCGCGTGGAACGTGGCCTCCGGCGAATATGTAACCGATCGGTTCCGCATAATACGTAACTGTAGGGTTACATGTTGAGCCCTGTCAAGACCCCTTTTTGTTTTTTTCAGTTTCTTGCAGGCCTAAGGCCGGGAGCGGTTTTCGGTGCCGTCACCGCGCCCAAGAGTGTGCCGCAGATGCGCCGCGATCTGCTTCCCGTGGAAGCGCCCGTTTTCGATGAAGATTTCGTTGGTGCGGGAGCCGGCGACAATCACGCCGCCCACGTAGATTCCCGGCACATTGCTCTCGAGAGTTTCCGGATCACAGAACGGCCGGTGTTGTTCGGCGGAGAGTTCGATTCCAACACTGGTCAGGAAGTCGTAGTCCGGATGATATCCGGTCAGGGCAAAAACGAAATCATTCTTTAGTCGCTGAGAACCATTCGGCGTCTTGACGACGACATAGTTCGCGCCGACCTCCTGCACCGTGCTGTTGAAGAAGGCCGTGATTTCACCGGCTTTGATTCGATTCTCGATGTCCGGCCGCACCCAATATTTCACGTGATGGTGCATCTGTAGCCCACGATAGACGAGAGTGACGCGCGATCCGTGCCGCCATAGATCGAGTGCCGCCTCGGCCGCGGAGTTCTTTCCGCCAATTACGACCACGTCTGTGTCGAAGTACGGGTGGGCTTCACGGTAGTAGTGGAAGACCTTCTGCATGTCTTCGCCCGGCACGCCCATCAGATTCGGGAGATCGTAGTACCCGGTTGCGACGATGATCTTGCGCGCGCAATAGTCATGAATGTGGCCCTGGCGGTCAGTTGCAGTCACCCGAAAATTGCCGTCTTCACCGGTTATTGTCTTCACCCACTGATACTGACAGACGTGCAACTGGTAGTGCTCAGCGACGCGTCGGTAATACTCAAGCGCCTCTAGCCGCGTCGGCTTTACCAGCGACGTCGTGAAGGGAATATCGCCGATCTCCAGTAGTTCCGGCGTGGTGAAGAACACCATGTTCGTCGGATAGTTGAAGATGGAGTTGACGATGCATCCTTTGTCGACAATCAGTGTTTTGAAGCCAGCCTTCTGCACTTCAATCGCGCAAGCCAGACCTGTCGGTCCAGCCCCCACGATCAGCACGTCGGCAAACGAATCGGGCCTGGCATGGGCCTGCGTTCGAGTCAGAGTTTCGGGGATGATTTCTTCTACCGGCAAGGGATGAGCGCCCTCTTGGGGGTCAAAGGTCAGTTGATTCTAGCACCGGGCGGGTCCAGCAACGGAAGGCCAGACATTCACTTCTTCACGCACACGGAAATGCCATCGCGAAGGGGAAGGATCGTCGTGTACACGTCCTTCGATTGGTACATCAGACGATTGAGTTCCAGGATGGCCTTGGTCTCGGCGTCCGGGTTTGCCTTGGCCACATTGCCGCTCCACAAAACATTATCTGTAATGAACAGTCCACCCTTCCGCAAGCGCGGTAACGCCAGCCGAAACGCCCGCGGGTAATCGGTCTTGTCGATGTCATTGAAGATGATGTCGAACGGTTCTTTCTCCTCAGACAAGAACTCCAAGGCATCGCCAACTCTCACCGTGATCTGTCGGCTCACCCCTGCCCGCTCGAAGTACTTCCGTGCCTTGTCGGCATTTTTCGAATCGCCGTCGGTGTACACAACATGTCCGCCTTCACCCACCGCTCGCGCAAGCCAGATGGTGGAGTAGCCGATAGCCGATCCCATCTCAAAGACACGCTTCGCACCGCTGATCATTGCCAACTGATACAAGACACGAGCGACTGCCGGCCCGATGATGGGAACATCGTTCTTGGCCGCGATGGTTTCCATTTCGGCGAGGACCTCGTCGCGGGACGGCAACAACGAATAAAGATAATCCTCAACCGCTTCGACAGTGATTCCGCCCATGCGCCAGGCAGCATTTGGATTCGTGTCGGACATTTCGAGCCTCAAATGAAGGTGTTTTAGTGATTAGTGGTTTGTGATTGGATGCAAAAGCATCCACCACGAGTCACGACCATCTGCCGTACTACAAGGCAGTGACTGTTTTACCCGGCGTCAGCGCCACTACCTTGATGTCCGGGACGAGCTTCTGCAATTGCTCCGGCGTCCCAGTGAGCGGCGGGAACGTCCCAAAATGCATTGGGATGACAATCTCCGGTTGCAGGAGCTTGCACGCATACGCCGCTTCGCGCGGGGACATGGTGAAAAGGTCACCAATTGGCAGCATGGCGACCTTCGGCGCGTACAAGTCACGGATGATTGCCATATCGCTGAAGACATTCGTGTCGCCAGCATGGTAGATCTTCAAACCGTTGGAGAACTCGAGCACGTACCCACACGCTTCCCCGCCATAGACAATCTGGTCGCCATCCTGGATTCCACAGGAATGCACGGCATGAACCATCGTGACTTTCACTCCGGCAACGGCCTGAGTACCCCCCTTGTTCATCGGGGAGATCTGCTTGACGCCCTTTTTCTGCACCCACAAACATAGTTCGTAGATTCCGACGGCAATCGGATCGAGGCGCTTGCCGATCTCGACCGCATCCCCGATATGATCCCCATGCCCATGCGTGCATAGAAGGACATCGGCCTTCTTTACATCTTTCTCGGCTGCCGGGCACATCGGGTTGCCACCCACCCAGGGATCGATGTAAATGGTCTTCCCTTCCGGAGTTTCCACGCGGAACGTAGCGTGGCCCAGCCAGGTGAGTTTGATGCCATTCAAATTCATAGGTGTCAGATCTCAATTATTGGGTATCAGGAAACCGCACGAGCTGCGTGCTAGAGCGATCACGCTCGCCCCAGGTTCGCTCCTCATGCCAGATGTTAGGACATACATTCTACCCTCTTGAACAACGGTCTGCGTTTACGATTGCTCGAGGCTCATCGCTCGAAGCTCGCGGCTGGGTTTCCAACCCATTCCGCTGGCTTCAAAACTCGTGTATAAGATTGTCCTCGTGTCTGAACTCAAGATTCTTTTGTCTCGCGAACAGATTGCCCGGCGCGTCGCCGAAATGGGCCAGCAGATTTCCAGCGACTTCGCCGGCCAGTCAATCATTTTTGTCGGCGTACTGAAAGGCGCGGCGATTTTCCTGAGCGACCTCGCCCGTCAGATCCCTCTCGACGCTACCTTCGACTTCATCGGAGTCTCCAGCTATGGCAACCGCCCCACGCCGGCAGAGGACCCTGCCGGCCATGCCGCCTGGGATTCGAGCGGCGAAGTGAAGCTCACCAAGGACGTGGACCAGTCCATGACCGGGCGCAACGTCATCCTGGTCGAAGACATTCTCGATACCGGCCTCACACTCAGCTACATCCAGAAGCTGCTGATGGCGCACCAGCCCAAGACCTTACGGATCGCGGCTCTGCTCGACAAACCCTCGCGCCGTAAGATCCCGATTCATGCCCACTACATCGGTTTTCCCATTCCCGATGCCTATGTGGTCGGATACGGACTGGACTACGCGGAGCGCTACCGGAACCTGCCGGACATCTGCGTGATCCAGAATCTCTGACCCGCTGTTTCCGGAACGGGATGTACGCATCTTCCCTGCCGACAGGATGGCCTTGAACGGCTGGTATCATGAATGCCTGTGAGCCCGGGTTCCACCCAACTGATCCACCCCGCGCACGTCGATCCCTTCCTCCTGGAAGTGGCGGATGTGGTGAACACCACGCTCGACCTGGAAACCACGCTGCGGCGCGTGGCGGAACTGGTGCGCAAAGTCATCGATTACGAGATCTTTGCGATCCTCCTGCTTAACGAGCAGAAGCAGGAACTGTATATCCGATTCCAGACCGGCTACCCGGCGGAGGTCGCTGATCGCGCCCGCGTCAAAGTCGGGCAAGGAATCACGGGACGTGCGGCGCAATTGCGCCAGGTTCTGCTGGTCAACGATGTATCCAAAGAAGATTCCTACATCGCGGCCATCCCGAATGTGCATTCTGAACTCGCTATTCCGTTGATCGTAAAGAATCGCGTCATTGGCGTCATTGACATTGAAGCTCGTGAAAAAGGCCACTTCACTGAAGAGCACAAGCGCTTGCTGACCCTTATCGGGTCGCGAATGGCGGTGGCAATCGAAAATGCGCGACTCTACACGCGCACGACCCGCCAGGCACGTACGCTCCTTCTGCTGAATGAAATCGCGCGCGAACTGACCTCGATTCTGAATCTCGACGAACTGTTGAAGCGGGTGGGCGAACTGCTCAGCAGGATCATCGACTACCAGATGTTCGCCGTGCTGCTGCTGGACGACTCGAAAGAAAAACTGCAGCACCGCTTCGCGCTCCGCTTTCAAGAGCAACTGCACCTGAAGCACGACGTACCGCTCGGCAACGGACTCGTCGGATACGCGGCCCAGAGCAAAGAAGCCGTGCTGGTGCCGGATGTGAGCAAGGATTCGCGCTACATACCGTTGAATCCTGAAACTCGCGCCGAACTCGTAGTACCGCTCATTTACAAGGGAAGCGTGATCGGAGTACTCGATCTCGAGCACACCCGCCGCGGATATTTCACCGAGGATCACAAGCGCACGCTGACGACCCTGGCGGCACAGATTGCCATCGCGATCGAGAACGCCCGCCTCTACGAACAGATCGCCAAACAGGAACAACGCCTGGAACGTGACTTGGCGTTGGCCCGGGAGTTGCAGTTTCGCTTGCTTCCGCAGACACTGCCGAAGCTGCCCAACCTGGAGTTAAGCGCCAAGTTCGTCCCGGCGCGTGCCATCGGCGGCGACCTCTACGACTTCGTCAACTACTCGCTCTCTCGCCTGGGGATCGTCATCGGCGACGTGAGCGGCAAAGGTGCTCCGGCGGCGATCTATGCGGCGCTGGTCAGCGGAATTCTTCGCTCGCACGCACCGATTGAACCCGGGCCGGCGGAGATGCTGGCTGCGGTGAATCTATCGCTGGGTGAGCGCCGAATCGACGGACAATTCGTATCGATCATCTACGCGGTATGGGACGATGAAGCGCGCACTCTGCAGGTAGCCAACTCCGGATTGCCCCGGCCCATTTACTATCACGACGGAAAGATCGAAGTGATTGAGGCCACAGGGTTACCTCTCGGTCTCTTTGACGAGGCCGAGTACGACGAGTTCAGCTTTCGTGCGAAGGCAGGAGACCTGTTTGTATTCTTCAGCGACGGCATCCTTGATGCACGCAACCGCGAAGGAAAGTTGTTCGGTCGGCATCGCGTGGAGGAAATCGTGCTTGGCTGCGCCACGCAATCCGCCGATTGCGTTGTGAACAAGATCTTTGCCGCCGTCACCGAACACGCCGGCGGCGAACCTACCTTCGACGACCAGACGGTCGTAGCCATCCGCGTCAAGGGCGGCTCCGGTAAACGCAAGTGACGCGAGCAGAATTCCTCGAACTGATCCGCGTGCCCTCCTTCGCCTATCGGGGTTCTGTCGCTTCTTCCCGTAACCAGGCTCGCATCGAGCATCCCCCGGCTCTCTTTTGCGAAGGAGTTGCGCTGGCTCGGCTGACGGAAGTGCATAACACTCCGCTTTACGTTTACTCATCCGAGATGATTCGGTCGCGCCTGCAAGCCTTTCGCCGCGCCTTCCACGACGTCCCGCACACGCTGTGCTATTCGGTCAAAGCAAATTCCACACTCGGCATTCTCCGCCTGATGGCCCGCCATGGCGCAGGCTTTGATGTGGTCTCGGGCGGCGAGCTCGAGCGGGTTCTGCGGGTGAAGCGTTCGGCTGCGCGCCAGGTCGTTTTTTCAGGAGTGGGCAAGACCTTGCCGGAGATGGAAATGGCGCTCAAGGCAGGCATCCTTCTCTTTAACGTGGAGAGCGCCTCGGAGTTACGCACCCTCGCGTCCGCTGCAGCACGCCTCAAGAAGACAGCGCGAGTCGCTTTCCGTGTCAATCCGGATGTCTCGGCGAACACGCACCCGTATATTTCGACGGGCCTGCATAAGCACAAGTTCGGCGTACCCATCACCGAGGCGCGTGACCTCTACGCCGAAGCGGCGCGCGAACGATTTCTCAACGTCGCTGGGGTGAGCGTTCACATAGGCTCACAGATCACCGACGTCGGCTCCTTCCGCGACGCACTGACTCGCGTAGTCGGCTTTGTGCACGAGTTACGCCAGCAGGGGCACGACATTCCCTACGTGGATGCCGGCGGTGGCCTGGGAATTTCGTACGACAACTCCGAGCGGAGTTTCAACGACGAGATCTCGGAATACGCCGAGGCGGTCACTGCCCCCCTGCGGGGCCTTCACATCCATCTCCTGCTGGAGCCGGGACGCTCAATTGTGGGCGCGGCAGGTGTGCTGCTGACACGTGTTCTCTATCGCAAGCGGAATAATGGAAAGCTGTTCATAATCGTCGACGCTGCCATGAACGATTTGATCCGCCCAGCTTTGTATGGGGCACACCACGAGATCGTGCCCGTAACCCGCGCGTCCGATGGGCTTGAAACCGTAGATGTGGTAGGTCCAGTGTGCGAGACCGGCGATTTCATTGCGCGCGATCGTCAACTCCCTGTGATGCGGGAAGGAGACATTCTCGCAATCCTTGACGCCGGGGCGTATGGTGCGTCCCTGGCCTCCAATTACAACTCGCGGGGCAAGGCGGCAGAGGTGTTGGTTGAAGGGCACAAAGCCAGGCTCATTCGCAAGCGGCAAGCTACATTGGATCTGATGCGGGGCGAGACCTAACCACCTCTGTAGATGCAGCGCCGGCACCTGGCGCGAGAGAGCGACCTGCGCAAAGAATTGCCGGGCGCCCGGCGCTCCACCTGCCCGCCGTCCGACGGTTGCGCTTGATTTCAGTTCGTCCCGGGTGCCTCGTAAATCAGTTCTCCACCCACCCAGGTCTTCAGCACCTTGACGGCGCGCAGCTTGACCGGGTCGATCGCCAATACGTCGTCACTCAGTAGAACCAGATCCGCGAGCTTACCGGCAGTGATTGATCCCTTAACTTGATCCTGAAATTCTGCGTACGCCGAGCCCATGGTGTAGGCTTCGATCGTTTCCTTTACTGTCAGTTTCTGCTCTGGGAACCAGCCATTGGGATTCTTGCCGTCCAGCGTGGCTCGCGTTGTCGCGGCGTACAGGCCATCCATCGGGTTGAGCGGCGCGACACTCCAGTCGGTTCCAAAGGCCAGACGAACGCCATGATCGAGAAATGTGCGGAAAGCATAGGTGCGGCTGGCACGATCATGCCCGATGCGGCCTTCCGCCCATCGGCCATCATCAATTGCGTGATACGGCTGCATCGATGCGATGACACCGAGCTTGGCAAAGCGATCAAAGTCCTTTGCCGCCATGTGCTGCGCGTGTTCGATGCGCCAACGGCGGTCACGCTTGCCGTGCACCTTTTCAATCTCGGTATAGATATCGAGGATGGCCGAAATTCCCGCGTCTCCGATGGCATGGGTACAAAGCTGCAGGCCGGCGTCGTCGGCCTTCATCATGCGATCGCGCATAAGCGAAATCGGGTGCATCGCGTCGGAGAGTAGTCCACGGTTGTTCGGTTGATCCGAGAATGGTTCAAAGAAGTAGGCGGTACGCGAGCCCAGCGAGCCGTCGGCGTAAGACTTGAGCGCCCCAATCCGCAGGTAAGGGCCGCCAAACGAGTGCCGGATGCCGATCCTCACCTGATCGTCAACTTGCGAGATCAGCGGCGCGGCATAGATTCGGGTCGTCAGCTTGCCTTCTTCGAGCAATTCCGAATAGATAGCGATGTCGGCGTATTCAGGATTCATGTCCTGCACGCTGGTCACGCCGAGTGAAGCAGCATGGGCCAAAGCGCGTTCCACCGCATGCCGTCGTTGATCGTGGCTGGGCGGGGGAACGATGTTGAATACCAGATCCTCCGCAGCATCCTTGAGCGCTCCGGTTGGATTGCCCTTCGCGTCGCGGACAATCACCCCGCCATCAGGATCAGGCGTCTGCGCGGTGAGTCCAGCCAACTTCAAAGCCGCAGAATTGGCCAGGATCATATGGCCGTCGTAACGGCTGACCGCTACAGGCGTGTCGCCCGTCACCCCGTCAATTTGTTGCCTTGTGGGTAATTCTGCCGGGGACCACTTCGTCTCGTCCCAGTCGCCGCCGAGAATCCATTCGCCTTTGGGAGTTTTGCGAGCGAGCTCACCAATACGCCGCACAAACTCCTCAAGGCTGGCGGCGTCGTTCAGTTGCACCTGCTCGAGCCCGGCCCCGCCGGTCATGAAATGCACGTGCGCATCGTTGAAGCCCGGCAGCAGGCGCTTCCCTGTCGCGTCAATGACGCGCGTGCCGGGCCCGCGCCAGGCGTCGGCATCTTGATTAGAACCCACGGCCACAATGCGATCGCCGAGCACGACAACAGCTTCGGCTTCCGGACGCGAGGCGTCGACGGTCCAGATTTTCGCGTTGCGGATGATAAGGTCCGCCGCCGGCTTCGACTGGGCTGAGAGTGAAACAGCGCTGGCTAGCAAGATGGCAGCTTTTAGGAGATTATGTTTCATCGCGTGTGCCTACCGTTCACCCCACTTCAGCTTGGTGCTCAGCACTTCGAAAAATGTCTTGCGGAAACGCAGAAGCTTCGCCGGATGCTCCGCCTTCACGCAGCGCACTGTATCTCCGTCGCGGACCGGCATGCCAACCTGCCCGTCCACACTCAGGAACGCCTCTTCCTCGCCGGTCTTGACCTGGATGTCGATCTCCACGCTGTCGCGCACAACGACGGGCCGGTGTGTCAGCCCGTGCGGGGATACCGGCGTGATCACGAACGCACTGACGTCGGGCTTGAGGATGGGGCCGCCGGCGCCGAGCGAATACGCCGTCGATCCGGTCGGCGTCGCGACGATCAGCGCGTCGGCCTTGTAGCTGGAAACAAATTCCATGTCCACAAACAGCTCAAAATGATTCAAACGTGAGATCGCTGCCTTGCTCACGACAATGTCGTTGAGCGCCACGTGGGTCGCGATCGTGTCGCCGCCACGCGCGACCGTACAGCGCAACATGGACCGGCTGTCCACCATGTAGAGGCCCTTCTCGATCGTCTCAAGCGCAGGGTACAAGTCCGCAAACTGCAGTTCAGTCAGGAACCCCAGCGTGCCCAGATTCACGCCGAGAATCAGCGTGCCGGCCGAACAGACCGCGCGCGCCGCTGAAAGCAGCGTACCGTCACCGCCAAGCACAAGTGCAAGATCAGGCTTGCGCGATCCCAGTTGGTTGCGCGATATCACCTCGGAAGCCTTGAAGTACTCGGCCGTCTCGCGATCCATGATCACGGTGTGGCCGCGGTCGAGCAGCCACTGGTAGAGCGGCGGCAGAAACGCCGACAGCTCCGGGCGGCCAGGTTTGGAGATGATGGCAACAGTCTTCTGGCGGGTCGGTTGGGAAGCCTCGGGCATTGGAAGTGATGATTGTACGCGATTGCACAACTGCGCTACGAGCTGCGAGCTGCGAGCCGCGAACTGGCGCACACCAGGAATTCGCGGTTTCCCTGTGCACCGAGGATCGGCGACTCGGTGCGATCGATTTGCGCGAGACCGAGTTCTCGCAGCGCTGCTTCGACTTTGGCAACTGCGGCGGCCTGTGCCGCCTCGTCGCGCACGATGCCGCCCTTGCCTACCAGCTCACGGCCCACTTCAAATTGCGGCTTCACCAACACGACGATCTGGCGGATTTCCGTTGCGTTCGATCCAGGAAATGCTGCGGCGATCACCGCCGGCAGCACCAGCGTGGCCGAGATAAACGACACATCCATCGCGACGAAATCGACCGGCTCTCCAACCTGCTCTGTCGTGAGATAGCGGGCGTTCGTTTTCTCCAACAGGTGGACCCGCGAATCGTTTCGAACGCGAACGTCCATCTGCCCATATCCCGTATCAACAGCGATCACGCGAGCGGCTCCATGCTGTAGCATGCAGTCCGTGAATCCTCCGGTAGAAGCGCCGACGTCGAGACAGGCCTTCCCTGCGAGATCGATCTTCCAATGCTCGATCGCCTTCGCCAACTTGAGCCCGCCTCGGCTCACGTACCGAAGATCTTCGCCGAGCAGGCGCAACACCGCATCGGACTCAACATTGGTTCCGGCTTTCTCAATCTTCTGCTCATTGACGAGAACTTTGCCCGCGAGAATCAATGCCTGAGCGCGCTCGCGCGAATGGGTCAGCCCGCGTTCCACTAGCAATTTATCGAGACGGGTTTTCATTGGCTTGAGGTCACAATCGTGGCACGCTGCACCACGGAAGTGTCAGCACCCGATGCGGTGCAGAATGTTGAAACAATTTGTTAAGAAAAGGTTACAGGAGTAAGTTCCTCGTTATCCACAGAGTTTTCCACGTCTGTGTTGAAAAGTTCGACGCCGCGACGGCAATTGGACGTTCATCACGCAGCGAGTGTGCGCAAGATCACATTCTCACACCAGGAAGTGGAAACTGTTAAGCTTGTCGCGCATGAAAGCAGGAGGCATCGTGCTTTCGATCCGTAGCGTTCTCATACTCGTCCCCATTTTGACTGCCATTGCAATAGCTCGCGGGCAAACGGGTTCGCCGAAAATTGTTCATCAGGACGAATTCTCCATCGTCGGCATCGAGGTGCGCACCTCCGGCGAGAATGAAATCTCCGGAGAAGGCGTGATTGGCGATCTCTGGCAGAAGTTTTATCAGGATCGTGTTGCCGACAAGATTCCAAATCGCGCCGACGACAACTTGTATGCGATCTACACAGGCTACGCCCGGGATCGCATGGGTGCCTACACCGTCCTGATCGGGGTGAAGGTCAAGGACAAATCGCCGGCGCCTGTGGGACTAGTTCTGAAAACGATTCCCGCCGGACGATATGCCGTACTCACCAGCGAGAAAGGTCCTGGAGCTTCCGTGATTCCAAGCGCATGGCAGAAGATCTGGGCGCTCGAGGACAAAGACGAATTGGGAGGCAAGCGCGCCTACAAGACTGACTTCGAAGTCTACGACGGCCACAATACCGATCCCAACAATCAGCAGGCTGATCTATACATAGGCTTAAAGGAAGACATCAAGAAATAAAAGAAAAGCCGCCATCACGGCGGCTTCTGAACTCTTCCAACCAGATCAGTTCCTATCCGGCAACTTCTTCCAGTACTTTCTGATCGATATCGAAGTTGGCGTGGACATTCTGCACGTCGTCGTGATCTTCAAGCGCCTCCAGCAGACGGATCATCTGCGTGGCCTGAACGCCCTCGAGCTTGATGTAGTTTTGCGGAACCATGGCCACGCTGGAAGACGCCGGCGTGATACCGGCCTTCTTTACCGCCTCGAGGACCGCCTCGTAGGCAGATGGCTCGGTGATGATCTCCCAGTTCTCGCCCTCGTCCTTCAGGTCTTCGCCGCCCGCCTCGAGGATGATGTTCATCAAGTCGTCTTCTTTGGCGGCCGACTTGGGGACGACGATGTCGCCCTTCTTGTGGAACATCCAGGAAACGGCGCCCGCCTCGGCCATGTTGCCATTATTCTTGCCGAAGACGTGGCGGATTTCGCTAACGGTGCGGTTGCGGTTGTCGGTGGAGATGTCGGCGAGTATTGCGACGCCGCCCGGGCCGTAACCTTCAAGCGAGAATTCTTCGTAGGTCGCACCAGGAAGTTCGCCGGTGCCGCGCTGGATGGCGCGCTTGATGTTGTCGGCAGGCATGTTCTCGGCCTTGGCGGCGACAATGGCCGTGCGCAGGCGCGGGTTCATATCGGGATCGCCGCCGCTCTTGGCCGCCATCGCGATTTCCTTGATGAGACGGGTGAAAATCTTGCCGCGCTTGGCGTCGAGCGCACCCTTTTTGTGCTTAATGGTGGCCCATTTGGAATGGCCGGACATAGGAGTACCTCGGTTCGAAAGAGCTTAAATTGCGCTGATTCTAGGACGTACGAGTTCGCCCGCGGAGGAATTCACCGGATAGCCTCGACGAACAGCAGGAATCGAGCGAAGAGGAATTATAGCACGCAGTGTGCGCGAACCTATTGCGGACCCGTGTCGCAGCATCGCTAGCATGGAGCACAATGCGGGCTGTTTACCATTCAGTAATGGGGGTACCCTCCCCCCTCCCCCTTCCCGAGCTAAAATATCCGGAATCAGCAACTTAGCCTGCACAATTCGGGCAAAATCTTGAGCGCCAAGGGGTTGCAGGCAAAATATTCCGGACAAAGGAGTTAACCCTGCCACGATCTCGTCGCTTGTGGGCTGCAAACGTTATTTGCAAATAGATATTATACAAATTGCAATATTATCTTATTTTGTGACAGGGGTTGTCAAGAGAATCCGTCACATCTTGGAGGGTTGAGGTGGCACTTTACGCTGATCGACGAGGAAGCCGACCTTTTCGACGCCCGAGGCGCGCACTTCGTCCAGCACTTCTTTCACCCAAGCGTACTTGGCACGGGCGTCAGATTTGATGTAGACGCGGTTCTCGGCGCCGTTCTTTACGGCGCTGCGAATCTTCTCGGGCAGCCCCTCAACACGGACCATCTCGTTTCGAAAAAACACTTTGCCGTCGCGTGTAACCGCGACAATGTTCGCGTCTTCCCTGTCAGCGGCGCGCATTGGCCTGGGTGACACAACCTTGGCAAGGTCAACACTCGCCACTCGGATCATGTCCCTGGTGTCCGTCATGAAAATGAAAAGTACAACGAAAATAACTCCCATAAGTGCAATGACGTCGATATGACAAATCAACTCGCTGGATCGGTGACGCCACCGCAAGGGAGATGGCATTCTTACCTTGGTTAGCTTCAGAGTGCCGAGGCTGGCGAAGGACCGCTCGCGTGTAAGTGGGAGATCAGGACTCATGGAATTGAAGCTGGCGCCCGTATCTTTTCACTTTAACGGACACCGCTGGCACGTTCAGTGATCCCAGAGTCTCTTTGGTAATCTGCGGTGA
>DATIWL010000009.1:0-6912 GCA_035519435.1 Terriglobales bacterium
GCCCGCGCCCTGGCCGAATTCCCAGTGCAGGGATTGGACCTGCTGGTCATCGAAAATGTGGGAAATCTGATCTGCCCCGCTTCCTACGATCTGGGCGAGAGCCTGCGAGTTGTGATTTGCAGCGTGGCCGAAGGAGCGGAGAAGCCGAAGAAGTATCCCGTGATGTTCCACAAGGCGGATGTCGTTCTCCTGAACAAGACGGACCTAGCCGCGGCGTCGGGAGTGGACTTGAGAGAGCTGGAGACGAACGTCCGAGAAGTGAATCCGAAGGCCACAGTGTTCGCAGTCTCCTGCAAGTCGGGCGCGGGCCTGGACAATTGGCTCGCATGGCTGCGAGGTGCGATCGAATCCTGCACCACCGCGGACGTGGCGAGGAGATGAAACTGGCGACCACAGCCCCAATTCGCATCGAGCGGCTGCGCGTCGTGTTGCGCGGAGCTGTTCAGGGAGTTGGATTTCGCCCCGCGGTCTATCGGCTCGCGGAGAAACTGCGTCTTGCAGGTTGGGTAAGGAATTCAGGGGAAGGGCTCGAGATTGAAGTCGAAGGCGGCACGGAGCAACTCGATCGGTTTCTCGACCAGCTCAAGTCGGCCCGGCCACCTGCGGCAGTCGTGACCACGGAAGAGGTTTCTCGAGTCGCTCCTGCCGGAGGCGTTTGGTTCGAGATCCTTCCAAGTGATCAGAACGTGTCCCGAACGGCTGCGGTCCTGCCGGACCTGGCCACCTGTCCGGAATGCTTGCGCGAGTTGTTCGATCCGGCGAACCGGCGGTCCGGCTATGCTTTCACAAACTGCACTTTCTGCGGCCCGCGCTACACGATCCTTCTCGATATCCCGTATGACCGTCCGAACACCACCTTGCGGTCTTTTGTACTGTGTCCAGCCTGCCGCCGAGAATACGAATCGGCGCACGATCGCCGGTTCCATGCCCAGCCAAATGCCTGTCCCGCCTGCGGCCCGCATCTCTGGTCGGTGCCGGAGCCGGAGAAAGGTGTTGAAGTGGTTGCCCACGCTGCCGAAGCCCTTGCGCGAGGAGAAATCGTCGCGCTCAAAGGAGTCGGTGGATTCCAGCTCTTGGTGGACGCTCGCAACTCTCCGGCCGTGATGCGTTTGCGTGCGCGGAAACATCGCGAAGAGAAACCGTTCGCGCTCCTCATGCCGTCGCTCGCGGTTGTTCGCCAGTACTGCGTGGTGAGCGCAGCCGAAGAGGAACTGTTGGCTTCGCCGGCGGCACCGATTGTTCTTCTCCGGCCCAACGAGGGCTACGATCTGGCGCCGGAGGTGGCGAAATCTTCACCCTACCTGGGCGTAATGCTCCCTTATTCGCCGCTGCACCACGTGCTGATGGCGCGGTATCCCTTCCCTGTAGTCGCCACCAGCGGGAATCGTGCCGAAGAACCCATCGCGATCGACAACGAAGAGGCCTGCAAGCACCTGAAGGATATCGCCGACATTTTCGTTTTGCACAACCGGCCGATTGTGCGTCCCTGCGACGATTCCGTCGCCCGCGTCTCCTGCGGCCGTCCGCAGGTTCTCCGCCGCGCGCGAGGATATGCTCCACTTCCAGTACTTGCGCCCCGCGACCTGCCGCCCGTATTGGCGGTCGGCGGACATCTGAAGAACACGGTGGCCATCGCCCTGGGCCGCCAGGTTTTCTTAAGCCAGCACGTAGGCGATCTCGATTCGATTGATTCGCGCCTGGCCTTTGAGCGCGCAATCGAAGACCTCTGCCGCTTGTATCGCTTCGAGCCAAAATTGGTCGCCTGCGATCTTCATCCCGACTATGCATCCACACAATGGGCCATGGACTCCGGTCTGCCGGTCGTCCAGGTGCAGCATCATCACGCGCACGTAGCCTCCTGCGCTGCCGAAAATGGATTAGAGACGGAATATCTCGGCGTGGCCTGGGATGGCACAGGCTTCGGTCTGGATGGAACCATCTGGGGAGGCGAGTTTTTTCTCGCGCGTCCCGAAGGTTTCGAGCGCATCGCGCATCTTCGCCCGTTTCGGCTTCCGGGCGGCGAAGCAGCGATTCGCGAGTGTTCGCGCTCGGCAGCCAGCCTTGTTTCGGAAACGTGCGGCCTTGGCCATGCCGAGCGCATCGCTGGCGCCGGCGTTCGCACCCTGCTCGAGCGCGGAATAAATGCTCCATTCACATCCAGCGTCGGCCGCCTGTTTGACGCAATGGCCTTTCTGAGCGGAGTGGCCGACCAGAACCGCTTCGAAGGGCAGGCGGCCATGTGCCTCGAGCGCGCCATCGGGGGCCTCCGCACCGCGGAAAGTTACGAGGTCGAATGTCGCAACGGCATCGGCGATTGGGCCCCGCTCACCGATTCGCTCTTGGCGGATCAGCGTGCAGGTCTCGATGTGCCCCGCATCGCTGCCAGGTTCCACAACGCGCTGGCCAACTGGATTGTCGCCGTCGCGCAAACGGCCGATGTGCGCGATGTTGTCCTAAGCGGAGGCGTTTTTCAGAACGCCTATCTGACCGAGCGGACCAGCGCGCTGCTCGAAGCGAACGGCTTCCGCGTGTTCACGCACCACCAGGTGCCCGCGAACGATGGCGGAATCTCGCTCGGCCAGGCGGTTCTCGCTGGACGATTCGAAAGCTGAGGTGGCGTCATGTGCCTGGCTGTACCTGGAAAGATCGTGACCATCTTCGAGGAGAAGAACCTCGGCCTGCGCCGCGGCAAGGTGGATTTCGGCGGCATCCGCAAGGAAGTCTGCCTGGACTACACGCCCGAGGCTCGCGTCGGTGATTACGTTCTGGTTCACGTCGGCTTCGCACTGTCCGTCGTGGACGAACAGGAGGCCCAGCGCGTGTTCGAAGCGCTGCGTCAGCTCGATCAGCTCGAAGAGCTGAAAGAAGGCGCGCCATGAAGTTCCTCGACGAATACCGCGAATGCACCTCGGTCCAGCGGATGGCCCATGCCATCCGCCGCACCACCACGCGCCCGTGGACGCTCATGGAAGTCTGCGGCGGCCAGACGCACACCATCGTCAAGACCGGCCTTCAGGACCTGCTCCCCGAGCAAATCACTCTCGTCCACGGGCCCGGCTGCCCGGTTTGCGTCACGCCACTCGAGATGATTGACCGCGCCGTTGCCATTGCCCAGCGTTCCGAAGTCATTCTCTGCTCCTTCGGCGACATGCTGCGCGTTCCCGGCTCGGCGCAGAGCCTCCTCGATGCCAAGTCACTAGGCGCGGACGTTCGCATCGTGTACTCGCCCCTGGATGCTTTGCAGCTCGCCCGTGCAAACCCGAAGCGCGAGGTGGTGTTCTTCGCGGTCGGGTTCGAAACCACGGCCCCGGCCAATGCTATGGCCGTATGGGAAGCAAAGCGCGAGAGCATCCCAAATTTCTCGATGCTCGTCTCGCACGTGCTGGTCCCCCCGGCCATGGAAGCGATCCTCGGTTCTCCGGATTGCCGGGTGCAGGCGTTTCTGGCTGCGGGCCACGTCTGCATGGTGATGGGGTTCGAAGAATACTTCCCCATTAGCCGGAGATACAGAGTCCCGATCGTGGTCACCGGATTCGAGCCACTCGACCTGCTCGAAGGCGTGCACATGGCCGTGACCCAGCTCGAAAGCGGGCGCGCGGAAGTCGAAAATCAGTATGCACGCGCGGTCCGCCGGGCAGGCAATCGCCCCGCGCAGCAGCGAATCGCCGAGGTTTTCGAAGTCACCCGGCGCGCTTGGCGCGGCATCGGGGAAATTCCCTCCAGCGGATTGCGCCTCCGCGAGGCCTATCGCCGTTTTGACGCGGAATCCCGCTTCGCCGTCAATGTCGGCCACGCTGCCGAATCCAGAGAATGCATCGCCGGACTCGTGTTGCAGGGCCTTCGCAAGCCCTACGAATGCCCGGCCTTTGGTATCCGCTGCACGCCGGACACTCCTCTCGGCGCGCCCATGGTTTCCTCGGAAGGCGCGTGTGCAGCCTACTTTCATTTTGGAAGGCGGAAAGAAAATGGCGATTCTATCGTGTCCATTGCCGCGTCCGGCCACTGACCGGATTCTGCTGGCCCACGGAGGCGGCGGCCGGCTCACGAATCAACTGATCGAGACCGTATTCTTGCCCGCTTTCTCGAACTGCGCGCTCGAGTCGCGGCACGACGGCGCCGTGCTTTCCGCCAGCGAAACCCGTCTGGCGATGACCACCGATACCTACGTCGTTCACCCGCTGGTTTTCCCCGGCGGCACGATTGGAGATCTCGCCGTCAACGGTACGGTCAACGATCTGGCCATGTGCGGGGCGAAGCCGTTCGCCTTGAGCGCAGGATTCGTTCTCGAGGAAGGCCTGTCCATGGAGACGCTACGAACGATCGTCGCCGCCATGCGCGATGCTGCCTCGGCTGCACACGTAAACATCGTCACCGGCGACACGAAGGTGGTGGACAAGGGCAAGGGTGACGGGCTGTTCCTCAACACCACGGGCATCGGAGTCGTCGTGGCACCCAGGCCGGTGAGCCCCGAATCCGTTCGCCCCGGCGATGCCGTGCTCGTCAGCGGAGATCTCGGCGCTCATGGAATCGCTATTCTCTCCGTTCGCAACGGCCTCGAGTTCGAGGGCGAGGTCATCAGCGACACCGCTCCTCTCTGGCCGGCCGTCGAGGCCCTGTTCGAAGCCGACATCGAAGTGCACTGCCTGCGCGACCTCACCCGCGGCGGTCTATCTTCGGCTCTCAACGAAATCGCCTCCGCCGCCAGGCTGCGCATCTCCGTCGAGGAAGCGTTGATTCCCGTTTCCGGGGTCGTGCGCGGCGCCTGTGAATTGCTGGGGCTCGACCCTCTGTACGTCGCCAACGAGGGGCGCTTTGTTGCCTTCGTTCCCGAGTGCGATGCCGGCCGTGCCCTGGAAATCCTGCGCTCGCAGACCGTCTCGGCCGGCGCCGTGCGGGCCGGAACGGTGCACGAAGATTCCGCCGGCATCGTCACCCTCCGTAGCCGCGTGGGCGGCAATCGCGTGCTCGACATGCTAAGCGGCGAGCAACTCCCGAGGATTTGTTAGCGATTTGGACGAACATATTTACATTTGCTTCGTTAAAGAGTTGCGGGACTACCATGATGCGCTGAAGTCTTGTTGCAGTAAGGTTGGATGAACTGCTGACCATCGGACATCGAAAGATCTTGAGAGAACCCTATGAAGTCCACTGAATGTATTCACCTTGGTCGCGGCACGCTGGGAGCGCAACGACATGTTTGCGCGTTCTTCCGCAGCACCGAAGAGGAGTACGAAGTCCTGATGCCATTCGTCAAGGAGGGATTTGAGCGGGGAGAGAGGGCTCTGCACGTTTTGAGTCCGCATCGAGAAGACGATCACCTTAGACGTTTGCAGACAGAAGGCATCGACACGGCAGCGGCCCGGACACGCGGTCAACTGGATATACGACCGTGGCGCGATACCTATCTGCCGGATGGATGCTTCGAAAAACATAGAATGCTTGCCACCATGGAGGCGATGCTGAAAACCGGCGCATCGCAAGGGTACGGTCGCACCCGACTGGTCGCGCATATGCAGTGGGGTGCTGGCGGCATGCCCCGTACTGCAGACTGGGTTGAATATGAAATCTCCTTAAACCAAATGCTTCCCAAGTATGACGACGTTGTGATTTGCACGTATGGCCGGGAGGCGCTTGACGCTGAACGGATAGTTGACGCCTTACGATCACACCCGATGCTTATCATCGGAGGCCTCCTGCAGGAGAACCCGTTCTACATCCCTCCCGACGAATTTCTTAGGAAACTTCGCGAGAAGGACGCTGAGCAGCTTCGCGTTAAGGAATTCGAGGCGGCAGCCCATATTCAGCGCGCGCTCATGGGCGTAGAATCCCTGCAAGTTCCGTTTATGCATCTAAGAGGGCAAAGTCGTCCCTGTCTGGAAGTCGGGGGAGACTTCTTCAGCTTTCTCCCCGATGGGGATGCTGTGGCAGTCGCGGTAGCCGATGTTTCGGGGAAAGGCATGCCGGCGGCCATTCTGGCTTCGTTGCTGCAGGGCATCATATACGAGGCTCTGCGGTCTCGAGTTCCATTCCCGGAGATCGCGCAGTCCGTCAACCGATTTCTTTGCACTCGCAATCTTGGCTCAAAGTACGCGACTTTCGTGATCGCCCGTTTGCAGCCCGACGGTGCGCTGGAGTACATGAACTGCGGTCACGTGCCTCCCGTTCTCGTTAACAATGGCGGGCAGATCAGCCGTCTGGGTGAATCCAATCTTCCCGTGGGGCTTCTTTCTCTCGTAGATTATGCAAGCGCTCAAACCCGGTTGAAGCCCGGCGACCATCTAATTATTGTTACGGACGGCGTGACGGAAGCGGAGAACGCTGCGGGTGAAATGTTTGGGGACCATCGCCTTGTGGGATGTGCTGGAGGAGAAATGCCGATGGAGCAGATCATCAAGTCTGTTCAACTCTTCTCCGGCGATCATCCGTTTCACGATGATTGCACGGTTGTCGATCTCACCTTCCTTGGTGGTCCGCTAACGAGTCTCGGTGATCGCGAGCCGGGGCTGACTCCTGCCTGATGCGGCAGTCTTTGGTGCCGTCACCTTCGCGTTCAAGACTTCTGTGCGGGCTTGCCTTGGCTGATTAACTCCGGCAGGGCATAAACATCGATGGCTACCCTGCGCGGGCGCGATGCCGGCCGTGCCATGGAAATCCTGCGCTCGCAGACCGTCTCGGCCGGCGCCGTGCGCGCCGGAACGGTGCACGAAGACGGGTCCGGCATCGTCACTCTCCGCAGCCGCGTCGGAGGCAATCGCGTGCTCGACATGCTGTCCGGCGAACAGCTCCCCAGGATTTGTTGAATTAATCCTCCATGCAAGAAACACCGCCCGGCGAAACGCAGTCCCGCTGTTAGCGGAATGACACTTGTCAAACGGTCCCGCGAATTCACCGGCACTTTCTCCGGCGGCCACC
>DATIWL010000010.1:0-2832 GCA_035519435.1 Terriglobales bacterium
GGATGTGTCCCGGCTCGAACACGAGCGGCGTATGGACGCGCTGCGGTTCCATCCACGCGTCGAGGTGCGCGAGCGCGTAGTCGGCTTCCTTGACGTTGTACGCGACGTCCATCAGATCGGCGTCGGTGACGTTGCGGCGCAAGTCCTTCCAGAGCGCCTCGCACAGTTCGTCGTGGTTCTCGGTGAACAGCGCCTTGACCGCTTCCAGCCGTGCCTTGCGCCACGCTGCAGGGCGGGTACTGCCGGACAGGAAGTACTCGCGCTGAAGCGCGACAAGTGAGGAGTAGTCAGGAGTGCCCATCGTCATCCTTCCTTCCGTGTGTCGTCAGGTCCGCACGCTAGAGCACCTCGAGGTCGTGCAGGCCGCCTGAGCGGGTTGAAAGCTGCAGCTTCGGCGCCGGCGCGGCCGGCCTTCTCCGTTACCAGCGTCGCGCGATGCGGTCGACCGGGCCGCGAATCAACAAATAAGGAAGAACCGCAAGCACGAACGCGGTGACCAGCGCTTCTCCCAGGTAGAACCTGCCCAAGACCATGAACTGATAGATCGCGTCCATCACGAGCGCGAAGACGATGACTCTGCTTAGTCTTTTCAGTCCTTCGCGAAGGTAGGCCGCCCGCTGGGATGGATCGGACAAGATGGTCCACGAGTAAGGTGGCCGGCCGACCCGCGCATCTTTCAATCCGTCGAGGATGGCCAGGATAGTCGCCATGATGGGTTGGAGGATCAAGCGAAACGCCAACGGCCCGCTCGGCTGCGCGATCAATTGGTCCCAGAATCGGGTCAAGATTTCCTGAATCTCCGACACCTCAGGCTTCCTCTCTTCGCGCACGGCACCGCGACGCGTCGAACACCACCTGATCGTAGTACCAGAGCTTTTCAAAGAAGGTACGCGCCATGTCGCGTTGCGATTTTTCTGGTGCAGATGGCAACGTCCCTTCCACTATGCCGCCGATACTGCGGTTCCCATCAATGGCATCGAACCAACCCCTTTCTGTTGAATCAATTGGCAGGATCAGATCCCGGTAGGCGTGTGTCGGGTTGATCAGAACGGCCGCCGCCCCGGGGGGCAGCCCTTCTTGAACACAGATCGTGTCCGGCATTCGAAGCGGCACATAGCCGAGCCAGGCATCACCGGCAAAACTTATCGGTTGCGCGCCGCCCGGGCTATCGTCTCGATAAGCAATCACGCTGTGGCGAACCATCGTGCCGCGAAATAGTTCGACGGCAGCGTACTGCTCTGCGAGGGAAAGCTGTGCCAGCCGGGAAGCCTGCGGGAGCTTTGCTACGACGCCGCAACGCGGGGTGTAGGGTGCTTGTTTTAGCCACCGGCCGAATGCCAGTCCTGCCTTTTCGATGAACTCGAATAACTGCGGCACTGAATAGGCGCGGTCCTGCGGATGCAGCAGCGCGTCGGCGAGCGCCGCCTCCTGGCGGAGATCCGGGACCTCGCGCAGCAGATTTTCCAACGGATGGCGGGGCGGCAACGCTTTGAGCGCCGCGATGAGATCGCGGATCCCCTCATCGTTGGCAGGGATGCCGATCCGTCTGCAGAATTCCTGCAGCATATAGATGCCAGTCCGTCCGTAAGGCGCGTACACCATGAGATGCACCGCGCCTCCGTCCGGGTTGAGCACACCGCGCAGAGCGTTGAGCCCCGCATCGGGCTCCGCGAGATGATGGAGAACCCCGGTGCAGATGATTTGATCGAAGCTCGTTTTCAAGTCGCCTACCCGCTCGATGGGAAGCCGGCGGACTTGGAGATTGCTCAAGTTGTATTTCCGCTTGAGCTCCTCGGTAGAGCGCACACTGGTTGCGCTGAAGTCGATGCCGGTAACCTGAGCCGCAGGCCAACGCAAGGCATGCTTGGCCGCCTGAGATGTCCCGCAGCCGGCAATGAGGATGGACTGGTCTTCCCGATAGGGTCTTGCAGGCCAGAAGAGGTGATAGTCCGCCCGGCGTTTCTGCCGGTCCTGCCCGAGCCGTCGATATTTCTCGAGACTGTCGACGGGAGGTGGGTAGGGATGACGCTCGTAGAACGCGCGCACATCCTCCCCAACGCTCGCGGCATCCGCTCTTCGTGATTCGTGGTCTTTCACGCTACCTGAGGCGTAGGCAAAGGACCCACGCAGGGGATCGTCCCCTGCATGGGCCGGTTCCACCGAGGCGCGTGGGGCGCCCACGGCCATGACCGCAAGACCTTGTGGAGGTCAGGAATGGCCGTGACCCGACACCTGCGCCAGCACAGCGTCGAGGTTGAACGAAGCGGGCTTTTGCCTCGGCGGGAACTTGGCGAAGCCAGCGATCTGTTCCGCGACAAATGCCTGCATCATGTACATCTGGGGCACGTGATCGACCATCCAGTCCAGATAGGTGTTCGAGTTGTATTCAGCGCGCTCGAACGGATCGCGACGCATGCTCATGATGTACGGCAGCCGTAATTTAACGAACGGTTCGGCCCACTGCCTCATCGTATTGGCGCGTTGCACGGCCAGATTGAATTTCCAGTCCCCGACCCGCACCGCGATCACCTCCCCGTCGTCGCTGAAGTAGATGATGCCGGGTCTCGGGCTTTCCTTCACCTGGCCGGTCAGATAGGGAATCATGTTGTAGCCGTCGAGATGGACGTTGAATTTCTTTCCGCCCACCGTGCAGCCTTCAAGGAGTTGCTTGGTCACGTCCGGATTGCCGGCGGCAGCTAGCAGCGTCGGAAACATGTCGATGTGGGAGACGACGCCGTTCAGCACCGAGCCAGGCTTGATCTTGCCCGGCCAGCGCATGAAGCACGGCACACGCCAGCCGCCTTCCCAATTGGAATCCTTCTGGCCGCGGAA
>DATIWL010000011.1:0-11760 GCA_035519435.1 Terriglobales bacterium
TCGGCTTCGACGTTCGCCGGCAGGCGTCCGATGCTGGTCTCAACCGTGGCCACGATGTTTAAGTGAGTGCGAGGCATCGTAACGCTCTTGGGGCTGTGGACGCGTGAGTAAGGAAAAGGAAAAGCCGTCCGAAACTAAGAATATTTCGGAGGCTGAACTGCGTGCCGCCTCAGCCCGGTTAAGACGGAATATGACACAAGGGCGAACAAAAGGCAAATATTCAGAGGGAGTCTTCGAGATTCAGGCCAAGAGCAGGTTCGGGTGAGAGGAACCGCGTCAGCCCCTGAAAGCATCCGGGGCTGACGCGTAATCTATTTGCGACGAGTGATTACCAACCGACTTTCTTTCCCTTGTTCTGCTCGTCGAGCCACTTCTGCAACGGGGCGAAGTATTCGAGCAGGGCGTTGCCGTCGACCTGACGCTCGCCGGTCAGAGCTTCGAGCGCGTCGGGCCATGGTTTGCTCTGTCCCATTTCGAGCATCTTGTTGAACTTCGCTCCGGCTTCTTTCGAGCCGAAGAAGGTGCACTTGTGCAGCGGGCCTTTGTATCCCGAGGCGTTGCAGAGAGCGCGGTAGAACTGGAACTCCAGGATGTGCGCGAGGAAGTAGCGCGTGTACGGCGTGTTCGAGGCGACGTGATACTTCGCGCCGGGATCGAAGTCGGCTTCGCTGCGCGCTGAGGGCGGTTGCAGGCCCTGGTACTTCAGACGCAGATCCCACCAGCCTTTGTTGTAGTCCTCGGGCTTGATTTCTCCGGAGAACACCTTCCAGCGCCACTGGTCGACGAGCAATCCGAAGGGCAGGAAAGCGACGCGGTCGAGCGCCTGCTTCAACAGTTCGGGGATGTCGTTGGTGCCCTGCGGAACTTTGTCGAGCAGGCCGACTTTGTGGAGATATTCGGGCGTGATGGCGAGCGCGATAGCGTCGCCGATGGCTTCGTGGAAGCCGTCGTTGGCGCCGTTCTGGAACATGAATGGCTGGTTCTTGTAGGCGCGCTGGTAGAAGTTGTGTCCGAGCTCGTGGTGGATGACGACAAAGTCGCTGCCCTCCACGTGAATGCACATCTTGATCCGCAGGTCGTCTTTGCCGTCGATGTCCCAGGCACTGGCGTGGCAGACGACGTCGCGGTCGGCAGGCTTGGTGAAGAGCGACCGCTCCCAGAACGTCGGCGGAAGTTTCTCGAAGCCGAGCGAGGTGAAGAAGCCTTCGCCGTACTTCACCATCCCTTTGGCGTCCAGATTTTTCTTCTTGAGCAACTGCGTCACGTCGACACCACCCGCGTCTTCTTTCACGCCCAACAACGGATAGACATTGCCCCACTCCTGCGCCCAGATGTTGCCGAGCAGGTGCGCGGGGATGGGCCCGTTGGGCGGAACGACGTTGGGGCCGTACTTCTCGACCAGCTTCGCACGCACATAGGTGTGCAGCGACAGGTACAGAGGCCGGACCTGGTTCCACAGGCGTTCGAGGTCGGCCGAGAACTCCTCCGGTGTCATGTCGTAGCCGGCGCGCCACATCGCTCCGGTATCTTTGAAGCCGATCTCACGCGATCCCTGATTCGACAACTCGACAAAGCGGGCATAACGCTGCCGCATGGGAGGAGAGATGGAATGCCAGCCGGCCCACATTTCTTTCAGCTCTTCGGGATTGCGGCTGGTTTCCATGATCTTCTCGATGGCGTTGATGTCCATGCACTCGCCGTTCTTGCGGCAATACTTGCCCTTGCCGTATTCGGAGTCGAGCGCCACGTTGATGGTGGTCATCTCCTTGCGGAGAGCGGCGTCTTTCGGAGCGGGCGCGACCAGCGACAGCTTCAGCAGCAAGAATTTGCGCGCCAGGTCGGGCGGCAGCTGCAGTCCTTCGAAACGCTTGGCCTGTTCGACGAGTTCGGTGGTGATGGCGGTGCTTTCATCGATGGCGTCGGCCGCCATGGCCTGCGTGTCGTCGGTAATGAAGTTTTCCTGCACCCAGGCGGCACGCTGCACCTTCACGTACAGGTCCGCGAGCTGGGCTTCGGCCTTGTTCATGAATTCCTGAGCTTCGGCAACTGTGGGGGGATTGTTTTGCGAGTATGCGTTCATGGCCAGCAATAAGAGTAAAAGACCTAGAGCCTTCATGGGACCTCCGGGCAAACAAAAGATTATGACGGATGAGGGAGGGAATTGTCAGCGGGGGAGAGAGGAAACAAAAGGGCGATGGAACAGACGAAGGGGGCTGTGCCTAAGCGCTTCTTGACGAAGTCAGAAGTTCCTGCATCGCCTCTCGCACCTTCGCCGACACAGCTTCCGTATCGTGCAACGTCATCCCCGCGGTCGGGATCGGCTCGCCGACGCGCATCTCCAGCGGCTGGCACTTGATGTGGTACGTGTTCATGGGCAGCAGGTCGAACGTTCCAATCAACGCGACCGGGACAATCTCCGCCTGCGCTTTGATCGCGAGGAAGAATGCGCCCTGTAAGAAGGGCTGCAGTTGGCCGTCGCGGCAGCGTCCGCCTTCTGGATAGATCACCAGCGGCATGCCGGATCTTAGGCTCTTGAGCGCGGACTTGATGGCGCCGATCGATGCCGACGGATTCTGCTGGTTGATGCAGACCTGACCCGAGCGCTTGAGATGCCATCCGACAAACGGGTACGAGAGCAACTCGCTCTTGAAGACGATGCGGAATTGAAACGGCAGGTTGACGTACAGGATCGGAATATCGAGCGCGGAGGCGTGGTTGACGGCATACACGCGCGGCCCATTTCCAGCGAGGTTGTCAGCACCGGTCACCGTGACAGGCGACAGCGCGGTCTTCATGATCGACCAGGACCAGGCGCGGGCGAGGTTGTGCTGGATGCGTCCGCTGCGATCGAAGAGCGAGCAGATCAACGAAATTGTGCCCAACACCAGCGTGTACGCCCAGATGAGCGGATCGAGAATGAAATACGAGCGGAGACGGCTGAGCCATCCGTGACGACGCGGCGCGGACGGTGCGCGCGGGACGACTCGCACGGGGACGCTCGTTGGCTCCGCTGGGCGCAGGTCAACGCTCTCTGGTTCCGGTTCCGCAGCTGTCGTAACCTTGTTCATTCTTTCAGTGCTATCGAAGTCACACGGGCGAGCCCGCGTCACGTACCGCGAAACATAAATTCTAGATGCTCAGGCCCAACGCCTGCATCGCCTCTCCCACGATGTAAATCGAGCCGGTAACCACGACCAATCCCTGCGGTCCGGCTACTCGCTGCGCTTCGGCAAGCGCGGACGGGACATCAGTAGCTTCACGGATGTCCACTTCCACGCGGGACGCGGCCTGCCGGATCTCAGCCGCGGTTGCCGACCGCGGATTGTTGGCGTGCGTGACGATGACGTGCTCGGCAATAGGAAACAGAATTTCGGCAACCTCCGAGACAGCTTTGTCGCGCATCACTCCAAACACCAGTGTGATTGGCCGGTCCTCATAAGCTGCCGACAACGTCGATCGCAACGCCCAGGCACCCGCAGGATTGTGGGCAACGTCCAACACAATTTCCGGATAACGAGCATGAGCTGGCACAGCCTGAAAACGTCCCGGCCAGTGCGTCTCACGAATGCCGCGTTCGATGGTTTGCGCCGTGATCTGCACAAATCCGTGGCTGCGCAATTCGACGACGACAGCAATCGCGAGCGCGATGTTTCTTAATTGATGCCGCCCGGCCAAAGGCGATTCGACCAAAATCTGTTGCCCCATCACTTCCAGCGGATAGCGTTGGCGGATGCCACTTGGCACGTCTTGCTCGGCACTGGGCACAATGTACTGGGTACTCGCCGGCGACACAGGCGGAACATAGGCGACGGCACTCACGCCGCGCGCTCCGCGGTCGAGAATCGTGTTGCCGATGACGTCGTTCGCCTCAGGCGACTGCGGCAGAGTGACAACGACCCCTTCGCGCCGGATAATCCCGGCCTTCTCGCCGGCAATCTCGCGGAGAGTGTTGCCGAGAAACTTCTGGTGATCGAGCGAGATGTCGGCGATCACGCTCAACACGGGCTCGACCACGTTGGTGGCATCGAGCCGGCCTCCCATGCCGACCTCGAGCACAACCATGTCCGGCTTGCGGCGTGCGAAGTGTTCGAATGCCATAGCCGTGAGCATCTCGAAGAAGCTCGGATGCCACGGCAGAGCGTGTTCGACGACAAGCCGTTCGGCGATGCGGTCCACGTTGTCGTGGAGCGCAGTGAAATCGTCGTCGGAGATGGGCTGGCCGTCGATGCGGATGCGCTCGTTGATCCGCACCAGGTGGGGCGAAGTGTACAGGCCCGTTTTCAACCCTGACGCTTGCAGGATCGCAGCGAGGGTGGCGGCAGTCGAACCTTTGCCGTTGGTCCCGGCGATAAGCACGCTCGGGAACTTCGTTTCCGGATGCCCGAGAGCGGCGAGTAGCACCCGCATGTGCGCCAGGTCGAACTTGTGCGACGGCGTGTGGGCCAACTCGTGGCCCAACGCGTACATCTGCGCGACTGCGGATGAGTAGGACAAAAAAGCAGCTCTCAGTTCTCAGCTCTCAGGCAAACCGACATTGGACAGTTTCCGGGAAGATTCGCTAATCATTCTAGAAGGCTGCATTGAATGGTCAAGGAGCGCACTTAGAGTGGGAAAGCAGACATCGTTCGCACCATGGGAACTTCGCTGACTGCTGAGAGCCGAGGAGCTAGGCCGCGGCCATGAACTCCAGCGCGCGCCCGATATAGGACTTCAGCTGCTTGCGGTGAACGACGGCGTCGAGCATGCCGTGCTGCAGCAGGAATTCGGAACGCTGGAAGCCGGGCGGCAGCTTCTGGCGGATCGTCTGCTCGATCACGCGGGGTCCGGCGAAGCCGATCAGCGCACCGGGTTCGGCGATATTCAGGTCGCCAAGCATGGCGAACGACGCGGTCGTTCCGCCGGTGGTGGGATCGGTGAGCACGGAAATGTAGGGCACGCGCGCGGCGTCCAGCCGCGCCAGAGCGGCGGAAATTTTGGCGAGCTGCATCAGGCTGATCGCGCCTTCCATCATGCGAGCGCCGCCCGACGCGGAGACGATGATGATTGGAGTACGCGTCTCGTTGGCTTTCTCGATTGCCCGCGTGATTGCCTCGCCGACGACAGCTCCCATACTGCCGCCGATGAAGGAGTACTCCATCGCGGTGACGATGATTGGGCGGCCGTTCAGCTTGCCGTGAGCGTTGAGGATCGCATCTTTCAGGCCGGTGTCTTTCTTGGCTTGCTTCAGGCGCGAAGAGTAAGGTTTGAGATCGACGAACTTCAGCGGATCGGTCGAAGCCAGGTTGCTATCGAAAATCTCGTACTGGTTGTCGTCGAGAAGCTGCGCCAGGCGGGTGCGGGCGTCGATGCGGAAATGCTTGTCGCACTTGGGGCAGACGTTGAAATTCTCTTCCAGGTCCTTTTTCCAGATGATCTGGCGGCACTCGTCACACTTCACCCACAACCCTTCGGTGCGGACTTTCTTCTCGCCCGAAGTGTCGAGGTCTCCGGATTGGCGCTTGAACCATGTCATAACGCAGGAGTCAGTAGTCAGGAGTCAGCACGTTTCGGTTTCCGCTGACTACTGACTCCTGACTACCGACTCCTAATATTCAATTCCTCTCTGCGCCATCACGCCCTTCTCGTAGGCGTGTTTGACCTGGCGCATTTCGGTCACGGTGTCAGCAAGCTCGACAATTGTCGGATGGGCGTTGCGTCCGGTCAAGATCACATGCACCATCTCGGGCCGACTCTTCAATGTTTCCACGACCTTCGCCGGATCGAGCATCCCGTAGCTGATCGCGTAGTTGATCTCGTCGAGCACGACCAGATCCCACTCGCTCGATCGAATCGCCGCGGCCGCTTCGGCCCAGGCCTCCTCGACCATGCGGACGTCCTCGGGATCGGGCTTCTCGGCACCGACCTTCACGAAGCCGCGTCCCATCTGCTTCATGACGAACTTATCGCCGAACGCTTTGACGGCGTCCAGTTCGCCATAGTGCCATGAGCCCTTCAGGAACTGGAGCATCAGGACCCGCATGCCCTGTCCGACCGCGCGCAACGCCGTGCCCATGGCGGCCGTTGTCTTGCCCTTACCGGGGCCAGTGTTCACGATGATGAGACCACGGCGCAAATCCGACATAAAGCCGAATGTTTGATTTTACGCGGATCGACGGCGCGTGTCACCGCGACGGCTGAAAGGGGCCGAAATCATAGCGCCGTTTCGAAATCAGCGATGGGGACGTTCGCAAGAAAAAAGGCGGATGGCTTGCGCCATCCGCCCACATCAACGGAGGAGAACGAGCTACGGCATTTCGACGACCTGGCGCGATTTCGTGGTGGTTTCTCCGTTTGCCGGCGCGGGATCCTCCGCGCCCAGCAGCCGCGCGGCGATCCGAAGCGCTTCCATCTCCTTCCGCACGCGTTCGATCTCCTGTTCCTTCATGCGGAGTACTTCATAAGGGTTCTTCATCGGGGAGGGCCCTCTTGCTCTACTGAGATCAGGTTTGTTGCCTGTCGCGGACTACTGTATGCCAATTTGCGCGCGGAGGGAACCCTCCGAAGGTGCATCCGCCACACGAACTCAGCCACAGGCCGACCGTCTGAGCGGACGATGCTCGTTACTCGGCGGTCAATGTCCCAAGTGATAGGGGTGATTTTTCAAAATGGTAAAGGCGCGGTAAATCTGTTCCAGGATGACGACCCGCGCCAGTTCGTGCGGCAGGGTCATGCGGCCAAGGGAAAAAACGAACTCAGCCCGGCGCCGCGCCTCGTCACTGAAACCGTCGGGCCCGCCGATGGCGAAGAGGACAGGCAAGGCCTGCACCTGCTCCCGCTCGAGAAACTGCGCGAGTTCCTCAGACGACAGCTGTTTTCCGCGGGAATCGAGGAGGATAAGTTTGTGACGTTGTCCCTTGCGCTCGCCGCCCGCGAGATTCAGGATGGCCTCTTCATCTTTAACGGTCACGCCTTCGATTTCGGCATATCGCGAAGTCCGCTCCAGGTAGTCGCCGGTCAGGGCCTGGATGGCCGAGTCTTTTGTTTTACCGATCCACGCGAGTTTGATTTTCATGCGCCAGAAATGTGCGTCACACGTGCCGCAGCTTGAGGACGCCTCGTGCATCCGCTTGATTCGGCGTCGCGAAACTATTGTATGCATTCTTCGCCGTGTTGAGGCTCAGGCCCGAGTGAGTAAAAGTTCGTAAAGGCTGGGGAATGGTAGGTTTAGCGGTGCTAGAGTCGATGTATGCGGCATCGATTGCAGGCAGCGCCGGTTTGGATCGGCTTGGTGGTGATGGCCACGAGCCTGATCTCGGCCTGGGGCCAGACGCCGGCAGTGGCCTCGAACCCGGCCTCGGTGACGCGCGTCGTCGGGACGGTCAAGAACATTGCTGCCAATTCATTGACGATCAACTCAGATGCGGGTCCGGAAGTCACGGCGACGATGGGTGTGTCGACGAAAATTCTCCGCGTGCCGCCCGGCGAAAAGGATCTCAAGAACGCAACACCGCTCCAGGCGCAGGACCTGCAAGTCGGCGACCGTGTGCTGGTGCGCGGGCAGGCTTCGACGGATGGACATGCACTGACCGCGCTCTCGGTCATTGTGATGAAACAGGCGGACGTATCCGCGAAGCAGGAACACGAACGCGAAGACTGGCAGAAGCGGGGAGTCGGAGGATTGGTGAGCGCCGTCGACGCGGCAGCGGGCACGATCACGATTTCGGTAAATGGAATCGGCGCAAGCCACAGTGTCACCGTCCACGCCGGCAAAGAGACCATCGCACGCCGCTATGCCCCGGGATCGGTGAAGTTTGATGACGCGCGCCCTGCGCCCATCGATCAGATCAGGCCAGGAGATCAGTTGCGAGCGCGCGGGACACGCAGCGCGGACGGGAACGAAATCACGGCAGAAGAAATTGTCTCGGGAACGTTTCGGAATATTGCCGGGACGGTCACGACGGTGGATCCAACTGCGAACACGCTGACGGTGCAGGACGCGATCATGAAGGCTCCGGTTGTGGTGAAGGTCTCGGGCGATTCGCAAATCAAGAAGCTGCCCGCGGAGATGGCGCAGCGCATCGCTTCCCGTCTGAAAGGCGGGTC
Source organism: Terriglobales bacterium (assembly GCA_035519435.1). Taxonomy (GTDB): domain Bacteria; phylum Acidobacteriota; class Terriglobia; order Terriglobales; family Acidobacteriaceae; genus Acidiflorens. The sequence goes on from DATIWL010000011.1 coordinate 8,083, forward strand.
GCAAGACGGGCAGGAGCAAGGGGCAGGATCGTGGCAGGGAAGAGCCCGCCAGGGGGAGCGCCCCGCAGGACCGGGAGGGGAGTTTCAACGTCCGGGAGGCGCGGGCGGGCCGCCCGATCTGCAGCGCTTTCTGAACAGGCTTCCAAGCGTGGCGTTGTCAGAACTGCAAAAGGGCGACGCAGTCATGATCGTAACCACCGAGGCGTCGGGGACAGTGACGGCAATCACGATGCTAGCGGGAGTGGAACCGATTCTGACGACGAGTTCGGCCAGGAAAGCCGCCATGATGCTGTCGCCGTGGACGCTGGGAGGCGGATCGGCAGGCGAAGGCGAGAGCGCGCCCTAGGGATCGTGTGTTGTTTGCGTACTCGTCAGTAGAAAGCGTGAACCATGGAATGCGCGGAGGTTCACGGAGGAACTTCCTCATAAGCTTTGAGTGGTCTGCCTGGAAGGGATGGGTGGGGAGTGAAGTTGCATCGGATCGTGCTGTTGATTACAGCGCTGGCATTGCCGGCGCTGGCGCAGACTCAGAACGGAACACTGCGCGGGCAGGTCACCGACCCGTCGGGTGCAGTGGTAACGAACGCACGTGTTTCCGTCACATCGCCGGGAGGACAAGCGCAGTCGGCAAGGACCGATGCCCGAGGCACGTACGAGTTCGGCGATCTGCCGGCAGGCACGTACTCGGTGAGCGCGCGGGCGAAGGGCTTCGCGGCGTTTGCGAAAGGCGGTGTACAGGTCGCTGCCGGGCAGACACAGCAAGTCGACATCTCGCTCGAGATCAGGGTCGAAAAGGAGCAGGTCAACGTCGAGGAGGAGACCTCGCAAGTCCAGGTGAGCCCGTCGAATAATGCGAGCGCACTCGTGCTCAAGGGAAGCGATCTCGACGCGCTGCCGGACGATCCTGACGAATTGCAGCAAGACCTGGAAGCGCTGGCGGGTCCTTCGGCCGGCCCGAACGGCGGACAGATCTACATTGATGGATTTACTGCCGGGCAACTGCCTCCCAAGGAATCGATTCGCGAAATCCGCATCAACCAGAATCCTTTTTCGGCGGAGTACGACCGGCTTGGCTATGGGCGCATTGAGATTTTCACCAAGCCGGGCACCGACAAATTCCACGGCCAGCTCTCGGTGATGGGCAACGATTCCTCGTTCAATGCCCGCAATCCCTTTCTCTCGCCCGATGCGACCGCCCCTTACTATTCGACGTTGTACATGGGGAGCCTGGGCGGACCGCTGAGCAAGAAGGCGTCCTTCTTCGTCGACTTCCACATGCGCGACGTCAACGAAGTCGCGGTCGTGAACACGCCGGCGCTGAGTTCGGACCTGAGCCAGCAGATCACGCTGAGCGAGAGCGTGGCGAACCCGCGAACGCACTACAACTTCGGATCACGAATTGATTACCAACTCAGCAAGAACAACACGCTGACCGCGCGCTACCAGTGGGAACACGACACGCAGGACAACGGGGGCGTAGGACAATTTGCGTTGCCTTCGACGGGCTACGACATGAGCTCCACGGAGCACACGATCCAGCTCAGCGACACGCAGGTACTGGGCACGAAGGCGGTCAATGAAACGCGGTTTCAGTACATCCGCGAGAACAGCCAGCAGACCCCCTTGAGTGCCGACCCGACGATCAGCGTCATCGGCGCCTTCACGGCGGGCGGCAACAGCGGCGGGATTTCGACCGATCACACGGACCGTTACGAACTGCAGAACTACACCTCGGTGGCGATGGGGAAACACTTTCTGAAGTTTGGTGGGCGGCTGCGCGTAACGCATGACGTCAGCACTTCCGGCGGCGGTTTCAACGGGACGTTCATCTTCCCTGACCTCGACACTTACCAAGCGGCGGCGCAAGCCATTGCGGGCGGAGCACCTTCGGCGCCGGGGGCGATTCAGTTCTCGCTGAGCGCGTCGCCATCGGGCGGGGTGCCGACGATTCCGGTTACCGTCGCCGATGCCGGGCTGTATGCGCAGGATGAGTGGCGGGTGCGACCGAACGTCACTTTGAGTTATGGCCTGCGCTTCGAAACGCAGAACGCGATTCACGATCACGCCGACTGGGCTCCGCGAGTCGCGCTGGCATGGGGCATCGGCGGCGGCGGGAAGAACGCGCCGAAGACGGTCCTGCGCGCGGGCTGGGGAATCTTCTATGACCGGTTTGATGAAGGCCTGGTCCTGAATACCGACCGCCTGAACGGAGTGACCCAGCAGCGCTACATTCTGTCGGTATGCAATCCGGAAACGGCAGATTGCACGGGGCAGGCGACGTCGATCGATTTCTTTCCAAACGTGCCGCCTGTAAGCGACCTTCCCGCGGCGACGACCTCGACGATCTATCAGATCGGGACCTCGGTGCGCTCGCCATACACGATGCAGAGCGCGCTCAGCCTGGAGCGGCAGCTGACGAAGATCGCGACGGTGTCGCTCTCATATATCAACTCGCGCGGCGTGCACCAGTTCCTGTCGGTGAACGCAAATGCCCCCCTGCCGGGAACGCCGTATTCGGTCGGGCCGCGGCCGCTGGGAGATGCGGCGGGGAATGTCTACCAGTACATCTCGGAAGGCATCTTCAAGCAGAATCAGCTGATCACGAATTTCAACGTGCGCGCCGGCGCGAAGCTGACGCTCTTCGGGTTCTACTCGCTCAACTACGCCAACAGTGACGCCAACGGAGCCGGCAGCTTCCCCTCGAACCAGTACGACATCAGCGCTGACTACGGCCGCGCGGCGTTCGCAGTGCGCCACCGGTTTCTGGTGGGAGGCTCGATCGGAATGCCCTACGGGCTGCGGCTGAGTCCGTTCATGATTTTCAACTCGGGTTCTCCCTACAATGTGACGGCCGGACAGGACTTGAGCGGCGATTCGCTGCTCAATGACCGTCCCGCGTTCGCGGCCAACCCGACGGGCGTATGCGTGTCTCCAAGCGAAGCCTGCCACTACGCGGTGCCGACGACGGCCTACACGCCGATTCCAGTCAACTACCTCACTGGCCCGGACCATTTCACGCTGAACTTGCGGCTGGCGAAGACATTCGGCTTCGGGCCGGAAAAAGGTGGGAACGCGGCGCAGCGAGGAGAAGGAGGGCCGGGGGGGCCTCCTCCGGGCGGACTCGGGGGCGGACCGCGTGGCGGCGGCTTCGGGCGCGGCGGCGGCGGTGGCCCGGGGGGTCCATTTGGAGGCGGAGGGACGAGCAGCCGCCGTTACAGCCTGACGTTCAGCGTCAATGCGCGGAACGTGCTGAATCGCGTGAACCTGGGCACGCCGGTCGGGGACTTGAGTTCGCCGCTATTCGGCAAATCGAACTCGCTGGCCGGTGGGCCGTTCTCAAGTTCCGCGTCGAACCGCAGGGTCGAGTTGCAGGCGACGTTCAGCTTCTGAAAGGGCAGAGGTAAGAGGTCAGATTGCAGAGGTGAACAGCTACGAGCTGCGAGCTACGAGCCGTGAGCAACCACGGTCGTTCAAGCGGGAACGCTCCTTCCGAAATCCTGAGCGTAGCGAAGGGCTGGAAGAGTATCTGGCGGAGGGAGAGGGATTCTCCCAGTGCCATTTCCCGCAAGTCACAGTGAAGCCTACGGTTGGTGATTCTAGCTAGTGTTGATGCTGGTTTCAAGGACTTCCAAAACTTCGGATACAGTTTCTACAGTTTCCCCAATCGGCCCGATTCCC
>DATIWL010000012.1:0-3791 GCA_035519435.1 Terriglobales bacterium
CCCATCGCCCTCCGGCGCCAGATCCGCCACCGACTCCAGCTTCGACGTCGCCTTCTCCATGTTCGCCGCGTACTTGCAACCATCGCAGCTCACGATCTGGTCTTCACCAGCAGGAGTCCGCACCATAAATTCGTGCGATTCCTTCCCGCCCATGGCCCCGGAGTCCGCCTCGACCACCATGTACTTCAGACCGCAGCGATCGAAAATCCGGCAGTACGTCTCGTAGTGTTTCTTGTACGAAACATCCAACCCGTCCGCATCGATGTCGAACGAATACGCGTCTTTCATCATGAACTGCCGCACGCGCAGCAACCCCGCCTTCGGCCGTGGCTCATCGCGAAACTTCGGCGCAATCTGATACCAGATCTGCGGCAACTGCTTGTAGCTGCGCAGTTCCTTCAACGCAATTGATGTCATGACCTCTTCTTCGGTCATGCCCAGGCACATGTCCGTACCCTTGCGATCTTTTAGCCGGAACAGGTTTTCGCCCATGACCGACCAGCGGCCTGAAGCCTCCCACACCTCGCGCGGATGCAGTGCAGGCAAATAAAATTCCTGCCCGATCCGGTCCATCTCCTCGCGGACAATCGCCGTGATCTTTTGAAACGAGCGTGTGCCCAAGAAGAGGTATGAGTAGAGTCCAGCCGCAAGCTGCCGGATGTATCCAGCGCGGACGAGAAACTTATGAGAGGCGACCTCGGCATCCGCCGGCGCTTCGCGCAATGTGGGAATAAACAGTTGTGACCAACGATGCATAGTGTGCGTTCTCACTGAAGAAGAATCTTTGATTGTAAACGATGGCTGCAGCAGGTCTACGTAAGTAAGAGCGTCAGCATTCGCTGCGCAGAAATTTCTGTGGCACGGGACACGAAAGTATTTCTTAGCGATTTTTCATCGAACAAGGTTGTGAGGTTGCTCCGAACAAGGCACCCGCGGGCTGATACGTCTCTACCCCACGGGCAACGGAGCAGTCGTGAAGCTCAGCATCCTCCCCGCATTGTTTCTAACCCTTCTCGCTATTGTCTTTGGCACAATACCCAGCATCGCCCAGGAAGCGGCATCCACTTCTGCAGATTCGTCCGATGCCGGCCTCCCGAGCGCCCCATCTGCTGCGCATGGAACCACGTGCACCGAGCGCAACGGCAAACCGTGTCCAGAGTGGGTGCACAAGTGGATTGGTCAATATCCCCACCTGCCCCAATCGGAACCGCTGCTTGAACGCGATCCTTCCACGGTGCACTTATGGACATATCGAAGGTTGGGCGAACCGGCTCTCCGAACCAATAAAGAAGTATTCCACTCGAAAGTGTTTATCACCGCGCATGTCGGCGGAGCCATCGCCATGGCCGTAGCCTGCCGAAACAAGAATTCGGGTTACTCATGGGGCGAGCAAGTGCCCGCAGTGAGCGCACTCTTCGCGATCGACTACTTGCAATTCCGTTTTGTCGGTGCTCCTAACGCTATCGCTCCCCCGGTCTACGAGATGATCAAGTACGGGCGCGCGAGTACCAAGTAACGGCTGGGAAAGGTATCCCCCATTGGCGCACCGCCCATTGCCGGGCGATCGACGCCACTCCTGCTCGCTCCCTCCGCGTCCGCTAGAATGAAGTCTCTCCTATGAATCATCCCTGGCACGATGTCACTCCCGGCGATAAGCTTCCGCAGGAATTCGATTGCATCATCGAAATCCCATTCGGCGCTTCGTCGTTTCTTCCAGGACTACAAACAACTCGAAGGCAAAGCGGTTGAAGTCGACGAAATTCGGCCGTCCGCCGAGGCACACCCGATCATTCTCGATGCGCTGCACCGCTACAGTGACCAACGGCGCAAAGGATTCAACGCAAAGCACTGATCTGCGATTGACTCCAGGGCCGCAGACGCGGCCACCAGCGCCGCACATGCCGGCAATAGTCCTTGTAGTCTTCTCCAAACTTTCCTCGCAGCGTTGGCTCTTCGTACAGAATCACGAAAAGGTGAATGCCGAGGGCTACCGCTGCGACCGCAACGATCAAGGCCAGATTTGCGTGCCCGAAGACAATCCAGAGCCCGATCCATCCCGTGGCGAATCCTACATACATCGGGTTGCGAACGTATCGATAGAAACCTACGACCACAAGACGCCGCGGCGGAATAAAGGGAGCGGGCGTTCCGCGCCCCGTCCAGCCAAAATCCCACACACAGCGCATGGCGATTGAGAAACCCAGTACAGAAGGAATCGCGGCCAGCCAGCGCCAGTTCCCTGCACCGGACGCGGCCACCCGGAACCCCAACCATCCCGGCAGCAGCCAGAACCACAATGCGAAGAAGCAGCAACCCACAAAAAGCGATCCCGCCAAACTCAACCACCGCTCCGCATGACCCGTCTCCGGAGTGTCGCCAGATTCTGTGTACATATGCGCCTCCTTTCGAACACGTGAAATATTTCACCAAAAGCACTTGACATATTGTACTAATATTATAGTACACTAAGACGCATGGGGAAGACAAACACGAACGGCGCCGGATTTCAATTTGCGCTCGACCTGCAAACGGGCGTGCCGGTCTACCGTCAGCTGATCGATCAGGTGCGTGCCGGCATTGCTTCGGGATACCTCGGCGCCGGAAATCAGCTTCCCACCGTTCGGCAACTCGCGGTCGACCTCGCCATCAATCCGAACACGGTGATGCGGGCCTATCGAGAGCTCGAGCTCGGTGGCCTGCTCGAGACACATCAGGGTACGGGCACCTTCATTAGCGACAAGAAACCGGAAAAGAAGACCGCCGAGCGCGAACGTCAGCTCGATCAAATGGCTGGAGAATTCGCGGCCCGCGCAGGAGCCGCAGGATTCACTCTCGAAGAAGTAATCGATCGCTTGCGCGAGTTATTGCCGCGCCCTGCGCAAAGGAGATAGTTATGGCTCGAATTCGAAGGCAGGAAGTCAACGGAGTGGCTGTGATGTTGTTCGCGATTTGCCTGGTCAGCGGAATCGCAGTTTTCAAGCTGACAAATCAGCCGGCATACGCCCTCTCTGGAATACTCGTCGGCTTTTATTTTCTATTCGCGATCAAGATCGTGCAGCAGTGGGAGAAGGTAGCGGTGCTCCGCCTCGGCCGGTACGTCGGGCTACGCGGTCCTGGCCTTTGCCACATCATTCCGATCGTGGAGACGCTTAGCCCGTACGTTGACCAGCGTGTCCGTGTTGCCAGCGTTTCCGCAGAATCTACCCTCACGCGCGACACGGTTCCGGTCAACGTCGACGCCATCGTTTTCTGGATGGTCTGGAATGCCGAGAAGTCAATCCTCGAAGTCGAGGACTTTGTCCAGGCCATCACCCTCAGCGCACAAACGGCATTGCGTGAGTCGATCGGACGTCACGAACTTGCGCAAATGATCACGGAGCGGGAAACCCTTGGCCGCCAACTGCAGCAAATCCTCGATGAGAAAACCAATCCATGGGGGATCACGGTGCAATCGGTCGAAATCCGCGACGTGAAAATTCCGCAGGCTCTTGAGGACGCCATGTCGCGCCAGGCGCAAGCGGAGCGCGAACGCCAGGCCCGCAACATATTGGGACAAGCCGAGACCGAAATCGCCGACAAATTCGCCCAGGCCGCCGCCATCTATAAGAACGATCCAACCGCCCTTCACCTGCGCGCCATGAACATGCTCTACGAAGCCATCAAAGAACGCGGCTCAACCGTGATCATTCCGTCGTCCGTCGTAGAGACCATGGGTCTGGGCGGAACGCTAGCCACCGCCTCACTAGGCGGCGCCAAACCGTAAACGATCGTAGCGCCGGCAACCTGCCGGC
>DATIWL010000013.1:0-92309 GCA_035519435.1 Terriglobales bacterium
CATGAATGTCTACGGCGATGCCGCCACGACGGACATGGCGGAAGCGCACGGCAAAATCGTGGGACTCGCGTTGAACGGCACGGAAACGGCACGGAAACCGACGTAAGTCATTGAAATATGGTGAGCGCGGAAGGAATCGAACCTTCAACCTACTGATTAAGAGTCAGTTGCTCTGCCAATTGAGCTACGCGCCCACTGCGGTCAGCGAGGTGGGACCAAACTTTAATTATAGCATCCGATCTGCGGCTGCTCGCCAGCCGGCACTGCCGATAGCTCCAGGCACGTTGCCTGTCGGCGCCGGTTGATCTGTGCGATTTGCCATACTGACGATCCCGTCGCTGGTTTCGTGTGAGGAATTTTTCTCGATGCGGCCTATGGTAAGCGACTTGGTTTCATCCGTCGAATGTCGCAATGGACACTACTTCACGGCTCCGATCCTCCGAAGCGTCCGGAACGACTTCGCGAATCGGCCCAATTCGCGCCCTCGCGCGCTGCTATTTCGAAATGCGGTCTGCCACAAAGATGAACGCTACCGGACTCGCCGGCGGTTGATAGTTGGTGTTGCTGTATTGCGATCCGGCAAAAAGCAACCCGCGCACTTTGACAAAGTCGCCATCCACAAACGTCGGGTTATTGCGCAGGTAGGTCTGGGGCAACTGGCGAACCGTGATCGAGAGGAGGCCTCCGTTAAGAGTCTTGATCATCGAGTCGGAGGCGACGGCAAGAGTGAACGTTCCGGTCTGTGTCTCCGCATGGTAGACGTAGCCGAAGACCTGGCCGGTAAGCGTTTGTTCCTCGAGTTCGAACATGCGCGGCTGCATGAATCCGGCATTGGCCCCGTCAGGGTCGGGCACCAGCAGAGAATCGCCGGACACCGCTACAAACTGGCCAGGAAACGCGTGGGTCTCGTCAAAAACCAGGTCGTCGTCGGTGATGAGATCCAAACCAAGGTGGGCAGTGTTGACCGAATAGCTCGCGGCGAGCCAATCCAGGGTGACATTCTTGCCAATCAAGCTGGAGCTTGTGTTCAGGCCGGCGCCGCCCGCAACGATCAAGTTGTAGTCAATCGCGTCCGGAGCGTATCCACCCAGCAGTCCATAGAGTTCAGAACTGGAAGCGCTGGGGCCGACTAACGAGACCATGCTGGCGAGAACTGTTCCGCTTGCCTGTGTCCCACTTTCGACTTCGACCATCATCCCCGTCAGCATGGACGGATCGCAGTCCACGAATTCCGTTCCACCAGCATTGTCGTAGGCGATTTGTACTGCTTCGCCTGAACTCGGCTGCAGCGAGATCGTGTGATTGTTTGTGTCGACAGCGGTGACCGTTCCCACCATGAAGCTGATGTTTCCGGTTTCCGGCTGGCCGATGGCGGGCGCGACGGGCGGCGCCGGCGTTGCACTCGAAGCCGTTACCACCAACGGGTTGACAGTTACGGAACTCGAACCAACGGCGAAGGTTTGCGCAAGATCGAGCGAGGCGCTGACCACTTGCGGCGTGCTACCGAGAGTGACGCTGGGGCTCAAAGTGATGGTCTGTGCCGGGATGCTAAGCGCTTGCGCGGCCAGTTGACCATTCGAGTCGAAGAAGACCACCTGGCCGGTCATGTCAGGAAAGATGAGGGTCGAGTAAGTGTCCTGGTAGATCTCGCGGATGACGACCGGCTCGGTAACGATCGCGCTATGCGTGAATTCCACAGTTCGCGGGGCGGTGAGAAGTTCCAGATCCTCATTGCCCGAGTTCGTCGCTTTCAACGAGGAGATCGTGAACGACACCGACACGATACGATCGCTCGGTTCGCCGCCCAACCGAAGTTCGATGATCTGAGGATCTGTGGAACCTTGGGGGCCGGGCGTTACCCCCAGGTGCAGGGGATCACCACTCGGATGACCCGAATTGGCGATCGCGCCCCCGCACCCGACGTTGGCCGCAGTTGTCGACAGGAATGCAGCCAAAATCAAAGCGCTGCTGATTCGACGGAGCCAGGTGATCCGGATAAGCGACATCGTAGCCCTCCAAGACAGACGCGCCGGCCGTGAGGGTCGCCGACAGCGGGTTGAAGTTGACTGCCAATGCGAGGGCACGAACCGACAGCCACTCGAACCAACAGGACACAGCAATTCCTGCACATGCGTCGCCCGCGCACGGAGCCACGGCGACTGCCGATTCCTCATCGGTCCATGCTGGAACGTGTATCAGTTACGCCTGTACGTCCCGAACGGTCCGATGGAAGGTGGGACGATTGCACTAGTGGGTGATCCCGGCGTCTGGCTGGAGGGAGTGGACGATGTGTATGACTTTCGTGCTGAAGGAGGTGACTGGACATTACCGATAAAGCGCGTACTGCGTGACTTTTCAGGACAACTCTATGACGATCCTCGTAATCGACGACAGCCGGTTCCTGCAACTTGGAATTCAGAAGGCCCTTCAACAAGGGGGCTACCGAACGCTGATGGCAACGGATGGCGAGCAGGGAGTGCGCATGGCGGTCGAGAGGCGTCCCGACCTGATCCTGCTCGATATCATGCTGCCCGGGTTGCCGGGCACGACGGTCCTGCACAGCCTGAAGCGAAATTCCATTACTTCGAGCATCCCTGTGATCGTGCTGACCGGACTGACGCGCCTGGATGAAGGCAAGCTGAAGCACGAGGGGGCGGACGGCTATTTGAAGAAATCAGATCTTGGATTGCAGGAGGGTGGCCAGCCTCTGTTGCACCTCATTGAAGCGATGTCGAAGAGCGCTCCCAAAGAAGCAAGATCCAACTGATTGAATCCGAAAACGGGTGAGGGATCGAAGGACCCGGCCGCGCCATCTACGCACCGGCGCTCTGAGCGCCAGTCGCTGGTTCCTCGGCAACACCGTGTGTGATTTGTTGCGCCCACTCCACCGCCTGCCACCAAGTCGCGCTGGCCTGCTCCTCGGGGAGGCCAAGCTGCCGTGCCAGGGCGCTACATTCATCCCATTCCCCGGACTCCTGCGCGAGCAGAAGCTGGTAAAGAGGACGCAAGCTGCTGGGCTGACTGGAGAGAACCGCCTTGGTCTCGTGGTCTACCGGGACCTGCTCGAGGATCGTCGCCATCGATACCTCGAGGATGGCATCCATCAGGGACAACAGCCCGAGAAGGAACAGGTCGCCTTTGCGCTGCAGGCGTTGGGACATGAGTTCACAGAAGCGGGCGCGAATCAGCGCCGAGATGACCAACTCGGGCGATTTCTCGCTGCTCGCCGTCAGGGTCACCAGCAAGCGTACCCAGCGCCGGAGTTCGCGTTCGCCGAGGATGGCCAGCGCATGGCGCACGCTGCGAATTTCGTTGCGAAAGCCGAATGCCGGGGAATTCAGATGCCGGAGTAAGCGATAGCAAATCGTGGCATCGTGCTTGAAGACCTTCTCGAGGTCGTCGAGGTCGAGCGTGGGACGAGAGACCATTTCCAGAAGGCGGAGAAAGGTTACCCGATTGGCCGGAATCTGTTTCACCGCAACGATTTCAGGGCGCCGGAAGAAGAAGCCCTGGAATTGAGAGAAGCCAAGGTCGAAGCATTCACGAAATTCCTCCTGGCTCTCGACCTTCTCCGCCAGCATCTCGCACGCTCCGCGGTAGCGCGACATCAGGGCGCTCCGATCGGCGGCCGTGGTGGCTCGAATATCAACCTTGATGACATCGGCAAGTTCGGCCAGTTGGGCGCGTGGATCGTCGACACCAAAATCGTCGAGTGCGATGGCGTAGCCGTTTTCCTTGAGCCTGCGAATCGCGGCGATAATCCGTTCATCGGGTTCGACGGTTTCCAGGACCTCCACCACTGTCTGATTGGGCGGCAGGAGGGTCACCAGGTCTTTCAAGAGAACGGCGGAAGTGCAGTTTACAAAAGCTCTGCGCCCATCGCAGAGCGTGTCCAGCCCGATGACCAAAGAAGTATCCAGCGTACTGCGGGCCGCGTTCTCCGTCTCGCCGCGGAAATACTCTTCGAACCCGTTGCGAAAAAGGAGTTCGTATCCCAGGACTTTCTGGGACCGGTCGAGAATCGGTTGGCGCGCAACAAACCGCTGGGAGCCGCCAGCGCCGCCCTTACCCTGGCCGGCAGGATCTTGAGCCGTGGAATCCACGTTCCCCTTTTCGGTCCAGCGCGGAGGAAACTTTAGCGCCGGCACACCGCACGATCCCTTGGAGTTCCGGCGTGTGGGATTTGGCTAAGTCGACCATGGATTTGGGCCGATAAGAGAGCGCCTCGATACGACAGGCTAGACCCTCGTGTGTGGGTGTATCAAGGCAGGGGGCCCGCAGGGGATGTTCGTCATCATCGGGATTCTGGTGGTCTTTGGGGCGGTCGTGGGCGGCTTCCTGATGGAACACGGACCCATACGGGTCCTGATCCAACCCTCGGAGCTGCTCATCATCGCCGGTGCGGCAGCTGGAACGGTGCTGACCGCCAATCCGGTCCACCTGTTGAAAGCCATCGGCGCCGGAGTCGCGGGAGCGTTTCGGCCCTCGCCGTTCACGAAGTCCTACTATGTTCAATCGCTGAAGATGCTGTATGACCTGCTGACGAAAGCGCGGAAAGAGGGGTTGGTCGCCCTGGAGTCTGACATCGAGGAGCCGGACAAGAGCCCCATTCTGTCGAAATATCCCGAGTTTCTGAACAACCACCACGTGCGGGACTTCGTGTGCGACACCTTACGAATGGCCTTGACCGGAGGAGTGGAGCCGTTTGACGTCGACCAGCTCCTGGAGCTGGATATGGATGTCCATCACCGCGAGACTCACGCTCCGGCGGCTGCGCTGACAACGACGGCGGACTCGCTCCCCGGACTCGGCATCGTTGCTGCCGTGCTGGGAGTCGTCATCACGATGAGTGCGCTGGGCGGTCCCCCGGAGGAGATCGGGCAGAAGGTGGCGGCGGCTCTGGTGGGGACTTTTCTGGGAATTCTGCTTTGCTACGGGGTTGTGGGCCCGTTGGCGTCGAACATGGCAAAACGAGCGGAAGAGGGACACGCGTATCTGTATGTGCTGCGGGTCCTGATCGTAGCGTATATGAAAGGCACGGCACCCATCATGGCGGTCGAAGTCGCAAGGCGGGCCATCCCCGGGCACGTGCGGCCCTCGTTCAAGGAAGTTGAGGATACCTGCCGTGCGACCAGTGTAGCTGCTGCTGCGGCCGCTTCCGCGTAGGAGACAGAACGATGGCGTCTACCCGCCCAATTGTCGTCATTAAGAAGAAAAGCGGCCACGGTGGGCATCATGGCGGCGCCTGGAAGGTGGCGTATGCCGATTTCGTCACCGCCATGATGGCACTGTTCATTGTCCTCTGGCTGATGAACAGCAGCAAGCAGGTGCAGGAAGCGGTAGGGGGGTATTTCCGCGATCCCACCGGCAAGTCAAAGAAGGCAGGCACCGACCAGGCCGGTTCCGGTGAGAACTTCGCCGTGACGAAAGACAATATGCCGAGGTTAAAAGAGCAGCTGCAGAAGGCGATGAAACAACTGTCCAATTTCGACAAGCTCAAGAATCAGATCGAGATGACGGTCACCGCCGAGGGACTGCGAATCGAACTCATGGAGTCGGCGAATGGCACTTTCTTTGAAAGTGGGAGATCGAAACCCAGCGATAACGGGGTCGAACTGATGACGATGCTCGCCCAGGAACTGGGAAGCATGCCCAACAAAATCTCAATCGAGGGACACACGGACGCAAAACCGTATGCGGGGGACGGAGGCTACTCGAACTGGGAGCTATCGTCAGATCGCGCTAATGCGGCCCGCCGCCTCATGCAAAGCAAAGGACTGGGGTCGAACCAGGTTTCGCAAGTTCGCGGGTATGCCGACCAACGCCTGCGCACACCGTCTAATCCACTCGATCCTACTAACCGCAGAATCTCGCTGATCGTTCAGTATCTCGTGAAGGACGACGATGCAGGGGCGGGGACGGCGGAGCCGGGCACACTCGAAAAGACCGGAGTAAGACCGGAAGCACACCCCTAGGATTCGACTTGCGCTGGCCTTGGTTTCCCCAGTAGGGCGGAACTAAGCCGCGATCCGGCCTGGCAGAGACTCAGCCAGCGCAGTAACGTGCAGGTAGCGATCCGCAAGGCCGCCCGAGGGCGACAGAAGGGTCGGGCAGAACACCGCGACGTTCAACTTCCATTGCGTGACCAGGCACAGGACCTTCAGCCGGAGTGCTCGCTGCAGGATCTCTTCTCCCGAAGCCGCAACCCGGGGATTCGGATCGAGCCGAGCATCCTGTCCGAGTTGCACCAGGCATCCGATCGCCTGGGACAAGGCTGCTACGTATTGGGTCGCCGCTCGCAGGCGCAGCCGCTGGATCCTCCGGAACTCTCGTCTGGACAAGGAAAGTCGCAGGAACTCTTCTTCCCGCGGATCGGTGAGATTGCGGAACGCTTCGATGTCGACCAGCGGGGGGACAACCCGTTCTCCCTCGGGCGTTGCGCGGTAGCGCCTTCGAATCTGCAGGCCAAGGAATAGCAGGAAAGCAAGCGCTAGTAGTGTGAGAACAATGATCGCGGTCACAGTTGCGAAAACCTCCCCAACTCAGCATTCCACGCGCCCACATCCGGCAACGGCTGGGCACGGTGGGTTACGACCCTTTCATCGGGGATGAGCGTAAAGAGGATCCACACCAAAACCGCCACGTGATAGATCCCTGCGCTGATGATATTCGGGGTAACCGACTCGCTCGCGATTTGATACCTCAGAGCATACAGCAAAGGTTCGACGCCGACAATGAGTCCCAAACCTACCGAAATGCCCAGTACCTGATTCGGCATCCTCACATGCAGGAAGCTGTACCACACAAACACCGCTACTAACAGACCGCATTGAGCAACATCCAGGACTTGCTCAATCACGTACGCCGGGACATTCGCCTTCGGGAGTTCGTTGAGATAGACCAGACTAATTACAGCAGCAGCCAATAGCACGAGAAGCAGCGATGCAGAATTGAGCACGCGGGACAACGACCGCCGCAAACCTGGATAGAGAGCGAGGGGCCACTCGAACAACTCTTGAATCACCCCGAAATGAAACGCGGTACTGATGGCGCGTCCAACCAAATCGGTGTTCACATAAGCCGAGACGGAAACCGCTTCCATCTGGACCATGACGAACAGGACGCAGAATTGCAGGGTTTCGAACAGAACATAGGAGAAGAAGACGGGAAAGCGGAGGACCTTTCTCTTGCCGACAAGGCCAATCAGCAGCGCGAAAAGGAGAACATGCGGCGCAATCCAGAGATAGAGTGCCAAGGAGTGCGAATTCATATGCTCTTAGGGCGCTACCGACCGCACTTTACCACTGAGGTACGGCAGCGCTCAAGAGTGTCGAGTCACGACGCTTACAGACAAAGCTTTTTGCCGCACATGGGTACGGGGTTGCCATCAGCGCGGACTTGTACGGGGATTATGGTGAGTACGGCAAGGGCCAGCAGGGCTAGGGCAATCTTCACGCGGTGTGTCAAGGTGTCTCGCTCCTGAAACGGGAATGGGTGTCGATGGCGGTAGATTGGACCAGGTCGGCGAGTTCGTTGGAGAGAAAAGACCGGGCAGTCGGTTTTTGGAAAATGTAAGCCCGGAGGTGGCCGGGGATTGTTATACTTCTGCCTTTAGGGGTGGGGCAGGAGGTTCTGTGGCGCTCAAGTCAGCCTACGACGATCTGCAAGACCGGACACTCTCCAGAATCCGGGGGGCGCTGCGGCAATTGGGCTATGTTGCCGGAACCCGGTCCCCGGACGGGCAGTACGAGCACTGGGGGTTTGAGCGAATCCACGGAGCCGGGATCACGCAATCCACATTCGCCCGGGCCCACCGCGCACTTCTTGATACGGTGCTGCGGACGCGGCTCAGTATCCTGGAGAAAGACCTCTCCCCGTTTAGCGGTGAGGACGAGGAATTTACCCGACGATTCGCCGGGTTGTCGCGGAGCGAATCTCTGCCGAGTCTACTACCGCCGAGCTGCCCGGAGTGGTCAAGAGCTCATCTGTGGTCGATCGTACAAACTCTCGCCGCTCTGGAAGCTCAGGCAGCCGCAGATCGCCGATCTTCATCGCGACACCGACCACCTGCCCGATAACTTCAGCCTCCTGAGGATGTTTGAGGACGCGCACCGGAGTTGTCGAGAGAGGGTGTGGTTGCAGCACCAGGGAGTTGTAGCGTAGCGAGCACCAGCAGCAAACAAACCCTTCGCGTGTTTCCACAAAGTAGATAGGGCGCTCGTATTCAGAGCGCCACTGTCGCCCGATGACCCGGCGCCTCGTTTCATCCACCTGCACAAACGATCCCGGCTGGAGCAAGGGATACATGGTGAAGTCTTCAGTCCCGATGAAGGCGTAGGTATAACGCTGCGACGCCAGACCATTGAGGAATGACAGAGGAACTGAGCCCCACTGTTGAATCATGCGTCCCAGGTCGGACGTCTCGCGAAGGTCGAAACCCGGATCGAGACGGAGGGGAACGCTAAAGACGCTCTCTTCTTCGCTGGTGTCCGCAACGTGCGAGTGTGAGGGATGGGCAGCAGACCAGTCTGCGGACGCTGACGCTGGATCGACGCCATAGAGCAGCAGCAGCTGCCGCAGGGGTTTCCGGTAGATGGCGGACAGAGAGTAAAAACGGTAGACGCTGGGTACGACGCCCTTGGTTTCGATGTCGGAAAGGCGGCTGGGCGGGATCAGGTACTCGTCGCTGCCGTGGACGGTCGCTATCCGTGCGCTCGCATTCTCCACATCGCGCATCGTGAGCCCGAGCCGCTCGCGAATTTTGCGCAGACCTACCCCTGCGGACAACATTGCCCCCTCCGATTACCAAGGAATCGCCCAAAACCTGGTCACGTGCAAAATCACGCTAGTCTGGATGGGAACATGAGCAAGCCGTTCTTGCCACGGCACAACCATAAGAACCGCGTCGAGTCTCTGTTCCTCTAGTGACAGCCCGACTCTCGTTCGTCAAGATGAAAGACTTTGCACTGCCCTGGGCATGCTTATACCGTTTTTCCGTCGCAGTTTCAACGACTATGTTCGCTTTCCGTAAAAAATCTCGAGATGACCGATACAGTGTGCTAACGGCGAGTTCTTTTCGGGGAAGATAATGAATGATGCAAGTGTATGAAAGTTCAAGCCTACCCTGTTCGGATTTCGTAATGAGTTCCGCATTGTAACGCGCAAGTGTATCGCATTCCCCTACGGTAGTTACTTCGCCGCCGGTGGTCGACGGCGAAGAAACGGCACCTCCCCCAGATACCGTTTCGGGAGTAGGCATGAGAGATGCGGCCTTGGTGTTAGCGGCCGCCATGGCGTTCAACGCTGCGGCGGCCTACAAAGCTTGGCGTTACATACGGCAACTGGAAAGGGAAGTCGCAGTGCTTCGCACGTTGCTGAATGGACAGGCCCAATCTCAAGAGCTATGGCACGAAAGCCGGTTCGCGAACGGAGTTGGGAAACTGCAGGTCAGACTGCGATCTCCGGGTGGAGTTGCGGTGGGATCGCGGCCGGAGGCGGTGCAGGCCGACACCGCCTTGGAGAAATGCGGTTGAACTAGCACGCTTCGTCTATGGCAGAACCTACCGTTCACTGGGTGCTCGTGATTGACCCTGATGTTTCAGTGTCAGAAGAGGTCAGTCGTAGTCTTTCGGGCCTGCCAGTTGCAGTTTTAAGGGCAACCGAAAGATCGGAGGCAGTTGACCAATACCACCGTGTCCTGCCCCGCATCATTTTTCTCGACTCCACGCTCGACGACCCCGCGGCGCGATCGGTCCATGATCCCTTTGGGGGCGATGCGGCCGCTGACGTCGTCCTTATGGCGTCGCGCTGGACCGAATCGTGGGCCGAGCAGGCAGTCGTCCGAGGCGCCAGCGACATTCTAGGCAAGCCGCTGAAGTCATCGAGAGTGCGTCAGTTAGTGAGCGCGCTCATTCAGCAGGCGGAAACGCGCCGCCACACCTTTGAACTCGACAATAAGCTGCTCGATGCCTATCAGTTTCAAGGGATCGTGGCGCGCAGTCCCTCGATGCTGCAGGTTTTTTCCAAAGTGCGGCGTATCGCTCCCTACTTCCAAACTGTTTTAGTGAGCGGCCCCACTGGAACAGGCAAAGAGCTGATCGCCAAGGCGCTGCATAGCCTGAGTCTTCGTTCTCACACGCGGCTGACGGTCTGTAATTGTTCTGCTCTCGTCGAAACTTTGCTGGAGAGCGAACTCTTTGGACACGTGAAAGGCGCTTTCACAGGCGCCACCCAGGACAAGGTCGGACTGTTCGAGTATTCCAACCATGGGACCGTGTTTCTGGATGAAATTGGCGAATTGCCGCTGCTGTCCCAAGCCAAATTGCTACGGGTCTTGCAGAGCCAAGAGTTGCAGCGAGTAGGCTCCCCCATCACCCACGTCGTGGATGTTCACGTGATTTGCGCGACGAACCGCAACCTGCGGGCCATGGTCGACGAAGGCAAGTTCCGCAAAGACCTCTATTACCGGCTTTCGATGATTGAGATCGAGTTGCCCCCGCTTCGCGATCGAAAAGAAGATCTGCCTCTGTTGCAGCGATATTTCCTTCAGAGATTCTCCCAGATGTACGGCAAGACCCTGCGAGGAATCTCCCGGCGGGCACAGATACTCCTGAACCGGTATCCTTGGCCGGGCAACGTGCGAGAGTTGGAAAACGTTGTCGGCAACGCCTGCATGATGGCCGACGGAGACGTGATTCGCGACATGGATCTGCCTGAAACGCTGCGGAGCCATCCCATCGCTTCAACCAACGACGACGAGGGGCTCATCAGCTTTGAAGAACTAGAGAACCGCCATCTGGAGTATGTCCTCAAGCGAGTTCACGGAAACAAAGTTCGAGCTGCCGAGATTCTCGGCATCAGCCGTGCCACGTTGTACGAAATGCTCGCCCGCCGTCGCCAGCAAGGCTACCCACGGAACGATCTGTCCGCCTGATTGTCTCAGTTCGTAGTAGCCGGCGTGGCTCACTGATCACGAAGCCTGACGCATCAGCGCTGCGAATGACATCCGGTCACAGTTCTCATGAAGTGGTGCGAGATGTTCCGTTTCGGGAACCCTCGCATGCATGACTCTGGTTTGTTTGAGGCTGTGCGGATTCCAGACACTTTTCCAAATTTCATCCAACGTTTTCTTGTGAACTCTGCTGATTCAGCGGAGATAAATCGTGTGCGTGGTTAGAGATAAATGAAATCGATTATTAAGGCGCACTAATTGCATTAGCCAACCGTTTTCAAATTCACAAACAGAGAGCAGCCGTGAATCGAGATTCCAGCATTCGTCGAGGAAACGAGATGGATCACAGGCTGTCAACGGAGACCACGGGCCATGAGCGTCGAGGCAGCTGTTCGCGAGCCGGTGTTAACGCGGCAATCGGGAAGGATCTTGGTGGCCGAAGATGACATCGCGCTGTCTCATTTTCTGCAAAAAGGACTTTCGAGAGAGAACTTCACAGTCGACCTGGTGCATGACGGGGTAGCTGCCCTGCAGGCAGCCCAGGCCGCTCCTTACGATCTGCTGTTGTTGGACCTCAACCTACCGGAACTCGATGGGCTGGCAGTTCTTGAGAGACTGCGGCCGATTCGTCCACATCTGCCAATTCTCGTCCTGAGCGGGCTGTGTGCCACGGAAGAGCGCGTACGCGCGCTCGACAGCGGCGCCGACGACTACCTCACAAAGCCGTTCTCATTTCACGAGCTGAACGCCAGGGTGCGCGCGCTGTTGAGAAGGATTCGGGGCAACCTGGGGCGCACGATCCGTGTCAGCGATCTGATGATGGACCGCGACCGGAAACGGGCGGAGCGCGCCGGCCGCTGGATCGCGTTGTCGAGCAAAGAATTTGCGGTGCTCGAATGCCTGATGGCGAATGCCGGACGCCCGGTAACACGGGCGATGATTATGGAAGCCGCTTGGGGCACGCCTTACGACGGAACCACCAATCTCGTGGATGTGTACGTGAAATACGTGCGGGACAAGGTCGATGCCGGGGTTGAGGAGAAGCTCATCCACACGGTTCGTGGCATCGGCTATGTCATCGCGCAGGACCGGAGCTATGCGATATCGCCCGTCCCGCAGGAGGCTGAAACTGCGGCGATGGCGGTGTCGTAAGATAGCCGGCCTTCGGCGCGAAATCAGCGAGACATCCCAGCGACAGACTTGACCAGCTATCGACAGGATTCTGGAGAGAAACCCAATGACCCAGGTGAACTTGGCGCCAAGTCCGCGAGCAGGCGACCGCGGCTCGATGAACCTTCTGATCGTGAGCCCAAATGAAATTCTCAGGAATCACCTTGCGTCGCGTTTGCAGTCCGGACGTTGGCATATAGACGAAGCGCTCAGCGGAGCCGAAGCGCTGGAGAAGGCGGAAAGAAGACAGCTATCGGTCGTGCTTCTCGACTCTGGGTTGCCGGACTTGCAGGCGGAGGAATTCAAAGCCCTTCTCCGTTCCCAATGCCCGGACACCGAAGTGCTGCCTTTGCACCCGCACAGTGGACAGCCAGTGTCGCCGGCACCGGCATCCGGAGCCGCGATCCTGGAACTGGCGCGAGAGTTGGAGCGCAGTCATGCCCTCGCTCCTGCGCGGCGGCTCGGTCCGGCAGAAGATGAAATGACGGTCGCCGGCGGCTTGCCGAATATGGTCGGCGACGCTCCTTCGATGCGCCAGCTCTATTCGATGGTCGAGCTCGTTGCGCAGCGTGACACCGCAGTGTTGCTTACCGGAGAGAGCGGGACGGGAAAGGACCTTGTCGCCCGCGCCGTTCACGAGCTGAGCCTGCGTAAACTGAGACCCTTCGTCGTCATCAACTGTGCCGCCATCCCGGAAGCCCTGCTCGAGGCTGAGTTGTTTGGCTATGTGAAAGGCGCGTTCACGGGGGCTGTGCAGTCACGGATCGGGCGCATCCATGCCGCCCAGGGTGGAACGCTGTTTCTCGATGAGATTGGAGATCTCCCCTTAGGCCTGCAATCGAAGCTGTTGCGTTTTCTAGAGCAGGGCGAGGTGCAAAGGCTGGGAAGCACCGATACGTTACGCGTCGATGTGAGAGTGGTTGCGGCGACAAACGCCGACTTGCGGCGATTGATCCAGGAGAAACAGTTTCGAGAGGACCTTTTTTACCGCCTCTCCGTATTTCCGATTAACCTCCCGCCGTTGCGTGAGCGGATGTCCGACCTTCCGCTACTGGTACGGGTATTTCTCAAGGTGTACTCGCGTCGCGAATTGGGGGTCAGCGACGAGGCCATGGCTCGCTTGCAGAGTCACAACTGGCCGGGCAATGTCCGCGAACTGCGAAACGTAGTGGAGCGCGCCTGCATCCTCGCCAACAACGAGTGGGTGGTGAGGGCCGATCACATCCTCCTCTAATCTTCCGGTCAAAAGGCAGAGAAAAAGGCGGAGATACGCGGTCCGCTGTTTGGAACTCACAGTGCACATGAAGTGGGCAGATGTTGCCTAGTTCTCATATGAATCCAATCAACACGCTCGCCGCGCGTGATGCCGAGCCTCTACTAGCGGACGCCTTCTCCGCATTCGCGACTGCCGCCGGACAGCTGGAATATTCCTATCGCGAACTGCAGAAAGAGGTCGTGCGTCTGCGTCGAGAACTGGAGACTCGCAACGCCGCGATGGCTGAGACTCTCAATGAGAACCAGAGCATGCGCCTGGCACTGCGCCGCATCCTGGATATCCTGCCTTGCGGTGTGGCGGTGCTGGAATCGACCGGCGAAGCGGTGTTCCTCAATTTTGAGGCACAGCGCCTACTGGAAACCCCGGAATTTGGAGATCAGCGCGCGGCACATGCGCACGGCGACGCACGGAGGCGACTGGCGGCAATCACCGGCCAGGTTCTTCCTGGTGGTGAAGAGCGAGAGGTCCAGATACCTGGCGCGGCGCAGGCGAAGTGGGTAGCCGCCCGCTCGAGCATGATGCGCTCGACATGCCCGCTCACGCCTGCAGGCAGCAGGTCGGCGCAACACGATCATGTCGTGCTGACGTTCCGGGACATCACCACACAGAAGGAACTGGAGAAGGATCGCGATGAGACAGAGCATCTGATCGCGCTGGCGCGAATGTCCGCCGTTCTGGCGCATGAGATTCGCAATCCGCTTGCCAGCATGGAGTTGCTGGTCGGGCTGCTGTACGGCTGCGAGGGGTTGCAGGCCGAACAGCGGTCCTGGATCGACGGGCTGCGGGCGGGACTGCGATCTCTTTCCGCGACCGTGAACAACGTTCTTCGATACCACTCGCTGGGCACAGCCGTGCTGCTTCCCGTGCAGTTGTCGCAAGTGATTCGGGAGTCGATTCAATTCGTTCAGCCGCTGGCGAAGCAAGCGGAGATCACACTGCTGTTCGACGACGAACTTGGCGAACTCAAGATCGCGGGCAATTCCGGCGAACTGCAACAGGTCCTGTTCAACCTCACGCTGAATGCGTTTCGCCACACCGCCAGAGGCGGAAGCGTGAGAGTTGCCGCCCACCGCGGTCCGAATGGCAATCAGGCGGTGGTCGAAGTGGCGGACACGGGGGAGGGAATTCGGGAAGAAGATTTGCCTCGCCTGTTTGAAGCGGGCTTCAGCGGAACCGGGCAGAATCCCGGCCTCGGTCTGGCCGTCTGCAAGAAGATCGTGGAACAACACCGCGGGGGCATTTCAGTGACGAGTCAAATCGGATCGGGCAGCACATTTCGCATGGAGTTTCCCTTGCTATGAACGAGACCCGAAACAGAGCGGTTCTGGTGGTCGACGATGAGCCTGCGATGCGGATGGCGCTCGCAGCGAATCTTCAGAAGACCGGGTGGCAGGTGGAGACCGCCACCGGCGTACACGACGCTCTACAGAAGATGAATGCGGTGAGTTATCCGCTGGTTGTCACCGATGTCCGCATGCCCGACGGCAGCGGCCTTCAAGTGATGCGAACCGCGCGGACGCTGTCACCGGAGACGGCTGTCATTCTGCTCACGGCGTATGGCACCGTGCCCGAGGCCGTGCAGGCCATTCGCGGCGGGGCGTGCGACTATCTAACCAAACCGGTCTCGTTCGACCTGCTTCAAGGCGCCATCGAACGAGTCCTGGCGGGAGCGCGACGGGCGCCGCGCGAGCCGGAGACTACCGCCGCGCAGATCGTCGGGAACTCGCCGGCACTGCTGCAGGCGTTGCAGCGGGCGGCGAATGCCGCCGCCGCCAACGCGGATGTCCTCATCGAAGCCGAAAGCGGGACGGGTAAGGAACTGCTGGCGCGGTACATCCACGAACACAGCAGCCGGCGCGAGGGACCATTCGTCGCGGTGAATTGCGCCGCCGTGCCGGAACACCTGTTGGAAAGCGAGTTGTTCGGCTATGTCAAGGGCGCGTTCACAGGCGCGGTGACCACCAAAGCGGGAAAGTTCGAACTCGCCGAGCGTGGCACGCTGCTGCTCGACGAGATCGGTGAGATGCCGCTGATGTTGCAGCCTAAACTCCTGCGCGTGCTGCAGGAACGCGAATGCGAGCGACTGGGCGACACGCGCCCGCGGCGACTCAATGTCCGGGTCATCACGTCGACCAATGTCCCCCTTCTGCGCCTGGTCGAACAGGGGAAGTTCAGAGCAGATCTCTACTACCGACTCAATGTGATCCCCCTGACGTTGCCTCCGCTCCGGCACCGTCGCGAGGACATCCCCCAGCTCGCACAGCATTTTGCAGAAACGTTCGCCGCTCATACCGAGCAGCCCGCGCGCCGGCTTCTTCCGGATTTCCTGGCGCAGCTGCAGCGGCAAACCTGGCCCGGGAACATTCGCGAGCTCGGGAACTTCATCCGCAGAGTGTTGACACTGAACGCAGTCGAGGAGATCGGCGCCGATCAGTTCTACGCGGAGTTCGTGCCGCCGGCCTCGGAGATTCACAGCGACCGCAGCCCGGTGCGGCCGGGGACAGCCATGCGTGATCTTGAGCGTCACTTGCTCGAATCCACTCTGGCTGCGACCCACGGCAATCGCACACGCGCCGCCGAGATGCTGGGCATCAGCCTGCGTACGATCCGCAACAAGATCCGCGAGTACGGCCTGCCACCCAGGAGGTACGCCTGATGAACACGATGGAGTTCCTGGAACGTTATCTGTCACTTGCGTCGGAACGCCACACGATGGTGGTCACGAACATGGCCAACATCGATACGCCGGGATATCGCACGCGGGACATTGATTTTCGAACCGAGTTGCAGCGCGTCGCCAACGGATCCCAGTTCACGCTGCAGCCGGCGGGAAGGGAAGTGCGTGGGCTCATCGAACGTCCGGATGGGAACAACGTGAATCTCGACCGGGAAGGCATGGCGATGGCTGAGACACAAATGCAGTACCGCGTTGCCGTCCAACTCCTGAAGTCGGAATTTCGCCGGCTGCTGACCGCCATCAACGAAGGGAAATAGATATGAGCGACATGTTCTCCATGCTTGAAATCAGTGGCTCTGCGATGTCGGCGGAGCGTCAGCGCGCCGAGGTGGTCGCGGCCAATCTTGCCAATGCCAATACCACACGGACAGCGGAGGGCGGTCCGTATCGACGGAAGGAAGTCGTGTTCGCCAGTTCAGGGAACTCGCCTTTCCGGCTGGCGTTTCAGCGGGCGAAAGAGCTGTTGGGATTAGGCCACTCTGCCGTGCGGGTCGAGCGGGTCGTCGCCGATCCCGCCGCGCCGCTGTTGCGATATGAGCCGGGACATCCCGATGCCAACGCCCAGGGGTTTGTGGCATATCCGGCAATTAATCCCATTCAGGAAATGGTGGATCTGATGGGTGCTGTGCGCTCGTACCAGTTGAATGCTTCGGCCGTCAGCGCGTCGAAACAGATGTTCCAGCAGGCGATCGACATTCTGCGCAGCTAGCGAAGGAGAGCGATCTGATGACGAATCCGATTACGAATCTCACAAACACGCTGCCGGTTTCGCCGGCGGTGACGCCGTCCACAGGTGGTTCGGCTAAAACGAACGGGTTCGCGTCGACGCTGGCGAGCGCCATCGAGCAGGTGGAACAACTCCATACCGATGCGCAGGCGAATGCCACGGACATGATGCAGAACGGCGGCCAGGACCTGCATAACGTCATGATCGCCGTCGAGAAGGCCGACATCGCCTTCCAGCTCATGATGCAGGTGCGCAACAAGATTGTGAACGCATACCAGGAGATCTCGCGCCTTCAGTTTTGACGACTGAGGCCCCGGACCAACGATGGCAGCAGCAAATCAAATGATCGACCAGCTTCGAGGAATGGTGAACGACCTTTCGACGAAGCAGAAGCTTATCCTGGCGGGCGGAGCGGTACTGACCATCGCGACTCTGCTGTTCTTTGTACGGACGCTTTCGAAACCGGACTTCAAACCGCTCTACACGAACATGGAGCCGGCCGATGCGCAATCCCTGGCGCAGCGCCTGACGGAGAAACACATCGTCTACGAGCTCACGACCGACGGAAAGTCCATTTCCGTTCCCGCCGACAAGCTGGATGCAGCCCGCCTCGAACTGGCGTCGGAAGGAATGCCGCATACCGGGCGTCTGGGATTTGAGCTCTTCGACAAGATGAACTGGGGCGAGACGGAGTTCGACGAGAAGGTCAACTATCAGCGTGCTCTCGAAGGAGAGCTGGAGCGCACCATCCAGAAGGTGAGAAATGTGCAGAGTGTCCGGGTCCATCTGGTTCTTCCGACCGACTCTCTGTTCGTGGATCGGGAACGCGCTGCGAAGGCATCGGTGATTCTCAATCTGCGCTACGGACATATCACGCCGGAGACACAGCTCGCCATCGCCCGTCTTGTATCGGGCGCGGTCGATAAGCTCTCTCCGGAAAATGTCACGATCATTGACGCCAATGACGATCGCCCCGTGCGGCTTGCCGAGCACGATCCCACATCCGGCGCGGGCCTGGAGAGTGAGCTGAGCACACGCATCCTGGATACGCTTGCTCCGGTGGTAGGGCCGGAAGCTGTCCGGGCCAGCGTCAACGTCGATTACGATTCGAGCACTTCGGAAGAGAATCAGGAAACCTACGATCCCAAGCTGGTTGTCGCCGTCGCGACGCAACGTGCCGATGAACAGGTCGGCGGCGGAGGTACTGGAGGAGTGCCTGGTACCTCAAGCAATGTTCCGGGGGCAAGCGCGAACGCCAAGACTGCGGCGACGCCGAGCGAGTCATTCCAGACTTCCCATTCGGAGTCCAGCTCTTATGCCGTCAGCAAGGTGACGCGAAGAGTATTGCAGCCTGCCGGACGGATCCGCCGAGTCACGGCGGCGGTGGTGGTCGATGACGCGGCGGAGATCACGGCGGCAAACGGGAAGCAGACGGCCTCCCGCCGCAAGAGAACGGCAGAGGAACTGAAGCAAATCGAGCAACTGGCGAGTGCTGCGATCGGGCTGGACAGCACTCGTGGAGACACGCTCACCGTACAAAATCTGTCGTTCCGAAAACCCGAAGCCGAAGTGCCACCCAAGCCCGGACCGGTGGAACGAGTGCGCGTGATCCTGACGGATTGGTCGAGCCTGATTCGCTACGGAACTGTGCTCCTGCTCTTCCTGCTCGCCTACTTCCTGTTGCTGCGGCCGGTAAAGAAACACGCATTGTTGGCATTTCAGGAAGTGCGGTCGCGGGGTGCCCTCAAGGTGGACAGCGAGCGGGCGTCCGACGCCAACCAGTTGACGCCCGGGCAGCAGGCTCTCGTCCTTAAGCAGAGGCTTGTCGAGAAGGTGAAAGCTGAGCCCGGCG
Source organism: Terriglobales bacterium (assembly GCA_035519435.1). Lineage (GTDB taxonomy): Bacteria > Acidobacteriota > Terriglobia > Terriglobales > Acidobacteriaceae > Acidiflorens. The sequence goes on from DATIWL010000013.1 coordinate 18,714, forward strand.
CGGCCGGCCAACTTGTGCAAAATCTGTTGCGCGGTGAGGGGCATTGATGGCAGCTCAATCGCAACAGGCGCTCACAGGGCCCCGTAAAGCGGCAATCCTGCTTGCGGCACTCGGGGAAGAGGCCGCCGGTATCGTGCTGAAGAGCTTGGGCACGCGGGAAGCAGAGGTGGTTGCCGGGGAACTGGCGAGCATGAAGACGGTGGAGCTGGACGTCGTCCACCGCGTGCTGGTCGAGGTGGCCGAAGCGAGCGACAGGGTTCCGCCAATCATCGCCGGTTCGGAATATGCCCGGCAGGTGTTACGGCGGGCCTTCAGTGAAGATGAGTGCGCGCGCATTCTGCAACGCATTGGAGGGATGAACCCGCAGCAGTTGCCGTCGATCGATGCCTTGCGCGCCGCCGATCCGCGGGTGCTGGCGACGATGCTGGCTGAAGAGCACCCGCAGGCCATCGCTTTGATTCTGGCCCAACTCGAATCCAGTCAGGCGTCAGCCATTCTGACAAAATTGCCGCAGGAAAGAGCGTCCGATGTGCTCCTGCGGATGGCCCAACTCAAGCAGTTCTCGCCGGAATCGGCCCGGGCCGTATCGGAGTCGCTGCAAGCGCGCCTGCAAACCCTGGGAGAACGGCAGCGGAGAGACTATCCCGGCCTCAAGGGCGCGGCTGACATCATGAACCGCATGCCTGCCAGTACATCGACGCCTCTCCTCGAAGCGGTGGAAAAGGACCAGCCCACGCTTGCCATCGGGATTCGCAACCTGATGTTCACCTTCGAAGACCTGATCAGCGTTCCGGAAGTGTCCATCCGCGAGTGGCTCACGTCGATCGACAAAAAGACACTGGCGGTTGCCTTAAAGGGGGCCAGCGAAGAGGTGAAGAACTACATCTTCAAAGGCATGTCATCGCGGGCCGCGCAGATGCTCAAGGAAGATATCGATGCCCTGGGACCGGTGCGCGGGAAGGAAATCGCGAAAGCGCAGGAAGAAGCGATTGCAGTTGCGCGGCAACTGGAGTCCGAAGGAAGGCTGGTCCTGCGGCCTGAAGGCGAGGACGAGTACGTGGTGTGACCATGGCCCAGAATCGAGCCAAAGCGATGGAAGTGTTCGAGTATCGGGAAGCCCACACGGCCGAATACGAGACTCCAACGGAGCAGCCTCCCGCGGAACCTCCGACTCCAGACGCAGCCGACGATATCGCCTCGCTGCTGCAACGCGCTCATGACGAAGGCGCACGCCAAGCGCGCCAGAAAGCGCGCGACGAGTATGAGCGGACTCTGGCCGAAGAGCGCAACCGCATTGCCGCGGCACTCCATGGATTCGAAAAGGACGTGGCGGAATACTATTCGCGGATCGAGGTCGAAGTTGTGAAGCTTTCGCTGGCGATTGCCTCGAAGGTCCTCCACCGCGAGGCGCAGGTCGATTCATTGCTGGTGGCCGCGCTGGCCCGCGTTGCGCTCGACAAATTCTACAAGAACACCAAAGCTGTGATTCGTGTGCGCCCGGAAGAGACTTCGGGATGGAGGCAGTTTTTCGCCCAGCACATGGAGCAATCCAGCATGCCGGAGATCGTCGAGGACTCGAGCATACAAGCGCACAACTGCGTCCTGGAGACAGACCTCGGGTCCACCGAATTGGGAATCGAGACACAACTCAAGGAAATTGAGAACGGTCTGTTCGATCTTCTCGCGCAAAGGCCACAGCCGCAATGAGCCGCTCGTCGTTGTCACCGTACCTGAGCTGGGTGCGGGCCTGTTCGGGAATGCGATGGACAGGCCGCGTCACGCAGGTCCAGGGCAACCTTGTCGAGTCAGCCGGTCCCTTCTGCTCGGTTGGTGAAACCTGCGAGATTGTCACCGCAAACGACCTGCGATTGCAGGGGGAGATTGTTGGTTTCCGCGATTCGACAGTGCTGGCGATGCCGTTGGAACGACCGACCGGCGTTCGACTTGGCGACCGCATTGTGGCGTGGGGAGCAACGCCCGCGCTGCGCGTCGGCCCGGAACTGCTCGGCCGCGTAATTGACGCTACCGGAGCCCCGCTCGACTCGGACGGCGAGTACCGCGCCGCGACACGCTTGCCGCTGGATGGTTCTGCACCACTACCTCTGGAACGAACTCCCATCCGCGAGCCTCTCGGCTGCGGAATCCGCGCCATCGACGCGTTCCTGACCTGCGGCCGCGGGCAACGTGTCGGCATCTTTGGCGGCAGCGGCGTCGGCAAGAGCATTCTGCTGGGCATGATGGCTCGAAGCACGAACGCGGATATGACCGTCCTGGCACTGGTAGGGGAGCGTGGCCGCGAAGTACGGGAGTTCCTCGAAGACGCCCTGGGAGAAGAAGGGCGCCGCCGTTCGGTGGTCGTCGTCTCGACCTCAGATCAATCGCCTCTATTGCGCGTGCGTGCCGCGCTCGCGGCTACGACAGTGGCAGAGTACTTCTGCCATCGTGGGAAGAATGTGCTGCTGGTGATCGACTCGCTGACACGCTTCGCGATGGCCCAGCGGGAAATCGGACTTGCGGCCGGCGAACCGCCAACGACCAAAGGATATACGCCGTCCGTGCTGGCGATGTTGTCCCGCATCATCGAGCGCGCGGGCAAGTTTTCGCAGGGGAGTATCTCGGCCTTCTACACCGTGCTGATGGAAGGAGACGATCAGCAGGATCCGCTCGTCGATACCGTTCGTTCCTTGCTCGATGGCCACATCGTGCTTGATCGCAATCTCAGCTCCAAAGGGCACTATCCCGCGATCTCGGTGCTCGACAGCCTGAGCCGACTCATGCCGAATGTATGCGACGCGCAACACATGAACAAGTCCCGCGACCTCCGGACGCTGCTCGCTGCCTACGCGCGCTCTGAGGACTTGATCCGGATCGGCGCCTACAGTCCGGGCAGCGACCCACAACTCGATCGCGCCATCGCCGCGCTGCCGCAGATCCATGCATTCCTGCGCCAGCCGCGGGAGGAAATCGCACCGCTGCAGCAGACGCTCGAACAATTCATGGCGCTGCCCTCGTAAACATGGCCTTCCACTTCCCACTGGCAACGGTTCTCCGGGTCCGCGAAAGTCTCGAAAAGAAGGAACAGCAAGCGCTCGACCAGTGCTACCGGCATCTCTACATGGTTCAAAAGCGCCTGTCGGAGACCGACGCCTGGGTGAAGCGGTTGCGCGAGGAATACGCAGATCGCCTCGCCACCGGGACGAAGGCTGCCGGCGCGCAGTGCTTGATCGAGGAACAGCTGCGAGTGGAGCAACTGCGCGACACGATCCTCAAACAGCTCACCCAGGCCCAGCAGGCACTGCAGGAACAGCTGGCACGGTTTCGCGCAGCGCGGCAGCAGCGCGAGGTCATCACCGAATTGCGCCGGTCGGCATACTGGGAATGGTCGCGGCACGAGGCGCAACGCGAACAGCGTCTGGTGGATGATCTGTACTTGTTACGGCGATTGCACCGCAAATAGGCAAGGCTTGCCTAGCGTGACCGGGCAGAAGTTGCCCAGCCGGCAAATGGATTCCGGCTTATCGACTGTCTCTATCGGCGCCATTCGCACAAGTCTTTAGTTTCCAAAGCAATTCTTTCTCACGATGGAACTAGTCCCACTGTGGAATTGTGGCGGGCCACTTGCATAGCACGGAGGTGTGGCCGCTCTAGACCTCAGCCCCGTGAATATGCTAGTGGGCAAGCCCGCGCCTGCCGCGCCCTCGTCGAACGCGGGACATCCGCTGTTCGCCGACGTTCTCGGTGCGCAGCATGCCCAGGAAACCGAGCCATCACCCGAACATGGCAAGGTTCCATCGCGCGATCTACGCGGCGCGCAAAAGGATCCGGCGAAAGAACCAGCAGCAACACAGCAATCGCCAGCCGCCCAGCCTCCCTCTGCGATCAACGCGCCCCTTCCGCTTCCGCTCGAACCTGCGTCGCTGATGATTCCGGGCTTGGGACTTACCACTGCGAACGACCGGTTGGAAAACTCAGAAGGCCAGCAAGGTCCGTCGCCAGAAGCCGTTCCTGGAGTCGCCGCGCATGCGGAAGCGCGGCCGTTTCTTCCAGCGAATATTGAGGGGAACGCCGCACGGCAGGTGCGCTCGCCGGCCAACCCATCGGATGCGTCAAGCCCTGGTGCATCTCTGGAGAACCTGCCGCCAAGTCAGCCGATTGCGATTCCGGATACCACAGCGTTGCCCCCTGCTGTAGCCGGGAACTCAACCCAGGGCATTCCCGCTCAGAACGAGAACACAGTGCAATCCACGCCGGGGCCCAACAATGCGAATCGCCCGAATCAGCCCGAAGGGGATGCGACAAAGCCGGATATACCCGGCTTGTTTGTTCCGGTTGCGCAGGACTCGGTGCCAGCCCCGGGGTCCCCGGTTCAACTGATGCGGCCGTCGCCTGAGAACAACGACAAGCAATCACCTACGCTGGATTCCAAGGCCAACGGCACGGCAGCGCAGAATACTCCTGTCGAAACACAAGCTGTCGCTGCGAACGCAAACTCGCCCGTACCTGTTGCGGTCAATCCCCTGACAGTAACGGTCGCACGTGTCAAAGGGAATCCGGCCCCGTCTTCACAAGCGATCGATCCTGCCATCCGGGCGGCGGCAATCAAGGTCAATGGCTTGCGCGTTCCATCCGGCGCGAAGCTGCCGTCCACGAAGCCTGAGAACCGGAGCGTCGACGGCCGTCCGGCTGCTTCCGAGACACAAGCCGCCGGCAGCTCCAAGCCGGAGCGGGATTCGGTTATCGAATCTCGTACCAAGGCCGACGAATCACACGGCGAAGAGCCCGCGGAGAATTCCGCCTCGACGCATCCGGACGGGGAGCATACGCCCCGGTCTTTCTCGGGGCTGTTGAATTCACAGGCTGGGGGGGAGAAGCCGGCGACGCAAGGCGAGGCTGGGCCAATTCAGGCTCGCCAGGCGGCCGCGCCCATGACTCCCGCGCAGACGGGCTTCGACGCAGGAGTGTCCTTTGCCGGACTCCCTGCCGCCAGCCTGATTGAGCGCTTCCGGAACACCGAACTCCACTTTGGAATGCAGGCCGGCGAGTTTGGGCGGGTCGAAGTCCGTACCAGTCTCGACCAGCACGCAGTGACGGCAAAGATTGTCGTGGAGCGAGCCGATCTTGGGCGCGCCCTGGAAACGGAACTTCCTTCGCTGCACCGGCGGATGAGCGATCTCGACATCCCGGTAGCGAAGATCGCGCTTTACGAGCAGTCGGCCGCGATGGCCGGTGATGCGAACCGCCATTCTCGCGCCCAGGATTGGACCACAACCCAGGCGCCGAGAAATGCGAGATCGGAATCCGACGCCGAGACCAAGACAACCCCGCCACTCGAGCCGACAGAATCGGCCGATGGGCTGAGCATACGAATTTAGAGGTAAAGGAGACACCATGACTATTCAGCCATTTATGAACGTCGCGAGCGCAGCCGCCTCGGGCGCTTCGAACAACAGCAGCACGAAGAGCAACAGCGCCAGCGATACCTCTGCGGCTTACCTGCAGCTGCTGATCACCGAATTGCAGGCGCAGGATCCCACGTCGCCGCTCGATCCGAATCAGATGACGGCGCAGATCGTGTCCTTGAACCAGCTCGATCAGCTCATTCAGATTCGCGAAATCCTGCAAGGAGTAAGCAGCTAAAGATCAGGTATCACCAAGGGAGAAACCACCATGCCGATGTTTTCCATACCGCTCTCAGGACTGGACGCAGCCAGCAACGCGCTCTCTGTCATTGCCAACAACCTCGCCAACCTCAACACGGTCGGCTACAAAGATCAATCCGCATCCTTCCAGGACCTGTTCTATCAGACGATCGGCAGCAACGGAGCCGGGCCGATCCAGGTAGGAGCGGGGGCGACGGTGTCCTCGATCAGCGGCCTGTTCACCAACGGCGCGCTGACGCAGACCGGAGTCGGCAGCGATGTGGCGATCACCGGTAACGGATTCTTTGTGATCCAGGACGCCAACGGCGCGTTGACCTTCACGCGGGATGGACACTTCAATGTCAACGCAAAGGGCCAGCTGATCAGCGACAGTGGCGATTTTGTAATGGGCTATCCGGCGGTGAATGGAGTGATCGTACCCGGACAGACCCTGGCTCCGATCCAGTTGGGGCAAGGGCAGGTTAGTCCGCCGGCGGTTACCTCCACGATGCAGATGACTGCGAACCTCGACGCCTCCGCCGACGTGGGCACGGTATTCTCGACCCCTTTGACGGTGTATGACTCGCTCGGGGTGTCCCATGTGTTGACGTTCAACTACACCAAGACGGGCCCGAATGCCTGGTCGTACGAGGTTACGATACCGGCGGCCGACGTCGGTGGAACCGGCAATCCGGTACAGGTGTCAACCGGCAACCTGACATTCAGCGACACCGGAATTCTGACATCGCCGACGGGGAACGTGACGGGGATCACCATCAACAACCTGGCCAGTGGCGCCGCACCGATGAATGTCACGTGGAACCTCTACGATGTGAACAACAACCCGTTAATGAGTCAGTTCGCCACGCCCAGCTCAACCTCGGCCACCTACCAGGATGGATACGGCGCCGGCAACCTGCTCGGGTTCAGTGTCAATAGTGACGGAACGATCCAGGGCACGTTCAGCAACGGGAAGACCGCCGCGGTCGCTCAAATCGCCCTGGCGAGTTTCGCCAATCTGCAGGGCCTGGAGCGCATCGGCGGCAACCAGTATGCCCAGACGTTGACCTCGGGGGCGGCCACGATCGGCGCGCCGGGCTCGGGCGGCCGCGGAACTCTCACCGGCGGAACGCTGGAGCAGTCGAACGTCGACATCGCCAAGGAATTCTCGAAGATGATCATCACGCAGCGTGGTTTCCAGGCGAACGCCCGCGTCGTGACGACCTTCGACGAGATTACCCAGGACACCATCAACCTGAAGCGTTAGTCGCGAGGGTTGATTCTTTAGTGTTGGATGAGAGGCGATCCCGGCGGCTCCACTCAGGCTGGAGCCGAGATCGCCTCTTCTCTATCCAGGTTCTAATCGAGTTTTCGGTTCACCTAATCCGTGGTCGCGCTTCCGCCGGGTTTCACCGGCGTAAGCCATTGCTCTGGAATGCGTTCCTCGTTGTTTGCTGGATTCCTCGGAATCGTCACCTCGAACCCTGGTCTCGGCAGTGAAGTTGCACACCCGTCGATGAGGGTTGAACTGACTTCATGCCGGAAGCGAAGAACCAGCCGCCGAAATCCCCCAAGTCGATGGTGCTGTGGTTGGTGTTGTTGACTGCCATCGCCAATGCGGGCGCGTTCTACTACTGGAGCCACAAGGCTCCTTCGGTCGCCGGAGCGAGCCAGCCTGCGCCCTCGTCTCTGCCTGCAGTGCTCCACCTGGAAACCTTCACACTGAACATCGACGATCCCGAGCAGAGAACCTACCTGCGTGTGGGGATTGATCTGGGACTCGACCACGATCCCAAGGCAGACAAGGAGTCGAGTCCGCCGACAGCCGTTGTGCGGGACACGATCCTTAACGTGCTGATGGCGACAAAACCGCAGGATGTAACCACGATCGAAGGCAAAAGGAAACTGAAGGAACAGATTCTGGTTGCGCTGCAACAACGCGTGCCGGGGCTAGGCGTGCGCGAGATCTATTTCACGGAATTTCTGGTGCAGCGGTAGGGCGCAGGGATATCTGGGGGGAACGAGGACAGATGAGTCAAGTCGAGCCAGCGGCAACACCCACGCTCAACGAGCCCAGTCCGCTGGTTGAGCTGGCATGGGTTCCGCTCACCGTTTCCTTGGAGGCCGAGCTGGAGAACTTCGCGGTGCGCGATCTGGTCGCGTGCCGGCCAGGAATCGTCGTGAGGAGCGGAATTCCGCAGACCGCGACCATACCCCTGCTCGTCAATGGAAAGCTCATGGCATGGGGCAAGCTCGAAGTGATCGGCGATCACCTGGCTGCCCGCATTGTGGAGTTGGCATGATGACTGAGACACCGGAAAAGAAGACTGGGCGCACAACAGGGAAGCATCCCCGCCCAACGACACGGGTGAGTACGAACCGCGCGAAGAGGAGTAAGGCAACCCGTGCCGCCGAGAGTCAGGCCGGTGGCCTGTTGCCGATGGTGGTGAGGAACCCATCCGGTGAAACGCGTACAAAAGACCTACCGCCGGCGTGCGATTCCGAATCGCGAACTCTAGCGATTACCGAAGCAGCCGAGTCGCCCGTTCCAACTCCGCGTCCATCACCGGGAGACACAGCGTCGGCAGCCTCGGCCCGTTGGTGGACACGCTTCCGCGGCTACCTCGGAAGATTTCAGGCTCCCAAGAAGCGGCTGCGCGTCTGCGAAAGCGTGTCGTTGGGCGACAAGCGTTTTCTGGCAATCGTTCGCGTGGATTCCGAGAGCTTTCTTCTCGGCGGCTCGACGGGAAGCGTTTCCATGCTGGCCAAATTGCAGGAGCCCGAATCTTTTTCGTCGGTGCTGAGGCAGAAGGCGGAGGTCGCAGGACTGGCGCAATGATCGGCGTGCACAAGGCGATTGCCGCGATCCTCGTTGTGGCGTCTCTCATCGGTACCGCCGGGGCGATGGGCCCTGAGGCGGCGACAGAGCCCACGCCTGCGACACCGGCCGCGGCGCCGGCTGACAAATCCGCGTCGGCAGCTCCGAAGCCCGAGGCGGCAACGCCCCCCCTGGAGGACATAAAAACTCGCCCGGGGGAGATCCGCATCATTGGAGTCGGGAACAACTCGGCGTTCAATGTTGCGGTGCTGCTGACTTTCCTGACGCTGATTCCGTCGATCCTGCTCTGCGTGACGCCCTTTGCCCGGCTGCTCGTGGTGTTTCATTTCCTCCGCCAGGCGCTCGGGCTGCAGACGACGCCCTCGAACCAGACGCTGATCGGCCTGGCGCTGATCCTCACGTTCTTTCTCATGCAGCCGGTCGGCGCCGTCATCGTGCACAACGCGGTGGAACCATATCAGGAAGGCAGGATCAACGCGATGCATGCCCTGAACCGCGCATCGGAGCCGGTCCACGACTTCATGCTCCGCTATGTCCGCGAGAAGGACCTGGCGCTGTTCGTCGACCTCGCGAAAGAGCCGCGGCCGCATGACGTCAAAGACTTGTCCATGCGCGTGGTTGTGCCCGCGTACATCATTTCGGAATTGCGCGCCGGATTTCAGATCGGCGCTGTCCTCTTCCTGCCGTTCCTGATTATCGACATGGTAGTGGCTTCGATCACCACATCGATCGGAATGTTCCAACTGCCTCCGGTCGTCATTTCCACACCAATCAAGCTGCTGCTGTTCGTCATGGTGGATGGCTGGAATCTCGTGATCGGTTCACTGATGAAAGGATTTGCATAAAACGATGCCGGTGGAACAGGTAGTGCAACTCGGTCAACGGACGCTGCTGGAGGTCTTCCGTCTGGGCGCGCCAATTTTGGGCGTGGCCCTGGCGGTGAGCCTGATCGTGAACGTAGTGCAAGTGCTCACCTCTCTGCAGGACACGACGATCTCCACGGTGCCGCGCCTGCTGGCGTCGGCGGTGGCCGCGTTTCTGATGATGCCGTGGATGTGGCGCCAGATGGCACATTTCACCGTTGATCTGTTCTCGAACCTGGGGAGCTACCACCGCTGACCGCTATGGAAGTCTCATTGGCCAAACTTGCCGGTACGTTGCTCGCGATCGGGGCCCGCATCTCGGGGCTGATGCTCTTTGTTCCGTTCTTCGCGCACACCGCCGTGCCGGCTCGCATCAAGATCGTTCTCATGATGGCGCTCACCGCCGTGCTCTATCCGGTGCTTGCCCCGAAACTCCAGCCTCCTACGCTGGAACATTGGCCCTGGCTGGTGGGGAGCGAGATGCTGATCGGCATTGCCCTGGGCCTGGTTATGAATCTTGTCTTCGAAGGCGTGCAGCTGGCGGGCCAGGTGATGAGCCTCCAGATGGGCTATTCGCTGGTCAATATCCTCGACCCGCAGACACAAGTGGACACGACAGTGGTATCGCTGTTCACCGAGATCATCGCGCTGCTCACCTTTCTCGCCTTGGATGTTCACCACTGGATTTTGCGCCTGCTGGCGCAGAGCTTCGAAAGCATACCGCCAGGCGTGGCGCAGTTTGGACCTGCGTTTACCGGTTTTGTACTGCGAAGCGCGGGAAGTGTTCTCTCCATCGGCGTCCAGATCGCCGCACCGGTTCTCTCCGCGACGATTGTCGCAGACCTGTTGCTGGGGTTGCTCAGCAAGGCCGCGCCGCAGATGCCGGTTCTGTTTCTTGGGCCGGCGGTGAAGGCGATGTTGTCGGTACTTCTGCTGGCAGGGGCATTGCCGTACTGGCCTCGCTTGTTCTCAGCACTCTTCCAGCAATCGATGGTGCTCAGCGATCGCATACTGCAGTTGGCTAGGTAAGGGGCATGGCCGGACACAAAACAGAGAAGCCGACACCACGGCGTCGCCAGAAGGCGCGCGAAAGCGGGCAAGTCGCACGAACCCGCGAACTGCCCAGCGTGCTGGCGGCGGCGGCAGCGTTCGGCGTCTTTGCCTGGCAAGCGCAACAGGCGCCGATGGCGTGGCGTGGATTTCTGCGCTCGTCCCTGGATCTTTCCATGCAGTCCGGACTAGAGCCCACAAGCCGTGTCTTCTTCAGGACAGGATGGGAACTGATGCACTGGGCCATGCCCGCCATGGTCGGAGCCTTCGTGATTGCGACTGCCGCGTTCCTCATGCAAGGCGGGCTGGTATTTGCCACCGACTCGCTGCAGCCCAAGGTGGAACGCCTGAGTCCCGGAACAAAGCTGAAGCAACTGTTTTCTCTGACCGGCCTCAGCGGATTGCTCAAGTCGCTGCTGCCGTTCACGGCGATTCTTTATCTTGCGGTCCGGGTCATCAGTCGCGAATGGGGCGCGCTCGTCGCCGCCTCGAGCATCGATTTCGCTTCCTTTCTGCGAATGACGTTCGCCCTCATCTTCGAGGTGACCTGGAAGTCATTGCTTGTGCTGCTGATCTGGGCGGCGATCGATTACGTGTTGGCGTGGCGCAAGCACGAAAGCGAGCTGCTGATGAGCCGCGAGGAACTGCGCCAGGAATTCAAGGAAACGGAAGGAAATCCCGCAGTGAAGTCCCGCATCCGGCAATTGCAGCGGCGGGTGCGCCGCCAGCAGATGCTGAAGGACGCGCAGACGGCGACTGTGGTGATTGCGAACCCGACGCACTTTGCCGTTGCGTTGCGCTACGAACTCAACATGCCCGCTCCGCTGGTGGTGGCCAAGGGCCGTGACTTGCTGGCGGAGCAGATCAAAGAAGTGGCGCGCTGGTACGGGATACCGATTGTCGAGAATCCGCCGCTGGCACAACTGATGTACCGCGTCGTGCCGGTGGGCCACGAGATTCCGGCCAAGCTCTATACCGCTGTCGCAGAAATCATGGCCTTTGTGTATCGCGCGCAAGCAAGAGCGCGGCAGGCGCAACGAGTGAGAGGGAACTGATTCATGGCGAGCACGAAAAAAATCAGTCTGCTCTCCGAGCTGAAGAGCAGCAGCGCGGAGTGGGCACTCCCTGCCGCCACGGTGAGCATGGTGTTTGTCATGCTTGTCCCGCTGCCGAGCCTCGCCCTCGATATCCTGCTGACCCTCAGCATCACGGCATCCGTCCTGGTGCTGCTGACGGCGGTGCAGATTCTCAAGCCGGTTCAGTTCTCCGTCTTTCCCAGCCTTCTTCTTCTCTTGACACTGTTCCGTCTCTCGCTCGACCTTGCGTCGAGCCGCCGGATTCTGCTGAACGGCAGCGAGGGAGCGGCGGCGGCGGGCCGGGTCATTGAGGCCTTCGGACAGTTCGTCGTCGGCGGGAACTACGTCGTAGGGTTTGTTCTGTTCCTCGCCCTGATTGCGATCCAGTACATCGTCGTCTCCCACGGCGCCGTGCGCACGGCGGAAGTGACCGCCCGTTTCACGTTGGACGCGATGCCCGGAAAGCAGATGGCCATCGACGCCGACCTGAACGCAGGGCTGATCGATGAGAGCCAGGCGCGCGCCCGACGAGAGCAGATCGCGCGTGAAGCCGAGTTCTATGGCGCTATGGACGGCGCCGCGCGTTTCAATCAGCGCGACTCGCTGGCGACCATTCTGATCACCGTCATCAATATTATTGCGGGCTTCCTGATCGGCGTGTTCCAGCAGGGGTTGGGATTCCAGGACGCGCTGAAGACCTACACGATTCTCACCGTGGGCAACGGCCTCGTCACCATGATCCCGTCGTTGCTGGTTTCCGTGGCCGGCGCGATTGTTTTGACGCGGGCATCGTCAGAAGCAACCCTCGCGACAGATGTGCAACGGCAACTGTTTGGCAAGAGCCGTCCCTTGTGGCTTGCCGCCGGAGCCATGCTGGTGTTGGCGCTGGTTCCCGGCCTTCCCAAGTTGTCATTCGTCGTCGTGGCCGCCGGATTGATGGTGGTGGCTCGCCGGATCCAGAACAAACCCGCCGATCAGAAGGCCCAGGCCGACGTTCACAAGGCGGGAACGCTGTCCAAGCCGGCGGCCGATGCCGCGGATGGTTCATTCAAGCTCGATGAATTGGCCCTGGAAGTCGGGTTCGGCCTGGTCCCGCTGGCGGACGAAAAGCAGAATGGCCAACTCCTGCCCAAGATCCGCGCTCTCCGAAAGCATCTGGCAAAGCAGCTCGGCTTCCTGATTCCGCCCATTCACATCACGGACAATCTCGCGCTGCGCGAACACGAATACGTCGTTTACCTGCGGGGAGTAGAAGTAGCGCGCTGGGAGTTGCGGCGAGATTGCATGCTGGCCATCAGCTCCGACGATGCGGCCACTCTGCTTCCGGGGCAGGAGACTCGCGAACCCGCATTCAGCACTCCGGCGCGCTGGATTGCCAAAGAGATGGAAGCCAAGGCGCTGTCTTCGGGCTATACCGTGGTAGATGCGACGACGGTCCTGAGCACGCATCTGAGCGAAATCATCCGGCAGAATGCGCACGAGCTTCTGACCCGCAAAGAGACGAAACGGCTGATCGACCAGCTCGGCGAGAGCCATCCCAAGCTGATCGAGGAACTGGTGCCCAAGTTGATGACACTGGGCGAAGTCCAGAAGGTGCTGCAGCAGCTGCTGCGGGAACAGGTTTCCATCCGCGATCTGGGCACGATTCTGGAAGCGATGGTGGAAACCGCTGCCATCAACAAGAACCCGGTGCTGTTGGTGGAATCGGCACGGCATGCTTTGGGGCGTGCGCTGGTGCGGCCGCTGCTCAATCCGGCCGGCGAACTCAAAGTCGTAACAGTGACGGGAGCGATTGAAGACGAATGCACACGCGGGGCGAACGGTGGGGCTGCCGCCGCAGCCGCAGAATCACAGCCATCGCTCGTACGCCGCGTTCTCGAAGGACTGAACCGGCTGCTCGGAGAACACGGGACGCAGGCACCTCCGGTGCTGCTGTGCGCGTCTCCGGCGCGCTTCTATCTGCGGCGCGTTCTTGAGCCGTTCTTGCCGCGCATCGTCGTACTCGCGCCTACCGAGATTCCGGCTGCGACCCAAGTGCAGTCCGTGGGGGTGCTGCAGTGAGCAGGCGCTTAACTTTTGACAGGACCAGACCATGACACCGACGGAAGAGCAATACGTTGAGACACAACAGGACTTCGCAGAACGGAACCAGCTCATCTTGAGCCAACTCCAGGAGGTGCAGTTCATCGCCCGCCGGATTCACGAGCGCCTTCCCCAATCGGTGCTCTTTGAAGACCTCGTTCATGCCGGAATCCTGGGCCTGATGGAAGCCACGCGGAACTACGATCCACGGAAGAATGTGCAGTTCAAGTCCTACGCGCAGTTTCGCATCCGCGGCGCCATCCTCGACAGCCTGCGGAGACTCGATCCGGCCTCTCGGCGTCTGCGGCGCCGCGGGCGCAAGCTGGATGAAGCGGTCTCCAGCCTCTCGATGGAACTGGGCCGGCCTCCCGCGGAAGAAGAAGTGGCGGAGAAACTGGGCGTGACGCTACTCGCGTTGCGGAAGTTGCGAAGAACTCTCGACAGCCTGGAGACCGTTGGACAAACGGTGGCCCACGGTGCGGACCGCAGCGGGACTCACGACCTGGTGGAATCCGCGCCTGCAACCCCGGAGGAAAGTCCTTTCGCGCGCTGCCTGAACTCAGAAATGCGGCAACATCTTAGCCAGGCTATCCGGCAATTGCCCGAGCGCGAACAACAGGTGATCTCGCTCTACTACGTCGAACAACTGACCATGCAGGAAATTGCCACCATCCTCGATGTTCGCGAGTCGAGGATTTCCCAGATTCATTGCGCGGCCTTGGCGAAGTTGCGTGCCAGCCTGGAGAAGAAGGAAATCGAGGGCGTGCGGTCGTTCGCCGCCGGAGCCTGAGAATACGTCATGCCCAATGCCAATGACACGATCGTCGCGGCCGAAGTGGCCCAGGCAGTAGCCGCCGGCGCTCCGCCCATGCAAACCCCTGCTCCTGCATTCGCCTCGGTGGAGAGGTGGGACTCTCAAGGGCCCTCTTCGCTTTCCGAAGAGAAAATCCATTCGGTCGCAGGGTTTCACAGTACGTTCGCGCGCGGACTGGCACGCTGTCTCAGCCTGTCTCTGGGCGTCGCCGTCGAAATCGAGCTCGCGGTGGGCCGCTTATGTCCGTACCAGGATTTCGTTGCGGCGGCAGGGCCCGGCAGCGTCCGCATCGCCATCCGCGTGGAATCGCAGCCGTTGCCGGTGATTCTGCACCTGGATTCCCCGCTGGCGGCGGCAGTTTTGGACTTGTCGCTGGGAGGGTCGGGTGAGAAAGTGCCGGCGCGCACGGAATTCACTGATCTCGACCTGAAGATGCTGACAGAAGCGGGTCGCATGGCTGCAAAAGAACTGCAAGCGGCCTGGCGTGACCTGGGTGTCCGCCTTCTGCCTGAAGTGACCATCGACAAAGACAAGCGGTCCCGTTTGCCGGGCGCGACGAGCGTGCTGGCATTGACATTCAGCATGCGGATGGGAGGAGCTTCGGGCAGTATGAGCCTCTTGCTCTCCGTCTCGGTGACCGAGCGCATCCTGCATGCGGTCGCGGCGTCCTCTGAGCCGCCACAACTGGCGTTCGCTTCGACAATCGGAGCGGAGTGTTCTGCCGCCCTGCTGGGAATTGCCGTCGATGTGTCGTTGGAACTACCCGCCTTGCGAGTGACGGTCGGGGACTTGGCCGGCCTCGCGAAAGACTCCGTCCTGCGCCTGCCGATGGCTGCCAATCGGCCGGCAAAGGTGCTGGTAGCCGGCTTAGAAGCTTTCACAGCGTTCCCGGTCAGAAGCGGGCACTGGAGAGCGGCAAAGCTCGAAGTGGGTTTGATGACGGGCAAGGAGATACAAAAACGCCATGAGTGAACTGACATTGGACAACACGCTGGCCGGGTTTGTGGAATGTCTTGGAAGGAGCTGGAGCGGAGTGCTCCAGCACTTTCGGGGAATGCCACACACCATCACGCGGAGCGAAGTTCCCCGTCCTGATCCCGGCGCCGAACCAGTCTGGCTGGCGATCACCTTCGCCGGCGTAATGGAAGGCGAGGCCGCTCTCGTGATCTCGGCAGAGGATGCTCGCACCCTGTTTGCCAAAGCCGAGAGCGGTGAGCCGAGTGCAACACCTGCATCTCTTCAGGATGCTTTGCGTCAGTCCGTGGCGCTCGCTCTGTCCGCTTTTCAGGAGCAGCACGGGAAGCTGATGGCGAAAACGGAAGTCGCGCAGACGCCGGCGTGGGTATCGGAGAAAGTTCTGGTTCTGACCGCGAGTGCCGACGGCAAACCGGGCTTACGCGCGTCATTGTTATGCGGTCCCAACCTACGGATCAACCAGATCGTTGAGGAGCAACCAAGGATGGAATCGAAGAATGAAACGCTCAATCTGGTGATGGAGGCAGGTCTCGACGTTTCCTTGCGATTCGGGCAGCAGCGTCTTACGCTCGGGCGTCTTGCCGAACTGGGGCCGGGAGCCGTCGTGGAGTTAGACCGGCGGTTACATGATCCGGTGGAACTGGTTCTCAACGGAAAAGTGCTGGCGCGGGGTGAAGTGATGGTTGTCGACGGCAACTACGGGTTGCGCGTGACCGAGGTCTGCCAGCGGGGGCTCGTATGACGATTCCACCAGCCCCATGGAGGGACATCTCGCTGCTGGATCGCCTGGTCGGTTTCCTGTCGTTGCCGGGTTCGCGGCTGCAGGCACTTGGCAGAACCTGCGCGCATCCGGGCTGCCGGCGCCGGTCGGTCCAGTATTCGTTCTCACGCAGGCTCGAGGGAGTGGATCTTGCCGGCCGCTGGCTTTGCGGTCCCGCGTGTTACGAGGCAGAGATGCTGCGCATGTTCAACGCGCTCATCGTGAGTCGGAGACGCCAACCTGCTCCGCGGAAAGCGCGGATTCCGCTGGGTCTCATGCTGTTGTCGCGGGGAGAACTCACGCAGGCGCAATTGCGGGAAGTCCTCGAAGAACATCGCGCCAAGGGTACTCGAGTAGGCGACATTCTTCTACAGAAGGGCTATGCCAGCGAAGAGCAACTCACGTATGCCTTAGCGGCGCAATGGGGACATCCAACATTTCCATCCAATACCGGCATCACCTGGCTTCCTGTCCGCGTTCCGATATTCCTGGCAGAGCGTTATCGCGTCATCCCGTTGCATTACATTGAGGCATCGCGGACACTCCTCATGGGTTTTGCCGATGGTCCGGACCACAGAATCTTGCCCGAGATCCAGCGTATGCTGGGTTGTCAGGTCGGACCATGCTTTATCACTATGAGCGAGTATCAGCGGCGACTCCATTCCCTGAAGGGGGAGGACCGTGCGAACGAACTTCTCTTCGATCGAGCTTGCTCTCCCGCGGAAATAGCCAGAGTGAGCGCAAGCTACATTCGGCAGTTGGGAGCTCCGCGGGCGGATTTTTCGATGTGTGGGCAGTACCTCTGGGTCCGGCTTCATGCCCGCCTGCAGGTGGACTTGCTGTTCCGCTGCGGGGCATGACCTGAGGTTGGCAGGCTTGGCTAAGCTCGCCTGTGCGTGTGGCCGATATAGAGTCGGCCCATGCAACAGGAAACCCAGACCGGAAGCGCCGGAATCCCAATCCGGCCGTGGCTGGCGGCGGAGGCGGTTCACGTCCCGCCGGGTTCCTGCGGCTATGCGCCGCCATTTCCGGCGTTGCCCTCGACCCTGGTTGCTCTTGACCTGTTGCTTGCCGGCGCCTCCGTCGATCTGGACAGACTCGTCTCCGCAGTGCGCACGGATCCCGGCTTCACGGCAGAAGTCCTTCGTCTGAGCCACCGTCACCTGCGACGGGATCCGCTCTCCTTGCAGACGTCCATCGTGCATTTGGGTCAGAACACACTGCGCCGTGCAACGCAGATTGTGCCGGTGTGGACGCGTGGATTGAGCCACACCCGGATTTGCAGGCTGCGCTGGCGACTGAAGAGGACCCGGCTCGTGGCATTGGCGGCAGAAGCCGCTTCGGCATGCATCGGGGATATTTCGCCGGAATCCGCCTATCTTGCGGGCCTGCTTCACGATCTGCCGGGGCTCACCTGCCTTGGGCAGGGATGCCACTGCACCGTAACCGAGTTCCAGCCTAGCCTTGAAGCCTGGAATCTGCCCGAACAACTGGTGGAGGTGATGCGGTGGCACCGTCAGCCGTGGTATGCGCCTCCGGAGCACACGGTTCTAGCGCAGAGGATCGCTGCAGTTCGCGCCTGGGTGAATGAGATTCAGTTGTCCTCGACCAGTCTCTCCGCAGGCTGGAGGGAACGCGTCTGCCGCCGAAGCGAATGGGAGCGCCTGCCGAACTGCATGGAAGTGTTGCACGAGTTGTCCGGCAAGCTCGACGCGTGGCGTCTTTGGAGCCTGGACTAGAGGACTGTGAAATAGACCAACGTTAGAGGCCCCGCCGGCGCGCCGGATCGCTGGCTGCCGTCTGAAGTCGCGACCCTCATCCGGCTCTCATCCAGCCTGGCGTCCTTCTCCATCTTTCAATCACTTACTCATGAGTGCGGGCAAAGCCAGCGGTGGTCTACGTGCTCCTCCGTCAGTGGCCAGAAGGAGCGCTTCATGGATCCGGGGTACTACGCTGCCTGCACCGCGATGATGGCACAGGCTCAATCTCTCGAATTGGTTGCCAACAACCTTGCCAACGGCAGCACCACCGGGTATCGCGCCCACCATAGCGTCTTCCGCTCGCTTCTGGCCACCAATCTGGAACGCCCCATGAGCGATCTGAACCAGGCAACCAACAACTATGGAGTCCTTGAAGGCAGCCGTCTCGATCTGTCGCAGGGAGGACTCCAGACGACCAGCAATGATCTCGACTTTGCGCTCGAAGGCAGCGCGTTCTTTGTTGTGCAGACGGCCGGCGGAAGACTCTACACGCGCAACGGTTCTTTTCATCTGAACCGGCAGGGCCAATTAGTCACGAGCGACGGCGATGCAGTTCTCGGGGACAAGGGCCTGATCCGGATTCCCAACGGCCCGATTTCGGTGAGCCCCGACGGCACCATCTCCGTCGACGGCGCGATCACCGGCAAGATCGAACTGGTCGAGTTCGGCCCGGAAGCGAAGCTGGAGAGTGTTGGGAAGAACTACTACTCCGCTCGCTCCAAAGGAACCCCCTCGACCCACACGCGCTTGCGCCAGGGGATGCTGGAATCCTCGAACGTCGATCCGGTCATGAGCGCGGTCGATCTGGTTACCGTGCAACGGTCAACCGAAATGATGCAGCGCGCGCTGTCCGTTTTCGATTCACAGTTCAATCGCATCGCGGCAGAAGAGCTGCCGCGCATCGGGTAGGCATAGGAGATCTGAATGTTCCGAGCTCTCTACACGGCGGCGAGTGGGATGATCGCCCAGCAACTGAATCTCGACAACATCGCCAACAACCTAGCCAACGCCAGCACCAGCGGATTCCGCCGCCGGCGCCTGCAGTTCTCCGACATGATCTACCAGAACATGGTGATGCCGGGCGCTGCGGCGACGCAGCAGACTACAGTTGCCGCCGGTCTTCAAGTCGGGCTCGGCACTCGGCCGGGGGCCTCCGAAATGGTGCAGCAGCAGGGCGAGCTCTCGCAGACAGGCAACCCGCTCGATCTGACCATCCAGGGCGCGGGCTTCTTCCAGGTACGGCAGCCCGATGGCTCCATCGCCTACACGCGCGCCGGAAACTTCCACCTCGACTCGGAAGGCAACATCGTTACCGCCGACGGCAATCCTCTGGATCCTGCGATTACGATCCCGCCCGATGCGCTCTCGGTCACGATCGGGGAAGACGGAACGGTTTCTGTCACGCAACCTGGACAAACCGCAGCTCAGCAGGTGGGAAACATCCAGCTTGCGCTGTTTGCTAATCCGGGCGGGCTGAACAGCGTGGGCAAGAACCTGTTCCTGGCGACGACGGCTTCGGGCGATCCGATCGTTGGAACTCCGGGTGGGGCCGAGGGGCTGGGTACGCTGCAGCAGGGATTTCTCGAACAATCCAATGTCAGCGTGGTCGATGAGTTTATTCAGATGATTCTGGCCCAGCGCTCCTACGAATCGAATTCCCGAGTTGTGCAAGCGGCCGATCAGATGTTGCAGCAGTTGAATACGCTGGGCAGGTGAGCGGAAAGAATGACTCGTACCCTCCATTTTGCTTGGGTGCTGGGACTGCTGGTTGCCGGGTTGTCCGGGAATCTTGGCGCCTCCTCGTCTGCGGTCGTGAACGCGGACCACGTCGTCGAAGCGCTGCGGGAATCGGGCCTCACGGCGGAAGCACACGAAATCGAATTTCCCGTTTCCGTGCCGGTGGCAACACCCGACGCGCCGTTGCGCGTTCAGTACTGGCGGAAGCTCGACGACAACTCCATCTGGATCCGGCTGGTGTGCCGGCAGCCCAAGGATTGTCTGCCGTTCTTCATCATGCTGCATCCGGGCAATCCTCAAGCTTGGCCGGACCTTTCCCATCGGCTGAGTTCTTCGCGCCAGGTATCGCCGGAAGCAAAATCGCGCGCGCCAGTTCTCGTTCGCGCTGGCCGAAGAGCGATCCTGCTGCTTGAGAACCGCGGAACGCGTATTTCAACCCCAGTGACCTGTCTTGAGAACGGAAGCCTCGGCGGAAAGGTGCGAGTCAGGAACACCGCCACCAAACGAATCTACCTGGCACAAGTCGTTGACCGGGGAGTGGTACGAGCGTGGTTCGAATGAAGAACTCAATGCGCGCCATGACGTCAGTCCTGTTCGCGGTGGGGATCGTTCTGTTGCTGCCCCAGCCGGCCGGGGCTCGGGCGAAACTCAAGACCAGCCAGCAACTCCGCACGGAATACCTCGAACGGGTAATGCAGTCGTCCGGTCCGACCGAGGAAGCAACTTTGGGGAGTCTGTGGGTGGACAGTGGGCGGCTCGCCAATCTCGCCTCTGATTACAAGGCTGCGCACGCGCACGACACCATCATCATTCAAGTCGTGCAGCAGACGAGCGCCGCCGCCGGGGGCACGACCGACGCCGAGCGTTCCTACGACACTTCTTCCGCCATCACCGCTCTTCCTGGACGCTTGAAGGTCGGTGGCGTCAATCCTCTCTTCGGCGCGAATTCGGCCAGCAAACTCAAAGGGCAGGGACAAGTCTCCGCCAACTCGAAATTGCAGACCAGCCTGGCGGGTGAAGTGATTGCCGTCCTGCCAAACGGAAATCTTGTCGTCGAAGCACAGCGCGAAGTGCTGCTGAACCACGAGCGCGAAACAGCCATTGTGCGTGGTGTCGCCCGTCCCGGCGACGTCGGACCAAACAATGTCGTTCTTTCCACCGCGCTGGCGAACCTGGAGATTGAATTGAAAGGCAAAGGTGTGATTTCGGATGCGACGCGTCCGCCCAACGTCATCATGAGGAGCCTGCAATGGATTTTCGGCTTCTGATCCGCGGCTGGTTGGGCGGTTGGAGTCATGCTCTCTTGCTGCTGGCGGCCGGCACATGCATTCCGCCGGCAGCTGCGAGAGACGCTTCGACTCCGCTGATCACCAAGACCCCGCCGCCTTCCTCGGAGAGCGCGCAACCCATGCGGGAGCGCGTACTCCTCCGTGACATCACCACGATTGAGGGAGTTCGCTCGAATCCGCTTGTCGGATACGGCCTGGTGATCGGACTCAACGGCACAGGCGATCGCCGTCAGACCTTCTTTACCACGCAAACTCTGGCCAACATCATGCAGCGCATGGGCGTGCAGATTCCCGCCAGCGCGGTGCGCGTGAATAACATCGCCGCCGTTTTTGTCACGGGCACGTTGCCACCATTCGCGAGGTCGGGGACCACGTTGGACGTGAATGTCGCCTCGGTCGGCGATGCCAAAAGCCTTGAGGGCGGCGTCTTATTGCTGACCCCACTGCAGGGCCCGGACGGCAGGGTCTATGCATCTGCACAAGGCCCACTCACCCTTGGCGGGTACTCGGCGGGCGGCAGCGGCAACACGAAGCAGGTCAACCATCCCACTGTGGGCCAGGTCGCAAACGGGGCAACCGTCGAACGCGACACAGCCCTCGATCTCACGCGGATGAACACGATCTCTTTCATGCTGCAGGATGCGGACTTCACTGCCAGCCGGGACGTTGCCGAAGCCATCGACAAAGAATTCGGACGGCACCTGGCTACGGCGATCGACAGCCGCCGCATCGATGTAAGCGTCAGCCTGGCCGGACCGATTCCCACGCCGGAACTGATTTCAAAGGTGCAGAATCTCTCGATCACATTTCATCCGCGCGCCAAAGTCGTGATCAACGAACGAACCGGCACGATCGTCCTCGGAGGCGACGTCAAGCTCTCCGCCGTCTCCGTGCTGCACGGCAATCTGACCATCGATGTGGTCACAACTCTGGAAGTTTCCCAGCCGCAACCATTTGCCAAGGGCGACACCACCGTAGTGCCGGACATTTCGATACACGCGAAGGAAGGGCCGGTGGGGAAGATCCAGCTCCCCGAGGGAGCGCGCGTCGAAGACCTGGTCAGCGGCTTGCATGAGATGGGAGCAACCGCACGCGACGTTGTGGCGATCCTGCAGGCGATCAAGGCAGCGGGCGGCCTTCGCGCCGAACTGGAGGTCCTATAAATGCCGGATCCTCTCGGGCTGACCGGTACCGTCGGACTCCACGACTGGCAACGTTCGCGGGAGGAGCGTGCCGTCGCGGACCTCAAATCGCCGGGGGCGGCAGGGGATAAGAAGGTGGCCGAATCCGCGCGCGCCTTCGAATCTTTACTAATCGGGAAGTGGCTCGAGGCTGCCGAGGAGTCGCTGGCAACAGTGCCCGGAGGCGACCCAGATCAGGAAGAAGGGGCGTTACATCAGTTTTCCGTATTGGGAATGCAGTCGCTGGCGGAGAGTGTGACCGCGGGCGGCGGATTCGGCATCGCGAAGTTGTTGCTGAAGAGCCTGGTCAGACATGTAAGTGAGTGAAAATAAGGGTGTTCGGGAAGTCTGCATGGCCTGTAAGGAAGATGTCGGAGGTAACTAAAGTCTAGGACCGAAGTGACCGATAAGGAGTCACCCGGAAAAGTAGGTGCAGAGATGAGAATCGACCTCAACAATTCAATCGCCCAACAGATCGCGGCCGAGCGTACGGACAAGTCCAGCAACAAGCCCGGCTCCTCTACTTCCGTTTCGGAGGACAAAGCGAGCTTCTCGCAAGCCGCGGAGTCGATGTCGTCCCTAATGGAGCGGGCATTGGCGGCGTCGACAAGCCGTCAGGAGCGCATCGCAGCTCTCCGGGAAGCGGTTGCCAACGGACAGTATCGCCTTGACGCTGACGCCATGGCTGAAGCCATGTTGAACGAAGGCGGCGCGTAAGGACGCCCGGAACCCGGCGACAAACCATCCCGATGGACAACGTTCATAATTCCGGGCAAACGCCGTGGCATCTCGTGCTGCCGGTGTTACGCCAGCTCTCGTCAGAACTTGATGCCGGCGCACGCGCCCTCGCGCGCCAGGACCTGAAGGAGTTCGAGAGGCATGTTGCGCTGCAGGGTGAACTCTGCGCTCTGCTGGCTGATGCTGGCCTCTTTCCAACTGAGTCTCGTGCTGTGCGCCCGGCGCCTGCACCCGTCCAGCAGATCGCGCACGAGATCCGGCAACAGAAGCGGGTCTATGCGAGTCTGCTGGGCCGCGCTGAACGTTTCGTCCAAGTCCTTCTGACGTTTCACCAATCCAGCCGCGGCTATTCTGCAAAGGGTCGCGCTCCTCTCGAAATCGTTACCTGGTCGAGCGAGGTGTAGGCATGGGTGGACTTACCAGTTCGCTGATGATGGCGGTGCAGGCCCTGATCGCTGAGCAAGGCGCCTTGAGCGTTACTTCCAACAACATCGCCAACGTCAATACTCCCGGTTATTCGCGGGAAGCGCCAACCTTCACGGACAATCCCCCGGTGCAGATGGGCGATTTGATGTTTGGTCAGGGGGTCAACCTCAAGAGCATCGACAGCATCCGCGACCGGCTTCTCGAATTGCGCATTCTGGGCGAAACACAGCAACAGAGCAACGCCGGCGCTCAACTTGGCTTTCTCAATCAGGTGCAGGGGCTCTTCAGCAACACTTCGCAGAACATCGGGACGGATATCACGGCGTTCTTCAATAGCCTGACGCAGTTGTCGACTGATCCCACCAGCCTTCCGCTCCGCCAGGCCGTGCTAACCGCCGCCAGCAATCTGGCCGCAGACTTCCACAACACCGTGAACCAGCTCGATGCCCTGACGGTGAATCTCAATCAGAACGTCGTACAGTCGGTCAACGACATCAACCGGCTGACGTCCGAGATCGCCAAACTGAACGCCCAAGTCGGCACGCTGAAGAGCCTGGGGAAGGACGCGGGCGTCCTCGAAGATCAGCGCAACGAACTCGTCAACCAGCTTGCGCAATTGACCGAGGTCCACGTGATCAGCACGGAGCAGGGCGATACGATCACGACTGGAAACGGGACTGCATTAGTTGTAGGCGGGCAGAGCTTCGAGTTGCAGGCCGGAACCGCTGCGGACGGGGCGCAGCATGTTTTCGCACTGGGTCAGGACATCACCGCTTCGCTGACGGGCGGCCGCATCGGTGGATTCCTGTCAGTTCGTGACCAGGCCATTCCCGACGGGATGAAGCAACTCGACGACTTGGCCGGCGGCCTTGCGACCAATTTCAACACAGCTCACCACGGTGGTTTTGATCTGAACGGAGCGGCAGGCCAGGATTTCTTCGCTCCGATCACGGGCACCGGAGCGGCGCGCAACTTCGCACTGGCGATCACCGACCCGGCAGCCATCGCGGCCAGTTCCGACGGTTCGCCCGGAAGCAGCGGAAACATCACGAACCTGCTGGCGGTGCAAACCAACAGCCTCCCGTCAGGCAAGAACCCAGGCGACGCCTACGCCGCACTGGTTTTCACGGTGGGTGATCGGACCGCGCAGGTGAAAGCAGAATCCACGGCCTCGTCTCTGTCGTTGCAGCAGCTTCAGGACCAGCGCCAGGGGGTTTCTGGCGTGTCGCTCGATGAAGAAGCAACCAACCTAATCCGCTATCAACATGCATTCTCCGCCGCGGCCAGGATCATTACCACGGTCGATGAGATGACGCAGACGGTGATTGCCATGGGAAGCCCGACTGGATAACGATCTATGCGCATCAATCCCAATCCTACCGACGACCTTCTCGCAGCCTTATGGCAGACGCAACAGGACCAGCAGACGGCTCTGCAACAGCTCTCCTCCGGCAAGCGAGTCAATCAGCCCTCGGACGATCCGGCAGCCGCAGCCATTTACTCCGGCAATGTCGCCACCGAGTCTCGTATTGATCAGTACTTGCAGAGCGTCGCCAGTTTGCGCGCACTGTTCCAGTCGGCCGACGCCGCGCTGGGATCGGTGGTGACTGCTCTCAACCAGGCCATCACGTTGGGAACGGAAGCTGCGAACGGCGATATGAACCCGGATAACCTGCAGCAGATCCTTCAGGGAGTGCAGGGTGTGCAGAACCAGGTTCTGCAGCTCGCCAATACTTCATTCCGCGGGACCTATATCTTTGCCGGAACGGCAACGACGACGGTCCCATTTGCTCTCAACGGCGGGGTTGTCACCTATAACGGCAATTCGGGTGTCAACCATGTGGCGATTGCCGACGGGCGGACACTGGAAATGAATCAGGCCGGCGATCAGATCTTTCAAAACGCGTCCGGAGATGTCTTTGGGTCGCTCCAGGCACTGATCACGGGCCTGCAGAATGGCGACAAGACTGCGATCGCGTCGGCGACGACGGCCGTCGGCGAGGCCCTGCAGCGACTCAACGTCCAACGCACGTTCTACGGCAACAACCTCAACCAGTTGAATGGCGACGAGTCGGCTCTGCAGCAGCAGAATCTGAACCTGAAATCGCAGGATAATACGCTCGTCGGTATCGACCTGGCGGAAGCGGCCACGAATCTATCGCAAGCACAAACGGCGCATCAGGCGACGCTGTCCGCAGCCGCCCAGGTGCTGCAGCCAAGTCTCCTGGACTACCTGCGGTAGCGTCTGCCGCGAGATACGACGTTCTGTCCTGGAAGGCAGGGGGCAGGCGAGACTCTTGGATCAGCTCTCAGGCGGAGCAGCTCAGGCCGGAACGGTTCCGCAATTCTGCGCTACCGGAATTGTCGTCGGTGCGAGGATCCGAGACCTTCTCCCAAGCCGACCGCACCTCAAGGAACAAGTCGATCAGTTCGCGGAACTGCGCCGGATCCACGGTCGCGTGTCCGCGCAGGATCTTCCCCCTGGCCAGGGCGTAGAAGCGGCTCAGCGAAGCCGCCGCCTCTCCTCCTCGCG
Source organism: Terriglobales bacterium (assembly GCA_035519435.1). GTDB lineage: Bacteria > Acidobacteriota > Terriglobia > Terriglobales > Acidobacteriaceae > Acidiflorens. Next base: position 44,476 of record DATIWL010000013.1, read on the forward strand.
ACACGTCGAGCTGTGCTTCCAGCTGTTGCAGGACCAGCAGTGCGTGCTTCACTTCGCCAGCGCGGGCTTCGACGTTCTCCTCGGCGATGGCCGAGATAATGCGGCCAAAGTCGCGGATCAGCGTGTCGTAGAGCATGCACGCCAGTTGGATCGGCGTCGCGCTCTGCACCGCAGCAGCCCGGTATCGGAGAGTCTCAGAGTTCATTTGCTGCTCGTGCTATAGGTCCCCAGCTGGATCTCGATCTGCTTTTCCAGCTGCGGGAGCTGTTGCAGGACGATATTGGCCTGCTCGTATTGCTTCTGCCACTGCTGTTGCTGGGCAACGAGGAATTGCTCGAAGTTGTCGATCTGGTCCTGCAGGCTCTCCTGTGTCGACTGAAGCCCCTTCAGATCGGCAAACAACACTCCCTGCGTGGGATCGGTCTCCTGTGTCAGTTCCTTCGAGAAGAACGTCGCGAATCCGGCATCGCTTTGAAAGAACGACTTGACATCCGTGTAGTTGCCAGCGACTGCGTTCTTCAAGGTGTTGGCGTTGACGCTCAACGTGCCATCATTGGCCAAAGAGATCCCCAACGACCGCAGGGTCGCAAAGCTTCCAGCACCGGTGACCGAATACGTCATCATGTCGAGCAACTGCTGCTGCATCATGTCGGCCGAGCTGTCTCCAACCAGCGCTCCGGCCTGTTTCGATGTCGGATCGACCGCAAAACCCTGGGTGAACTGCTGCGCCACGGTGTTGTAAGCGTCCACGAAATCGTTGACTGCCTGCACGATAGCGTCGGTGTCCGGAGCTACCCCAATCGTCACCTGCGTTCCGGGCGATGCACCGATGAGATTGAACGTCACGTCCGGCACGACCCCACTGACGGAGTTGGTTGCGCTCTCGATGGGCACGCCGTCAACCGTCAACTTCGCGTTCGTTCCCGCAGCAGCCTTGGTGAGGCCCAAGCCACTTGTGTCGCCGCTGATGGTGATGTCGCTCGCGGCTCCCGACGACTTAGCAACGATCGTGAGCCTTGCACCCGAAACATCGGTTGTGACGCCCGCCGTCACTCCCAGCCCCAGCCCGTTAATGGTTGCGGCCAGTTTGTTCAGGGTGTTGTTGGTACCGTCGATCGTGACGGTGACGGGGGCAGCAGAGCCAACCTGAATGGAGAAGCTGCCATTCGAGATAGTGGTGTCGCCTGTCGCCACGGCGGCGCTGTAGTAGGAGGCGGTCGTCGCCAGACTGTTCACGACGACTACGTGACTTCCAATGGAAGCTCCGGCGCTGGCTGAAGCCGTGACCAGGTCACTGTTGGAGGAACTCGTGACCACCGATCCCATGGCCCCCGAGAAGTCTTTCAGGCTGTTGAGCTTGTCGAGGATAGCGGAGACGCCGGTGTTCAGGCTGGTTAGCGCGTTCATCTGGACCTGCAGTCCCTGCTGCTGTACCTGCCAAACCCGCTCGGGAGCACGTGCCACATAACTCAACTGTGAAATCAGAGAATTGACGTCGATCCCCTGCGAGCCCGTGAGCGAGCTGAGATCAATCCCGAAGGTTCCCATTCATTCCACCCTATCGTTGGTTGGTTTTCTGTTGTTCTGCGGCGATCTGCCCGCTGATGGCGCGCGCAATGCGAAGCATCTCTTCCGGCGGGATCTGACGCACGACTTCCCCGGTTTTCTGGTCGACCATCTTTACCACGATCTCCTTGGTTGTTGCGTCGGACTCAATGACCGATTGCAGCGCGGAAGACTCGGAGGTGTGAACGGTGACCGCGGGATCCGCGGACACCCGTTGCGCTCGCTCGCGGACCTTGGCCGTCTCGTGGGCGAGTTGCCGCCATGCGTCCGTTGCCGGGCGGCCCGTCGGCATCGTGTTGATCGGTTCAATCCGCATGGTCTAAAAGAGTGCTGGTGGGGCGTTTCCGCCCCACCACGTGGATCCACGGCCTTGCTTCGTTACCGCAACAGCTGGAGCACAGCCTGCTGCATCTGGTTCGACTGTTGCAGAGCGGCAACGCCGGTCTGCTGCAGGATGCTGTACTTCGACATGTTGGCAACTTCCTGCGCGATGTCGGCCGAACGGATGGAGCTCTCGGCCTGCGTCAGGTTCTGCACCTGGTTGCTGATAACGTTGCCGGCGCTCTGCAGCCGGTTCATCACAGCGCCCAGCGAGCCGCGGTCAGCAGCGACATTCGCGATTGCCGTGTCGATGTTGGTCAGCGCGGTTTGGGCATTGGCGGCGGTCGTCAGGTCGTTCTTGCTGAGGTCGACGGCGGTGACGCCCGTGCTGAAGCCGATGCTGTTCGAGGCCAGCTTGCCGACAGTGATGTCGATGGAGTTGCTGCCGGCTGCGGTCGCATCCGTCAGATACACAGAGGACACTGTTCCGCTGAACACCTGCGCGCTGTTGTAGGTCGTGTTCGCGCCGATGCGGTCGATTTCGGCCTTGATCGCCGTGAATTCTGCGTCCAGCGCGGTGCGCTGGGTGTCGCTCACGGTGCCGGTGGCAGCTTCGGTCGCCAGTGTGACGGCGCGGTTGAGCAGTGTGGTCACCTGCGCCAGCGAACCGTCGGCTACTTGCAGGGCGCCGAGGCCGTCGCTCGCGTTGCGGGCTGACTGGGTCAGCGCCGTGACGTTGGCTTGCAGACCATCGGCAATAGCCAGGCCGGCAGCATCGTCCGCGCCGGAGTTGATCCGCGAGCCCGAAGACAAGCGGTAGAGGGTTTGCTGCAGCGACGCGCTAGTCATGTTCATCTGGTTCTGCGCCGCCAGGGACGGAACGTTATACAGAATGTTAAACGCCATTTGTAAGGCTCCTTAGTCAGGTGGATTCGACCTGTGCAAAGCTTGCTGGTTAGCGCATCGCGTGAACCTCTGCTCCTGCAGAAGGTCGATTTGTGTCGCACCCTTATCGGCACATTCCCCAATCCCTCACTAATTCCCCTCTCTACACCCGGGTAATGGGGCCATCCTTACGTTCCTGGCGGTTCGGCAACCGGCCAATGTACGTTCGTTTTTCCTGAGTTCGAAACCTGCGGACCTTATCTCCGGGCACGGAAACCATACCGATCGCCTTAAGAAATCATGCTGAAGTACCGATGAGGAGGCCGGGCCGGGAGTGTCTTCTTCCGGGCTCGACCCAGGGGGGAAGGAGGCGATTCCGATGATTCGACTGACCCGGCTCAACAGTCAGCCGATCGCAGTGAACTCCGATCTTATTAAGTTCATCGAAAACGCCCACGATACCGTCCTGACGCTGCTGTCCGGCGAGAAGGTCATCGTCAAGGAGCGCACGGAAGAGGTGATCGATCGGATCATCGCATTCCGGAGAACCGTTCTGGCCGGCCTGCCTGCGGTCAACCCAAGCCTGGCGGCCGGAAACACGAGTCACACCCCGGATCAACCTGACTCAGACTCGAGTTCGGAGATGAATCTCCGTGGATAAGAGCACGTTTGTAGGCATTCTGCTTGCGGTCGCCGGCATTCTCGTGGGTCTCCTGCTGGAAGGAGGCCGCATTGGACAGATTCTCCAGCCAACCGCAGCCATGATCGTCTTCGGAGGCACCATCGGCGCCGTCATGGTTCAGTTCCCTTTACCGGTGGTGATTCGCGCTGCCAAATCGCTTTCACAGGTTTTCCGTGAACCAGCCGTGGACCCTTCCCAGCTGATCAACGACCTGGTGGCATATGCCCACAAGGCCCGCAAGGAAGGCATCGTCGCCCTCGATGCAGACCTCCAGAACATCCAGGATCCAGTTCTGAAGAAATCTCTCATGCTGGCGGTGGACGGAACCGAACCCCAGGAACTGCGAAAGATGATGGAACTCGATCTCGGGAACCGCGCCGAGGAGGAAGATCGAATCCCGCAAGTGTTCGAGTCTGCCGGAGGATTCTCGCCGACCATCGGAATTATTGGTGCTGTACTCGGCCTGATTCAGGTGATGCAGCACCTCGACAACATCGATGAAGTGGGGAAGGGAATTGCGGTAGCCTTCGTGGCGACCATCTATGGGGTCGGCGCGGCCAATATCTTCTTCCTGCCTGCATCCGGGAAACTCAAGATCCGCATGCGCAAAGAACAGCTTCTCCGCGAAATGACGTTGGAAGGTGTTGTTTCGATCCTCGAGGGCATCAATCCACGCATGCTTGAAACCAAGTTGCTGGGATTCCTCGAACAGCAGCAAGAGCAGCAATCGTCACAAAAAGCTGGAGTGGTCGCGTGACGCGGCGGAAGAAAGCGCACGGTCATTCCAGTCATGAGCGCTGGCTCGTCTCCTATGCCGATTTCATCACGCTTCTGTTTGCGTTCTTTGTCGTTCTGTATGCCTCTTCCCAGGTTGACAACCGCAAAGTTGCGCAGGTTGCCCGCGCCATCCAGGGAGGGTTCTCCGATCTTGGGGTATTTTCCACGCCGCGGCAGGGGTCGATTCTGCGAGTGGAGGAGTCCGGCCCTGCGATTATGGCGCCGTCGCCGAAATTCCCGGAATTGGCGCGCTTGATCAACGACATGGCGCCTGCTCCTGCTCCCAGCCGCAGCAGCGTTCCGGTCTCGGTCGTCAAACGCCAACTCGAAGTGGCTCTGCAGGACGAGATTCGCCAGAACCGCATTGAAATGCGAGTCGTACCTGATGGCCTGGTCGTGAGTCTTCGCGAAGTCGGACTTTTTGACAGTGGGGAAGCCCATCTGCTGCCGGGGGCTGAGCCGACGCTGGCCCACATCGGGCGCGTACTGGCGGAACGCGGCTTCGATTTTCGCGTCGAAGGTCACACGGACAACATGCCCATCCACAATTCGTCGTTCCGTTCGAACTGGGAGCTCTCGACTGCCCGGGCGACGGAGGTAGTTCAGGTCCTGATTTCCAAATATCGCTTCGACCCGGCCAAGATCGCAGTCGCCGGGTACGCGGAATACCGGCCCATCGCGGACAACTCCACGGAAGACGGCCGCCGAAAGAATCGCCGGATCGACTTGGTGGTTCTGGCCAGTGCCGCTTCCGTACCCGACCCACATGCTCCCGGTTCCCAGCCAAACAGGCCGGTCCAGCCCACCCAGGCCCGCACGCAGGTAACTCCGGTCATGTACGAAAGGGTCCGCTAAAAACTAAGCAGCACCCATCCCGGTCCCGATAAGAGATTGACCGATTCTGGTCATCGAGGGGATTAGCCTGTGATCAAGTTCGACGAGGGGACTTCCATGGGTATGCGGTTGCGGCTCGTTTTCTTAACGATAGCGCTAGTGTTTACGGTTGCCGGAGAATCCTGGACTGAGCCGGTTTCTCCGAAGCGTCTGCCTTCTCAACAGCCTTTGTTGCAGTTTCTCGCACACGCCCCGAAACACAGGGCGACGGCGCTGCGCCACGCAAAAATCCCCCGCTCCAATCAAGCAGCTGCCGCTGTGTCGGGTTCTGAATTCTTGTCGGCATCGATCGTTGATGCCGGCGGCGTAACCCGTTATCCCGTGGTGAAAGGTGATGTGAACGGCGACAAGAAGCTGGATGCCATTGTCGTGGTGCAGAACAGCGTGTCTTCAACCGGCAGCTTCCTGCAAGTCCTGCTCGGCCACGGCGATGGGACATTCACCGCCACCACTCCAATTCCTGTGGACTTCGGCACCAATCATTTTGTCCTGGTGTCGGATCTCAACAAGGATGGCAAAGACGACATCGTTCTGGTTCACCCCGGTTCAATCGACGTTCTGTTGTCGAATGGGAATGGAACTTTTGCCGCTCCGCTGTCCACCGTTACCGGCATCAATTGGCCGATCGCGGCCGCAATCTGGGATGTGAATCGCGACAAGCAGCCTGACATCGCGCTCGTGGACGGAATCTCAAGCCAGGCTGCATTCCTGCCGGGGAACGGAAACGGGACTTTCCAAGCGGCGCACAGTGCGGCCTTCCCTGCACAAGCATCGGCAGGAGTGCTCGCGGACATTGATCTCGACGGCAATCTCGATCTCGTGACCAACACGGCCGTGTATCCCGGAGACGGCAACGGTGGTTTCCTCACTGCCGTGGCTTTTGTCAGCAGTGACGGGGAGAATACCGGCGCTACGTCCGCTGCGTCGGTCGCCATCGCGGATATCAACGGAGACGGCCGCCCCGATGTCGTCACGGCGAACGGATACTGGAACACTGTGAGTGTCTTTCTCAACCAGGGTAGCCGCTCGTTCGTGCAGAACGGTGTTTCGGACTGGGTGGGAAACGATCCGGTCGCGGTCGCCATTGCCGACCTGAACTGGGACGGCTTCCCCGACCTGGTTGTCACCAACACGGCTCAGTCAGACCTGGCCGTGCTGATAGGAAAAGGGAATGGCACGTTCTTGCCGGTGTCCGCAGCTTACGCGGTTGGCGGGTCGGCATCGACCGCTGCTGTGCTGGCGGATTTCGATGGTGACGGCAATCCGGACGCTCTGGTAGCGGACAACATCTCGGGGGTTGTGCTCGCGTCGGGCGGCGCCGATGGCACTTTTGCTGCGGCTCGCGATAGTGCGCTCGTCGTGCCTCCAGGGTCGAATGCCCTGGGAGGCGCGCTCAGCATCGCTTCTGCCGATTTCAATGGCGACGGCTTGCCCGACATCGTGGTGGGTCAGAGCGCGGTCTCGACGGGACTGGGTGTCGTCGTGTTCCTTACGCAGAGTGACGGAAGCCTTGGGCCGGGCACCGTCTATGCTGCGGATCAGGCCCTCAGCTTCGTTGCAACCGGAGACCTGAACCACGATGGCAAGATGGACATCGTCGCCTCCGACTGGAGTACCGGCGGCCTGGAGGTTTTCCTGGGCAGAGGAGATGGCACGTTTCAAGCTCCCATCGATGTCGCCGTTCCCGGCTATGCGAACGGCGTCGTGGTCGCTGATCTCAATGGCGACGGCTGGGCCGACGTGGCGCTGGCGGGTATCGATCCCGTGGCCTATGTGCTGCTCAACGATGGCGCGGGGCATCTCAATCCGGCAGCGACATATCCACTGTCCGGGATGGCCAATGAACTGACCGCGGCAGATCTGAACAACGATGGCAAACTCGACCTCTGCCTGCCCGTCACCGGCTCTTCTGAAGTCGCAGTCTTGATGGGAAGCGGCAGTGGGACCTTCGCTGCGGCCCCCAGCTTCGACACCACTCTTAGCGCTCCCTATGGCGTGGCCGTGGGTGATGTCAATAAGGACGGCAAACCCGACCTCGTCGTGACATCGCTTGGCGACGGAGAGTTGGCGGTTGCGTTGGGGAACGGCAACGGCACGTTCCAGGCTCCCACGGTCTATTCCGCGAGCACACGCGCGTCGGAAGTGAGCCCGTTCCCGGCAGAGGTCAAACTCGCCGACGTGAATGGCGACGGCAGCCTCGATATCGTGTATGCCAATTCCGGCCCCAGCGCGATTGGGCTCTTGCTTGGGTCGGGCGACGGCACTTTCTCCGGCCCGCGCGAGTTTCCAGCGGGATCGGATGCTTTCGGCCTGGTCACCGCCGACCTGAACAACGATGGTTGGACAGATGTCATAACGGCAAACGTCAGCTTTACCGGTGTCTCCGTATTTCGCAACGCTTCTGCCGTGCAATCCGTGTCCGACTTTTCGATTGCAGTCAATCCCACGACGTACCAGTTGGCCAGCGGCGGCACTGGAACGGGAACTGTTTCGATCACATCCATCAACGGATTCAACGAGTCGATTCAGCTCTCGTGTCAGAGCCTTCCCGCGGCGCTGTCTTGTACCTTTACCCCTAGTGTGATCCATCCGCCGAAAGGTGCAACGGTGACGTCGCAACTTTCGATCGGAGCTTCCGGGAGCGCGATTGCATCTTCTCGCTTCGGAACATCGGCGCTGGCTGCCACGTTTCTAGCCCCGCTCGTGGCTGGACTGTTCTTCTTCCGAAAACCAAAGATCGCCCGGAAGCAAATGCTGCTGGCCGCACTGGCAGGGCTCTTGCTGCTTTCCGGCTGTGGGTCTCTGGGATCGGGAAGCCCGAAGCAACCGAAAACGTATACGGTATCGGTGGCAGCAGTAAGCGCGAAGGGTACGACTCACTCCGTGCAGGTGCAGGTCACGGTGCAGCAGTAGGGCGCACTGGGCGACTGCGGGGGTACTCCAAGCACCGGAAACCCGCAGTCGCCTGTCCGATCCGACAGGCTTAGAGAGCTTCGAGGTGGAGTTGGCGCTGAAGCGCAGCTCTTTGCGAGGATCTCGCTATCTGTACGAGATAAGTCGGGCTCCGAGGGCGGAGCCAACGGGCAGGGAAGCCGCGGTGTGCAGGTAGTCGTCGAGTACCGACTTGATCTCTTCGGACAAGTCGGTGAATTTCACGCCCATGCCGACGCCTGGATGGCAGGTTTGCACCGTTCCGTGGCCTTTGATAGGTTGTTCGCCCATCCAGAGCGTAAAGCTGATCCCCGATCCGACTGCGAGCGGGAAGATCGTCGCAATGTAGCATCCACCCAGGCTGATATCGGTAGTCGTGCCGCGGGAGGAGAAGTTGCTGCCGGCCTCTCGCACCTCGATTTCGAGCGCGATCAGATAGCGGTAATGTTCTCGACGTTCCATAGCGGCAGACTGATGCACATTTTTCCTTCTCCCTATATCGGCACTTTTCGACCCCACCTGCGGCTTCAGCCGACACGTTAGTCACTTCACTTTCGGGGACGGAGGCACTCGTGGCAGGCCAGGCGTGAGTCGGCGTCTGATCTGAGCGACTCAAGTCTCGGCTGGCGCGCATTTGCTGATTCCCGGGGTCGCTCCGGCGACACGTTACCTCGGTCAAGCTCCTCAGGATCAGCTGCTTATCCCGAGGATGGGCAACCATGTTCATCCGCTCAGGCATCTTGAATATGACGCTGCACGTATGCGAACGAATTGGGTGGGGTTTGCCTTTCTGATTGCGTTCATTTTGTTACTGCGGGTTTCCCTGCTGCATCTGTACGTGAGGGACATCTCAAACGGAGTCGATCGCATGACTCATACCGAACCATTTCGTTTCAATACTGTCTGGAGTCTCGTGGAACTCACGGGGCTGGAGGCACACAACCTGCAGGAACTCGCTGCCACACTCCGCGACGTCCCGGGATCCTGCGTCTTTCACCACACTCACGACGGCTTTCTCTCGCACCATTTCGAGAAGCCTGTGGTCTATAACGATTTTGCCTCATGGGTTGCCGATGCCCTGCAGGAAGACGAGTTGGCGGAAAAGCTCGCCTCGATCGATCTCCTGGCGTTCACCACGATCCGTGACCTGCGCGAGGCCATCATCGTCATGATTGAAAGTCATCTTCGCCGGAACCGCGGCTATCTCCGGCCATGCCCCCCGGGGGATGAATTTCACTTCTGCGAGTCCAGGAGCTTCGTGATCCCCACCGGCCTAGTGGCCCATGATGTTCCGGAATTCTTTGAGAGGCTCCGCACGATCACGAACTCTTCTCTGTACTTCCACTTTCTGGAGGCCCGTCTGCGCATCGGGCGTCCCACGAACGACTTCTCGCATTGGCTCATGGGTCGGGGAGAGGTGAAGCTGGCGGAAGCCGTCAACAATCTGGACCCGTACAGCCTCACTCTTGAGGAACTTAAAGATGAAATCATTGCCCTCGGCGCTGCCTGACGGAGAGCACGAAATATGTCGCTGAAGTTGCAGGACTATGAAGCGGTCGTCGGCGCCGAGATTTTGCACGAGTTGCACGTGATCGCGGACCGGGTACGCCACAAACGGCTGCAGAACATCAATTCCACACCCGTGGGTGGCGGAGTCGCGGAGATTCTCACGCGCATGGTGCCGTTGCTCCGGGAATTGGGCATTGATACGAGCTGGGATGTGGTCAAAGGCGACAGCGCCTTTTTCAACGTAACTAAAGCCTTCCACAATGCCCTGCATGGAAAGCACGAGGAGATTTCGGAGGAGATGCTCGACTGTTTTCGTGCCACCACCGAAGCGAATCTTCAGGAAATGAACATTACCGGCGACGTGGTCTGGATTCACGATCCGCAACCGGTGGGCCTGATTGCCCGCAAGAAGGACCTGGGCCGCCAGTGGGTTTGGCGTTGCCACATCGATGTCTCCACCCCCGATCCGCGAGTCTGGAGCTTCCTCCAGCCGTATGTGGAGCAATATGACGCCTCGATCTTTTCCATGCCCGATTTCTCCCAGCAACTGCGCATCCCGCAGTACATGGTGGCGCCGTCGATCGACCCGCTGAGCGATAAGAACCGCGAACTCGACACGCAGCAGGTGACGGCGGTTCTGGAGAAGTATTCCATCGATCCCAATCGTCCAGTCCTCACGCAAATTTCACGCTTCGATCGATTGAAGGATCCTCTCGGCGTGATCGCCGCCTATCGCACAGTGAAAAGGCGGCGTGATTGTCAGCTCGTGCTGGCCGGCGGCGCCGCCGATGACGACCCCGAGGGCCAGGACGTCCTGCGGGAAGTCCGCGAAGCCGCCGACCGGGATCCTGACATCCATGTGCTCATGTTGCCGCCCTTCAGTGATCTGGAGATCAATGCTCTGGTTCGCGGTTCAACGATCGTCATGCAGAAGTCGATCAAGGAAGGGTTCGGCCTGACGGTCAGCGAAGCGCTTTGGAAGCGGAAACCGGTGATCGGCGGCGCTGTAGGCGGGATCAAGACCCAGGTGATCAACGGCATCACCGGGTATCTTGTACATTCGCCCGAAGGTGCGGCGACCCGTACCCTGCAATTGCTCGACGATCCCCAACTTTGCCGGCGCATGGGCGAAAACGGCTACTTGCATGTAAAGCAGAACTTCCTGCTGACGCGCCACGTTAAGGAATACATGCTGGTGATGCTGGCCCTCGATCATCCTGGCGAAGATATTGTGCATGCCGACTAGCGCTGAGCCTCGCCACCGAACAACTTCACGCCAAGGCCGCTTTCAGTCCCAGGGCAGGCCGACATAATTTTCCGCGAGCGTCTGCGCCGCGGCTCTGGACGTCGTGACGTAATTCAGCTCGGCGAGCTGGCGCCGCGCATCGAAAGGATTCTCATCCGGAAACCGGTGGAGCATGGAGGTCATCCACCAAGAGAAGCGCTGCACTTTCCATACGCGGTGCAGGCAGGTGGAGGAGTATTCGTTGAGAGGGCCGTGACTACCGGTGGAATAGAACTTCGTCAAAGCGCGAGCCAGAACACGGACATCCGCAACCGCCAGATTGAGGCCTTTGGCGCCCGTGGGCGGCACGATGTGCGCTGCATCTCCCGCAAGAAACAGCCGCCCATATTGCATGGGCTCGACAACAAAGCTCCGCATGCCGGTTACGCCCTTTTGCACGATGGGCCCTTCTGTTAGTTTCCAGTCATCAGAAGCAAGCCGCACCTGCAGTTCCTGCCAGATCGCTTCGTCGGTCCAGTGAGTGATGTCTTCTTCGGGCTGACACTGAAGATAGAGCCGGCTGATTTGCGGCGTGCGCATACTGTGCAATGCGAAGCCACGTTCATGATAGGCATAAATCAATTCCTGGGAAGAAGGCGGCGCTCCGGCGAGGATGCCAAGCCAGCCAAATGGATATTCGCGTTCAAACGTGGTGAGCACACCGTCAGGAATACTGGGGCGGCAGATCCCGTGGAAGCCGTCACAGCCTGCAATGAAATCGCAAGCCAGTTCGTATTCCTCTCCGCCTCTTCGGTAGCGAATCCTGGGGTTGGAGCCGTTGAAGTCGTCCACGCTCACGTCTTCGACTTCGAAATGAACCTGGCCTCCCGCCGCGATCCGTGCATTATTGAGGTCCTTGAGCACTTCATGCTGAGCGTAGATCGTGATGCCTTTGCCGCCGGTGAGTTCGTGGAAATCGATGCGGTGGCCCCGCCCGCTGAAGCGCAACTCGATGCCGTGGTGCACCAGGCCTTCCTTCTTCATGCGCTCGCCGACACCCATTTCGGTGAGCAGATCGGCGGTTCCCTGTTCCAGGACACCAGCGCGAACACGTTCCTCCACATATTGCCGGCTGCGATTCTCGACCACGATCGACTCAATTCCCTGCAGGTAGAGGAGATGAGAAAGAACGAGGCCGGCCGGTCCGGCGCCGACAATACCGACTTGTGTGCGAGTCTTGATAGGCACTGACGTGGACTTTCCCGCCCCCTACGGTGCTGGTTCCCGATCCATTTTACCTACGGGCCGATGATTGATTGAGACTGCCGATGAGGGACTTCTTCCGGGCAGCATCCCTTCGCACGAGGGAACAGCGTAGAAATCAGATCGGACATTTATATTCTTAAAGAAGTCGATGGTTACTCGCCCAAGGACTGCTGTCGGAGGGGAGGCTTGTGGCATGTTTGTGAACCGGAAACGTATCCAGGTGGAATTCGCGGATTGCGATCCGGCGAATATCGTTTTTTTCGCCAATTACTTTCGCTGGTTTGACGATTGCACCACGGCGTTGTTTGCCGCCGCCGGGTTGCCGCCGTGGAAGGTGTTCAAGGTCCACGGCGTCGTGGGCATGCCCATCGTCGATGCGCGCGCCAGATACATCCTTCCGTCGAGCTATGGGGACAACCTGCTCGTAGAGTCCGCTGTGACGGAATGGCGCAAAAGCAGCTTCGTCATCACGCACAAGTTTTTCCGGAATGGCGAACTCGCAGTGGAGGGGCATGAGACGCGCGTATGGGCCGCCCTCCATCCGACAAAGGCCGGGAGGCTGAAGTCTGTGCCCCTGCCGAAGGAAATTGTCGAGAAGCTGTCAAAACCGAGGAAACGGCGCTAGCTTAGCGTACATCTTGCTTCAGTTTGCTTCAGTGTCGCTTCCGCTTCTTCGTCCCGACACTCGCATGTTCCACTTCTTTGAAAACTTCAGCGGCGTGATGAAACGCCGAATTTGCCGCGGGCACACCGCAATAGACCGCGCACTGCAACAGGACTTCCTTGACTTCGTCCCGGGTGACGCCGTTGTTGAAAGCCGCTCTCACATGCAGGTCGAATTCATCCATACGATTGAGAGCGACCAGCATGGCGATCGTGAGCAGGCTACGAGTATGGCGAGGCAACCCGGGACGAGTCCAGATTTCTCCCCAGGCGGCGCGGGTGATGAAGTCCTGAAAGTCGTGGTTGAAGTCGTCGGTCGAAGCAATGGCGCGGTCGACGTGGCCATCTCCGAGAACGGCCCGCCGTACCTCCATACCTTGCTTGCGGCGCATGGCGTCATCCATGGTTGGCTCCTCGACTCAACAGGAATTCAGTCACAGCCTGATTGAACGCGTCCGCCTGCTCGACGTTAGAGAGGTGCGAGCAGCTTAGTTCAACGCCCCGCGCTCCCGGAATCTGGTCGACCAGGAACTGCGCGTCGGCGACGGAGATCGCGGGGTCCCTGGAGCCGTAGATCACCAGGGTGCGGGATTGGATTCGGGAGACAGTCTCGCGAAAGTCGGCGTCCCGGACCGCGGCACAATTTGACGCGTAGCCGTCGGGTGGAGCGCTTTCCAGCATCTTCTGTGCGGGGGCGATTTTCTCCGGATATGCCGTGCGAAACTCCGGTGTAAACCAGCGCTCGATAACAGCGGAAGCGACCGGTTTCATGCCCTCCTTGCGCACGGTATGGATGCGAGTCGCCCAGTTGTCGGGCGTACCGATCTTCGCGGCGGTGTTGCAGAGGACGAGGCGGTCGATCCGCTCGGGAGCGTTGATCCCGAGCCACATGCCGGTCGTGCCGCCCATGGATAGTCCGCAGAAATCGACGCGATCAAGCTTGAGCGAGTCAAGCAACGTCAGAACATCTCCCCCCAGTTGTTCGACCGTGTAGTCGCCGGGCGGGACGGAAGAACCCCCGTGCCCTCGCGTGTCATAGCGGAGGATGCGGAAATGGCGAGACAAAGCGGACATTTGCCGGTCCCACATTGTGTAGTCCGTGCCGAGCGAGTTGGACAGGACGAGCACAGGACCGGAATGGCCGGTCAGGTTATAGCGGATGCGAACGTCTCCGAGATCGGCGATGGGCATTTTGCGCTCCGTGCCCGCAAAGGGCTGGCGCCCTCTTGAGCGATTTCAAAAGGGCGCGACTCCGCCCCCTTCAAAATTACGCCTTTCGACTCGCGGCGATCACTCGATCGACAAACTCCACAGCTGCGCCGAGGTAGTTTTCCGGATCGAAAAGACGGTCGAGATCCGCAGCGCTCAAGCGGTCAGTGACGCCTTTGTCCTGCTCGAGCACTTCGCGGAAATGCTTCTTCGATCGCACCGCCCGCTGACTGGCTACTTCCACCAGTCGGTGCGCATCTGATTTTCCCATGTGAGCACTCAGCGCCATGGCCACGGCTTCGGCAAAGATGAGGCCGCGCGTCGCATCAACGTTGTCCCGCATCCGCTCGGCGTTTACTTCAAGATGGGGAAGGATGTCCGCCATCTGGGAAAGAGCGGCGGCGGTCAAGCGGAATATCTCCGGCAAAGTCTCCCATTCCGCATGCCAATTGCCGAGGCCCCGCTCATCTTCTTGGACCATGGCGCCGAGCATTGTGCTGACCAATCCGGGGACGCGCGTCGCTGCCGCCAAGACTACCGCCGCCGAAACCGGATTGCGTTTGTGCGGCATGGTGGAGGAACCGCCTCGGCCTTCGCCTGCGGGTTCGAAAATCTCGGAGACCTCGGTCTGCATGTGAAGAGAAATGTCACGGGCCATCTTGGCGAGAGTTCCTGTGCAGAGGCCGAGCAGCGCGGCGACTTCGGCAATCCGGTCGCGCTGCGTGTGCCAGGGAACAGCGGGTACGCTCAGTTTCAATTCGGTCGCAAGCGCGGCCATGACTTCGATGCCTTTGTCGCGCAGCGCGGCGAGTGTCCCGACAGCGCCGCCAAACTGCACGACCAGCGTCCGTTTTCGAGTCTCTGCCAGGCGCTCGCGATGACGGGTAACGGAATCAAGCCAGCCGGCGACTTTGACGCCCAGCGTAGTGGGCATGGCATGTTGCATCAGGGTGCGGCCAGCCATCGGCGTCGAGCGATGTTTCGCCGCAAGTTCGACCAACCCCTGCGAGAGGCGATGCAGGTCGGCTTCGAGGAGGTCAATCGCTTCCCGAATCTGGAGGACAAGTCCGGTGTCGTTTGCATCCTGGCTCGTCGCGCCCCAATGGACAAAGCGCGCGGCCTTGGCATCATCTTTTGCGACGAGCGCCGTGAGTTGCTTCACGAGCGGAATCGCCGGATTGACCGACAGGGCAGTGGCCTTCAAGAGAGCTTCGACGTCGATCAGGTTCGCTCTGCATTTCGAAGCAATCGCAGTTGCGGCGGTTTCGGGAATCACTCCGCAACGCGCTTCAACGCGAGCGAGGGCAGCCTCAAAGTCGAGCATGCGCTGCAGACGCGCCGAGTCGGAGAAGACCTCGTTCATTGTCGCCGAGCCGAAGAGTGTGTCGAACAGTGCCATCCAGGCGGGTCACAACCCCATATCGAAGAATACCGTTTCGTCGGTTCCCTGCAAAACAACATTCCACTCCAAGGAGTCGGCCGCATGCTTCGCCATCAGAGTCGGACGGCGCTGTGGAGCGACCAGATTGAGAATCGGGTCGGCGGCGTTGCGCGCGTCGTTTGGAAAGTACATGCGAGTCGTAAGGCGCTTCAGCAATCCACGCATGAAAATGGAGATCAGAAGGTGCGGCGCCTGCTCTTTGCCATCGAGGCCGGGAACCGGCCCAGGCTTGATGGTCGTGAACCTGAATGTCCCTTGATCATCCGTCGGAATGCGTCCGTAGCCCCGAAAAGCGGGCTCAAGCGGCTTCTCCTGCTTGTCGGCCGGGTGAGCATATTTGCCGAAGGAATTCGCCTGCCAGACTTCAATCACTGCGTCGGGCACGCCGATGCCATCACCGTCGAGTACCTGGCCCCGCACAACCACGCGTTCTCCGGCGATACTCTCGGGCACCAGATTGTCGCAGTACAGCCACTGCAGGCCGATCCTGAAAAAAGGGCCAACGGTCTGAGAAGTCGTTGCCGGCAGAGTCACCTATCCCTCCATCGGGGTCGCATCGCGCCCGCGCAGGACGATGTCGAAACGGTAGCCGAGCGCCTGCGCCGGCAGGGTAGTTTCCCAGTCAAAGACCGAGATCAGATGGCGGCGGGCCTCCTCGTCGGCCGTGCAATTGAAGATCGGATCGAACGGCAGCAATGGATCTCCCGGGAAATACATCTGCGTGACCAGGCGAGTGGCAAACGCAGGACCGAACAATGAGAAATGAATGTGCGCTGGACGCCAGGCATTGTGATGATTGCGCCATGGGTATTCTCCGGGGCGAATGGTCACGAAACGATAGCGGCCTTCGGAGTCAGTGATGGCCTGGCCGCAACCGGTGAAGTTCGGATCGAGAGGAGCATCATGCTGGTCGATTTCGTGGAGATAACGTCCAGCGGCATTGGCCTGCCAGATCTCAACGAGTGTGTTAGAGACGGCACGACCGTTTTCATCGATCACGCGGCCGCTCACGATGATGCGCTCTCCCAGCGGCTCGCCCTTGTGCTGGCGTGTCAGGTCATAGGCCGCCGGAGGGAGCAACTGCGAACCAAATGATGGCCCGGTTACTTCTGAAAGTGTGTATGGAACTTGGACAAGGGCCTGGGTTGGAGATCGCTTGACCGACGAAACATAGGGTGCATGTAGAAGGTTGGGCTGTGTTCCGGGACGAACCGGGAGATATCCAGCAATTGGGTTCATTACAGGGCGTTCGGACCCACCGAATGTATGCAAGGCGTATTGGCGTGTCAACGGGATTGCCTGGTAGTAAGGGAGGCATGGGCATCCGTAAACGCATACACAGAATAGGAGGAAGTGCTGCATAAGGCGAACTCGAGCGGAAATTGATAAGGGGCTGGATACAAGGCGGTTATACAAATCGGTTGACAAACGTCGGTTGCCGCCGTAGCTTCGGTAACGTTTACGGTCACGTTTTCGTACGAGTCAGCCATTCTTCATATGGGAAATGGAAGGTGACTGACAGCGCGACTGCTGTTCCCGGAGCGCTGCAATGACTCGAAAAGCCAAACTCCTCGACATCGCCCAGGCGCTAGGTATCTCGACGGGTACCGTGCATCGAGCGCTACATAACCATCGCGGCGTGAGCCCCATGACGAAGGCACGCGTACTGCAGATGGCAAAGACTCTGCATTATCGGCCGAACCTGGCGGCGCGATATCTTTCGACCAGGAGAAACCTTCGGATCTCGATCAATACGCTACAGGGTACGACTTCGTTCTGGGACGAAGTACGTTCGGGAATTGCCGAGGCGGCGCGCTCCCTGGTAATGGAGAATGTGGAACTCGAGTACCGGACCTATCCAAGGCTGGGGGAGGGCGAGGAAGAGGCCTTCGAGGCGGCGCTGGAGGCCGGGGTGAACGGGATCATCACTTTCCCAAGCCGTCCCCAGGGCATGCATGGGAGGATGCGGCGCGCGTCGCGGAAAGGGATTCCCGTCGTATGCGTCGCCACCGACGCGCCACAGACGGGGAGACTGGCGGTTGTCTCCATCGATGCGCTGGGCAGCGGGGCCCTTGCTGCTGACCTGATGGGGACATTCCTTCGCGGCGAGGGTCGCGTGGGAGTGACGCTCAGTGCTTCAGGAATCACTGAGCACACCGAGAAATATCGCGCTTTCAAGGACACGCTGAAACGATTCTATCCACTCATCGAGACCGTAGAGCCGATCGAGGACCATGACGTTGAGGCGGAAGCCTATGAGAAGTGTCGAGCACTCTTTGAGAGTCGTCCTGACCTAAAGGGCATGTATGTCACGACGGAAGCGTCCGTTCCAGTCCTCAGGGCCGCTCGGGATGCCGGGATACTCGAGAACCTGAAAGTGATCACCACCGACCTGTTTCCGGCACTGATTCCGGAGATCTGTTCCGGCGCGGTGGCGGCAACGATCTATCAGCGGCCCCGTGCCCAGGGACGGATGGCGTTTCGAATCCTGCACGATTTTCTGGTCGAGGGAGAATGCCCCGCATATCAGGTCACGCTGGCTCCGCACATCGTGATGCGCGGCAACCTCGATTATTTCCTGCAGAACCAAACGCGCGAATCGAGCGCGAGACTGGGGCACAAAGCCAAGAGCGCTGCACCAGTACTTTCGGAATACTATAGTTAGCTCGGCGGGCCAGGAGTGGCCCGGCTAGAGGAGGGACTTATCTTTTTTCTAGGAATCGATGTTGGCACCGGCGGAACGCGTGCTCTCGTCATGGATGAGAGTGGAAAGGTTGTGGCTTCGGGGACGGCGGAACACATTCCCTTTGCCAGTCCACAACTGGGATGGGCGGAACAGGATCCGCGGGATTGGTGGCGTGCGTGCACCGAAGCGGTCCAACTCGCATTGAAGGAACTGGGGAAGGGCGGCGAATCGATCGCGTGCGTCGGATTCTCCGGGCAGATGCACGGTGCTGTCATGCTCGACGGCCGAGATGAAGTGGTTCGGCCTGCGTTGATTTGGTGCGACCAGCGAACCGAAGAGCAGGGCCAGGAACTGGCACAGCTTTTTGGGATCGACCGGCTGATTCAGCTTACCTGCAATCCTCCGCTGACGAACTTCACGCTGACCAAGTTCCTGTGGGTACGGAAGTACGAACCGCGCAACTGGGAACGCGTGGCGCATGTCATGCTGCCGAAGGACTACGTGAGGTTCCGGCTGACGGGCGAACGTGCGATCGACATGGCGGATGCTTCGGGCACGTTGATGCTCAACGTTTCGAAGCGAGAGTGGTCAGACGAGGTGTTGGCCAGGACCGGTATCGACAAGGCGTCGTTACCGACGTTGTGGGAATCTCCGCAAGTCTGCGGGCGGTTGTCGGCAGCAGGAGCCGCGGCCACCGGGCTGAAGCCGGGAACGCCGGTAGTGGCCGGAGCGGGCGATCAGGCTGCGGGCGCGGTAGGAATGGGAATCGTCCGTCCGGGGACAGTGAGCGCGACGATTGGAACTTCGGGTGTGGTGTTCGCGGCTACCGACGCGCCTTCGCTTGACCCGCGCGGGCGTCTGCACACGTTTTGTCACGCGATTCCGGGGCGTTGGCACGTCATGGGAGTCACACAGGCGGCAGGGTTGTCATTGCGCTGGTTCCGAGATCGATTTGGAGCCGGCGCGGATGACGGCCGTGATCCGTATGAGAGGCTCTCGGATGAGGCGGCGAAGACTCCGGTGGGTTCGGACGGTGTCCTATGGGCGCCGTATCTGATGGGAGAGCGCACGCCTCATCTCGATCCGAATGCGCGCGGGGCGCTGGTGGGCTTGTCGGCGTCGCATACCCGTGGACACATCATTCGCGCGATTCTGGAAGGGGTGGCTTTCAGCCTCCGAGACACGTTCACCATCTTCCGCGAGATGAAGGTGCCGGTGACGCGGATCCGGCTGGGTGGTGGCGGAGCACGGTCGCCACTGTGGCGACAGATTCAGGCCGACGTGTATGGGCACTCGGTCGAAATCGTTGAGGCGGAAGAAGGCGCCGCGTATGGGGCGGCCATTCTCGCCGGAGTGGGTGCCGGGAAGTGGGCCTCCGTCGATGAGGCTTGCGATGCGGTGGTGAAGACGGCGCAGAAAGTGGATCCGGTTGCGCAGAACGTGTCGGTGCTCGACCGAGCGTATCAGGAATATCGCAGAGTCTATCCGGCGCTGAAACAGATCAGCGGTTGAGGAACCGGGCGATCGGGTGCTGCTTCGGCGAAGGCCTCAAGCTCTTGTGCGGACTGATGTCGTGATTTTCCTTCAACCCGACTTCGAATCGCACGCTCATTTCGTTGAGAACTGGTAGATCGTCTGCGTGCGGTACGTCTCACCCGGCCGCAAAATGATGGAGGGAAAATTCGGGTGATTTACCGAGTCCGGGTAGTGCTGTGTCTCCAGGCAGAACCCCGAATGTTTTCCGTAAACCACGCCTTCCTTGCCAGTGAGTGTGCCGTCTAGAAAGTTACCGGAGTAGAACTGCACGCCTGGCTCGGTGGTCCAGACCTCCATTTGACGTCCGGACTGGGGATCGAAGACACGAGCTGCCAGCTTCTTGCCCGCTCCGCCGCGGAGAATGAAATTGTGATCGTATCCGCCGGGATCGCCCTTCATGCCGGCGATATGCTCGCCAATCGGTGCCGGCTTGGTGAAGTCGAGCGGTGTTCCCTTCACGGGTGCAATTTCGCCGGTGGGAATGAGATTGGAATCCACGGGCGTGTAGGAATCAGCCGGCAAATACACGATGTAGCCAAGGACGTCCTTCTCGTGGCCCAGGTTGAAGTAACTGTGATTGGTGAGATTGACGGGCGTGGGCTTGTCAGTCGCAGCGGAATAATCGATTTGCAGTTCGTTATTGTCAGTGAGGCGGTAGACCACCGTGATAGAGACATTCCCCGGAAAGCCTGCGTCACCGTCAGGAGAGACATAAGTGAAGCGAGCGGCCGCTGCCTGGGCCTCGTGGAGAGGCTCAGCCTTCCACACGACGCGGCTAATGCCCTTCTGCCCGCTGTGCAGGTTATTCGGCGGATTGTTGACTTCGAGTGAGTATTCTTTGCCGTCGAGCGTGAACTTGCCCTTGGCAATCCGGTTCGCAACCCTTCCCACCGTGGAGCCGAACCAAGGGTGGTTCCCAACGTATCCGTTGAGATTGTCGAAACCGAGGACGACGTCGGCCATTTTGCCCTTGCGGTCGGGTACCCAGAGTTCCGTCAGCGTCGCGCCATAGGTGATGACTTTTGCGATGGCGCCCTTCGAGTTCTTGAGCGTCAACATTTCGACAGCAGTGCCGTCGTCGAGCGTTCCAAACTTGCTGGTTTCCACCGAAGCCTCCGGGGCCTTATGACCGGGCTCACTCCAGGCGGGAGCACAGATCGCTACCAGAAAGAGGATGAGGAACAATTGCCAGCGGGAAGCGCGCATCCGTACCGGACCTCCTCAGAAGTGTGCCTCGGTCTTTTTTCAGAATTGCTAGTGTAGCGTAAGTGTCTCCGAGCTTGGAGTGCAAGGACATGAGGCACCCAAAGCTGGGTTTGTCATTGACAAATGTCGGGAGCGGGTGCCAGAGTTTCGGTCGGATATTCTCGCGTTCCAGTTCGCAAACGTTTCCGATCCCTTGGCGCAGCTTGGTTTCTGGCCGGGGACACGAGGTCGATTCATGTCCAGCAATACTCATGTTTCTCCGCGATATATCTTGGCGATCCTAGGGGCAGTATGGGCCTTCGCCCCCTTGGCCCACGCACAGTGGGCGCCAATGAATCCGGTGGTGAACGTCCAGAAGCAAGCCGACGGCGTCCTGCTGAAAATGAAATCCGGCACCTTGAAGGTGCAGGTCTGTTCAGATTCCATCGTGCATGTTCTGTACTCGGCAACATCGTCGTTTCCGACTCGCTTTGACCCGGTCGTCATCAAGACGAGCTGGCCAGCTGCCGACTGGAAGATGGATTCCAACGATGACGAAATCACGTTATCGACTTCACGTCTGAAGTTGGTGATCACGCGTAAAGATGGGGCGATCACCTATCGCGATCTCGCAGACAAGCAGTTGGTACAGGAGGCGACGCGAAAGCTGACCCCGGTGAAGGTGAATGGAGAGGATACGTATCGGGCGGAGTCGTTCGTCAATATCTATGGTTCGCGCGAAGGTTTTTACGGTCTGGGGCAGCATCAGGGCGGAGTGTGGAACTACCGCGGAGAGTCCGTCGATATTTCGCACGACAACACGAACATCTCCGTGCCGTTACTGGTTTCGAGCAACGGGTATGGAATCTTCTGGAATAGCGCCGCGCGCAGCCGCTTCAACAACCGCTTCGCCAATTACCTGTACGTCAGCTCGGAAGTCGCCGATGTCATTGACTACTACTTCTTCTATGGGCCGGAACTGGATCAAGTGGTCGCCGGCTATCGTGAACTGACTGGCCAGGTTCCGATGTTCGGCAAGTGGGCGTATGGCTTCTGGCAGTGCAAGAACCACTATAAATCGCAGGAAGAGATTCTCGGCGTCGCGGCCAAATACCGCCAACTGCACATTCCTGTCGACAACATCGTCCAGGACTGGTTCTGGTGGAACCGCAAGGGTGAATTTGTGTTCAACAAGAGCTATCCCAACCCAAAGGGAATGGTCGATGAACTGCACGAGAAGAACTTCCACCTGATGATCTCCATTTGGCCGTTCTTTGAGCCAGGTTCCGCCAACTACGACTACATGGACAAGAGAGGCTGGTTTGTCGACAAGTTCAAATTTGCCAAGCCTCCTTACCACACGGACGCGATGGCCGTGTATGACGCAACGAATCCTGAGGCGAGGAAATACTATTGGGATCAGGTGAACAAGGGGCTGTTCGGCATCGGGCTTGATGCCTGGTGGATGGACACGACCGAGCCGGAAACCGAAGGTCAGGAAGACAATATTCAGCTTGGACACAAGCTCGCAGCCGGAAGCGGCGATCGCTATGTCAACCTCTTCCCGATGCTGACCACGGGCGCAGTTTACGACGGGCAGCGCGCTGCCTCGGACAAAAAGCGGGTGTACATCCTGTCGCGCTCGGCTTTTGCCGCTTCGCAGCGATATGGCGTTACCGCCTGGTCGGGCGACATCAACTCCGACTGGTTCAGCCTGCGGCGGCAGATTCCGGCCGGACTCAATTTCGCGCTTTCTGGAATCCCGTATTGGACGACGGACATTGGCGGGTTTGTCTTCGGCAGCCCGACGGATCCGGCGTTCCGGGAACTGTTCGTTCGCTGGTTCCAGTTCGGGACCTTCAATCCAATCTTGCGCGTTCATGGCACACGCAACCCGGATGAGAACGAGTTGTGGTCGTACGGGCCGGATGCGCAGAAAATTCTTGTGAACTTCGATCGGCTACGCTATCGCCTGTTGCCCTACATCTATTCGCTGGCGTGGAAGACCACTTCGGAGAGCTACACGCCGATGCGTCCGCTGGTCATGGATTTCCGCACCGATGTGCGGGCGCAAAACACCTGGGATGAGTTCATGTACGGTCCGTCATTTCTGGTGAGTCCGGTGACGGAGCCGGGCGCCACCAGTCGCCGCGTCTATCTGCCCAAGGCGAAGTGGTACGACTTCTGGAACGGAATCGTGGTGGATGGCGAAAGGGAAGTCACCGGAGAGGCGCCTCTCGATCGCCTGCCCCTCTATGTACGCGCGGGCTCGATCCTGCCGCTAGGCCCCGAGCTCGAGTGGTCTACGGAGAAGGCTGCCGATCCGATCGAAGTGCGCGTGTATCGCGGGTCCGACGGCACCTTCACGATGTACGAAGACGAGAACGATACCTACAACTACGAGAAGGGCGCATACGCGACGATCCCGTTACGATGGGACGACGCCAAAGGAATACTGACCATCGGCGACCGGCAGGGCCAGTTCCCCGGAATGCTCGCCAGCCGGACATTCCGCGTCGTATTTGTCGGCGAGAATCATGGCGTTGGTATCGCGCCGTCCGACACTGCTGACAAGGTCGTGACTTACTCGGGAAAGCAAGTTACAGTGACGCCGTAATTTCTTCATCGACAACTGGAGGCAGCTGTGTCCTCATCTTCTGCTATTCGCATGCTGTGGTGTTTCCTGCTGTTCCTTGCTCTGACGACTTTTGCGCAATCGCCGTCCCTTCCCACGCAAATTCCCGGCCAGAACGCCATCCTGATGGGCACCGATTGGTACCCCGAACAGTGGCCCGAAGCGCGCTGGGAAGAAGATCTGCGCATGATGGAAGCCGCAGACCTGAAAGTAGTCCGAATCGCGGAGTTTGCCTGGAGCCGCATGGAGCCATCCGACGGCCACTTCGATTTCGACTGGCTCGACCGCGCCATAGCCCTGGCCGCCAAGCATCACATCGTTTCGGTTGTGGGAACGCCGACCGCAGCTCCCCCCGCGTGGCTCACGCAAAAATATCCGGATACATTGCGGATTGACGAACACGGTGAACGCGCGACGCACGGCAATCGCGCGCACGGTTCGGTAAGTTCTCCGCGCTATCGCGAGTATTGCCGCCGCATAGCGGAGCAGATGGCGCTCCACTTCGGCCACAATCCGAACGTGGTCGGATGGCAGATCGACAACGAGTACGGTTACGCATTGATGTCGTATGACGACGTCACGCGCAAGCAATTCCAGGACTGGTTGCAGGCCAAGTACAAGACCCTCGACAACCTGAACACTCGTTGGACGACGTCTTACTGGAGCCAGACCTATGACAACTGGGCCGAGATCCCGATTCCGGTTGGCGGTCACAATCCCGGCCTCATGCTCGAGTGGAAGCGGTTCGTTACCTATGCCTGGACTTCGTACCAGCAGAACCAGGTGGACGCGATCCGCAAGCACGCGGAGCCGCGCCAGTTCATCACCGGCAACTTCATGGGTTTCTTTGACGGGTTCGATCACTACATCATCACTGAGCCGCTTACGTTCTCGTCCTGGGATGACTACGTCGGCACAGGCCATGTGGATCCGGCGTTCAACGGCCTGTCGCATGATCTGACGCATGGTTTCCGACGGCAGAACTTCTGGGTCATCGAGACCCAGCCCGGAGCGGTGAACTGGTCGTCCCTGAACAACTTTCTGAACCGCGGAGAGGCGCGAGCCATGGCGTGGCAGGCCATCGGTCACGGCGCCGACGATGTCAATTACTGGCAGTGGCGCAGCGCTCTCAACGGCCAGGAAGAGATTCATGGCGTTCTTGTCGGCCCCGATGGCACGCCGGTTCCGTTCCTTGACGAGGTCAGCCAGACCGCGCATGAGTTCGCAAAGGTCGAGGCGGCCTTCCGCGGCACCACCCCAGTCTCGGAGGTTGCTCTGCTCTACTCCTACGACAGCCACTGGGCCGTGCAGTTCCAGAAACACACGGAGAAATATGACGACATCGGATTGCTGAAGAGCTACTACGCCGCCCTGCGGCAGCTTTCGCAATCCGTCGATGTGGTCAGCGCCTACGCCCCGCTCAGCGGTTACAAACTGGTGGTGGCGCCGAATCTGAATGTGCTTCCAAAAGATATGGCCGAGCACCTGCTCGACTACGTGCGCAGCGGCGGTCATTTTGTGCTGGGGCCGCGCTCTGGCATGAAGGATGAGTTCAACGGTCTCTTGCCGCAGCGGCAGCCGGGATTTCTGGTGGATGCGCTGAGCGGTCGCGTCGAACAGTACTACGCCCTGGAAAAAGACATGCCTGTCTCCGGCTTATGGGGATCGGGCAGTACCAGCGTCTGGGCCGAGCAGCTAAAGACGAATGCCGCCGACGCTGAAGTCCTTCTCAGATACGGCAAGAGCAACGGCTGGCTCGACGATCAGCCTGCAGTTGTAACGCGGGCGTATGGCAAAGGAAGCATCACCTATATCGGGGCCGTGCTCGATGACAAACTCATGTCGGCGGCTGCGCAGTGGCTGGTGCAGAAGAGCGGCGTCAAGCCGGTACTCGGACCTGTGCCCGACGGAGTCGAGGTGAGTCGCCGCGCTGGCGGAGGGAAACAGGTCTACGTTCTCGTCAACTACGCGCCAGAGAGCCGGACCGTGGCTCTACCCCGGACGATGAAGCAGTTGCTCACAGGCAAGCAAGGAGACAGTGTCGAGCTCCCGCAGTATGGAGTGGAAGTGCTCGTGGATGCGAAGTGAGTCGTTCGGGTGGTCGCCCGCTCTACTGGAGCGCGATTCGGTAGACGCAAGGGTACTTGTCGGCCCTGCGACGGAAGCTGAAAGTGGAAGCCATCTGGCCGCTGGTCCCATGCGGGTATTGGATCCGAATCCGGCAGCGTGGCGCTCTGGACCTTCTTGTCGCCAAGCCTATCTGCGCTGAACATGAAACGGGTTGGACTAGCTCGGGCGCTGTCAAAGCTCGGATACTGCTCGCGCTCGCAGGCAGCAGGTCTGATTCGTGGCGGGCGAGTCACTCTGAATGGGCAGGTGGCGCGAGATCCGGAAATGCCGGTGCGGATGGAGCGCGACCGGATTGCAGTCGACGGCTCCGGAATCCGCCAGGAGTCCATGGTCTACCTGATGATGAACAAGCCGCGCGGCGTGGTGACGACCGCGTCGGATGAACGGGGACGCCGGACGATTTACGACCTGCTCGAAGCCGATTTCTGGGTGGGGCCGGTTGGACGATTGGACAAAGCAAGCGAAGGCCTACTTTTGCTGACCAACGATTCAGAATGGGCGGCAAGGATTACGGACCCGGCTGGCCATGTGGACAAGCGTTATCACGTGCAAATCGATCGCGTAGCGGATGACAGTCTGGTGGAGCAGGTTGAGCGTGGGATCGAGGCCGATGGGGTTCGCCTTCGCGCCAAGGCAGCACGGATTCTGCGTCTTGGTGAAAAGAACAGCTGGCTGGAAGTCACGCTCGACGAAGGGAAGAACCGGCAGATTCGCCGCATGTTGGCGGCGCTCGATATCGAAGTGCTGCGACTTGTGCGAGTGGCGGTAGGACCGCTGGAACTAAGCGACCTGAAGAAGGGCGGTGTGCGAGCGCTAACGGCCAGGGAGAAGGCCCGTCTCGACGATCGATTGGCAACCAGGAAACGGCCCTAAAAAGACAGCGGGCGCATGCCGATAGATGTGGGGTGAGGATGGCAACGGCATGCGCCCTATTAAGTTGTATCGAGGTTATGCTTCCGTCGTCCGTCTGTCAATATAAATCTTTTCGATTCAGTTACTTACGAGATAAATCCATTCACAATTCAAGGAATCTGCGCAAGTGCATGGATCACATATCCGTGTGACTTCCTGCGCCATCCCGCTTCCCGGGTTTCCCGGCAGTCGCTTCAACGAGATCGGCATGATTTTCGACGAACTCCTGCGCTTGGTGAAGAACCTTGCGCTCGTTGCCGTAAGCGAGCTGGCGGGAGGTTTCCGCGAGAGGCACCCAAAGCGCGCGTTTGACTTCGATCCGCATCTCGGGAGCGATGGCATCAATTTCTCCCGAGCTATAACGCAGAAGATAGAAGCTGACGATCTTAAAGACGCGTTCACCATCGCCCCAGGTTCGAACATAGACGTACTTGATATCGGCGAGTTTCGTGATGACTTCCGCGGTGATGCCGGTTTCTTCGCGCACCTCGCGGATAGCTGCGTCCTGCGCTTTCTCTCCGCTATCGAGTAGGCCCTTGGGCAGCGCGAGTACGGCGCGCGTACGTTTTGCAGAAGAACTGGCCTCCGACTTCTCCCGCTGCGGTTCGATGAGAGCAACATGCCAGGCATCGGAGATCTTGCGAAGGACGACACCGCCGGCTGAGATTTCACGCACCATGTCCCTTCAACATATCAAGATTTGGCCAGGCTGGCAGTCGTCTGCTGAATCAGCTGCCACGCATGCTCGACATGGCGCGCCTCGGTATGGGTCTGGCCCACGCAGAGGCGCAACGTGAGCTTGCCGTCGAGTTTCGTGTGTGTCAGGTACATCTGGCCGCTCTGGTTCAGGCGATCCATCAGTTTCTGATTGTCGGTGTCGCCGGAACGGAGACGAAAGCAAACCAGATTCACGGGCACAGGCGCTGCCAGTTCAAAGCGAGCGTCTTCCTTCACCCATCCGGCAAATTGTTGCGCCAGCCGCACATGCTCGCGAACATGCTGCTGCAAGCCCTCGATTCCGTAGTAGCGAATCACGAACCATAGCTTGAGCGAACGAAATCGTCGGCCCAAAGGGATTTGCCAATCGCGATAGTCGATGACGGCGCCGGACTCGGTGGCCTGGTTACGAAGATATTCCGGCAATACGGAGAGGGTTTGAATCAGGTGCTTGCGATCGGCGACGTAAAAGCAGTCGCAATCGAAGTTGGTAAGCATCCATTTGTGTGGATTGAAGCAGTAACTGTCGGCGAGTTCCAGGCCGTCGTGGAGGAAGCGGAATTCTGGGCAGAGGGCGGCGGTTCCACTCATCGCCGAATCGACATGGAGCCAGAGGTTGTGTTCGCGGCAGATCGCACCGATCGCGCGCACTGGGTCGATTGCGTTGGACGAAGTTGTGCCGACCGTCGCGCAGACGAAACAGGGAACCAGGCCGGCCTGCTTGTCGGCGTCGATCTGGCGCGCGAGGGCATCGGGACGCATCGCAAAGGTCCGGTCAACGTCGATGACGCGCAGGTTGTCGGAGCCCAGTCCGGCAATCTTGACTGCCTTTTCGACCGAGGAATGCGTCTGCGTGGAAACGTAGGCGAGAAGACGGCCGTCGCATCCCTTCCGATTGCCGGCGAACTGCGTGGCGCGCTCGCGGGCGGCGAGTACCGCGCAGAGCGAGGCGCTGGACGCGCTGTCCTGGATGACGCCGCCCCCCGTGCTGGTTGAAAGGAAATTGCCAGGCAAGCCCAGCATGGGGACAAGCCAGTCCAGCACGTGCGTTTCGAGCTCGGTACACGCCGGACTCGTAGACCACAACATGCCTTGAATGCCGAAACCGGTGGACAGCAGATCCGCGAGAATCGCAGGGCCGGAAGTGCTGGTCGGAAAATAGGCGAAGAAATTCGGGGACTGCCAGTGAGTGATGCCGGGAAGGATGAGGGCCTCCACATCGCCGAAGATGCGGTCGAACGGCTCTCCGGTCTGAGGCGGATGAGGCGCGAGCTTGGCGCGAATCTCACCCGGGTGGACGCGAGAGAGCACAGGAAAGCTCTCGATGCGGGAATAGTAGTCGGCAATCCAATCCACGACGGCGTGGCCGTGGCGGCGGAATTCGTCTGCGGACATGTGAAAAGAATTGGACTCAGGCATGGGATTTGTAATTCGTGATTTGTAATTTGTAATTGAAAATTCAAGACTTCCGATGGTCAATCGCAAATTACAAATTACCAGCTACAAATTCAGCTGCCCGTAGTACACGCGCGTGTTGTACTCGAACGCGACGGCTCCCGCCTGAGCGTGCGCGCGAAAGATGCGCTGCAGTTCCCGCATCATAGGCTCGTGATTGGGATGATCGGCGAGCGGCGCGTAGGACGAAGACAGGAGCCGTCCGGCAACGCCCTCGAAGTCGAATTCCTGGCGCAGTTCGAAGGTGCGTTCCTTGTACGGCGCGGGCGCGAAGAACTCATGGATGACGGCTGTCGTGCGTTCGTGGCGCACTTCCTTGTAGTCAGTACCGTAGGCAAGCAGGAGATCTTCGTAGTCGCGAAGAAACGGTGTGCTCGAAGTGCGTCGCTCGTTCCAGATCAGAACACACCAGCCGGCGGGCTTCAAAATGCGGGCGAATTCGGCGCGGGCACGGCTGCGGTCGAACCAGTGTGCCGCCTGGGCTGCAGCGACAATATCGACAGACGCAGAGGACAATGTCGTCGCCTCTGCCGTACCGGCAAGCGACGTCAGCGCAGGATAACCGGCCAGCAATCGCTCTCCGGCCTGACGCATGGGAGCATTCGGTTCGACGGCGAACACACGGTTGCCATTTTCCAGCAGCAAGCGCGTGAGCGCTCCCGTTCCCGAGGCGATGTCGGCGATGACGTGGAAAGGACGCAATCCACACTCGCTTCGAAGCACGTCGATCACCTCGGGCGGATATCCTGGCCGATAGCGGAGGTAGTCCTCGACGCGATCGGAAAACCGTGCCGTGGGCGCCTTGTCCATTACGATTCAGTGTAACGCGCGCATCGCAATGGCTGCGCACGATACAATTTGCATCTTGTGCCCAACCAAATAGGGCAGAGGGTTGGATCCAGGTGGTCAACGGGAAGCCTATGAAGATCGTTTCCGGTGCTGTCGTCTTTCTTGCACTGCTGCTTTCAGTTCCCCAGGCGTTCAGCGGTCCAGACCGGGAGAGCCGCTCGTCGGAAGTAACGATCATCACCGGGTTTCGAGATGTTGCCGCCGAGCAGGAACTGGAGCGGCGTTTTCTCGCAGCGCCGGATCCAAAACTCGCCGAAGCGCACCTGCGGACTCTCACGCAGGCGCCGCACATTGCCGGCTCGCCGGAAGACAAGGCCACTGCGGATTACGTGGCGCAGAAATTCCGCGAAGCAGGCCTCGACACAGAAATCGTCGAGTACAGGGTGTGGATGAATTATCCGGCAGAGATCAGCGTCGACATGACCTCCCCCGAAGGAGTCATGATGCACGGCCCGCGCCGTGAGCACGTGGAAAGCGATCCGTTCCAGGACGATCCGCGAGTCGTGAATACCTACAACGGCATGTCACCGTCGGGCGACGTGGATGCTGAAGTTGTCTATGCGAACTACGGTGCCCCGGAAGATTTCGACAGGCTCAAGAAACTCAACGTCGACGTCCGCGGCAAGATCGTGGTCGTCCGCTACGGGCAGAACTTCCGTGGTGTGAAGGCATTCGTAGCCCAGGAGCGGGGGGCGGCGGCAGTCATCATCTATTCCGATCCCAAAGACGACGGCTACTACCGCGGCGACGCGTATCCGAACGGACCGTGGCGTCCGGCGAGCGGTACGCAGCGCGGATCGGTGGGTTATATGTTCCAGTTCGCCGGCGATCCGACGACGCCTGGAATTGCATCGGTGCCTTCTCTGCCCGATTCGAAACGTACGCCCCCGGCGGAATCAGCACAGCTGCCCAAGATTCCGGTGACGCCGCTCTCGTATGCCGACGCTTCGCCAATCCTTGAGCATCTGGGCGGCCCAGCTTCACCCCGCGAGTGGCAAGGCGCGTTGCCATTTACGTATCACGTCGGGCCCGGTCCCGCTAAGGTGAAAATCCATCTCAAGCAGGACTATCAGTATCGGACGATCTGGGATGTCATCGGCAAAGTGAAGGGAACGACCTGGCCGGATGAGTGGGTTGTAGCAGGCAATCACCGCGACGCCTGGGTATATGGCGCGGTGGATCCGAACAGCGGCACGGCGGCGATGCTCGAGTCGGTGCACGGCCTTGGGGAACTCCTGAAGTGGGGATGGAAACCGAAGCGCACGATTGTGATCGGCAGCTGGGACGCGGAAGAAGAAGGCCTGATCGGTTCCACCGAATGGGGCGAGGATCATGGCAAAGAACTGGGCAACGCTGCGGCTTACTTCAACATGGACGTGGCCGTCTCAGGGCCGAAGTTCGGGGCGTCCGCGGTTCCGAGCTTGAAGCAGTTCATCCGCGAGATCGCGAAGGCGGTGTCTTCTCCCCAGGGCGGCACGGTATACGACGCATGGAAGAAGGCAGCACAGTCCGCTCGTCAGGCAGCTCGCTCTCAGGAGGGCACCGGGACGTATCGTCCTCCGAACGCGGAGGTACGGGACGACGTGCCGGTGGGCGATCTTGGAAGCGGCTCGGACTATACCGTGTTTCTGCAGCACTTGGGCGTGCCTTCTACGGACGTGGGATCGACGGGTGACTACGGCGTATATCACTCGGTCTTCGATAATTTCGCCTGGTTCAAGAAGTTCGGCGATCCCGATTTTCGTTACGAGCAACAGATGGCGCGCGTATATGGACTGGAGGTTGTCCGCATGGCCAGTGCGGACGTACTGCCGTACGACTACGAGGACTACGGTAAGGAAGTTCTGGTGTATCTCGATACGGCGAAGAAGAAGGCGCAAGACCGCTTCGGAGACAAAGCTCCAGACTTTTCGGCGGCTGTCCAGGGAGCACGACGTCTGGAACAGGCCGGCGCGAAAATGCTGCAGAAGCAGCGCAAGAACAGTGGGGATTCCACGCGGATGAACACCACACTCCGGATGACGGAAAGGTCATTGTTGATTCCGGAGGGCCTGCCCAACCGGTCCTGGTACCACCACTCGATTTATGCACCGGGGCAATACACCGGATACGCGGCAGTCGTCATTCCCGGCGTCAACGAAGCCATCGACGCCGGCGATGTGCGCCGCACGGAGCAACAGATCTCGGCCCTGGCGGCGGCTTTGCATCGGGCCGCCATGACGCTGGAGGAATACCGCTAAAGCATGGCGTTGGCAATGAATCCCGAGATGACGATCCGGCACGTATTGGAAGATCTGCCGACTGCCGCGATGGCGACCTTCCTCGCCTTGTTTCCAATCGTGAACCCGTTCGGCGGGATTCCGATGTTCTTTACTCTGACGGCCAATTACTCGCGCCAGGAGCGGCACAGGACTGCACTACGGACTTCCTTCTACGTGATCGCAATCCTGGTGATCTTCATGTTGTTTGGGCGGTTCGTGCTGAACTTTTTCGGCATCTCGCTGCCTGTGCTGAAAATCGCAGGCGGGTTGATCGTGGCGAATACCGCGTGGAGCATGGTCACGGCATCGAGCCGGATCACCCATGAAGAAAGCAGCGAAGCGCTTACCAAAGAAGATATCTCGTTGACGCCGATGGCGATGCCCATGCTGTCCGGACCAGGTTCAGTCGGAGTCGTGATGGGTCTGGCGGCTCATGCATCGGGCATGCTCGCATATGTAGGAATGATCGTTGGAATTGTTGCGATTGGACTCGCCGTGTACCTGCTGCTGTGCACAGGCGGGCCGCTGGTGAAACGTCTCGGCCCCAGCGGCATGGGAGCGATCACCCGAATTTTCGGGTTCTTGATCCTGGCGATCGCGGTGCAGTTGGTATGGGACGGTGTGGCGGACTTCAGAACGTAACGCTCAGGCCGTCGATTCCAGAGTCATTTGATTGTAACCAGCTTCTCCACCAGCCCCGAGTAGTCCTTCTTTTCCAACCCGTGCACCTGCTTGTTGTACTCGTCGACCTTGCTGGAGTAGTTCATCGAACAGAACTTCGGGCCACACATGGAGCAGAAGGCTGCCGTTTTGTATCCCTCTTCGGGCAGCGTTTCGTCGTGCATGGAGCGGGCCGTTTCCGGATCAAGTGAGAGTTCGAACTGTTTTTCCCAGTCGAACTTGTAGCGCGCGTAGCTGAGAGCGTCATCACGGTCGCGGCTGCCAGGACGTTGGCGGGCTACGTCGGCAGCGTGGGCGGCTATCTTGTACGCGATGATACCGTCTTTTACGTCCTTCTCGTTAGGCAGACCCAGGTGTTCTTTCGGCGTGACGTAGCAGAGCATCGAGGCTCCGTACCAGCCGATCATGGCGGCCCCGATGGCTGACGTAATGTGATCGTAGCCAGGAGCGATATCAGTCACAAGCGGGCCCAACGTATAAAAGGGCGCTTCGTAGCAGTACTCGTTCTCGAGGTCGACCTGCTCCTTGATCTTGTGCATCGGCACATGTCCCGGGCCTTCGATCATGGTTTGCACGTCGTGTTTCCAGGCGATCTTCGTCAACTCGCCCAGGGTTTTGAGTTCGGCGAACTGAGCTTCGTCGCTGGCGTCGGCGAGACAGCCCGGACGCAGCCCGTCGCCGAGCGAGAAGCTGACGTCATACTTCGCGAAGATTCTGCAGATGTCTTCGAAGCACTCGTAGAGAAAATTCTGCTTGTGGTGGTAGGCCATCCATTGCGCGAGGATTGCACCACCACGGCTGACGATGCCCGTGATCCGTTTGGAAACCATGGGCAGGTACTGGATCAGCACTCCAGCGTGAATCGTCATGTAGTCGACACCCTGCGCCGCCTGCCCTTCGATCACCTCCAGCATGACCGCCGAGTTCAGATCCTCAACACGCTTCACGCGCGAGATGGCTTCATAGATCGGCACCGTGCCGATCGGCACGGGCGAGTGTCGCAAGATGGCTTCACGGATCTCGTGAATGCCGCCGCCGGTGGAGAGATCCATTACTGTGTCGGCGCCGTAGTGGACGGCAGTGTGCAGCTTCTTGAGTTCCTCGTCGACGTTCGAAGTGACGGCGGAGTTGCCGATATTGGCGTTGATTTTGCACAGGGAAGCGACGCCGATCGCCATCGGCTCAAGTTCCGCGTGGTTGATGTTGGCGGGAATAATCATCCGCCCGCGGGCTACTTCATCGCGCACCAGTTCCGGTGAGACCTTCTCCCGTTCCGCGACGTACATCATTTCTTCCGTGACAACGCCGCG
Source organism: Terriglobales bacterium (assembly GCA_035519435.1). Classification (GTDB taxonomy): domain Bacteria; phylum Acidobacteriota; class Terriglobia; order Terriglobales; family Acidobacteriaceae; genus Acidiflorens. Next base: position 78,202 of record DATIWL010000013.1, read on the forward strand.
ACGCGCATAGTGCATCTGCGAGAAGTTGCCGTCGCTGTTTTCCGATTTGCGCCGGGCGATCCACTCGGCTCGGGGTTTCAAGACCGCGTTAAGACCATTGCCGTTCGATCCGTTTGCGGGGTTGCCGTTTACTGCAGACATGCGCGTGCACCATCCTCAGGAAGATCCGACGAAGAAATTATACGCGCTCAAAGTCCGGGCCGGAGCGGGCCATGGCGGCGATACACGCGCCCGGTATGGCTGGCAATCGCGAGCCGTCAGAAAACTTGAATCCAGCGAGCCCATGGACGAATCTCATGCAGGTAGTCGTTATAACGAATATATGACGGGCAAAAGCGCCCGCTGACGGAGGCAAGGATGTTCAACAAACTGATTTCCACTTCCGACGACGTTTCCCTGACGATCCTGCGAGTGGTGCTGGGCGTGGTCTTTTTCGTCCACGGAGCGCAGAAACTGCTCGGATGGTTCGGTGGATTCGGCCTGGCCGGCACCCTCGGATTCATGCACCAGCTGGGGATACCGGCTCCGCTCGCCTACCTTGCGATCGCGACCGAGTTCTTTGGCGGCCTCGGGCTGATTGTCGGATTTCTCACACGGATTCCGGCGCTGGGCATCGCGGTAGACATGATCGTAGCGGTCTTTACGGTTCATTACCCGAACGGGTTCTTCATGAATTGGATCGGGAACCAAAAAGGCGAGGGCTACGAATACCATCTGCTGGCGATCGCGATGGCGGCTGCGTTGTTGCTGAGGGGCGCGGGCAGGTTCTCAATCGATCGGACGCTGGCGAAGTAAGCAGCGTCGTGTCAGCAGGCGATAGGCTCGCCTGGTCTGCAACCGGTCGTGGTGATCAAACCACTCGGCTGTCAGCGCGCCACGGGAATCATCCGGCAAATTGGGTAGAGTGCAGGGCGAACCACTTTTCGATGGATCGGAACGAAGTGCACAGGCTCGCCGCTGAAGCCCTCTTTAAAGAATGCAGGGCCGGAGATAGCGCCCGGAGTGTAGCCTCCGAAGTCGTATTCGGTACATCCTTGCGCTTTCGCCCAAAGGATGGCGTGCCACTGCACAAGGTGGCCGACGCTGAAGTCCTCGCGCCGGTCGTTTGCTCCCCACACATACCAGCAGCGGCGTCCGCTGCGTACAATCACGGCTCCGCCCACCGCCGCCGAGCCGAGCCAGGCCAGGAGCAACGCTCCGCGTGCCGGTCCTGCGATCAGCCAGCGGATGATGCCACGCAGGTGATCAGGGCGATCCGCGGGGAATCCCTTGCTTATGACGGTGCGCGCATAGAGTTGGAGGAACTCCTCAGCGTCCTCTTCACCCACGGCTGCCCTCACTTGCACTTCCGCGCGTTCCGCCTTGCGCACTTTGTAACGTGTCGTGGGGCGAAACCGCGCCAGGATTTCTTCCGCCGCTTTTGTTACATCCAGACGCATCGAGAACCGGCCCTCATCCAGCGCACTCCAGCCATGGTCGAACAGCGACCGGTCGGGAAGGGCGGCGAGCGGCCGCTCCGGTGCGGCGTCGACGTAAACGGCCTTTTCACGACGCATCTGTTCGGCGAATTCGTTCAGGGAGTCGCTAAAAAGTCCTTCGTCGTCACAGACGGGTCCACGATTCAGGCGCGCCGCCCGCGGCCAGTTCAGCCGGCTTCCGAGAAGCGGTTGTACGCCGAAACTTGAAAACCACACGATTCTGCCTGACTCTCGGCGCGCCGCGAATCGCGTTTGCGGAGCGGCCCATTGAGGAAACTGGAACGGATGCCCCGTGTTCTGGCTATCGAGGAATGCCGTCACTTCTGCCAGGTTTGAGGCCGAAAGACCGTTCGGCGTGAAGAACTCGAAAGCCATCAACGCGATTCTAGGGGCTGCGCGCTTCTGCGACAACGTGGTTGCCCTTCGAATCATTGTCGAAGGGTGGACGAGATGCTAGTGTGATAAAAAGCTCTCACGTGTTCGCATCGGAATGACCCAGACATACCTCAGCGTCCACAACACGCCGGAAGTAGCGTCTTACTACGCGGCGATGCGCTTCATTTCTCCGTGCGAAAAACTGCTGTTCGACCGTTACATACCTGCCGGCGCCGCAGTGCTGGACCTGGGCGTTGGAGGAGGCCGAACCACGGCGTATCTTGCCCCGCAAGCATCCCGATATGTCGGCGTGGACTACGCGGAGGAGATGGTACGGGTCTGCCGGGAGAAATTCCCGGAGTTCGAATTCCAGCAGGCAGACGCATCCGACCTGTCGCGATTTCGGCCCGCCGAGTTCGATGTCGTCCTCATGGCATTCAACGGCATCGATTCACTCTCTGCGGAGGGGCGTAACCGCTGCTTCGCGGAATGCTTTCGACTGCTTCGATCCGGTGGCACGCTCATCTTCTCTTCACACAACGTGCGTGCCGTCCTGGTCGCTCCGGTTTGGGACCGCGAGCGGGTCCTGGAACTGGCGAGCCGATTGTCCTTGGGAAAGAAAGCGCTGCGGTATCCCATGGTGCCGCTTGTCACCTGCGCTGCCGTGATGCGCGCCTGGGCACGGGCAAGTTGGGCCAGCGCGCGCCGGTCCCCGCGTATGGCCACACGAGCCTTCTGGAGAGGAGAAGGTTACATGGAGGATCCCGCCTACGGAGGCTTCCTGCAGCATTACAGCGTCCCGAAACTGGTCGTCGCGGAAGTGGAGAGTCATGGGTTTCGGTGCCGCGAGATTCAGAGCAGCGAGTATCCGGTTGCCAAAGGCGAGTTGTTTACCAAGTGGTATTACTACGCGTTTGTGAAACCTGAGTCTTCCTGACGTTTCATGCCGACTCCGTCCATCTTCACTCTTGAGCACTGGAAAATCCGGTGAGCACCGAGACGCCTGAAAGCACAGTGTCGGTCGACGAAATCGGGGCCGCGGATAGCGGTCATCAGGAGTTCCACAAGAGTGTCTCCGAAATTACCCGGCAGTCGTCCGTGTCGTTTCTCGGAACCATCTCGACTCTGCTTGTCGGCTACCTGTTTAGGATCTATCTGGCTCGGAACCTGGGCGCGGAACTGCTGGGCTGGAACGCCCTCGGCATCGGACTGTACGCGCTGTTTCGCATGATTGGCGATCTAGGCATGCCCTACGCGGCCGGCCGGTATGTTTCAGTCTATAGCGCGACCGGACAGAACGATCGTCTTCGCGCCTTCTTTTGGCGTGCTCTGCTCTGGTCGATGTTGGGAAGCGGCATCTTCTGTGCCGGCCTGATCGCTGCCCGGCACTGGATTGCTGTCCAGTTCTTTCACGACAACGAACTCGCCGGCTACATTCCTTTTTATGCCTTTCTTATTCCAGTCGGTGCCGCCAATTCCTTCGTGCTCCAGACGCTCAGCGGGCTGAAAAAAGTAAGCCGCCGGACCTTTATCACGAACTTTGTTTCGGTTCCATTCATGATGGTCGCTACTATCGTCGCAGTGAGCCTTGGATTCTCCCTGCGCGGCTACATCGTGGCTCAGATCCTCGGCGAACTGCTGGCGATGGTGCTGGCGATCCTGAGCATACGGCGGTTTTCTCCCATCCCCCTTCGTTTTTCTGGCAGTTGGGGCGGCCGGTTACAACCCGAGGTATGGTGGTTTGCCCTGGCGCTGCTGGCCATGACTGTGCTCGAGTATGCGGCGTCGCGAGCCGACCGGCTCATCCTCGGGCATTACCTGCTGGCCAAAGAGATCGGTATCTACGCGGTAGCGAGTTCGGCTGCGGCTCTGTGTTCGCTGGTACTCCAGGCCGTCAACACGATTTTCGGTCCGGTAATCGCCGATCTTCACGCGCGCCAGGAACAGCAACTGCTGTCGAGGCTTTTTCAGACGGTGACGAAGTGGGTAATCGCGTTTACCCTTCCCCTGATCCTTTTGTTGTCGGTATTCGCGAGCACCGTGCTGGGGATCTTCGGAGCGGACTTTCAGGCTGGCAGCGTTGTGCTGATGATTCTGTGCGTAGGACAGTTGGCGAATGTGGGAACCGGTTCGGTGGGAACTTTGCTGTATATGTCAGGAAACCAGAACAAAATGCTGCCGGTCCAGGTCGCGGCTGCTGTATTGGCAGTGGCGGGAAACATCGCTCTGATTCCGCTCTTTGGCATAAAGGCAGCGGCCGTTGTCTCCGTACTGGCGACGGCTGTCAACAACGTCGTTTTTCTTGTCGTGGTGTGGCGCAAGATGCACTTGTTCCCGTACAACGCCAGCTATGTGCGCTTGCTTGTCCCGGTGTCGGCGACAGGCGCAGCCATCTGGTTCCTGCATGCGTATACAGTGGGAAGGTTGCCGGCGGTTCCTTTGTTACTGCTCGTGTTCATGAGTTCATATGTGGTGTTTTTCGGCGGAATCCTCATTTCCGGGCTGACCGAAGACGATCGCGTCGTTGTCCGCTTGATGCGGGAGAGGCTCGGGCCCTTCTTCAAACGAACGTCTTCCCAGAACGCACAGTAGAGACTTTTTTCGTGATCGAGAAACAACCGGCTCCAGCTCAGCTCAGTTCCGCAGTGTCTTTCCCGTCTTCAGCGTGTACCGAATCCGTTCCTGCGTTTTCTTTTCACCGCACAGAGACTTGAAGGCTTCGCGCTCGAGATCGAGTAGATACTGTTCGCTGACCGGCGTGCCGGGCGTGACATTCCCGCCACAGAGAACTTCGGCAACCTTGGCGCCCAGTTTCTGCTCGTAGTCGCTGATGTATTCACCCTGGCGCATCAGGTACACGCCCATCTTGAGGGCGGCAAGGATGTTCTCTCCGGGGGCGGGAATGTCAGTTCGCATCACCGGTGGCTCGTAGCCCGCCCGCACAAGTTCGAGCGCACGCCCTTTGGCCTCAGAAAGGAGGCGGTCGCGGTTCATGGTGACGCGGTCCGAGTCGGAGAGGAATCCGAGACCACGCGCTTCGTGAGCGGACGTCGCGACCTTTCCCGTTGCGATCGTCTCAAAGATCTTCTTCATCGCTTCCATAGTCTCGACTGACTCGCCGCGTCCATCGGGCCGGATGGAGCGGGCGGAGTCGACGGCGCGCAGCAACATCTCTTTGCAGCCACCGCCTCCGGGTAGAAGGCCGACACCGACCTCGACGAGGCCCATGTACAGTTCGGCGTGGGGTTGGCGGGCAGCAGCGTGCAGCGACATTTCGCACCCGCCGCCGAGGGTCAGACCGAACGGCGCCAGAACGACCGGCTTGGGAGAGAGCTTGATCGCCTGCGTCATCCCCTGGAACTGGCGGATGGCAAAGTCGACTTCATCCCATTCGTCCTCCTGCACGGACATGAGCAACATCATCAGATTGGCGCCCACGGAGAAATTCTGAGCGTCGTTGGCGATGACAAAGGCATCGAAGCCGTCGCCGGGCCCTTCGGGCTTCAGGCTCTGCACGATCAGCGAAATAATGTCGCCGCCGATCGTGTTCATCTTGGAGTGGAATTCGATGCAACCGACGCCGTCGCCGATGTCGACTAACGAAGCTCCGGAATTCTTTTTCACAACACCGTTCGACTTCTTGGCGACAGAGACTGACCACACTCCGGCCGGTACCTGGAGTAGTACCCGGCTGCCCGTGCTCAAGTCCCAGTAGGATTTTCCTGACGACGCTTTCGCATCGTCCACATACCAGGATTTTTGACCCAAGGCGAGTAATTTCTCGACGTTCGCTGCGACCGGACGACCTTCTTTCTTCATCCGAGCTACGGTGCCTTCGACGCCGGCCGCATCCCAGAGTTCGAAAGGCCCCAGTTCCCAGTTGAAGCCCAGTCGCATGGCACGATCGACTTCCACCACCGTGTCAGAGATTTCCGGAATACGATTCGCAGAGTAGGTCCAAAGATCGGTGAGCGCCGACCAGAGGAAAGTTCCGGCCTGATCACCTTTTTGCGGACCCGCACCTTCAAGCCCGAGCAACATGCGGAGTCGCGCGCCCGTCTCCTCGACATTCTTGGCCATGTCAAGCGCAGGGAATTTGGCCTTCTGGCGCGGACGATACTCCAGCGTTTTCCAGTCGAGGGCAAGCCGCTCGTCCTCGCCACCTTCGCCGCCTTTTAGCTTTTTGTAAAAGCCGCCCTTGGTCTTGTCGCCGAGCCATTTGCGGTCCAGCATCTGTCGGAAGAAATCGGGCAACTGCAGATCGCTGCGCTCATCATGCACATTCTGCGTCATGTTGGAGACGACATGGCCGAGGATGTCGAGCCCAACGAGATCGATGGTGCGGAATGTTGCAGAACGGGGCCATCCCACAGCCTGGCCGGTGAGGGCATCGACTTCGTCGACGCTCAGATCCATTTCCTGCATCAGGCGCATTACGTTCAGAACTGAGAAGGTGCCGATGCGATTGCCGATGAAATTGGGAGTATCTTTCGCGCGTACGATTCCCTTGCCAAGTTGGGCGTCGCTGAAACGAGCGACGCAGTCCATCAATGCAGGATCGGAATCGGGTGTGGGGATGATCTCCAGCAGTCGCATGTAGCGCGGCGGGTTGAAGAAGTGTGTACCGAACCAGGATTTGCGGAAATCGTCGGAAAATCCTTCTGCGATCTTCGCTACGGGCAGGCCGCTGGTATTCGTTGTGATGATTGTCCCGGGCTTGCGAATCGCCTCGACCTTTCTGAGCAGCGAGCGCTTTATGTCGAGATTCTCGACGACAGCTTCGATCACCCAATCAACATCGGCCAGGCGTTTGAGGTCGTCTTCGAAATTCCCGATCGTGATAAGACGGGCAAGCGAGGTTTCAAAGAATGCGGCAGGCTTGGATTTGCGTGCGCCTTCCAGGCCCGCAGCGGCGATCTTGTTGCGAGTGGGGCCCTCCGCGTCGGATGGGACGATGTCCAGAAGGAGAGAAGGAACACCGGCGTTGGCGAAGTGCGCGGCGATACGGGCGCCCATGGTGCCCGCTCCGAGAACTGCAACTTTGTGGATCCGCTTCATGAGTGCGAGACTCCGCGATGACGATACTGCCTGAACTGCAATTGCAGACTTATCGATGGATCGGATTATGGCAGTTTATCCACCGCCCAGTCATTCTTGCCAGTGTCGATAAGGATGATATCGGAGGCCTTGCGACAGATCTGGCTCCCGCGCGTGGTTACGAGGACGACTGGAAAGCGATAACGTCCGCGGGAGCCGGCGCCGCGCGCGATCTCGAACCCGCGGCCTGATTCTACGGAAAAAAGAGTCTCGAATACGTCGGGATTCTGAGCGTGGCGCACACGATTGCTCAGCAGCACCATTCCGGTTTCCAGATCGCCGGTCGCCCAGGCATGCAGGAAGCGGTTAGCGGCCGCCAGCGCCGATGCGTAACCGGGGTCGGGTGGAGCCTTCTTCCTGCCATGTTGCTTGTGCGAGTTGCTGGCCCATAGCAGGCCCTGGGAGAGAAAAACGATGGCTATGGTCATGCCGAGATTGAGGACGTTGGAGTGGCCGCGACGAGCCGAGAGGCAGTTGAGACCGGAGCAACGATAGGAATGATAGGTGGACATCGTTCCCAGCCATTGTGCGCGGCGAGTTGGCCCGAGTTCAAGGCCAGTAACCTCTGTACTCGGGATTGGGGTTCGAGAGGTTCCGGGAGCGCTCTGTTTATGGCCTGTTTTGTCGTATCATGGGGCAGCGGGGTGAGCGCATGAGTACTCCCTACGGTCTGCAAATCACGGAGAGCTGTGTTATCTGCAAGCTACGGAACAACGGCTTTTTCTGTGATTTGCCGAAACCATCCGTAGAACATCTCGACAAGATCAAGTACGCCAGCGCATTCCCCCAAGGCGCCGTCCTGTTCGTTGAAGGCCAGGCGCCGCGCGGCATCTACATCATCTGTTCGGGCCGCGTGAAACTCACCACGACGTCGCGGGACGGCAAGACGCTGATCCTCCGGATCGCGCAGGGCGGCGAAGTGCTGGGCTTGCACGGAACTGTTTCAGGCAAGCCTTACGAGTTGACGGCAGAGACCCTGCAACCCTGCCAGTTGGATTTCATCAAGCGCGAAGATTTCCTGAAATTTCTCCAGACCCATGCCGATGCGTGCCTGAACGCGGCCGAGCACCTGAGCCAGAACTGCCAGAATGCGTACGAAATGATCCGTTCTCTGGGGCTTTCGCATTCTGTGTCGGAAAAACTGGCGCGTCTCCTTCTGGAATGGGCAAGCGACGGCGAGACCACGAAAGAAGGCATCCGCATCAAGATCGCCTTGACGCATGAAGAGATTGCGCAACTGATCGGCACGTCGCGCGAGACCGTGACCCGCGTCCTCGGTGAGTTCCGCGACAAGCAATTCGCACAGTTGCGTGGTTCGACGCTCCTCATACGCAACAAGTCGGCGCTGGAGAAACTGATCGGTGCCTAAGCTCCGAAGGCTTGAACTGGGTCGCTACAACCCTTGGCGCTGCATGCGTTCTCCTTTTTACGCGTGGTAGACTCCAGCTTCCTGACTAGTCATGGCGCAGTCAACGATTCCTTCCGCTTCCACCCTTGCAGCCGATATTTGTTCCAAGGCCGTTTCTCCTGTTGAAGTTGCTCGCGAGCATCTGGACCGCATCGAGCGTCTCAATCCCAGGCTGAACGCGTTTGTGGATTGGAACCCGGAGTTGGTTCTGCGCCGGGCCCGCGACGCCGAAAGAGCTGTCATGGCGGGAACTGCTCTCGGCCCATTGCACGGAGTCCCGCTTTCGATCAAAGCCTCGATCGATGTCTCGGGTCACCGCTGCGAAACAGGAACGCGATTGCGCGCCGGATACGTTGCGCCGCAGGATGCTCCACTGGTTTCGCGCTTGCGCACAGCAGGCGCGGTGATTCTCGGCGTCACCAATACACCGGAACTGCTCATGGCGTGGGAGACCGACAATCTGCTTTACGGGCGCACGAACAATCCCTGGGATCCGAGTCGGACCTCGGGCGGATCGAGCGGTGGCGAATCAGCGGCGATCGCAGCTGGTCTTTCGGCGGGAGGCGTCGGCAGCGATGGCGGGGGCTCGATTCGGGAACCGGCGCACTTCACCGGTATTTGCGGGTTGAAGCCCACGCCGGGACGCATTCCGATTACCGGACACTTTCCGAAATCCGGCGGTCCATTCGCACTGCTGGGTGTCGTTGGACCGATGGCGCGGACTGTCGCCGATCTGAAGTTGCTCTTTGACGCAATGGCAGGCGCCGATGATGGCGACCCATGCTCGGCGCCAGTACTGCTGCGCGAAATCGCTGCGCCGGAACTCCGGTCGCTTACGGTAGGGTTTTTTGAGGACGACAGCCGTACGCCCGTTACAAAAGACACCCGCGCAGCAGTGTCGCGGGCTGCCGGTCTTTTATTACGAGCTGGACTCCACGTTGAGCAATTTCGTCCCGAGGGTCTGGAAGAGGCTAGGCACCTTTGGTGGAAGTTCTTTGGCATCGCCGGTGAGATGATTCTTGGCCCCATGCTGCGGGGCCATGAATCGGAATTGAGCCCGATCCTGCGACAGTTTTCGGCGTGGACGTCGGCCGAGCCTGCGCTGAGCGGTGATTCATTTCTGGCGGCCTGGCTTGGACGTGATGACGTGCGTGAGAGAATTCTGATGCAGATGAAAAAGTATCCGATTCTGATCTGCCCGGTCGCTGCGATCCCCGCATTTCGCCACGGCGAGCGCGAGTGGCAGGTGGAAGGGCAGACCGTGAAATACCTGGATGCATGGAGCTACTGCGAGTGGTTCAACCTGCTCGGGTTTCCGGCGGCGGTCGTGCCGATGGCGCAATCTCCGGAAGGTTTGCCCATTGGCGTGCAGATCGTGGGGCGCCCATGGGAAGAGGAGCGCGTGCTCGCGATCGCGAAGGCGCTGGAAGAAGCGCGTGGTCCCTTCCCGTCACCGGCTGTTTCTTGAGGGCAGTGGACTCCTAGTATTTTTGTACTATTATCCACGTTATTTTCATGCATTAGGCTGGAGCACTCCGAGCCTTGAGCGCCGTTTTTCTTTGTGGGGGACGGTGAATGTGGGGTGAGCCGAGATCTCCGTGAGGCCCTAGTTTGTCAAAGACTCAAAAGTTGCTGCGTGGTCTGGTTCTTGTTCTGATTGCCTCGGCAGCCTACCTGTATCCCTTTCCTCAGGCGAATGTTGTGTATCCCGCGGTAGTGGTGCTGCACTTGTTCTGCGGGATTGCTGCCGTCATCCTGCTTCTCGCGCTGTTGCGAAGCTTGCTGCGGGAAGGCAACGCGGTTTGGAAGGCAGGCTGGATTCTCGTGTTCGTAGGCGGCGCCCTCGGATTGATCCTGATCCGCACGGGCACTCCACACAGTGAGTACGCGCTGCTCTATACCCACATTTTCTCGAGTCTGGCGGGAGTGGCGTGCCTGCTCGCCGAGTTTCTGGGACGACGCGGCTGGCTGGGCGCGAATGCAGCAGTTCGCGTCGTCGCCTGCCTGGTTGTGTTGGCGGGAATCAGCTGGGCGGCGCGCTATCAACGCGAGACGCGCTTCCTGAGCAGCCACCTGATCGAGAATCCGGCGATGCCGCCGGCGACGATGAACACGGAAGGCGATGGCTCCAACGGTCCCTTCTTTCCGAGCTCAGCGCAGGTTTATGGCGGCGAGAAGATTCCCAGCAAGTTCTTCATGGAGTCGGAATCCTGCAAGCGTTGCCACGAGGACATCTACAACCAGTGGAATAGTTCCGCGCACCATTTTTCTTCGTTCAACAACCAGTGGTACCGCAAGTCGATCGAGTACATGCAGGACACGATCGGCACCAAGCCTTCGAAGTGGTGCGGCGGGTGTCATGATCCAGCGGTTCTGTATGCCGGCAAAATGGACCGGCCCATCAAAGAATTTGTCCACAGCCCTGAGGCGCAGGCGGGCCTGGGCTGTATGATGTGTCACTCCATTGCTGACGTGAAGAGCACGATGGGCCAGGCGGATTTCTATCTGGAATATCCCAAACTTCACGAACTGGCAGCCAGCAAGAATCCGGTGGTCCGGTACCTGCACGATACGATTACCAAACTCAATCCCGAACCGCACCGGCGCGTCTTTCTGAAGCCCTTCATGCGGAATCAGACAGCGGAATTCTGCTCGGCGTGTCACAAGGTGCACCTGGATGTGCCGGTAAATTCCTACCGGTGGATTCGCGGATTCAACGAGTACGACAACTGGCAGGCGAGCGGAGTTTCTGGACAGGGCGCGCGGTCGTTCTACTATCCGCCGAAGCCGCAGCAGTGCGCCGACTGTCATATGCCTCTCGAGCCTTCGAACGACTTCGGGAACGTCGCGGGCAAAGTGCACTCGCATCGCTTCCCCGCTGCCAACATGGCGCTGGCTGCGGCAAATGGGGATGAAGCGCAACTGAAGGCGACGGAGAACTTTCTGACCAGCGGCGCGCTGACCGTCGACATCTTCGCGATTTCACCGGCGCGCGAAGTGAAGGCCGGAGCGTCCGCCCAGCACGAGGTCTCAACGACCTTTGCCGTGGGCGAAGAAGCCGAAGTGAAGGTCACTCCCGGTTCCGGCGAAGAAGCCATCCCGGTTACGGCGCCCCTGGATCGGGTGCGGCCGGCGGTGCGCCGCGGCGACACGGTGAGAGTCGATGTCGTGGTGCGCACCAAGCGCGTTGGCCATTTCTTCCCGGGCGGCACCGTAGATGCGTATGACACGTGGTTGGAACTGAAGGGTGTCGATGACAAGGGCCAGACTGTCTTCTGGAGCGGCATGGTCGAGGATAACGGCAAGGGACCAGTGGAAAAGGGCGCACACTTCTACCGGTCGCTGCAGATCGACGAGCATGGTAACCCGATCAACAAGCGGAATGCCTGGGCCACCCGTTCCGTCGTGTACGTGCGTCTGATTCCTCCGGGAGCGGCGGATACGGTCCACTTCCGCATGAGAATTCCCGAGAAGGCAGGGGGAAAGATCACGCTTACTGCGCGCCTGCTCTATCGCAAGTTTGCCTGGTGGAATACACAGTTCGCCTTTGCGGGAGTGCCCACGCCAGGCCAGCCCGCTTCGGCGGTGACGCCTCACTACGACGATCGCAAATTCGAGTTCACCGCCCCCTTGAAGGGAGTCTCGGCCAAAGAGGAAAAGATACCTGAACTTCCGATCGTCACCGTGGCCGAGAATCAGGTGACTGTCGACGTCCTGCCGGGGGGCGCACCCGTCGCGCAAGCCAGGGTCGATTTGCAGAAAGAAGACTGGCAGCGCTGGAACGACTACGGCCTCGGACTGCTGCTGCAGGGCGATCTCAAGGCCGCACAGGCCGCTTTCGAACGGGTAACCCAGGTGGCCCCTAAGAATCCCGACGGATGGGTCAATATCGGTCGCGCCTCCTTGCAGGAAGGCGACGTCGCGCGAGCGAAGGCCGTCCTCGAGAAGGCGCTGGCGCTCAGCCCCGATCTGGCGCGCACACACTTCTTCTACGCTGGAGTGCTGCGCCAGGAGGGCGACTACGACGGCGCCGCACAACATCTGCGCAAAGTGATTGCCCAATATCCGCGCGACCGCGTGGCCGTGAACAACCTGGGTCGTGTGCTGTTCCTGCAACGAAAATACGCTGAAGCGGTTGAAGTCTTGCAGCGAGTTCTAACGATCGATCCCGAGGACCTCCAGGCACACTACAACCTGATGCTCTGCTACAACGGCTTGGGCGACGAGAAGATGGCGAAAGAGCATGAGGCTCGCTATCTCCGTTTCAAAGCCGACGAATCGGCGCAGACCATCACCGGCCCCTATCGGCAGTTGCATCCCGAAGACAACAATGAGCGCCAGTCGATTCACGAGCACGGGTCCGTGCCGCTGCCTTCATTAGCTTCAACCAAGAATGCACCGGCAGCTCGCAACGCCAAAAATCATGGAGGGACGGGCGTCTCGCCCGTCCAAGTGGAGCGAATCTCGGGAGCCTCCGACTCCACTCTCGCTGGGGCCCACAGATAAATGTCCGATTCGCAAAGGATGCTCACCACAGAGTCACAGAGTCACGGAGAAAGACCCAGAACTTTTCTCGTTTTTCTCTGTGTCTCTGTGTCTCTGTGGTTAATTGGTTCTTCGGTCGCGTCTGCGCAGGTCACCTTCCGCGACATCACCGCTCAGGCCGGAATTCGATTCACCCACAACAACGGCGCCTTCGGCAAGAAATGGCTGCCGGAGACCATGGGCCCGGGTTGCGCCTTCATCGACTACGACAACGACGGCTGGCCCGACATTCTGCTGCTTAACGGGCAGGACTGGCCCGGCCATCCCAAGAGCGGCGCGACCACGCCGAAGCTCTATCACAATAACCACAACGGGACTTTCACCGACGTGACCCGCAAAGCCGGTCTGGCGATTTCGCTCTTCGGCCTCGGCGCCGCGATAGGTGACTACGACAACGACGGCTTCGACGACATCTTCATCACCGCCGTCGGCCAGAACCATCTCTTCCACAACAACGGCAACGGAACGTTCACCGACGTCACCAAGGCCGCCGGGTTCTGGGGCCCGAACGAGTTTTCGACGAGCGCGGCGTGGGTGGACTACGACCGCGACGGCAAACTCGACCTCGTCGTCTCGAACTACGTGCAGTGGACGGAGAAAGGCGATCTCTACTGCACGCTCGACGGCGCCAACAAGTCCTACTGCACTCCCGAGTCATACAAAGGCGCCAGCCCGCGCCTGTGGCACAACCTCGGTGGCGGAAAATTTGAGGACGCCACGCGCAAGTCCGGATTCTATGACGCGACCGCCAAAAGCCTGGGCATCTGCATTCTCGACTTCAACAACGACGGTTGGCCCGACATTCTCATCGCCAACGACACGCAGCCCAACAAGCTCTACTTGAACAAGAAGAACGGCACATTTGAAGAGCGTGCCGTGTCGGCCGGGATCGCCTTCAGCGAGGACGGTATCGCCCGCGCCGGCATGGGTGTCGACGCCGTGGACTACGACCGCTCCGGCCACGCCAGCCTGATCATCACCAATTTTTCCAACCAGATGCTTTCGCTGTATCACAATGAAGGCAACGGCCTCTTCGTCGACGAAGCGCCGCGCTCGGAAGTCGGCCGCGCGAGCCTGGTCACCCTCGGCTTCGGCTGCTTCTTCTTCGACTACGATAACGACGGCTGGCCCGACATCTACATCGCCGACGGCCACATCGAAAACGAAATCGAAAAAGTGCAGAAGCGCGTGACCTACGCCGAAGC
>DATIWL010000014.1:0-52691 GCA_035519435.1 Terriglobales bacterium
GGACCCTCCGAGGGTGAACGTGCTGTGCCCCATGCGCTCGCCGCATCGGGGATATCCGGACCAATCCGTCGCCACCAATAAAAGTAGCGCCGGATCAGCCTCCGTAGTGACCTCTTCCCTAGAAGTTGAACTTCAACGCCAACTGCACCTCACGCGGCGAATTCGATGTGTAGCTGATCTGCCCGAAGCTGGGATCGTCCACCGAAGTGTTCGGCGTACCGAAAACCGGGTGATTGAACGCATTCCGTGCTTCCGCTCGGAACTCGATGTTCATCCCCTCGCGCAGGCTGGCAAGCGAGAATTGCTTTCCGATCGACAAATCGGCGCTGAACGAGAACGGGGACCGTACGCTGCCAATAGCGCGCGGCGCATTGCCAAGCGCATAAATATCCGGCAACTGGAACACCGACGGATCGGCGAAGTAGTTATCCACCCAGTCTGCTCCATGATTGCGCCGGGGCGTTCCCACGATATTCGGCCTTTGTCCCCCATAAGTAGGCAGTGAGGTCCCATCTGCGGTAAACATCGTCAACGGACGGCCGTCGGCCAAGCGCCAGATTCCGTTCGTCTTCCAGCCACCAACGATCGCTTCAAGCACGCGCGGCATGTTGCCCAGCATGGCGCGGCCATGCCCAAAGGGCAGATCGTAGGAGTAGCTGAACTGCAGCACGTGCGGGATGTCGAACGTGGAGAGACTCCGTTCCAGCCACGGCTTGTTGGGATTCTGGAGGCTGGTGAAGCTGCCGAGCCACGTTACGTTGTCGTCTGCCTGGGAGGAGTCGTCGATCGACTTCGACCAAGTGTAGGTTACGAGGAACTGTAATCCATTCGAGTACCGCTTCTCAGCGACGATCTGCAGCGCATGGTAAGTCGAATTGGCGATCGGCTGAACATCAGTACTGACACCGGTGAACTCCGGGTACGGGACTTGCAGCTGAAACGCCTGCACTTGATCGGACGAGAGGATACTGTTGGGGTCCGTAATGATGCCGAAGAACGGGTTATCCACATAGGAATTGAGGAACTCCTCGACCTGGTCAGGACTGTAGCTTTCGATTTCAGGCCCCAAAATATCCAGCTGGTTGGCGCCGCTGAAGGGCAGGTGAGTTCCCTTTTTTCCAATGTACTGAGCGTTAATCACTACGTTGCCTGGCAGTTCCCGCTCGATCCCAAGGCTCCAGCTCTGCTCGTAGGGTGTCTGGTTCATCGCGGGCGTCCGTACCGGACCGTTGGCACCATACCCGACATCATTCAACAGGCCGAGCGTGTTGCCTGCGGGCTGAATCAACCCGTTGGGATAAGGATTGCCGAGGTGTAGGTAGGGAGTCGCCCCATCATTCTGATACGTCGTGATCATGCTGGTGTATTGATTAAAGCCCTCGCTACCGTACGGCAGAACCCCGCTCACTCCAGAACGAGACTGGCCGTAATAGATGCCATATCCGCCGCGCAGGACCATCTTCGGAACAAACTGGTAGGCAAAGCCGAAGCGCGGCTGAATGTCGTGCCAATCCGTCACATAGTTCGTGCGGCGGCCGGACGTAGCGAACACTTCGCCACCCAGCAGCGGGCGAGTCACCGGTTCGTCAGTAACCGGATCGGTGTACGAGATGCTGCCATCGTTCAATGGATTAGTCACCGTTGGATCAAACGAGTTCTGCCGGTTGTGCCGCTCCGTACGGGGAAGAGTGACGTCGTAGCGTAACCCGAGGTTTAACGTAAGCTTTGGGCGAATCTTCCAGTTGTCCTGGACATAAAAGCCATACTGGAAATTCTGCGTGGCGGGCCGGAATTGAATCTCATAGTAGCCACTACCTGTGTTTCCCATCAAGAAGCTGGCCATGGCGTCCCCGCCGCAGTTCTCGATTTCATTCGGGCACTGAGATGTACCGTGCTCGTCAAAGTTGAAGATGCCGACGGGAGCGTTGGTCTGAATGTAGTTCATCTGGTGCAAACGCCCCTCGAAACCGAATTTCAACTCGTGCTGCCGGAAAACCTTGTCGAGAGCGATCGTGAGTTGCCCGGTGTCCTGACCGAGCCGGTAGTTGCCATAGGGATCGGTACCCTGAGTCGTAAACCCGGCCGAGAAATATTGGCTGAGAAAGATAGCGGGTACGCCCGTGAACCCGTTCTGTTGCAGATACGACGGGAATCCCAGCTCTCCCAGCGGATCGGAAACGCCCTGCGGATTGTAGGCATTGATGTGCCACACACCCCGGGTAAAACCAAAGATCACGTTCAGGAGCAAGGAGGGCGTGAAGGTATGCGTGTCGTTGATAGCAAATGCGTGTGCGTTGCCCCAACCCGGTCCTCCGGCACAGGGATCGGTGAAGTTCCCGAAACAGTTAAAAGATGTACCGTGGTTGCGCTCCTGTGAGTATTTGACATTGATCAGGTTCTTCTCGCTGAAACTGTGGTCGACCCGGACATCAAACTGCCAGTTGTACCCGTGGTTCGGACCGGATCCGATCCAGTTGTCATAGATTGATCCCCCCTCAATATTGGGTTCAGGGAAGAGACTCAGCATCTTCTGGGCCACAGGGTCAATCAGGTTGCCGGGAACCGGGGGCAGCTGATATGGCGTGTCATCGAGGTTTGGGTTTCCGGGGCTGGTATAGGCAGCAATGTTGTTGAACGGGATAAAGGCGCTGCGCACGGCGCCGCCAACCCCTGGGTCATACGTACCCGTATAAGGATCCCAAATCTGCCCGGCATCCACGCTGCATCTTCCGCCGTCGTCAAACGTCCCACCCTGCTCCGAACAAACCTCGCTGAAATCTCCAGCACGCATCAGATCGCTGGGAACCCCAGCCTGTGCGGTCCCCATGGTGGTGGCGCGAAGGGCGTCGTAGTCGAAGAAAAAGAAAGTCTTCTTTTTGATAATAGGCCCGCCGATGGTGAACCCGTAGTTATTGCGGCGCAGCGGCGCAATCGGAACTCCGTAGCGGTTGTTGAACCAGTTGTTCGCATCCAGAACCTGGTCGCGGACAAAGTCATACGCGCTGCCGTGAAATACGTTCGTGCCAGGGCGCGTCACCACGTTGACGACTGAAGCGCCGGAGAATCCGTACTCCGCGCTGAAGTTCGTCTGCACGACTTTAAATTCCTCGACCGCCTCCGGCGAAGGAAGGTACGTTGCCTGAGTGATACCGCCATTTGGTTCGGAGTTCGTAACGCTGGCGCCGTCGAGCAGGATATCCGACTGCGCGCCACGACTGCCGTTGGAAACGAAGTTCGTACCTGTGCACGTGATGTCGCACTGATCGTCCATTGACGTGACACCCGGCGCCAGATTGGTCAGTTCAATGACGTTCCTGTCCACCAGCGGCAGGTCATTGATGAACTTGCGGTTTACAACCTGGCCGGTGACGGCGTCCTCGGTGGCAAGGGCTTGACCTAGTGCGTTCACCTGTACGGTCTGCGTAGTGCCGGCGACCTTTAGGCTGATATTCGCCGTCGCGTTCTCATTCACGTCCACCTTGACGTTTGAAAAGACGGTCTTTTCGAATCCTGCCATCTCCACAGAGATCGAATACAACCCCGGGGGAATCGATCGAAACAGGTAGCGCCCGCTACTGTCGGAGGTCGTGTTGAACTGGAATCCTCGCTGCTGATCAGTAAGTACGATTTTGGCGCCCTGCACTACTGCCCCACTGGCGTCGGTCAGTACCCCGCTGACGGTTCCGTAGTAACCCTGACCGAAAATGACACCGTGTAGAGTCAGCAGCAGCGACACTACGACAACCACGGCGAACAGTAGGCTATTGTGTCGAAGGATCGAAGTAGACGGAGTCAAAGCAGCCTCCTTGGGGTGGGACGGATTCGACGGATGCTTCGGACAGCGTTTCGCGGAATAGTACAGAACTTTTCGCGTTAATACTAGTGGCAAGCAGGCATGCCGAATCCGCCAAAAACGTTTAATAGATATGGCGACCCCGGAGGGAATCGAACCCCCAACCCTCAGTTCCGAAGACTGATGCTCTATCCAGTTGAGCTACGGGGCCGCGGTCAAACTCTATCATCGATTGTTTCCAACGTTCTTCTTTGTTGACCTATGGGTTCAACACGATCTTGCCGAACATCTGGCTCTTTTCCATGTATTCGTGGGCGGTGCGAATGTCTTTGAGCGGGAAGGTGTGATCGATCACGGGCTTCAAGCGTCCGGCGAATACATGACCGAGCACTTCGTGCAGCTCGCTCATGGTGCCCATATACGACCCAAGCAACGACAGCTGGCGCGAGAACAGGAAACGCAAGTCGATTCCGACGCTGGGCCCGGTTGTAGCGCCACATGTCACCAGCGTGCCGCCCCCCTTCAGAGATTTGACACTCTCTTCCCAGGTTGCCTCGCCAACGTGCTCGATCACGACGTCGACCCCCTCGAAGTTCGTGATCTTGCGGACCTCCTGTGCGATCTTCTGTTGGTAGTGATTGATGACGTAGTCGGCTCCGAGTTCGTGAGCTCGCTCGATCTTGCGATCGTCGCCGGCTGTGGTAATCACGCGGGCGTGGAACATCTTCGCGATCTGAACGGCGGCAATGCCAACCCCGGAGTTCGCCCCGAGAATCAATACTGTCTGGCCCGGACGAAGGCCAGCACGCCCAACCAGCATGTGCCACGCCGTGAGGAACACGAGCGGCACGCTCGCGGCCTGGTTGAAGTCGAGCGCATCGGGGATGGGGATGACATTTACCGCGGGAACGGCGATGAACTCACAGTTGCCGCCGTCGACTCCGTTACCAAGCACCGAGAACTGGCGGCATTGGTTCTGCAAGCCGGCGACACACTTCGGGCAACGATTGCAGAACGACATCGGCGCGAGGAGAACACGCTGGCCCGGCTTGAAACCGTTCACGTACTCTCCTACCTCGGCAATCTCGCCGGCGACGTCGCTGCCCAGAATGTGCGGCAGATTGACCCCTGGAAGACCTTTACGCACCCAGAGATCAAGGTGGTTCAACGCACAGGCACGTACACGTACCAGGACTTGGTCCTTACGAGGGCGCGGGCCTGGCACATCTTCATACGTCAGAACCTCTGGACCGCCAAATTGGTGAATGCGGACGGCTTTCATGCGAGCTCCAAGCTACAGGCTTCCAGGGCGAATTTCAGTCGAGCGCGAAGTGTCACTTCAGGAAAACGTACGATTGTACGCTCGTTCAGCTTATGCCAAATGCGATTGGAGCTTTAGCAATATGAACAGATGGAAATGCGGCTTTTTAGGCTTGACTTGTTGACCCGCTACGCAACGCCACACCATAATCACCAGTATGGACATTTACGAGGAGATCGTCCGACTCCGCAAAGATGGCCGGCGCGGTGCCGTGGCCACCATCGTCAACGTGCGTGGATCAATCCCCTCGTTCAAGACCGCCAAGATGCTTGTGCGTGACGATGGGTCAATCGTCGGAACGATTGGCGGAGGGTGTGTCGAGGCTGATGTGTGGCAGGCAGCCCGCGAAGTAATAGAATCGGAACGACCGCGGACGTTGACCTTTGACCTGAATCAGGATCCGAAATACGACACCGGTCTCGTATGTGGCGGAACACTCGAGATCTTCATCGAGCCCATCCTGCCTCCCGCAGAACTTTATATCTTTGGCGCAGGTCACGTCGCTACAAGCCTTTATCGGGTGGCACGAATTGCAGGGTTCGACGTGACGGTAGTGGACGATCGGGAAGCCTACGCCAATCGCGAACGCTTTCCCGAGGCGCAGGAGGTCATCGCCGAAGACTTTGACCAGGCCACGGCGCGGATGCAGATCAGCGAACCCTCTTACATCGTAATCGTCACGCGTGGGCACCGGGATGATATGCGCGTTCTCCGTTGGGCGGTTCAGACACCGGCGCGCTACGTCGGCATGATTGGGTCCAGGCGCAAGACCATCACCATCTTCAAAGAGCTGCAGGCGGAAGGGATTCCGGCTGCACTGTTTGATCGCGTCCATGCGCCGGTGGGGCTCGATATCGGCGCGATCACGCCGGAGGAAATTGCGGTCTCGATCACGGCCGAACTCATCGCCAGGCGGAGGGGTGTAGAGCGCGAGCTACCCCACATGAAGTTGCAGCCAGGCCGTGCTGAACCAAAGCCTTCGACTGCGGAAAACACCGAGAACGCAACAAAATCCTGAACAACCTTGCTTGCTGAAGCTCGATCTCTCGTGTAAATTCCAATTCCCCCGCTATCCCTTCGTGTCTCTGCGGACTCTCCGTATGAGCGGTAAGATTCTCTGCATGGCAAATGAAGTTGAAATCAAGTTTCAGATTGTCACTGTCCGCAGTCTTACCCGTGCCCTGCAAGCAGCCGGATTCAAGCTCGTGACACCATCCACGCACGAGTTCAACACGCTGTACGACCTCCCGGGCCAGAAACTGCGCAAGCGAGGGGAACTGCTGCGACTACGGAAGTATGGCCATCAATGGATTCTGACTCATAAGGCCAAGGGCACAACCGCTCGACACAAGGTTCGCGCCGAGAGCGAAACATTGGTCCGGGACGGGAAACAGATGGACGCCATCCTGCGCGCGCTGGGATTCATTCCCACATTTCGTTACGAGAAATATCGCGCTGGGTGGAACGGCGGCAAGGGACATGTCGTCATCGATAAAACACCGATCGGCAACTATGGCGAGATCGAAGGCCCGGCTCGCTGGATCGATGCAACCGCCCGGTGTCTAGGGATCGCGCCCCGAGACTATATAACGCAGACCTATGCTCCGATGTTCTTTGCGTGGAAGCGTAGAACCGGCAGCTCCGCGGAGGAAATGACCTTCCGCGCAGTGCGACGAAAATGACTCCACCTCAAAACAAGCCGCTCGTTCGGCGATGCAGCGTTGGCCGATCGGGCGGAACGCCGCATCTCGCAATCACGCGGAACGAGACACGACAGACACGCTCCGCTCGTGCTGATCCTTCCAGTGGCTCTCGTAGCCGAGTGTCGCGTAGTACACCGCCTGATCGAAGAACTGGTCCAGCAGACGAAGCAGTTCCAGGCTCCCGAGGAGTTCCAGAGGCTGCTCGCGCATGCCTTCCATCTCCAGGAACTCCCAGAGGTTCTCTTCGATCATCATGATGGCCCAACACAGGGCACTGAGAGCAACTCCCTGTTCGGCGCGCCGCCGTCCCAGCGGCTTATAGACGCGTGCGATGTCTTCTTCAGTCTTGGTTAGGAGCCAGTCACTGAGGTTGCGGTACACCTCATAGGTGCGTTCACGGATCTCCGCAGGCGGCACCTTGCGCAGGTCGGCGGCTCGGCTGGAGCGTTGCAGTTTCTGCAGGAGACTTTCGGCAAGTTGATCGGATTGCGATTCGATAAGGCGGACGAGGCGAAGAGCGATCATCGGGGACCTCCTCGCTACTGCTACTACTATTCTAGGCCCCCAATTTCCTGTGCGAGCGACAAAATGGCCTTGAGAGTCACTATCTCGCTCAAAGCCACTGCGTGTGAGAGCAACGGTTCGAGCTAATCTGTGAAATCCAGATTCACGGGCGAGTCCGGCCGCAGAACGGGCGGCTTGATGCTGAGCGGCGTTTCCGGCCCAACAATCTCGAACTTCAGGCTGTTCAGCCACACAGTTCCGGACCCTCCCAGCAACACACCGAAGAAGATTCCCGTTGCTCCCGAGGGAACGTCAAGGACAATCTCGCACTTTCTCCAGTCAACCGTGCCTTTGAGCGGCCGGTCCTGCATGTTATCGAAGGCCACGGTTTCCGTCCCGCGATCGACTCGCATCCAGAGAGCGGCCCATCCGCCGACTGCATCCGTCTTGACCAGGCCGGTGAGGCGAATGCGCTTGCCGATGAATTTATCGGTGCGGATGTCCTGCATCAGCGTGCCGAATCCTTCCGAGTTTGGCTTTTGGGCCTTGAGGAACGCGCTGGGGTGACCTTCGTGCAGAACTTGTGGATCCACGCCGGCCTCATAATCGCTGGGCTTGCTGCCCGCCAGGTACCATCCGCGTGGAATCGCTGCGGGCAAGATCTGTGAAGTCAGCAGTGCAGTCACCGTGAATAGGACAAGAAGGCGAGCAGCGTGCCGAAGTCTGTGCATGAGCGTCTCCTTCGGACTCCGTTTTGAATTCTACCGCCGGCCAATTGTGGTGGTGGAAAAATGCAGCGAGCGGGAAACCGACAACCTCAACCGCGTCACAGCCGATGACTGCCGGCGAGAACAATCATGCGCCGCAGCACTTTTTGTACTTTTTGCCGCTGCCACAGGGACAGGGATCGTTGCGGCCGATCTTTTCGCCACTGCGAACGACTTGCTGCACGGTTTGCGTGTCTCCGGCGCCGGCCATGCGAGCCTGTTCCAGTTCGCGTTTCTTCTTGCGCTGGAAAGCCTCTTCAATGTCATCGACCGAAGTCGCTATCTGCCGCGCCGGGCGTCCGTTGCCACGGCCGCCGCTAATGATCGATGGCACCCCTGCCTCGGGTCCTTGATCGAGCGGGCCTTCGGGGCCGCGTGGCATGGGACCCGAATCTGGCGGACGCTCTAGAATTTGCATCAGGTAGAGGATGCGGACAGTTTCTTCCTGGAAGCGCTGCATCATCTCCTCAAACATGTCGAAGGATTCGCGCTTGTACTCGACCAGGGGATCGTGCTGCCCATACCCACGCAGGCCGATGCCTTCTTTCAGGTGGTCCATCGAAAGCAGGTGGTCTTTCCACTGCGCATCGATCACGCTTAGCATGATCGTGCGCTCGTGATAGCGCATGGCCTCGGAGCCGATCAGCTTCTCTTTGGCGTCATAGCGCTCTTTGAGCTTTTCGAAGACGGCATCCCCGAGTTCCTGCCGGCTCATCTCTTCGGGTTTCAGGCCTTCGGCATAGATATCCACGCCGAACTTGGTGAACACCGCTTCCTTGAGGCCCTTGCAATCCCAGTCGTCGGCGTGCGATTTCTCCGGGCAATACTTCTCCAGCAGTTCGCCGAGTATGCCCGCGACATAATCCTCGATGATGAGGTCCTTCTGGTCGAGCCCTTCGAGCAGCCGTCGACGCAACCCGTAGACGGCAACACGCTGCTTATTCATGACGTCGTCGTATTCGAGCAGGTGTTTGCGCGACTCGAAGTTCTGGCCTTCTACGGCCTTCTGCGCTGCCTCGATGCGGCGCGTAATCATGCGCGACTCGATGGGAACGCCTTCCTCCATGCCCAGACGCTGGAGCAGGTTCGACACCCACTCCTTGGCGAAGATACGCATGAGGTCGTCTTCGAGCGACAGATAGAAGCGTGAAGAGCCGGGATCTCCCTGGCGGCCGGCGCGCCCGCGAAGCTGATTGTCGATACGGCGGGCTTCGTGACGCTCGGTGCCGAAAATATGCAGACCTCCAGCTCCGATCACTTCCTGATGCTCACGGTCGGTGTCAGTCTTGTAGCGGGCAAAGACTTCATTCCACTGATCGGTCGGAACGACGTATTCGTTGCCAGCGTAGTACCAAAGCGTGCGGTTGGAGTCGTCGACGTCGGCGCCCACCTTGCCCTGGGCGGCGCGCAGGGGCTGGGCAATTCCCTTCTTCACGCACTCCTGCTTGGCCATGAATTCCGGATTGCCGCCGAGCAGAATGTCGGTACCGCGCCCAGCCATGTTGGTGGCGATCGTCACCATACCTTTTCGGCCTGCCTGGGCGACGATTTCCGCCTCGCGCTCGTGGTACTTCGCGTTCAGGACGACGTGCTTGATTCCCTTCTTCTTGAGCAGTTCCGACAGACGCTCTGACTTCTCAATCGACGTCGTACCGACGAGCACAGGCTGGCCCGAATCATGGAGCCGCTGAATTTCGTCAGAAGCGGCAAAGTACTTTTCCTTCTCCGTGCGGTAGACGATGTCCGGATTCTCGATCCGCAGCAGTGTACGGTTGGTCGGGATGACCGTCACTTCCAGCTTGTAGATCTTGTCGAACTCAGGGGCTTCGGTTTCCGCCGTTCCGGTCATACCGGCAAGCTTCTTGTACATGCGGAAGTAGTTCTGGAACGTGATGGTGGCGAGAGTCTGGTTCTCGCGCTCGATCTTGACGTTTTCTTTGGCTTCGATGGCCTGGTGCAGACCGTCGGACCAGCGGCGGCCGGGCATGAGGCGTCCAGTAAATTCGTCGACGATGACGACTTCGCCATCTTTCACCACGTACTCGACATCCTTGCGGTAGAGAGCGTGGGCTTTGATGGCGGTCTCGACGTGATGCTTGAGCGCCCAGTTCTCAGGATCGGCGATGTTGCCGATACCGAGCAGTTTCTCGACCTTCTCCCAGCCGCGATCCGTGACCGTGATGTTCTTGTGCTTCTCGTCAACCGCGAAGTCACCCGTAAGGATCTTTCTTTGCGGGTCGTTGCCAGATTCGTTGAGCTCCTGGACCATCTCGTCCCGATCCTCCGGAGCGATCTTCTTTCCCTCGATCAGCTCGCGCAATTCGTTCTGACCTAACTCCTCTCCCCGCGTCAGACGGGGAATGATCCGATTGACCTTGTAATACTTGTCGGTCGACTCCTCACTGGCGCCGGAGATGATCAGCGGCGTACGGGCTTCGTCGATCAGGATAGAGTCGACCTCGTCGACAATGGCGTAGTGATGCTCGCGCTGCACGCAGTCGCGCAGGTCGAACTTCATGTTGTCGCGGAGGTAGTCGAATCCGAATTCGTTGTTGGTGCCGTAGGTGACATCAGCGGCGTAGGCTTCGCGGCGCTCTTCATCGTCAAGTTCGTGAACAATCACGCCTACAGTCAAGCCAAGGAACTTGTAGAGCTTCCCCATCCACTCGGAGTCACGCTTAGCCAGATAGTCGTTGACTGTGACCACGTGCACGCCTCGTCCGCTAAGCGCATTGAGGTAAACCGGCAAGGTTGCGACCAGTGTCTTGCCTTCGCCGGTCTTCATTTCGGCGATCTTGCCTTCGTGGAGCACCATGCCGCCGATCAACTGCACGTCGAAGTGGCGCATGTTCAAAACGCGGCGTCCAGCCTCGCGGACCACAGCGAAGGCTTCCACCAGGATCTCGTCAAGCGCCTCTCTCAGGGCTCGAAAACGCTCGTTCTCCAACCGTTTCTGGCGGTCGATATCGGAATCGGCCTCATTTTCTGCAGTAGATCCCTGCTCGGGTTCTCCCTCGAACCGGGCGAGACGCTCCTTGATGCGGGTGCGGAACTCCTCCGTCTTCGCGCGAAGTTGTTCGTCGGAGAGATTTTTCATCGCCGGCTCGAGCGCGCTGATGGCCTCGACGCGCGGCATCATGCGCTTGATTTCGCGCTCATTCTTGGTGCCGAATACCTTGCCTAAGAGAGTGTTGATCAAAACTGAAATCCTTCAGCGGACGCACGTCCCAGATATGACTTCCAGCCTAGCACATTAGATGCGCTCGAAATTCCTCTGGCACCGGTCTCCCTAGTTTTCAGGCAGTGCCTCTAGTATAGTCACACCGACCCATGGCCACGTTCTATCAACGGTTCCAGGAGTCCGCCGGTAAGTTCCCACACAACATCGCTCTTGAGATTCAGAGGCAGGATCGTGTCGAGAGCGTCACGTTTGCTGAACTGCAACGCATGGCTGAGAGTGTGGGTGCATGGCTCAACGGACGAGTGGAGCGGGATGCCCGGGTAGCCATCCTGGCAGCAAACCATCCCCGGTGGGTGGCGGCGTATCTGGGTATCATCTGCGCGGGACGTGTCGCTGTCCCCCTCGACACCGCATTCCATGCCGATCAGGTAACAAAACTTCTGCAGGACAGCGGCGCGTCCGTGCTGTTCTGCGACGTCAAGCACCTGCCCGTAGCCCAGGAGGCGGTCGGTGGGTTGCCGGTGCGACTGGTGATGACCTCCGCGGCCTCAGAGGTTGCGGATCAGCCTTTCCATGACGCCCCACACGGAATCGCCGGCCGCGGAAATCAACCGGAACCCGAAGCCGGCCTTGACTCGATCTTCGCGGCCGGTTCGCAGGGCTTCGCTCCGGTCCTTCCCCGCGAAGACGACCTGGCGGCACTGCTCTACACCTCCGGTACCACCGCCGATCCCAAGGGCGTAATGTTGACCCACGCGAACCTGGTAGGCGAAGCGGCCGCCGTGTTTGGCGCCGTCCATATCGACGAACGCGACGCACTGCTGGGCATCCTGCCGATGTTTCACGTGCTGGCGCAGATGGCGAACCTCTTTCTGCCCCTGTTTAATGGCGCGCGAGTCGTGTACCTCGAGACGCTGAACACGACCGAATTGCTGCGCGCCTTGCAGGAGCGCGATATCACCGCCTTCGCGGTTGTTCCGCAATTCTTTTATCTGATTCACGAAAAGATCTTCAAAGAGTTGAACAAGCGCGGCGCGTTCACTCTTCGCCTGGTTCGCAGCCTTATGGCGTTAAACCGATTGTTGCGCCGTCTCGGGATTAACGCCGGGCAGGTTTTCTTCGGAAAAATTCACGCCACATTCGGGAAGCGGATGCGCTATCTCGTGACCGGAGGCTCGCGTTTTGACGTTGCCATCGCTCGCGACTTCTATTCTTTCGGTGTTGACGTCATGAACGCCTACGGCCTGACGGAGACTTCCGGAGGAGCCTTCGTGAACCGGCCCGGCAAGATCGTCATCGGGTCGGTGGGCCCGCCGCTGCCGACGGTCGAAGCCAGGATCGTCGATCCGCATCCGCTCGAAGAGGGTGGCCAGCCCGTCGGCGAAGTCGCTCTCCGCGGGCCAATTGTTATGAAGGGTTACTGGAACCGGCCCGACGTCAATGCCGAAGTCTTCCGCGATGGGTGGTTCTACACCGGCGATCTCGGCTACTTCGATTCGGGCGGGAACCTGTTTATCACCGGGCGCCGAAAAGAAGTCATCGTGCTGGCTAACGGAAAGAACGTCTATCCGGAGGAGATTGAGGCGCACTACCAGCAGTCGCCGCTGATCAAAGAGATTGCCGTGATGGCGCTCGAAGCGCGGCCCGGCGACCCGACCAGCGAGCGCCTCTACGGCGTCGTCGTGCCAAATTTCGATGTGCTGCGCGAACACAAGATCGTTAACTCGAAAGAAGCCGTTCGCTTCGACATCGAAGCTCTATCGCACAAGATCGCTTCCACCAAGCGCCTGGGATCCTACGAAATCTGGCAGGAAGACCTGCCGCGCACCACGACTCGCAAACTCAAGCGCTTCCAGATCGAAAAGAGGGTGCGGGATCTGCACAAACGCGGCGGCCCCGGCGAGGGACAGGTGGGAACCGACAAGCCGCTTACGAGCGAGGAGAAGAACTGGCGCGAGCGCGACGAAGTCAAGCGCGCGCTGGAAATCGTCCGGGACGCGGCGCGCAACAACCTGGGCGAGATTCGTCCAACGCACAACCTGGAACTCGACCTGGGCCTCGATTCCATGCAGCGTGTCGAACTGCTCACCGCCCTTGAACAGCAACTCGGCGGCGACGTTCCCGAGGCCCAGCTGGCCGAGATCTACACCGTGCGCGATCTGGTCGACGCGGTATTGGACAGCACGGGCCGTGGTGCTCTCGGGAAAAAAGCCGCGGCGCCAGCCTGGTCGACCATCCTGGCTGAGCCCGTGACCGATCCGGAAATCCTGGCCCTGGCTCGCCATCAGACATTCGCCGAACTTGTCTTCTTCATGATCGGTCGGTTCGTGCAGTTGGCCGCGTTTGACCTGTTCCACCTGAAGGTCAAGGGGACTGAGAACCTGCCGGCGCATGGACCTTTCCTGCTCTGCTCGAATCACCAAAGCTATTTCGATCCTGTCGTCATGGGCGCGCTGTTGCCTTGGCGCCTCTTCCGCGACACGTTTGCTTTGGGCACGAGCGACATTTTCGGTGAGGGCTTCATGCGGCAGCTGGCGCGCTGGGTGCGAGTCGTCGTTCTCGATCCCGACGCCAACCTCGTTCCCGCCATGAAGGCCGGCGCCTACGGCCTGCGACAGGGACGCGTTCTGATCCTGTATCCCGAAGGCGAGCGATCCAACACAGGTCTGCCGGTCGTGTTCCGCAAGGGAGCAGCCATTCTCTCGATTCACGAGCAGGCGCCCATCGTACCCGTCGCAATCGAAGGCTTCTACGACGCCTGGCCGCGGCATCAAAAACTTCCCAGGCTGGCGAACCTGCAGATCACTTTCGGGAAGCCGATTTGCCCGCCGCCGGCGAGCGCCGCCAGCGAGGTAGCCTATGACAAATTGACCGGCGAACTCAAATCGCACGTGGTGGGACTGTGGGAGGAATTGCGGAAGGAGAAGTCAGTGGCGACTCCCGTCAACCGGGCCGCCTCTTCTCCAAGTCACAGCTGAGTCTTCATCTTCCGGCGTGAACCGATAGTGCAGGCCGCTGCCTAGACGCCAGCCCCGGCACCCCGGGCGCTCTCGCTGCAGACCTTCACGAAGGCATCAACGACTCCGGTATTGAATCGCCCGCCCGACTCGGAGAGAATCGTCGCCTCCGCCTGTTGCGGAGAGAAGACCTTTCCGTTCAGTCCGCTGATGAGGCGCTGGTACGTGTCGGCCACCGCAAGGATATGCGCCTCGATCGGCACGTTCATGGCGCGAGCGCCCTGCTCTGCCAGGATCTGTTGCGCCACAATGATCGGGAGCACGCGGCGTAGCCGTCCCCCCATCGTCTGCGCACGTTCGTCAGGACGCCTCGTACCCTTATGAAAGCTGGCAATCACTTCGTCGCGCGTGAGGTTTGCGGCTTTGTAGAGAATCTCGTTGCTGATGCCCAGTTTGCTGAGGTCCCGCAGCAGCGCCGCTGAACGCACGCATTCTGTCCTGTCGGAACCCAGATCCATGACTTCGGCGATCTTGGTCGCCAGCATCGCCACGTGAGCGGCATCATGCTCACTGTATTTGTCGCTCGCAAGGAAGTGCTGCAGGACGACCAGCAGGCTGCTGGAACTTTCGCGGATGTCGTTGGTCATTTCCTGGCGGCGCTCGTAGAGCGTGCCCATGGCGTAGGCCGTGACAACGAGCATTCCAGCCCAGATCGCAAAGTTGAAGAGCCGCTCGCCCGGGAGCGTGAACGTCGGGTGCGCGGGAAACAGGCTGTCAATGAAGTTGAGCATCACCACCAGAAACACGCAGGCGAAAGCGGTCAAGGTTGCGTGACGGCGCCCGAACGTGTAGGCCGAAAAAAGAGTCGGCAACGAATAGAAGCACAGCGCCATGGGCAGCGACTCGGCAAAGAACTGTACTGCGACCGCGATGGCGAACAACGACAGAAGAAGGAAAAGCTCTTTATTGACTTTATTCATAGGCAAGCCCAAAGCTCGCGTGGGGTCTTGCGAACGCTATGGCCCACGGGGGCGCTTGGGAGGCGCAAAGACGCATCCTCCCCTGCTTCCTAGCATGGTGAAGCACCTTGGTGAGAAGGCAAAATTACTGAGGTAACGAGGATCCACGACCGGGGAAAGCGGAACAGCTGTGGCTAGGCCTGGAACAAGTGAATCACCCAGTAGCCCACACCAGCCATCAGTGCCGCCGCCGGAATGGTCACAATCCAAGCCCATACAATCCGCGTTGCGACCCCCCACCGTACGGCGGAGAAGCGGTGCACGGCTCCTACTCCCACGATGGCGCCCGTAATCGTGTGGGTGGTCGAAACCGGAATGCCAGCCAGGGCCGTCCCGAACAGCGTGATGGCTCCAGCCGTCTCTGCGCAGAACCCGCCGATGGGCTTCAGCTTCGTGATCTTCTGGCCCATGGTGTGGACAATCCGCCACCCTCCAAAATAGGTACCGGCGGCGATCGCCGTGTGCGCCGCCAGGATGATGGGCCAGTGTAATTGCCCCCAACTGCCCAGCATGTCCTGCTTGGTCATGAAGCCGCCGGTATACAGCGCCCCGGCGATGATTCCCATGGTCTTCTGGGCGTCGTTGCCGCCGTGTCCCAGGCTGTACGCGGCCGCTGACAGGAGCTGCAGCTTGCGGAACCATGAGTCCACCTGCTGGGGCGCCTGCCGGCGCAGCAGCCAATACATTCCGGTCATAAACAACAACGCCAGAACCAGCCCCATGACCGGCGCTACGACAATGAAGATCAATGTCTTGTACCATCCCGCCGCGATAATCACCGAGAACGCCGAACGCCACCCGGTGTGCACCGTGGCGTGCATCATCGCTGCGCCGGCATAGCCCCCGATCAGCGCGTGCGAAGAAGAGGTCGGCAGGCCCCACCGCCAGGTCAAGAGATCCCAGATGATGGCTCCGAACAGACCCCCGAGCACCACATACTGATCCACTTCCGAGAGCCGGATCATTCCGCCACCGATCGTTTTGGCGACTGCTGTCCCCAGGAAAAAGGCGGCCAGAAAATTGAAAGCAGCGGCCCAGACCACCGCCAGCTTAGGCGACAGGACACGGGTGGAAACCACGGTCGCAATGCTGTTAGCCGCGTCGTGGAATCCGTTAAGGAAGT
The DNA here is from genome assembly GCA_035519435.1 of Terriglobales bacterium. Lineage (GTDB taxonomy): Bacteria > Acidobacteriota > Terriglobia > Terriglobales > Acidobacteriaceae > Acidiflorens. The sequence goes on from DATIWL010000014.1 coordinate 16,369, forward strand.
CGAAGATCAGGGCCACCACGATCGTGATGACGACGAGCAGCAGCTCTGGGTTCAACCGATTGGGCTCCTGAGGGGCATGTTTCGTTCCAGCTAGGCGCTCTTCAGAACGATCGCTTCCAGTACGTTGGCGGCGTCTTCCGCTTTGTCAGTCGCGTATTCCAACACTTCGTACAGTTCCTTCATCTTGATGAGCTGAATAGGATCCTTCTCGCTCTCGAAAAGCTGGCCAATCGCTTTGCGGCTGACATCGTCCGCCTCATCTTCGAGACGGTTGATCTCGTCGCAATGCTTGATCACGCCGTCGTTCTTTTCCAGGAGCGAAACGCCGCGCGCCAATTCCTCGGCCTGCAGAACAATAATTCCGGCCAATTCAGCTGCCGCAACCGGTGGCTCGTGGATCTTGTACATCACAAGACGTACCGCCGCCGCATTGACGAAGTCCAGCACGTCGTCCAGCGAAGAGGCCAGCTTGTGAATGTCTTCGCGGTCGAACGGAGTGATGAATGTCTGGTTCAGCTTGGCGATGATGGCATGGGTGGCTCGATCTCCTTCGTGCTCAATCTCTTGCATCCGTTCGACGCGCTTTTCGAGATCGTGCGGATCCTCCAGAATGCTGCGCAGCAGGATGGCGCCGGCATTCAGGCTGACGGAGAGTTCGGCGAAGAGTTCGAAGAACTTGGTCTCTTTCGGAATGAAACGCATACGAGGTGGAAGACCGGAAACTATCTCATGGAGGGGCAGAGAGGCGCAAGGACGGCAATCCAGATATTGACGGCCACTCGAGCGAAAGGCAACAGGAATCTTCCCGACACTGCTCCGGGCCGAGCTACTTGGCGCGCGGGTGGGTCTGGTCGTACACATTCATCACGTGCTGGACCGACAACTGCGTGTAGCGTTGCGTGGTGGCGAGGCGTTCGTGCCCGAGCAACTCCTGAATGGCCCGCAAGTCGGCTCCCTCTTCCAGCATGTGCGTACCAAAAGCGTGGCGCAACGTATGGGGATGAACATCGGGTGAAAGTCCTTTGGCGACTGCGATCCGCTTGACGATGCGCCCCACGCTGCGAGTGGTCAAACGGCCGCCGCGCTGATTGATCAGCAACGCGGGCGTCGATTTTCGAGAGGTAACCAGCAATTGCTGCCGCCAGGGCAGATACGATGCAAGCGCGCGGTGTGCAGCTTCCCCGAATGGAACGTAGCGTTCCTTCTTTCCTTTCCCGCGGATCAGGATCGCCTGGGCGCTTAGGCGGATGTCATCGAGGTTGATGCCCACCAGTTCCGAGTTGCGAATCCCACAACTGTAGAGCAACTCGAGCAACAGGCGGTCGCGCTCAGGGAAGGAAGCAACGTCAGGCATTTTGCCGTCCAGCACGGAGTTGACTTCCTCGATCGTCGGTACACGTGGCAGCTTCTTCGGGAGTCGTGGCGTCGAAACCAACTTTGCCGGATTCTGTTCGACCTGGCCTTCTTGCGCCAGCCAGCGATACAAAGAGCGTACCGCGGCCAGGGCGCGTGCTACCGAAGTCTTGCTCAGGCCTTTGTCGTAGAGATGCGACAAGAATCCGCGAATCGCAATGTGATCAATTCTTGTGAGGTCACGCGACCCCGTGTGGGCCGCGAACGCATCGAGATCGCCCGCGTATGCCTTGACCGTGTGTGCCGACGCATTCCGCTCGCGAAGATGGCGCAGAAATGAATCGGTAGCACGTTCAATCGGTGTGCGTTTTGCAGACTCGGTCATCGCAGTATCAGGTCACGGGTAACATGCCATAGGTCACGGAGAACCTGCAACGCGGTTGAGAACTCGGCCCAAGAAATAGGAGCAACCGTCGCGCTCAATCCTGGGGCCTGCCGCCAGTTGCCTGCGACTTGGTTGCCCGCGGATGATGCTTGGCGTACACGCTTTTCAGCCGATCCAACGCGACGTGCGTGTAGATCTGCGTCGTTGAAATGTCCGCATGGCCTAGAATCGTCTGCACCGTGCGCAAGTCGGCTCCGTTCTCAACCATATGCGTGGCGCAGGAGTGTCGCAGCATGTGCGGACTGGCATGGCGTCCTGAACCGACAGAGGCCTTACCCACCACCTGCCAGACGCGCTGTCGCGTCAATCGCCGGGCGCCGCTCCCCACAAATAACAGCGGGGATTGCCTTTTCTTGACCAACACGTCCCTTCCTTCCTTCAAGTATTGCTGCAAAGAACGCTGAGCCGGAACGCCAAGCGGAACCATCCGCTCCTTGTCGCCCTTGCCGCGGACCAACATGTACCCCATTTCCAACTTCAGGTCCTCCATCCGGGCGTCGGACACTTCCGAAACTCGTACGCCCCCGGCGTATAGCAGTTCAAGCATGGCGCGATCGCGAAGAGCCATAGCTTGCGCTCGGATTGTGTTGTGACGCGGCTGCGTCGCGGCAAGTGTCGTCTCCACCTCTTCGCGAGTAAGTGCCTTCGGGAGAACCTTCCACTGCTTCGGGCTCTCGATGTTCAGCGTTGGGTCCTTGTCGATTTTGACGTCGAGCAGCAGATACCGGTACAGATGCCGGATCGCCGAAAGTTTCCTTCCCACCGATCGGCCATCGATCTGGTTCGAGAAAAGTTCCTGGATAAAATCGCGCACATCCTCGCGCCGAGCCGACGTCAGTGACCGGTCCCTCCCCTCCAGAAACGCCGCGAATTGAACAAGGTCCCCGCTGTAGGCTGAAATCGTCAATCGCGCAGATCCGCGTTCGACACGCAGATAGTCGAGAAACGCGGTTAACGTCTGGCTATTATCAAGACCGGGCACAACGTCAGTATGCGTGTTATCGGACGCCGCGAATAGTGATCTGGCGGATGCGGCCCCTCACCAACCGGTGACAAATAGACGTCGAGCTGCCCGAATTCCACACTTCTGATACCGGTCATAGGCAAGTGCGGCGCGATCGCGAATCTGCTCGCCACTTTCTGCGGCGATCCAGCCATCGAGCGCCGACTTCAGCGTGTAGGCCTCCGGCGCCATCAGACCTGTCGTCCAGAGAAGCGGCCTGGCGCCAGATGTCCGCAGTGGCCCGGAAAAGAACTGCCTGCTGGCGCACGCCAGAATGATCACATCGCGGTGCACTTCGTTTTTCTTGCGCGGAACGTAAGGGAGCTGAAAATCCATGAGGCCGTCGTGGCCGACATAGGCGACAAGGTTGGAGCCGCCCCGGTCGATCAGGGTGGCGGGCGGTGAACTGCCGGACAATGGGATTGACTCCGGACCTGCTCCAGCCGCGGCATCGAAGAAATCGAGAATGGCCTGCCCGATCTCGTCTCCGCGATAGGCGTCCGCCACCAGATACACCGTCCCGGAACGATGCTTGAAGACACAACGCTCGAGGACCTCGGGCTTCGGCTTCTGCCTACACAGCACCACATTCCAGTCGCTGCTCCGCGAGAAGAACGTCTTCACCCCGGCGGCCGCGCCCCAGTAGAGGTTATGCGCCGGATCGAGACCATTCCCCAACCGTGGCGGGACAGGTATGATCCCCTGATGTGCATTGTCGGCAAGGGCTACGAAGACGTGCACGGTACGAGGCAGCGCCGCATTTTGAGCTGATGCGCGCACGAAAACGCCGCAGGCGGCCATCCCCAAAAAAAGAAGCCGCAGCAGCCGAACGCAGCCGGGCCAAATCATGCCCCGAGTATAGAATATAGCGACCATGAGGAAGACCCTGCTTACGTTGTCCGTTGCCATGGCTTTGGCGGGCTGCAACAAGTCTCCGGAATCGGAGCAATCAAGTGCTGCAGTTTCAAATAGTCCGGTCGACACGAAACTGGTCGAGATCGTCGGACGCGGAGCGACGAACTGCGGTCACCTCAAAGCTCAAACTGCCGCGGATGTGGACGCTGCCGGGAAATGTGTCATGCAAGCCGCGCAACAAAAGAGGCCTTTCTCTGTCGCATATGACCTGCCGGGCCTGACCGTGGCGATCGCGGGAAACGCAGATGGCAAGCTTTTCTCACTGCAGACCCAGCCTTCGACCGACGGCGGATTGTCCGTCGTACCCTGCCCAGCGGAATTGCGTATCGCTCCCAGTGGGCGCGTCACCTGCTATGCCCCGGGCACATTCCCCATGGGCACAAGCTCCGACATGCACGGTGCGTTGATGACGATGCCGCCCACCGGTATCAGCCCGCACCAGAGACGCAGCACTCCGCCCGGCATGCCCAACCCACACAAGTAGTCCACGTTTCCCCAAGAACGCCGGGAACGCGGCGCCAACGTACCCTCGCGGAGAGACGAAGGTAACTATGCGAGTGAGGGTCTTCACAGACTCGCGCTCAGCGAGAGTGCTCCAATCCATCCTAAGGAACGAAGATGCGCACTCGCCGCTTGCCGTCTGCCGTAGTCCTGTACCTGTGCGCTCTGGCTCCGGCCTTCGCCGAGACTTTTGCCACGTTCCCGGATCAGAAGGAGTTGCCGTCACCCGACAACCGCTACGTGATACGCAGCCTGGATGCGGGTCATGCGCCGTCTGATTTCACCGGCATGTTTCATTCGCTGATCGTGGAGGATCGGGCGACGGGAAACGTGCGCCGCCTATGCGACTATCTTCACAAGATCTCAGTCGCCTGGTCTGGAGGTGGGATCATCGCGACCGACTATGTGAGCCGAAGAGGCTCGCGGGCGCTGGTTTTTCCCGTGGCATCCGAAAACGAAGCATACATCGTGGATCGCATGGATCTGGCGGGGCGGGTGCCGTGGGATATCGGCGCTTCGTTGCGCGAGAACGATCACGTCTTCGTCGAAGCGGTCAGAATGGAAGATCGCACCCTGGTGCTTCGCGCGTGGGGATACGGAGTCCACAACCCACGTGGCTTCCATATGGCCTGCGAACTCAAACTCGACCAAGGTGCCGCTTCCTGCCGTGACACCCGCCCGGTGGGGCCCTAGCACCTATGTTTAAGGCTGGTCACTGCCGATGCCCGCAATACCCGGCAGAGGCGGCGGAATGGTAATGTCGATGTTGTTCACCGTGCCCAGTGACGAAAGCGGCTTGTCGAACTCGCTGCTGTTGCCGACAACCAGCACGGACATTTGATCGCGGTGAATGTACTTCGCCGCCACCCGGGCTACATCCTCCTTCGTCACTTTCTCAATCGCCGCCTGATACTTCTCAAGGAAATCGAGCGGATATCCGTAGAACTCGTACGCCATCTTTTCCTGCAGCACCTTCCCGGGCGAATCAAAGCGAAAGATAAAAGAGTTCAGGATCGAGTCTTTGGCTCGCTTGATTTCGTCGTCGGTAATCGGTTTCTTCGCCAGATCGGTCAGTTCCTCATCGAGCGCATGGATCGATTCCACCGTGCTCTGGCTCTTGGTGCTCATGATCAGGCGCAGCATTCCCGGATGGTCCCAGCTGGTTCCGATTCCGCCGCCCACGGCGTACGCCAAACCCTTCGTGCTCCGGATGTCGCTGAACAGGCGCGATGAGAAGCCGCCGCCAAACGCCTCATTGAAGACAGAAATCGCGTAGTAGTTTGGATCCTTGCGCGTGGTGCCCAAGCCAACCAGGTAAATATTGCTCTGGTTAACATCCGTCTTCTCTACGAAGTAGTTTCCCGGTTTGGCCGGATTCATGGGAACGTCCGCCTCCTTGGTCGGGGCCCCCTTCGGCCATGAACTGAATGCCTGGCGAAGGCGCGCCTCCATCGCGGCGGAATCGAAATCGCCCACCACGCCGAGAATGATGTTGTTGGGATGAACGTAGGTCTGATGCCACTTCACCAGATCCTCGCGTGTCACCGCGGCGACCGTCGCGTATTCCGGTTCGCGCGCATAGGCGCTGTTCGCGCCATAGGCGAGTTTCGTCGCTTCACGACTGGCGATTCCGCCAGGATCGTCGTTGCGCCGGGAGATGCCGTCGTAGAGTCCTTTTTGGGCAATGACGATCTTGTCCGCGCGCAATGCGGGGTTCTGCAGCAGGTCCACGAAGACTTTGAAGACGTCATCCAGATCGTCTTTCAGGCACGACCAACTGATGGTAGTTGAATCTCCGCCTCCGCCGGTCTCGACGCGAGCGGCGCGCTGCTCGAGGAAGTCATCCAGTTGATCTCCGGTTTGGGTCTTTGTTCCCCCGGTGCGCCAGACTTCGCCGTAAATATCGCTGAGTCCTGTCTTGTTCGCGGGAACTGACCGGCCTCCACCGCGAATACGCGCGACACCGTCGATGAGTGGCAGTTCGTGATCCTCCTGGAGGAACACCACCATGCCATTCGGCAACACAATCCGCTTTGGTTGTGGCGGATGGAACGCGGGCAGCGCCGGAATCGGAACTTGTTCCCAGGTGGCGGCCTGCGCCAAAAGCTGCACACTCCCGGCCAGCAGGAAGGCAAACGCGAACATCCATGAAAGAATGCGTTTCACTGGACACCTCCCTGGGGAGCAGGAACAGATCCTGGCGGTGGTCCAGCTGGCGGCGCGAATTCGATGATGCCTACCGTGCGGTTGTCGGCGACGAACGTTTTGTTGGCAACCCGACGAATGTCCGCCTTCGTCACTTTGTCGATGCGTTCGACGGAATGGAACAGTTCGCGCCAGTCTTCGTAACGCGCCTGGAAAAGGCCAAGGTTGAACGCGAGACCTTCATTCGATCCGAGGGAACGAATCAGATTCGCCTTGGCTCGCGTCTTGATCATCTTCAGCTCCGCATCAGAGATGTCTTCCTTCTTGAGCCGTTCAATCTCGGCGTGGATTGCTTCTGCCATCTCGTCCGGCTTATGTCCTGGGATCGGAATCGCGTAAAAAGCGAACAGATGCGGATATTTGTTCCCCGGCATGCCGGAGAACCCAGCCGAGTCCGAGGCGATCTGCTTGTCGCGCACCAATGCGCGATACAGACGTGACGTGCGTCCACTCGACATCAGATCCGTGATCGCGTCGTAAACCGCATCATCCGGGCTGTGATAATCAGGCCGGTGATAGCCCTCGAGATAAATGGGCTGCGCCTGCTCGTGCAAAACCACGCGCCGCTCCGACCTCTGCGGCGGCTCGATCGTTGTCGCTTCATCTGGTTTGGGCCGGGCCGGTATGCGGGAGAAATATTTCTCGACGATGGGCATGGCCTCCGAAGCTTTCAGATCCCCAACCACCGCGACGACCATGTTCGAGGGGACGTAGTATTTGTCGAAGAAGTTCTGGGCATCCGTCGCCGAGAACGAGTTCAGATCCCACATCCAGCCGACGGTGGGCCGGTGGTACGGGTGTGCCGCAAAGGAGGCGGTCGTGAACTGCTCGAGCAGCCGCCCGACCGGGTTGCTGTCGGTCCGCATGCGGCGTTCTTCAATCACCACGTCCCGCTCTTTGTAGAACTGCCGCATCACCGGATGGATGAATCGCTCCGACTCCAGATAGGCCCACAGCTCCAGCCGGTTGGTCGGGAACGAATAGTTGTAGCCCGTCTCATCGTGATTGGTGAAGGCATTCATGCCTTCACCGCCCTGGCTCTCGACGATCTTGCCGAATTCGTTGGTGTAGGGCGCGGAAAATTTGTCGGCGTCGGCGATTGCGTCCTTCCACGCCTGCTCGAACTGCTTCAGCTTCGTCTCGTCGCGGTTGACGGTCTTGTCGCGTTCGGCGATGTAGGCCGAATACGCTTCTTCCACCTTCGCCAGCGCCGCCCTTTCGCCGGCGTAGTCGCGGCTACCGATCTTGTCAGTTCCCTTGAACGCCATGTGCTCGAACATGTGCGCCAGGCCCGTCTTCCCCATCGGATCCTGGACGGAACCGGCGTCGACGTGCGTGAAGAAGGAAAACACCGGCGCTTCTGGCCGCTCGCAGATGATCACGGTCAGTCCATTATCAAGCTTCTTCACCGTGATTCGCTTTTCGAAGGAAGTTAGATCCTGGCTGACAGCGAGCGTTGAGAGAATGAAAACCAGGACGCAGCAGAAGACGGAACGAGACTTCATCCTACCTCCATCACAGATGGAAAACCCCGGAAACTCGAAGGTACGTGGGCTCCGTCGCCATTGTCAAACGGGCTCCAGGGATCGACGGACGACGGTTGTTTATGTGAGCGCCGGAGGCTAGGGAAGACGGATTCCACCCTGTTGCCTAGCTTTCCCACCCCCACTTTCCCCCAACCATCGTCCGCTCGATAGGAATATTGACGATGTTCGACGGGTCTTCCTTGAACACATCGCGCCCCAGCACCACCAGGTCGGCCAGTTTGCCTGCTTCGATCGACCCCTTCAGATTCTCTTCGTAGGAAGCGTAGGCGCCATTGATCGTACCCACGCGAATCGCTTCTTCCAGCGTGATTTTCTGTTGCGGCCCCCAGACGTTGCCCTTCACGTCGGTGCGCGTCACCTCGGATTGCAGCGCCATCATGGGCTCGAACGGGCCTGGCGGATAGTCCGAGGCCTGTGTCGGCCGAATTCCCGCGTCCAGAAAACTGCGCAGCGCGAACATGTGGTTCACTCGCTCTGCGCCATACTCCTTCATCTTCTCGCCGTGATAGTAGACGTACGTCGAGAACGGGGTTGGGATGGCAGCAAGAGCCTTGATTCGCTGGACTAGAGTGTCATTGACGACCGTGCAGTGCTCCAGGCGGTAGCGCGGGTCGCGGCGTGGAATTTCTTTCTGCAGTCGCTCGTATACGCGGAGGGTTATGTCGATACCCACGTCTCCATTCGCATGCGTACCAAGCTGCCATCCAGCCGCGTGCGCCTTGCGAGCCTGCTGGTAAAGCTCTTCTTCTGTCGTGACCAGAATTCCGAAATCGTCAGGTCTGCCTTTATAAGGCTGCGACAGCCGCGCCGTGCGCTCCGAAATCGACCCGTCGCAGATCATCTTTTGCGCACCAACCTTCACCCACTCGTCGCCAAGGCCAGTCTTCACGCCCGCCGCTAGCATCTGGTCCATAAAGGACTGATAGATGTGGCAGTAGATGCGCAAAGAGAGCTGGCCCGCATCGCGGGCTTCCTGATAGGCACGCAAATCGTCCGGCGTGCCGAGCGCGTCGGTCACGGAGGTGACACCTGTCCGGGTCATCATCTTCGAGATCACCTTGACGCCCTCACGTCGGTCGTCGCGTGTGAAGCGAGTAGGAATCGCTTGCACCAAGGCATCCTTGGCGGCCTCGCGGACCCGGCCGGTAAGTTTTCCGGTCACGGGATCGTGATCGATTTTTCCACCGGGCGGGTCGGGCGTCTTGTCGTCGAACTTGGCCAGCACCAGGGCCTGCGAGTTGGCCCACCCGGTGTGGCCCCCGCGATGCTCGACAAAGACCGGATGATCAGGAACCGCCTCGTCGAGATCTCTGATGTTCAGGGGGCGGCCGTCGGTCGTCTTCGTGTCGTCGTACTTGAAACCGAGGACCCACTGGTCCGGAGCAGTTTGGGAGGCACGATCGCGGAGAGCGTGCAGGATGTCGGCGATCGAACGTAAGTCGCAATCGACCATTCGCAGGTGCGACAACCCGGCCTCGGCCGGATGTGAATGGGCATCAATGAAGCCAGGAAGAGCCGTCTTGCCTGCCAGGTCAACTTTCTTGGCGTTGCCGGCAGCGAGAGTGAGGACTTCATCATTTGATCCGATAGCGAAGAATCGCCCGCCTGATATTGCCACCGCCTGAGCCCGTGGCTGTTGCGGATTCACAGTCCAGAAGGCACCGTTGTACAGGATCATCTCCGGCTCCGTGCGATCGAGGCCAAACAACGCCGACCCACTCAACAGCCCTAATCCGTAGAGAAACTCACGACGCGATGCCGGCATCTCATCTCCTTTTGACGAGGGACACTATACTAGCAACTCCGTCGTTGGTCGTTCGTTGTCGTTCGTTCGCGATTCTTTGAAGGGAGAACCCCCGGTCCGCTACAAATCCCGAACGACTAAAGGACCAGCGCCTGACAACTCTTCATGTCCACTCCTACGATCGTCGACGTGGAAGGCCGCAAGCTCAGCCTTACGAACCTGGACAAGGTTCTTTATCCGGCTGCCGGGTTCACCAAGGGCCAGGTGATTGACTACTACGTCCGTGTGGCGCCAGTGCTTGTGCCGCATCTCGCGGGACGTCCCCTGACGATGAAGCGCTATCCCGAGGGCGTGGATCACGAGTACTTTTTCGAGAAAAATGTACCCAAGCATCGTCCGGAGTGGGTGAAGACCACACCCGTTTGGAGCGACAGCAATCACCGCACGGTGAACTACATTCTGGCGAATGAATTGGCCACGCTGGTGTGGATCGCCAACCTGGCGTCGCTGGAACTGCACCCCTCGTTGTCGCGGGGTGACAACATCGGGCAACCCACCATGATCGTGTTTGACCTCGACCCGGGTCCCCCTGCCAACATCCTGCAGTGTTGTCAGGTCGGCCTGTGGGTGCGCTCGATCTTCGACCACTTTGGGCTGAAGAGTTTTCCCAAAACGTCTGGCTCAAAGGGCATGCAGATCTACGTTCCACTGAATACGAAGACCAGCTACGACGAGACCAAGCCCTTCGCTCATGCTATCGCGCGGCTCCTGGAGCAGGAACATCGGGACCTCGTCGTTTCCGACATGAAGAAGGCCGCGCGCACCAACAAAGTCTTCGTCGATTGGAGCCAGAACGACCAGCACAAAACGACCATAGGTGTGTACTCGCTTAGGGCGCGGGAGAAGCCGACTGTCTCCACACCAATCATGTGGGAAGAGGTTGAGCAAACGCTGAGGAAGAAAGATCCGGGGCGGTTGGTATTCGAGGCTCCTGAGGTGCTCAAGCGGGTCGAGAAGATGGGCGACCTTTTTGAGCCTGTGCTCAAGCTCGCGCAAAAGCTCCCTGAGTTAGCCGGACTCGGCTCTGCGGAGGAGAAGGAAAGCGAAAACGTCACCATGGCCGCGCAAGCGGAAGCGCCCGTCCACGCTCGGAAGGCGAAGACATCGAGCCGCAAACGCAAGGTATAATTTCGCGCGTTCGGATTTCACTTCTGCAATCTGAATTCTGCCTTCTGCAATCGCCATGCCTCAACTCTATGTCGGCACCTCCGGATGGGCGTACCCGAGCTGGAAGCCCGCGTTCTATCCGGAAAAACTGGCACAGAAGAGGTTTCTGAATTTCTACGCCACAAAGCTTAATGCGGTCGAGGTCAATTTCTCCTTCCGGCAGCTGGTGAAGGAGACAACCATTCAGAACTGGCTCGCTGAGACGCCCGGGCACTTTCGCTTCACGATGAAGGCGCACCAGGTGCTGACCCACATCAAGCGGCTGAAGGACTCCGCGGAATTCCTGAAACGATTCCTGACCACGCTTGAGCCAATCGAGCGGGCGGGACGGCTGGGGCCGATCCTGTTTCAGCTGCCGCCAAACTTCAAAGCCGATCAGGCGGTGCTGGCCGACTTTCTACAAAACCTCCCGCGTGTTGTGCGGGCAGCATTCGAGTTCCGCCATCAATCCTGGTGGACCGAGGCTACATGGGAAACCCTGCGCGCGCGCAATATTGCGCTCTGCGTCGCCGAAAGCGAGCAACGCGACACGCCCGACGTCGTCACTGCCGACTACGCCTACTACCGCTACCGGAAGCCGTCGTACACACCCGAAGAACGCGCGGCGATGGTCACCCGCACGAAGGAACATCTCGCCGCCGGGCGCGACATCTTCGCCTACTTCAAACACGAAGAGACCCCGGATGGGGCCCTATATGCGGTGGAGGTACTGGAAGCGACGAGCACAGCCGCCTGAACGTACTCTCAGCGAAAAAGGCGCGCGCGGCGGGATGCTTGTTCTACACTCTCCGGTTTGCCGAGATCGAGCCACTCAAACCCATCCGCGCGAAATGCCACGATCTTTTCCCCCGCGCCAGCAAGACGCAGATACGTATCGATAATCGAGAACACTCCTTCCCCGGTCATCATTGTCAGCATCCGGCGCGAGATGACGTGGATCCCGGAGAAGGCCAGAGCTCGCACTCTCTGTGATGGGCGGGCAATTTCATCCGGCTGTCCGCGGCCGGCGCGGCGTCCGCAGAGTTGTTCCTCGTCATCGAACAGCAAATATCGCGACGTTTCGCGATTCTGCACAGCCAGCGTCGCCAGGGCCTGTTGGTCAAGGTGAAACTCGACCATTCGGCCGAGATCGATGTTGCTGATGACGTCGACGTTGTGCAGGATGAAGGGTTCGTCCGTGCCGCTCGATCCTGTCGACTGAGCCGAATTCTCCAAGAAGAACAACGCCGCTTTCTTCAGCCCGCCGCCCGTATCGAGCAGAACATCTTCGCGCGAGACCTCGATCCGCATGCCGAAGTTGTTGTTCTTTGTTAAGTACTCAGCGACCATATCGGCGAAGTGATGGACGTTGACAATCACTTCGCGCACACCGAACTCCTGCAGGCGGCGGATCGTGATCTCAAGCATGGTGCGTCCGGCCACTTCCACGAGCGCCTTCGGCCGGTCGTTGGTCAGCGGGCGCAGGCGCGTGCCGAGGCCGGCGGCAAGAATCATGGCTTTCATGAACCTGCCTTCTCCCCGGCGGCCTTTTCTGCCGCACTCTTCTCTGCTGCCATCCTCTCCAGTTCCCGGTGCTGCACCACGACTTCAACTCCCTCCCGCCCACGGAGATGCTTTGCCAGTTGCTCCGTCAGATACACGGACCGATGTTGCCCGCCGGTACAACCGAACGACACCATCAGATGCTTGAATCCCCGGCTCTGGTAGTTGCCGACGCTCGCATCGACCAGCGCAACCGCACTCGCCAGGAACTGATGCACGCTCTCCTGCTGATTAAGGTAGTCGATCACCGGCGCATCTTTCCCGGTCAAAGTTTTGAATTTCTCTTCCCTGCCAGGATTCGGTAGGCTGCGGCCATCAAACACGAACCCGCCGCCGTTGCCGGCCTCGTCCCTCGGCAGCCCCCGATGGAACGAGAAACTGACCACACGCACCGTCAGTCTCCCTCCACTCGAAGCCACACCCTTCAACTTCTCGGAACGTAGCATGCCGTGAAAAGCATCCAGCAGCGTTGGCAGCGCGATCGGCAACTTTACGTTGTGCAGCAACCAACGTACGTTCTTCAGCGCGTACGGAACGCTTTGCAGAAAATGCGTCTTGCGCTCGTAAAACCCGCGGAAACCATACGCGCCCAACGCCTGCATGATGCGGACGTACACGTAAGCGTAGTAGTGCTGCATGAAGGCGTCGCGGTCGAGGTCAACGTGTTTGGCAAGCGCCTCCAGGTAGGCATCGATCAGTTGTTGACGCAATTCCGGTGGCAGGTCCGCCTTCGCGTCGTAAAGCAGCGACGCAATGTCGTATTGCAGCGCCCCCTTCCGGCCCCCCTGGTAGTCGAGAAAATGCGGCTCTCCTCCGCGCAGCATGATGTTGCGTGACTGGAAATCGCGGTAGAGAAAGTAGTCGCGCGGCGCACTCAGCAGAAACTTAGTCAGGCGGCCAAAATCATCTTCAAGCGCCTGCTCGTTGAACGGAATCCCCGCCAGGCGGAGGAAGTAATACTTGAAGTAGTTCAGGTCCCAGGCAATCGACTGCCGGTCGAAACTGCCCCGCGGGTAGCACACCTTGTAGTTCAGGTCTCGTCCAGCTTCAATCTGAAAGCGCGGCAAAATCGCAACGACCTTGCGATAGACCTCGACCGCCGCAGACGCAATCTTGTCTTCGCGCCGATGGCTCGAGAGAAACTCAAACAGTGTCGTATCGCCGAGATCTTCCTCCAGATAGGCGCCCTGGCTGAGGTCTTCTCCGTAGATCTCCGGCACGGGCAGTCCATGACGGCGGAAGTGGCGCGAAAATTCGAGGAAGGCGGCATTTTCCTCCCGCACGGCGTACAAAACCCCGATGGCGCGGGCGTTCTCGTTGGCAAGCCGGATGATTCGGCGTCCTGACCCGCCCAGCTCACCTTGAAGCGCTTTGATCTGTGTCGCGGACGAGTGGAAGTGGCGCTCAAATAATTGGTGCAGTACGTCCATTGCGGTTTCGGCGATTTCCGTCAAGGGTCACGATCAAGATACCATCGAAGCGGGATGCGGATAGGGCACAAGCGTCTCTCCGCGGAATTTGCGCTGCCTCGCCACAACCTTTGATACCATCTTGCGCGAGATTTTCTGGGAGGGTTGCTTGGCTGGGAATAAGGTCCCCGAACATGATTCCGCATTCACGATGCAAGGAACGTCACGCCTTCGGGTGCTGGGTATCATACTTGCCGGCGGGAAAGGAACCCGGCTGTTTCCCCTCACGCGCGAGCGTGCCAAGCCCGCGGTTCCTTTCGGCGGCAAGTACCGGATCATCGATTTCGTCCTCAGCAACTTCGTCAACTCCGGGATCAACTCGATTTACGTCCTCACCCAGTTCCGGAGCCAGTCGCTGCTCCAGCATTTGAGTGAAGGATGGCAGTTCGGTGGACTGCTGAAGAGCCACTTCATCATCAACGTGCCCGCGCAGATGCGTTCGGAAAGCGAGTCCTGGTACCGCGGCACTGCCGACGCCATCTTTCAAAACATCAACCTCATCGAGCAATCCGACCCCCATTTCGTAGCCATCTTCGGCGGTGACCACATCTATCGCATGAATGTCGCCAGCATGATCGATTTTCACATTGCCAAGCGGGCGGAGGTGACCGTCGCCGCCATCCCCGTTCCCCGGGTACATGCCGCCGAATTCGGTGTCATTGAGGCCCGCGAAGACGGCTGCATCATGGGCTTTCACGAAAAGAATCCCAAGGCTCCCACCATGCCCGGCGATCCGGATCGTGTCTATGCCTCGATGGGAAACTACGTCTTCTCGACGCAGACGCTTCTCGATCTGCTCACTGCCGACGCGGAACACTCCGGAAGTCATCACGACTTTGGCAAGGACATCCTGCCCAAGCTCGCCGGCAAGGCCCCCATCTTCGCGTACAACTTCGAGACGAACCGGATCCCGGGCGAGGCGGATTCTGCCCCCTACTGGCGGGACGTGGGGACGATTGACGCCTACTACGAGGCCAACATGGACCTGAACCATGTCAAGCCGGAACTCAATCTCTACAATCGGGAGTGGCCGGTGCGCAGCACCAGCTATCCGGATCCGCCGGCAAAATTTGTTTTTGACGAAGAGAAACGCCGCGGGCAGGCAATTGACAGCATCGTCTCGGGCGGCTGCATTCTCTCGGGCGGTATCGTGCGTAAATCGGTGCTCGGACGCGGCGTGCGGGTGCACACTGGGGCGTTGGTCGAAGGCTGCGTCATCATGGACAACTGCGACATCGGGCGTCACGCCAAATTGCGCCGGGCCATCCTGGACAAGAACGTCCGCATTCCCCAGGACACCAAGGTCGGCTACGATCTGGACGCAGACCGCGCCCGCGGGTGGCACGTCACTGAATCCGGCATCGTTGTGATCGGGCGGGAATACAGCCCCGTGCCGATGGCGGCCATGTTTGCCTGAGTTGTGTCCCCTAGACAAGGACGAGATTGACAGCGCCGAAATTCGGCGTTAGCATAGGCGAACAAACGGCGAATAAACGGCTTCGTTATGGCTACCCTCCCGCTCCTCCCGAATGATGATCCCCGGCCCAGGCTCGTCGGCATCGCCCGGATCGCAGCCGAAGGAGAGTCTCTACGCGAGGGCCACAACGTCGAGTATTTCACCCTCGGCACGAAGTCGCTGCTGAACCGTGTGGTCAGCCGGCGAAACCTGCCTTTCGCCTGGGCTATCAATCCTTATCGCGGATGCGAGTTTGCCTGCAAGTACTGTTACGCCCGCTACACGCACGAGTTCATGGAGTTGCGCGATGGCATCGCGTTTGAACGGAAGATCTTCGTCAAGCAGCATGCCGCGGACTTGCTGCGGCAGGAATTGCGTCGCGTTAGGCGAGGCGAGGCGATCGCGATCGGCACCGCGACCGATCCCTACCAGCCGGCGGAGCGACGTTTCGAAGTGACACGAGCGATTCTCGACGAACTGGCACGCCATTCTGGACTCGAACTCGGCATCGTCACCAAGTCGAATCTGGTCGTGCGTGACGTTGAAATTCTGCGCCGCATCGCCGAAAACAACAATCGTGTGTTCGTCAGCCTCACAGTGACAACGCTGAAAGCGGACCTCGCGCGCATTCTCGAGCCGCGAGCCCCGCGTCCCGATCTGCGTCTCGAGGCGGTGCGGCAGTTGAACCTGGCGGGTATCAGCGCCGGAGTCAATCTCGCGCCGGTGCTTCCCGAACTCACGGACAAACCGCGCGACCTGGAAGAGGTTGTGAAAGCCGCGGGCGAAGCAGGCGCCAGGAGCATCTTCGCCAGTCCGCTGTTTCTGAAACCGTGTTCGGCGGAGGTGTTCCTGCCCTTCCTCAAGGAACATTTCCCCGACTTGGTCGAACGCTATCGCCGGCGCTACTCGGATCGCGCCTTCCTGCCGAAGGGCTATGCGGAACGGCTTTCCCGGCTGATCGCGGCTTTGCGTAAGAAGTACGGAGTCTACGGCGGCCGGAAACACCGCGATCGCACCTACCCTGTCTGCGACGAATCGCAACTCGGCCTATTTTCCGAAGGCGGAGAACTTTTCCCCCGCTGACGCTTTCGGCGCCCCGCTGTCATCCCGCCTTTCCTTGACTGTCCTATAATGTGCAGTTCCCCATGCCTCCCGCGCAACAGGAGACCCGGCCAAACAATCCTCTAAAAGCAGGGGCGCAGCGCTTCTGGATGCGCGTCACCGAAGGCATGGAAGTTCGCGAACTTTGGTCGCAGTTCGAAAAAGACGCGCGTTCCAGCTATCGCTTCTATTCTTCCGGGCTGGCGTCGCAGGTCGAAGGCCGATCCGGCTTTCATCGCGGCTGGCTGATCGCCAAAGCGCTGTTCTGGGCGATCCTCGAGAAGCTCAGCCCGGCACGACGTGTGTTGCTGCTGTTCGCGCTTGTCTTTCTCTTTTTTCCCCTCAGCGGCGTCACGGGCAGCGATCAAAATGGCCCCGTCCACTTTGTGCAGTTCGATCTCCGCTTCTGGGGCGGAATACTGCTGCTGGTCGTGCTGCTGCTGGAACTGGCCGACCGCGTCGTCATGAAACGCGATCTCGAAATTGCCAAGGACATTCAGTCCTGGCTGCTGCCAGGCGCTCCCTTGCAGCTTCCCGGATACCAGATCGCTTATGCCACCCGGCCGGCGAACACGGTGGCGGGCGACTATTACGATGTCATTCTTCGTCCCGGTGAAACTCCCTCCGGTGATCGCGTGCTCTTTGTCGTTGCCGATGTGGCCGGCAAGAGCATCCCCGCTGCCATGCTCATGGCTACTTTTCAGGCCAGCCTGCGTACCTTATCGAGCAGTCATGTTCCGCTGAAAGAGATCGTTTCCGGACTGAATCACTACGCCTGCACCAACAGTCAGGGAGGTGCGCGGTTCACCACTGCCTTCTTTGCGGAACTCGATCCGGCGTCGGGCCGCATCTCCTATATCAATGCCGGCCACAATTCTCCGATCCTGCGCAGAAGCTCCGGCACAACAGAGCACCTCGACACCGGCGGCCCCCCGCTCGGTATCTCGATTGAATTCACACACCAATGCGGAACCACGAATCTAGATCCCGAAGAGTGGCTGGCGGTCTTCACGGACGGCGTGGTGGAAGCCGTGAATACAGCTGGCAAGGAATATGAGGAATCGCAGCTCATCCGTCTCGTCGACGAGAATGCAGCCGTCGCCCCCACAGAGATGCTACGCCGCCTGCTCGCCTCGCTCGATGCGTTCGTTGGCAATACTCCCCAGCACGACGATATGACTTGTCTGTTGCTGAAAAGGAGCACTTAGCCCGGCGACTTTGGCTCTTGGCTCAACCTGTTTTGAACTCAACGGCTCTTCGACAACCCTTCCGCCCAGCTTGATCTTTGCGGGAATTCTGGTCGGCAAAAGGCCACAGCTGACAGCGAAGAGCTTCGTTCAGTTCCCGGGCATCAGTTCCCGATACATGCGATGGAATGCGTGCACGCCTTTTTCCTGCTTCACGCTGTAGCGACCGCTGTGATAGCTCCGCGAATGCAGGTTCTTCTGGACAATCTCGCAGATACTCACATCCTCGATCTGAATCTCGTGACTGAACTCCACGGACTTCCGCGCCGCCTCGCGATTCAGGTGCTCTTCGGGCAGATACCACTCGAAGATCGCCAGGGTGCGTTCGGCATCGATCGGGAGAATCATGTTGATCGAGACGTTGTCGGGATAGCAGTTCAGCATCCAGTTTGGGAAAACCCAGAAATAGTCCGCCGTTAGATCGTCACTTGCCTGATGGTAGCGCCGCGGAGTCTCATCCCCCGGCTGCGCGCCGCGAATCGGGCTCCACTGCCGCACGTATTGAGCACAGGCCTCGACCGTGTAGGCGCTGTAGTTCAATTCGCGATTCAAGCCGGGATGCACACTCGGTAAATGGTAGCCCTCGAGGTAATTGTCAATGTAGGTTTTCCAGTTGCACTTCATGTCGTACGTCCGCCGCTCGAAGAACTTCATACGCCGGAAGTCAAACTTCTCTGCCTGCGCGGGCAGCTCGCCCAGATGTTCCATGAACGGGGGAGCCTCCGGGTCCAGGTTCACGAAGACCAAGTTGAACCACTCGGCGACCCGCACTGGAACCAGGCCGAACTCCTGCGGATCGAAATCTTCCACGCCGTCGAATTCGGGAGTTACCAGAAGCGCCCCATCCAGGCGGTACGTCCATCCGTGATAACCACAACGAAAAATCCTGCGGTTACCGCATCCAGAAGCTGGATTGCCCGCACGATGGCGGCACACATTGAAAAAGCCGCGCAGGGCCCCGTCATCGCCGCGCACCACTAGCAGCGGTTCGCCCTGCAAATCGAAGGTGAAGTAGTCCCCCGGGTTTGCCAACTGATGAACGTGTCCTACCAGTTGCCAACAGGAAGAGAAAATCCGCTTCTTCTCTTCCGAGAGCGTTTCCGGCGCGAAGTAACGGGCCGCGACAAGTGTGGACGCCCGCGCAATGTCGTGATCCGGGTGCATCTGGAGATTGACCATAACCGTTGAGGAAGAAGGCCTTATTGTAGGCGTCCCGACAAGCCTGCGAGAAGTGCCAAGATTTGTTAGTCGCATCGTCAGCCAGGTGCTCGGCGGGTCACTCTTTCCCTGCTCGGGAAGTGACCTTCGAGGTTTCCGCAATTGACGAATAAAGGGGATAGGCGGTCCCGCCTGCTTACTTCGGTCATATTTCGCTTTGGCAGCCGAAGTGCCATCTTCGTATACGGATCGGTTCTCAAAGAACCCGGACAGTAAACGGAGATGAGGGAAACTTAAGATGCGGAGAGAGAAAGGTTTTTCATTAATCGAGCTGCTGATCGTGGTGGCGATCATCCTGATCATCGCTGCGATCGCCATTCCGAACCTGCTGCGCGCGCGTATCGCAGCCAACGAATCGTCTGCAGTCTCTGCCGTTCGCACCGTGAACACGGCGGAAATCAGCTACAACTCGGCGTATCCGACAGTTGGGTTCTCGCCCACACTGGTTGCGCTCGGAGACGGCGGCGCTTGCCCCGCTCCTCCCACCCAGGCTACGTCTTGCTTGATCGACAACGTCTTGGCCAACAACGGTCAGCCTGCCGGCAGCGGCAAGAGCGGCTATCGCTTCACCTATAACGCGATCGCTGCGGGCGGCATCAACTCCAACTACAACATCAACGCGAATCCCATCACCAACAACCAGACCGGTGTACGGTCTTTCTGCTCGGTGGCGGACGCGGTGGTGCGCTACATCCCCAGCGGCGGTGGCCTGGTTTGCACCAACGCGATCAACCCGCTTCTGTAGTCCAACAAGTTTGGCGTAACACCCGGGGGAGGGTGTAAGCCAGGGGCATCGGACAACCGGTGCCCCTTTGTTTTGCCCCGTTCCACTCCTGACAAATTTTGGCAGTTTCAATTCCCAAAAGTGTCACTACAAGACCGCTAAGTCATCTTCCGAAGTGGTGACTATTCTCTGAGGTTGGCCTGAAAACGAAGGATTTGACTCCGGACGACCAATGACTTCCGTCACGTTTGATTCTGGAAGCCGGAATGCCATAGTCAATACCGGTTTGGTCAGACGACCATACAACGGAGACGAGGATAAAGATGCGGAGACAGAAGGGTTTTTCATTGATTGAGTTGCTCATCGTGGTGGCGATCATCCTGATCATCGCTGCGATTGCTATTCCGAACTTGCTGCGCGCTCGTATCGCGGCCAACGAATCGTCCGCTGTGTCGGCGGTTCGTACCGTGAACACCGCGGAAGTTAGCTACAACTCGGCGTATCCGACGGTTGGCTACTCGCCCACGTTGGTAGCGCTCGGAGACGGCGGCGCTTGCCCGACTCCTCCGACCCAGGCCACGGCTTGCTTGATCGACAACGTCCTGGCGAACAACGGCAACCCGGCTGGCAGCGGCAAGAGCGGCTACAACTTCACCTACAACGTGGTGGCCACCGCTGGTCTGAACACCGGCTACAACATGAACGCGAACCCGATCACCAACAACCAGACGGGCGTCCGCTCGTTCTGCTCGGTTGAGGACAGCGTGGTTCGGTACATCCCGAGCGGCGGCGGCCTGGTTTGCACCAACGCCATCAACCCGCTGCTGTAAGCACACTTTGGCTCGTCTTCGTGGCGAGCGCTTTACCCGGGAGCATCGGAGCGATCCGATGCTCCTTTCGTTTTGGCGCCTTGCTGTAGCAAAATTCGATGTTTGGAAGTGACACTTCCTGTCAATTCCCCCCTGTAGCTGCGGCGCCCCGTCGAAGCATCATTCCTTACATACTTAACCGATTGCCTGCCAATTACTTGTGATGAGTTCTCCCGGCGCCCGGCTGGGGTGGATTGGCGTCCAGAATGCAACTGGCCCTAAGGGAGCGCGCTGTCAAATGCAGCCGCAAGGGGCGTGCGATGCGCAAGCAGTCGGGATTCTCGCTGATTGAACTGCTGATCGTGATTGCGATCATTCTGTTGATCGCCGCGATGGCGATTCCCAATCTGCTGCGCGCGCGTATGGCCGCGAATGAATCCTCTGCTGCTTCCGCTGTCCGGACGATCACACTCGCGGAGAGTGCCTACTACACGGCGTACCCGAGCATTGGCTTTGCTGTTCAGATTCAGGATCTGGGTCGTACCGAGCCGTGCACTCCTGCCCCGACTCATGCCTGCCTGCTGGATGACAATCTTGCGATGGCTGTCCCCGGCACGCATGGACACAGCGGATATCAGTTCCTTGCTACTGGCATCTCCGGCGGTGGCCCGATCAACAGCGCTTTCGTGGTTGGGACGACGCCAATTGCCGCCAATGGTACCGGCACGCGCGACTTTTGTGCCGTAACGGACGGGGTCATCCGCAGCGGCCCGAGCACTGGCAGCGCTCCGCCGACCGTTGTCGCGGCATGCCAGGCCTATCCGATCGCGCGCTAGAAAGTTTGGCAGTGTACCTGGGGGAGGGTACAAGCCGGAAGGAGCCCGGAAGCAATTCCGGGCTCTTTTCTTTGTCCTCGCCGTCCGATCAACCTCCCAGTACTGGTTACTTTCGATACCTTCGTGCACCATCGCGAGTCCGTTCCCGCGGAGGAGCTTGCCTATAATTTTTTCGACCCTCGAACGCAACGACAAGTCATGCCTGCAATCGAAACCATCAACCTGGCCAAGACTTACGCGGTCGGTTTCTGGAGGAGGAAGCCGCGTACCGCCCTTCTGCCCTTGAACCTGCAGATTGAAGAAGGTGAGATCTTCGGCTTCCTCGGTCCCAACGGCGCCGGAAAGACCACGACTCTGAAGCTTCTCACTGGCATCGTGTTTCCAAGTTCTGGAACCGCGCGCATTCTCGGCAAAGAAGTCGACGACCCGGGGGTCAAGGCGCAAATTGGATTCCTGCCTGAGCAACCCTATTTCTACGATTATCTGACCGCCAAGGAGTTGCTGGAATACTACGGCCAGCTCTCCGGCGTGCCCGCAAAGGACCTCTCGTCGCGAGTGAACGAGATGCTGAGCCGGGTTGGCTTGTCCGATGCCGCCCGCACGCAACTCCGCAAGTTCTCGAAGGGCATGCTGCAGCGCGTAGGCCTTGCCCAAGCCATTCTGCACGATCCTAAAGTAGTGTTCCTCGATGAGCCGATGTCCGGACTTGATCCCATCGGCAGGCGCGAGGTCCGCGAACTCATTCAGCAGTTGAAACAGGAAGGCAAGACGGTCTTCTTTTCCACGCACATTCTCTCCGATGCCGAGGCCCTCTGCGACCGCGTAGCCGTCATCCACAAGGGCGAGTTGCGGGGAGTAGGCGCGGTCGCCGAGCTGACTGCGCAGGTTCACGGGAAAGTCGAGATCACCTTCAATGCCTCCGCCGCGCCCGCGGCCTTAAGGCAGTTGGGAGCCGACATGCACATCAACGGCAACATCGTCAGTGCCGTTCTGCCCGAAGAGAACCAGGAGGCCGCTCTGGAAGTCCTGAAGCGCGAGCGTCTGCGCCTGACGTCCCTGACCCCGGTGCGGTCGTCCCTCGAGGAGTATTACGTTCAGAATCTCCAGCCCGCCGAAAAGAGCATGGGGGTTGGCGCATGAATTCCCGCATTGCGAACGTCGCCTTCAATACCTTTCGCGAGGCCGTACGCGACCGCGTGCTCTACAACCTGATCGCCTTTGCGCTGTTGCTGTCTGCGGCGGCGATTTTGGTCGGCCAGATCTCGATTGATATCGAGCGCCTGGTGGTTGTGAATCTTGGACTGACCGCCGTCACGCTGTTTGGAGTGGTCATCGCCATCTTCATCGGCATCGGGCTGGTCTCCAAGGAAATCGAGAAGCGCACGCTTTATACCGTGCTCTCGCGTCCAGTGCGGCGCTGGGAATTCGTCGTCGGCAAGTTTCTCGGCCTGACTGGCACTCTGCTGGTCAACACATTTTTCATGGCGATCGGAGTATTCCTCGCCCTCCTGTATGTCTCGCGCCATTTCGAGCGCGGTGACTTCAGCATCACAGCGGCGCTCTACTTCATCATCCTGCAGTTCCTCATTGTTTGCTCGTTGGCGCTGTTGTTCTCTTCATTCTCTTCGCCCCTGCTTTCGGCGGTTTTCACGTTCGCTCTATTCGTGATCGGCAGTCTGGCGGAAGACCTGCGGGGATTTGCCGCGGCGGCAAAGGGGATCACGGCCATGCTTGCGGGCACCGTGGCTTACCTCGTACCCAACTTCTCTGCCATGAACGTCGTCAATCAGGTTGCTCACGGAGAGCCCGTCTCCGGGCAGCTGATCCTCTGCAACACGGTTTATGCCCTGCTCTACTCCGCGATGGCAATTTCCGGGGCTGTGCTGATCTTCCAGCGGCGGAATCTGAAATGAACTCGCGCCGGGTCAATGTCGTTGCCACCGCGGTCCTCCTGCTCTCGCTTGCCGGCACGGTAATGACGTTGCGCACGCTCGACGGTATGCGGCGTGGCGCGACGCTGCGCGAAGTTCTCTATTTCCGTTCTCCAAAGATGCTCAGGCGGATGAGTCTCGGCTATTCCGGCCTGGTAGCAGACCTCTACTGGACTCGCGCCGTGCAGTACTTTGGCAGCCACCACATCGCGCAGGCCAGTGATTTTCATCTGCTCTCCCCGCTGCTCGAGATGACGACTGACCTCGACCCCAAGATGACCGTCGCCTATCAGTTCGGATCGAACTTCCTCGCGCCGGCACCTCCGAATGGAGCCGGCGAGCCCGAGAAGGCCGTCGCTCTGGTCGAGCACGGCATTCAGCACAATCCCGACAACTGGAAGCTCTATTACGCGCTGGGATTCATCTACTACATGGATCTTAAGGACTACAAGAAGGCAGCCGAAACATTCGAGCGGGGAGCAGCGGTCCCCAAGGCGCATCCCTTCTTGCGCCTTCTCGCCGCCCAGATGGCGCAACACGCCGGCGAGTATGGGATGTCCCGCATGCTCTGGACGGCAACCTACGAAACCACGACGCAAGAACAGATCCGCCGTAATGCAATCGATCACCTTCTCGCTCTGCGAGTCGATGAAGATGTCACGCAACTGGAGCGGATCGTCGGTTCCTATCGCGAGCGCACCGGGCAATTGCCATCGAGCATCAATGACCTCGTCCGTGCCGGTCTGATCGGAGGAATGCCCGTCGATCCAACCGGCCAGCCTTACAAGCTCACGCCCGATGGCCGGATCGAACTTCGCAATCCCGACGCAATCCTGTACATCACAAAGGGCCTGCCTCCAGGGCATCGATCGCCGCAGCCAAAGCCCGAGCCCACGCCTCCTTCAGGCAAATAGCCACCCATTCTGAGACCCATACTCCTGCGCGCGTCTCTGCTAGCATGCAGTCGTGTCCGGCCACGGTTTCCTGCGACAGTTCCACCGAGCGCTGCATGACTGGTGGCGCGACCAGTCTCGCCAACGCGGAATCGCGGGCGCAACCACGCTGCTGGCCCACGAACTCTGGGAATTCCTTCGCGATTCGACGCCTGAGCGGCGGCGCCGGCGTTTCGGAGATATGGAGTACGACTGGGAACATCACGTCAACACAACCAGCGGCACAGTAGCCTGGCGGGAGCGCCTTTTGGGAGTATTTCTCTCGGCCTACCAGCCGACAGAACCCGCTGCGTTTCAGGAGATGATGCGTGCGCTGAAGATCAACTTTAGCGACTATACGTTTGTCGATCTCGGATCAGGCAAGGGCCGGACCTTGCTCATGGCGTCTGAATATCCGTTCCGAAGGGTCATTGGCGTTGAACTCCTACCTGAACTCCATCAGGCTGCGGTGCATAACATTTCTGACTACAAAAGCCCCACGCAGTTGTGCTCGCAGGTGGAGTCCGTCTGCTCCGATGCATCCAGGTTTCCCCTTCCGGACGACCCGCTGCTGCTCTACCTCTTCAATCCGCTGCCGGAAAGCTCTCTGCAGCAGGTCATGCTGAACCTTGAGGATTCGTTAAGGCGGAAACCTCGGGACGTCGGTATCGTCTACCACAACCCAATCCTCGAAGGACAACTAAACCAACTCCCATGGCTGAAAATGGCGCGCCACGGAGATCACTACGCCATATTTGTGCACGAGAACTCCTGGGGTCTACTCGGCGGTCGTTCCCCGGCGGCATCTAAAATAGTCTCTGCATGGTAGCTCGAACCATTCATCGTGCTGTAACCCCGGCCGCGGCTTTCGCTTCTAGAATTTCGAGGGGGGTTCTTTGGATGCTCTTTTGCGCAGTGCTCGTAGCGTTGTCGTCTACCACGTTGCCGGCGCAGGACATTCGCCAGGTCGCCCGCGCCGTGGACGACCATTACAACCGCTTGCGCACTCTCCAGGTCGACTTTACCGAAATCTACCGCGGCAACGGCATGGACCGTCAGGAGTCGGGCGCACTCTGGCTCAAAAAGCCCCGCAAGATGCGCTGGGAATACCGTTCTCCCAGGGAGAAGTTGTTTGTCAGCAATGGGCAGGTCGTGTGGCTCTATCTGCCCTCGGAGCGGCAACTGCGCAAAACCGAGTTCCGGAAACTCGATGACGTACGCTCCCCGCTGGCATTCCTTCTTGGTAAAACAAAGCTGGAAAATGAGTTAGAGGGACTTTCCAAAGCGGTGGATGAGGTTCCAATGAGCCCGGGGAACCTCCTGCTGCGTGGAGTTCCAAAATCGATGGCGGATCGTGTCAGCGATGTTCTGCTGGAAATCACGCCGTCCAGTCAGATTGCCCGCATCGTACTGACCGAGGTAGACGGGACATCGACGGAATTCCGATTCTCCAATCCAGTGGAGAATCGGGAGGTCAGTGACAGCCGCTTTCAGTTCACGCCGCCGTCCGGAATCGAAACGGTCGAAGGAGAATTGGCACCGTAAACTTGGCGAGGTGGGCACCCGGTTACTTGCGTGTCGCAGCCGGGTGGGTTACGGTAACTGCTTGCGAAATCAAGTATTAGACTGACGGTAGGGCTCTCAGGGTCAGCAACCCGATGGCGGAATTCCTGGTAAAAGTCGCCGACGAACAGGGCCACCTTAAGCAGCAGGTGGAGCACGGCTACTCCGAGGCGGAGGTCCGTGATCGGTACGCCCAGCAGGGATACCTGGTCTACTGGGTCAAGCCCCGAGGCCTGCTCACCGCCGGTGGTGCGTCCCTTGGCCGGCGAAGCAGACTCAAAGCCAGCAATTTCCTCATCTTCAATCAGCAGTTCCTGACGCTGATGAAGGCCGGATTGCCCGTTCTGACGGCGCTCGATCTCCTGATCAAGCGCCAGCGCGACAAGTTCCTGCTCCAGTTGCTCGATAACGTCCGGGAGCGAGTGAAGGGCGGCGAGCTGCTTTCCGATGCCTTCGCCGCGCAGCGCGTCTTCCCCAAGATGTACACCACCACCCTGATGGCGGGTGAGAAGAGCGGCAATATGGAAGAAGTACTCAGCCGCTATATCCAGTATCAGCGCCTGGTACAGACGTTCCGAAAAAAATTGGCGGTTTCCCTCGTTTATCCCGCACTCCTGGTGTCTGTAGTAACAGTGATGCTGATTTTTCTCGTCACATACGTCGTCCCCAAGTTTGCCGACTTGTTCGAGAACCTGGGAGCCCAGCTGCCAACGATCACCGTCGTGATGCTCAAGGTCGGGGTAAATGCCCAGAAATATGCCTGGGCCGTCGCGTTGGTGCTGATCATCGTGACCGCGCTGGTTTGGCGATGGAAGCAGAGCGACCGTGGAGCCGAACGGATCGACCAATTTCTGCTCTCGCTGCCGCTGCTGGGTGAAATCCGTCTTAAGTACCAGGTTGCGAATTTCTCCCGGATTCTTGCAACCCTTCTTCAAGGAGGTCTGCCTCTGGTTCCGGCCATGGAAACCGCTGGCGCCTCCATGAGCAGCCGCCACATCCTGAACGGAATTCTGGGCGCCACCGAGCGCGTGCGCGAAGGTCAGGGATTGGCGAAGAGCCTGGAAGGGCAGAAAATTTTCCCCGATCTGGCGGTTGAGATGCTTGAAGTGGGCGAATCGACAGGCGCCCTGCCCGCCATGCTGAGTTCGGTGGCCGAATTCTACGAAGAAGATGTGCAAACGGCGCTGGGCGCCGCGATGGCCCTGATTGAACCGATGATCTTGATTTTCATGGCTCTGGTTGTGGGCAGCATCCTGATCTCGCTCTATTTGCCGATCTTCACGCTGGGCTCGAATATCCACTGAAAACTGGCAACTGAGAATCGGGACCTATTTTGGAAGTACACTGGTAATGGGAATGGCAGAGAAGAAATCAGCACTGGTGAATGGCGCAGCCAACGGCGGGCGATTGCCCGAGCCGTTGCCGAGCCCCGCCGATGAACTCGATCGCGCCCGCGATATTGCCCGGCGCTACCGCTGCGAATTCATCGACCTGAACGACTTCCAGCTCCACCACGATCTGTTCGAAAAAATCCCGGTGGACTTGATGTTCCGCTACAACTTCGTTCCGCTGGAAGAGACGCAGGACGGACGTCTGGCCATCGCCATCGCCGATCCCAGCCAACTGATGATGATCGACGAGATCAGCCTGCTGCTGGGCAAGCGGATCGTCACCAAGGTTTCCACTCTCAAGCAGATCTCCGACATCCTCAAGAAGACCGAGCAGTCCAAGCGCGTGCTGGAAGAAGCCAGCGAAGGTTTCACGCTCGACGTCATCCGCGAAGACGAAGCCGGCAACGACGAGACCATTTCGATCGACAAGCTGACCGCGGCGGCGGGCGATATGAGCCCGATCATTCGCCTGGTCGACACGACGATCTTTACCGCCCTGCAGCGGCGGGCCAGTGACATTCACATTGAGACCGGCGACAGCTCGGTCGGCATCAAGTTCCGCATCGACGGCGTGCTGACGCATGCCATGCCGCCGATCGGGAAAGAACATCATTCGACCATCATTTCGCGTATCAAGGTCATGAGCGAGCTCGACATTTCCGAGCGCCGCGTTCCTCAGGACGGTCGTTTCCGCGTGAAGTACAACGGGCGCGCCATCGACTTCCGCGTCTCGATCATGCCGTCGATTCACGGCGAAGATGCTGTGCTTCGCGTACTCGACAAGGAGTCGATGAGCGAGAAGTTCCGCAAGCTCACGCTTGATGTCGTCGGGTTCGACGAAGTCGACCTGCGCCGCTTCCGTCGCTACATCAATGAGCCGTATGGGATGGTGCTGGTGACGGGGCCGACCGGCTCGGGCAAAACGACCACTCTGTACGCCGCCGTTAACGAGATTAAGAACGACGAAGACAAGATCATCACCATCGAGGATCCGGTTGAATACCAGGTGCGCGGGATCACGCAGATTCCGGTCAACGAGAAGAAGGGACTGACGTTCGCCCGCGGATTGCGGTCGATTCTGCGTCACGATCCCGACAAGATCATGGTCGGCGAAATCCGCGACACTGAGACCGCGCAGATCGCGATTCAGTCTGCCCTCACCGGCCACCTCGTCTTTACCACCGTCCACGCCAACAACGTGGTCGACGTGCTGGGCCGATTCCTGAACATGGGCGTGGAGCCTTACAACTTCGTTTCCGCGTTGAACTGCATCCTTGCCCAAAGATTGGTCCGCGTGATTTGCGACTCCTGCCGAACCGCCGTCCATTATCCGCCGGAGGTCCTGGAGGCAAGCGGCCTCGATCCCAAGCACTGGGCCCAAGTCCCGTTGTACGAAGGGCAAGGCTGCATTGAGTGTGCCGGGACCGGATTCAAAGGCCGCACTGCCATTCATGAACTACTGGATTTGACCGACCGCATCCGCGAGATGATTCTGGCCAAGAAGCCGACCTCAGAGATCCGGCGCGCCGCTCGCGAGGAGGGCATGCGCTTCCTGCGTGAGTCGGCGCTCGACAAAGTGCGGTCCGGCGTGACCACGCTGAAGGAGATCAACAAAGTAACCTTCATTGAGACGTTCCGCTAAAGCACTTGGTCTGACTGGTAAAGGGATTGTACCGTCGCGCATCTGCCGAACCAGCCAAAGTAACTAGAGCGACAATGGCTTGCGGGATATCATCGAACGAGGCCTTGATCTGTAGAGAGTGAATGAGCACTTCCTCCAAACACGTCGCCCGCCCTTCGCTGGCCTGTGAAATTGCCGCCGACCGTGTGCTTGCCGGGCGCGGAGGCTCCGGCCGGACGGTCGAGGTTTGCGCGGCGCGTGAATTAGCTCCTGGAACCGTAGTTCCGGACCTCACCGAGACCAACCTTCGCAATGGTTCCGCGCTCCGCGATGCGATTGAAGGAGCGCTTGGCAGCGTCAGCGGACGCTCGCGCGATGTCATCGCAGTTCTGCCCGACACGGCTGTCCGGGTGGTGCTCCTGGATTTTGAGACGCTGCCGTCCAAATCTGAGGAAGCCGAAGCCGTGGTCCGCTTCCGCTTGAAGAAATCGTTGCCGTTCAACCCCGACGATGCTCGCGTTTCCTATCATGCTCAAATGGGAGGAAGCGGCGTCCGGGCTGTCGCGGCCGTGGTCCTGAACAGCGTCCTGCAGGAATACGAGTCTGCGTTTCGCGACGTGGGCTACAGCCCGGGGGTGGTCATGCCCTCCATGCTGGCTGCGCTCGGCGCTGCCGATGCGGAACGTCCCACGCTCATCGTCAAAGTCGACGCCCGCACAATCAGCATTGCCATCCTCGATCAGGAACAACTGCTGCTTCTGCGCACGCTGGAGAATGTCCGCGGTGTCACCATCACCGGAGAGCAGCTTTCTGAAGAGGTGTATCCCTCGGTCGTGTTTTTCCAGGACACCTACAGCCTGAACATTGAGCGCGTCTATGTTGCCGGATTGCCTGAATCGGGCGGAGCAGCACCCGCTCTCAAGGCGCAGACCGGAGCTCATGTTGAAGAACTCGTCGCCTCGTCGCAAATTGGTTCCACGAACGGCTCCGTCCCCCGCTGGCGGATGGCCGGGGTAGTCGGAGCGTTGATCGCATAACGATGCGCCTCGATATCAATCTCGCGACTCGTCCTTACGAAGATGCCGGACAGTTCTGGGCAAAGTGGGGACTCGGAGTGGGACTGCTCGGCCTGTTGACCCTCGTACTGGTCTCGTTCGCGATCCATGGCTGGGTCAAAGCTGGACAAGACCGCCACGCCATCCAGCGATTGGAAGATCAGATTGCCGAGCGAGACGCGGAGCGCGCCAAGGCCCAGGCTTATCTCGAACTCGATATGAACCGCAGCACTCGCGATCAGTCGCAGTTCCTGAACAGCCTGATTCAGCGCAAGGCTTTTTCTTGGACCCGCGTGTTCGAAGATCTCGAGAAGGTCGTGCCGCCCAGCCTGCATGTCGTTTCGCTCAAACCCGAACTGAACGACGCGAATCAGCTGGAATTGGAACTGAAAGTCGCCGGCGACAACCGCGCTGCCGCCATCGATCTGGTTCACCGTATGGAAGGGTCAACCCACTTCCAAGGCCCCAAACTTGTGTCGGAAAGTCAGGGTACGGAGCCCGGATCTGCCGTCTCGGCCGTGATCCAATCGATTTATGTACCGGAGACGCTCAGGAGCGCAAAGTAATGCCCGAACTACAGGATTCCCGCCGCAAGCTGAAGATTGCCATCGCCGTGATGGTGGCAGCCGATGTAGTCGCGGCCGTGGTCCTGTTCTCTCCGCTGGTGGGCTCGGCGGCATCGCGTCGCATCGAAATGAGCCGTCTCTCTGCAGAATTGCAGAAGAAGACGCGAGAGGTTGAGCCTCTTCGCGGAATCGATAAGAAAGTTGTTCTGGCAAAGAGTCAGATCAGTCAGTTTTACAAAGACCGGTTCGTCCCCAGGGATTCCGATCTGGCTGCCGAACTCGGTAAGGTGGCGTCGGAATCGGGTGTTCGCATTCTGCAGGCCAAGTATGAGCTTGAAGAACCGACCCCGGCAGGAATCATTCCGGTCGCGATCGAAGGCAATTTCTCCGGCGACTATCTGCAGCTGGTCCGGTTCATCAATGCCCTCGAACGGTCGAAGCAGTTCTTCACCGTCGACAGCATTAACCTGGCCGGAGAAAGTTCGGGACCGGTTAAACTCGAAATCAAAGCGCACAGCTATTTGCGCTCGGGTGTCTAGATGAAACTGGGAGCGGAAAATCGGACGAAAGTGATCGTCGCCGCAGCGCTGGGTGCGGTTGCCCTGTTCACGACCGGCCGCATGTTGTGGCCATCGTCCTCGTCTCCGGCTCCAGCCCCAGTCCAGGTTGCTACACCCCCTGGTGTTCCGCCGCGCCCGGCTGCACGCCGTAGCGCCGGTGGCAAACCCATGAAGCTCGCGGAGGCCCGCCTCGATCCCACGCTCGACCTTGATCTTCTGCACCAGACCGAGCAGATGAAGTACGCAGGAACCGGCAGAAACATCTTCGTGGCCGGCTCATTGCCGGTCGCTCATGATAGCGGAGCGACCGACAGGCGCAAGCACGAGGCAGAGATGCACGCGCCCCCAGTGATTCCACCGCCGCCTCCCATCAACCTGAAATTCTTTGGTTTTGCCAGCAAACCTGGCGAACCCAAGAAGATCTTCCTCTCGCAGGGCGAAGACATCTTCGTTGCCTCGGAAGGTGATATTGTGAACCGCCGCTACCGGATTCTCCACATCGCACCCACTTCGGTCGACGTGGAGGACGTGCTCAATAACAACCGCCAGAACATTCCTCTGACGCAAGGGTGAGAGTGGCAATTGTGTAATTTGGTAACTGAGCTGAGGTTGAAGGCCCTATGCGAGGCGGATGCACATTACAGAATGACCGAACGGCAGAATTTCGCTGCCAGCGCGGGTACATCCTCATCACGCTCATGCTTTTCTTCACGCTGCTGGCGATTGCAGCGCTGGCTGCCCTGCCGGAGATTACGCAACAACTGAAACGCGACCGCGAGGAAGAATTGATTCACCGCGGAGTGCAATACACTCGTGCCGTCCAGCGCTATTACAAGAAGTTCGGACGTTATCCCACTCGCATCGAAGAGCTCGAAAGCACGAATAACCTCCGCTTCCTCCGCAAGCGCTACAAGGATCCCGTAACCGGCAAAGACTTCCGGCTTCTCCGGCTCGGAGATCCGGCGCTCGTCGGGATGGGTTTCGGGCAAGGATTCGGCCAGGGGATCCAGGCTGTGGCGCAAGCCCTGCAGCAGGGGAACCGGCCGGGGTTCGTTGCAGCTCCGGGTGGAGGTGTTCGTCCCGCAGGCCCCGGTGACACGGCCTTGCCTCAGGTAACCGGCCTTCCCGGCAGTGCAAGCACCGTGCAGCAGGCTCCTGAATCGGGCGAGACGGAGAGCTCCGGCGGCGCAGCTGATACGAAAAGCGATGAGTCCGGTTCCAGCAGTTCCGGGTCAAGTCCCGGACTAGGAGGCCAGGTTTTTGGCGGCGGTCCGATCGTCGGTGTTGCCAGCACGAGTAATGCGAAAACGATCCGCGAATTCAACAACAAGAGTCACTACAAAGAGTGGCCCTTTGTCTACGATCCCTCCAGTGACCGCGGGGGACTGCTGAACACGCCGACGCAGCCGAATCTGACCCAGAGCTTCAACGCCGCAGGGCAGCCAGCCGGCGGACAGGGACAAGCGCAGCAGACTCCCCAGACTGGTCAGGCGCCGAGTTCCCCGCCTCAGCAAAATCCTTCGCCCGACGAACAGTGAGGACAAAGAAAAGCCCCGCCGCAGCGGGGCTCCCTGAACTCACAACCATTTATACGTTGAACGAAGAGCCGCAGCCGCAGGTGCTCTTCACGTTCGGATTCTCGAATTTAAAGCCCGCTCCCTCGATCGTCTCGACATAATCCACGTTCGCTCCGGTGAGATACATCAACGATGTCGCGTCGACGAAAACCTTCAGGCCGTCCATGTCGAACACCTTGTCCATCATTCCCGCGCCGTTCTCGAAGGCCATTGAGTACTGAAAGCCGGAGCATCCCCCACCCTGCACGGAAAGCCGCAATCCAGCCGGAACCGGGTTCTGGGTGGCCATGATTTCCTTTACCTTGGTGATCGCGTTCGGGCTCAGGGTAACCGGCGCACTCTTGGGCTTTACTTCAGGTGTTGTGATGGTTGCCATCTCGTATCTCCTTTGATTTCGTCATTATACCAGAGTGGATGAGCGCTCCCGAACAGCGTTTTCGAGCGGGTCACCGAAACATTACCCACTTAATGGATGCTGCGCCCCCTTCCCTCGACACATGCCCTCTTGCCAAACGGGGCTATAATCGTGGCAGCAAGGGCCCTTACCCGAAACCGGTGTGCGGGTCATCGTGACTGGCACCGCGGCAGAGGCACCTTCGGGATCGGCTCGATCTCAGCACCGAGGTGGCATATGTCTCCTATGGTCGGGCTGCTGATCGCGTGGGGTGTTCTGACCGCGATCCTCATCGTTCTCATGATTTACAAGAGCACCCTTACCATGCACGAGGACGATTCGATCTTCCTCAACGAATCGGAGTCGCACATGGAAAAGGAGCAGGTCGAAATCCTGAGCAAAGTGAACAAGATCACCCCCATGATCAAGGTGCTGGGTGCGCTCTCGGGTGCCATGATCCTTGTCATCGCGGGGTTGTTCATCTATCAGGGCCTGATGATGGCTTCGACTGCGCAGTAGGTCCCGCGTCGTCGTGAAGGTGTGTCGCCTACCCTTCGGGAGAGTTCCGTCAAGCGTGCCCGGGGCTTTTTGACTGCCCATGCATCTCATCTTGAATGCATGCCAAGTGTGCCATTGCTGTTGTCGGAGGCGGCCCCTCCGGTGCCCTCGCTGCCTCGTTGCTCGCGGCGGCGGGACGCCGTGTCGTGCTTTTCGATGAAAAACTCGCCTGGGAGAAGCCCTGTGGCGGCGGCGTTACGCACAAGGCACTGAAGCAGTATCCTTTTCTCTCCGAGGCCGACGCCGACCGAGTCTTTCTGGAACGTTGTGAACTGGTCAGCCCCTCCGGAAACACGGTCAGGTTTCATCTGCGTTATCCGCTCGCCATCTTTTCGCGTTTTGCGCTGAACGGGCTCCTGTTGAAACGCGCGGCCGACGTGGGAGCGGATCTGCATCGGGAGCACGTCACGAGCATCTCAGGCTCGCCGGGAAACTGGCACCTGACCACGACTGTCACCGAATTTGACGCGTCTTACATCATCCTGGCGGCGGGGGCGCGCAATCCTTTTCGAGCTCAATTCCTCAGCCCGATTTCCCCCGAGGACCTCATGGTCACCGCCGGCTACTTCATCCCCGGCCACAGGCCCCTGGTTCAGATTCGCTTCCTTGAAGGCCTCAGCGGTTACATCTGGGTGTTTCCCCGCCGCGATCATCTGTCGGCGGGGATCGCCGCCAAAATGGGCGAAATGCCAACCTCCAGGCTTCGTCAGATCCTGGAGCGGTGGCTCCGCGAAAACAGGTTCTCGCTCGAAGGTGCTCGCTTCTATTCGCACATTCTGCCGGCGTTTCGTGCGCAAACACTCGACAAACTGCAAGCTCATGGCGAAGGCTGGGCGATGGTAGGGGATAGCGCGGGCCTGGTAGACCCGATCACAGGTGAAGGCTTGTACTATGCTCTCCGTTCCGGAGAGTTGTGCGCACAATCTCTCTTGTCAGGGCGGCCCTCTGAATATCAGGCGCATCTGGAAGAAGAGATCCTTCCCGAGTTGAGACTCGCCGCGCGAGTCTCGCAGCGCTTCTATAGCGGAGAGGTATTCGGCGAGAGTGTGCTGGAACGTATGGTCGCCTTCACGCAGCACAGCGAGAGCTTCCGCGACCTGATGCGCGACCTGTTTGCTGGAATTCAAGGTTACCGCGATTTGCGCTCGCGGCTTTACCGGACGCTGCCCTCGATAATGGCTGAAGGGCTGGCGGGAACTTTGCGCCTCCCGTGGAGCATCTCCAGCCTGGCAACGGATCCCTTTGCCGAATGAGGCTGGCAGGACTTTGCCCGCTTGAAGCCAAGTTCTCCCGGCGCGCCCGACCCAGACTCTATGCCGCCTTCGCCTGCAGACTCTTGATGTCATCCAGCAGGACTTTCTCGTGTCCTTCCGGATTCACCTTCTCATACACTTTGCGGATGATGCCCCGGGGATCGATCACAAATGTCGTGCGCTCCCAGAACTTCATTCCCTTCCACTCTGATTGCCCGATGCCGAGTGCTTTCATGAGCGTGGCATCGGTATCGGCGAGAAGGTCAATTGAGAAGGCAAACTTGTTGCAGAAGTTCTTGTGCGAAGCAGCATCGTCGGCACTCACGCCGAGAACCCTGATCCCGGCTGCGTCGAAGTCCGCCTTCGTGGCCGTGAACGATTTGCCCTGGATCGTGCAGCCGGGCGTGTCGTCCTTGGGATAGAAGTAGACGACCAGCCACTGTCCGGCGTAGTCGCTGAGTTTAGTGGTCTTGCCATCCTGGTTGGGAAGGGCAAAATCCGGAAATGCTTTGCCGGCAGAGAGCATAACAAATCCTTTCTGTTCTCAGTGTCCAGTTCCGATGAAACAAAACTCTTGGCCGCCAGCGAACACGGGCTAACGGCCAAAAGCCAACAGCCAAAGCTTTTCTACGCAGCCGACATCAGTTTCTTCATGCGCCGCTCCATCTCATCGGCGGACACATCTTCCACGTGGGTAGCGACTCCCCAGAGATGCCCAAAAGGATCCCGGATGAAGCCGCTTCGGTCCCCGTAGAACTGATCCTGCACCGGCTTGAGAATCGTGGCGCCCTCGGTAACGGCTCGTTTGACAACATCGTCAACATTCTCAATGTACAGGTAGAGGCTGATGGGACTTCCCCCGACCGTTGTGGCACTGGCATGGCCTTGCCCCATGGACGGGTTTTCGTCTGCCAGCATGATGTGAGAATCGCCAATCCTCAGTTCAGCGTGCCCGATCTTGCCGTCAGGCCCAGGCATACGCATGATTTCGGTCGCCCCGAAGACCTTCTTGTAGTATTCGATAGCCTTCGCGGCTCCACTAATGATCAGATAGGGAGTGACAGAGTTGTAGCCTTTTGGAATGTGCGGGACCTTGCTCATGATTCTTCTCCTTCAGGAAAGATGAGGGGTTGAAGGTTAGTCGCGTTGCGGGCCCCCACGGCCCGCGGCTTTCCACTATCACATCACATGTCCCCGACCCACTTCAAGGCCGGCACGCGCATTTTTGACAGCCGAGATCCTGTTCGGCCCGGCCCGCAACTGTTAGTCGCTGAACAAGAACCGCAGGCCCCGATTGAACAGCTCTGGCTTGTTGCTGGCGTGGCGCTCGCCTTCGATCACACGCGTTTCGAGCCTCAGGCCTCTGTACTTGTGCGACCGCAGGGTCCGCATGAAATCCTGAACAGGACCGGTCAGATCTTCCGAGCCTCCTACCGCCAGATACAACTTCACCGCTAATTCCCTGTGCGTGCGGGCAAATTCAGCTTCCTGCTTGAAGACGTACCGGTCAGCATACCGCACGGCTGGACTCGCCGACATGTAGCAATTGAAAAGTCCCGGATCGCTGAACAGCGCATACA
>DATIWL010000015.1:0-5476 GCA_035519435.1 Terriglobales bacterium
GGCTTCGCCACGAAGGATCTTCAGGATGCGAAGGTTTTGTTGGATGCGTTGTCACAGTGAGTCCGAGGCTTGAACGGCTTCGCGCTATGTGCGTGGAGATCTCTTCAGTCAACCGCCGGTTTTGACGTCAGCCGACCCGGCACCATCAACGAGTGTCAGCTAACCGGAGAGCTAGAACACGAGCTTGAACATCCGCTCTCTTGGGCACTCGACATTTTTCGGAGGCCGCCTCATCGCACGTTGTCAGACGAAGGTACCATCTTCACTGATGCTAAGGAACGCGCCAGAATGGTAGGGCATCACTTGCCCGCGCCAAGGTTGGAGTAGAACGCGTAGTTGTCGTAGGTCGATTCGGCGACCCGGAACCACAGGAACTGTTCGTCGCGGAACTTCTTCCATTGCGGATAGATGCGCTTCCAGTGCTCGCTCTTAGTCATGAGCTCGTCGTACAGCTCGTATGCTGCCTTCTCGGATGCTTCCATGACTGTCTTCGGAAACGGGCGCAGCTTGGTACCGCCAGCGACCAGCCGGCGTAGTGCGGCCGGATTTAGTGCATCGTATTTCGCCGGCATCCAGGTGTTGACTTCGCCGCAGGCGGCGGTAAGCGCAGCCTGATAAGACGTCGGCAGCTCGTGCCACTTCTTCTCGCTCACGAGCATCATGAGCATTGGACCGCCCTCCCACCATCCGGGATAGTAATAGTACTTTGCTATCCTGTTGAAGCCCAGCTTCTCATCGTCATAAGGACCTACCCACTCCGCACCGTCGATCGTCCCCTTTTCGAGCGCTGGGTAGATGTCCGGCCCGGCGATCATTTGGGGAACCGCACCTAGCTTTGCAATCACGAGACCCGCCATGCCGCCGATGCGAAACTTTAATCCCTTGAAATCGTCGACAGACCTGATCTCCTTGCGGAACCAGCCCCCCATCTGGCATCCGGTGTTGCCGGCAGGAATCGCGATGCAGCCATAGTCTTTGAACAGCGGCGCCATGGCCTCAGCGCCGCCGCCGAAAAACCACCACGCATTGTTCTGACGCGTATTCGGTCCGAACGGGACCGACGTCCCAAGCGCGAACGCGGGGTCCTTTCCGAAGTAATAGTACGAAGCCGTATAGCCAATCTCGACAGTCCCAGCTTGCACGGCGTCGAGTACCTGCAATGCCGGAACGATCTCCCCTGCGGCGAACGTGCGGATGTGGAATCTGCCGTCGGTGATCTCTGCGACGCGCTTGGCAACGAGTTCCGCAGCGCCGTATACGGTATCTAGGCTCTTCGGCGCACTCGTTGCCATTCGCCACTGGACGCTGGGTTGCGACTGGGCGACGGCTGGGGCTGCGACGGCACCTGCAGCCACTCCGGCGGCTGCTTTCGTCAGAAACGATCTCCGCTCCATGGTTCTTCTCCTGCTTGCGATGTGGACGCAAAGTTAGCTAGGGAAGCACTGATCAAGTCTCACATGCGCGACCGGAACGCTTTTGTGCCTTGCATCCCGGTCCGCTCAATAGGCCGCCACTCGACTAAGACACTGCGGACCTCCATCGGCACAAAAGCGCTCCGGTCCCTCGTAAGAAGCGAATTTGATTGGGTTGTGTCAGCTGCAGCGTCTGCCGCGTTGCGCGTCTTGCCAAGGTGCCTACCTTGGCTGCGCCGCGACGCCTTGCATCCATCTCCACCTGACGCAACGCGCGTCGCGAGACTTAATCAGCGCTTCCTTAAGTAGGTGAGGCTCACTCTGAATTGATGCGATGATGTTGAAAACGTTCCCGCTAGGCATGCGTACGGGTTCTCGACTGCTTCTGGCGGCGCTACTCGCTTGTGCGGGGTGCGCCTTGGTGGGGCCCGCCTCGATTTCCAACGGACGCGGCGTCTACAACGAGGTTATTAACAACACTGAAGACGAGCAGGTTCTCAGGGTTATCGTCCTAGAGCGGTACGAGCAGACGTTCGGGATGCTCACCGTGACAAGCGTGACGGCAAGCATCAAAGTCACCGCCAATGCCAGCGCTCAGTTCGGGGTCGGATCCAAACAATCCTACGAAGGCAACCTCGTGCCACTTGGGGCCGGGTTTGCCTACGAGGAAAGCCCCACAATCTCCTATGTTCCGCTCAGCGGGGAGGTGTTCCTCAGCCGCATGCTGACGCCGATCACTCTGACGCAGGCGGTCCTTCTACTTGGCGCCGCGGATGATGATGGGACATGGATGCGCCAATTGCTCCGGCGCATCAACGGCGCGGAGAACCCGATAGACCGGGCGCCTCCTCCCAACCTGCAACGGTTTTTTGCTCTCGCCGCCAAGCTGCGAAAGGCGGGTCTATTGGTGGTCGGTACCATAGCATCGAGTGACCCGTCTGAACCGGAGTATCACGTTCGGATCAGCGGTTACCGGGAGGCACACCTCGAGGAGGTTCGCGAGATTCTCGACGTACTCGGTTTGAAGGACGTCAAGGCCGACGGCAGCGACATCGTCCTGCCGATCGTCATCACGTCCGCCAATGAGCGCGCGAACTCGATTAATCTGCAGCTCCGATCAGCGCTCGATGTCATCCGGGCCGCGGGCCGCACGATTCAGGTGCCTGCCGAACAGCTCAAATCCGGAATCGCCCCGCCCCTCGAGTCGTCGAACGAGGGCGAAGATCAGTTCATGATCATCCGCACGTCGAAGACGGCGCCTGAGAATGCAATCGTTGCGGTTCCGTTTCGAGGCTGGTGGTACTACATCGATGCCACAGACACCCGCAGCAAACGCGCGTTCAAGATTCTTCGTCTGATGGTGGGGCTCCGGTTGCAGGAGAAAGGTTCTGACCGGCTTGGCCCCGTCCTGACGATCCCGGCGCGCTAATCGCCGTCAGCTTGCCTCATGGCTGCAAATCCCATTCCTTAAGTCTCTTCGCAGCCGTGCCGAACGCGCCGAGCTGGTACACAGGCATGTGTCGGCTAGCTGCGGCGTTTGACCTAAGTCGATGTCGATTTGCGCGTGCGATATAACATTGGTATGTTGAGAGGTGAGGCACCAAAGGGACCCCCGACGGACGGCCAGCCAGAGGGGATAGTCCGATGACGAAGACCAAAGAGACTCGCAAGAAAGCATCCAAAGATGAAATCGCCCAAAGCGTCCCCCCCGGAATTTCTCTCACGGGAAGAGCGTTTGGCTGCTGGTAAGGCGCTAAGGGAGACGGTGCCGTGTGAGGAGCATGCTGCCTGGAAACTGCCGGGCAAGCGACGCGATGCCATCGACGTGCTCGAAGAATCCAATCGGGATCGAATGCCGGAACTGGTACCCATCCGCTATGGCCGTATGTTGCGCAGTCCGTTCACCTTCCTGCGCGGCTCCGCGGGGCTCATGGCCCACGATCTCGCGACCACTCCAACCACAGGTCTTCGGGTGCAGGCCTGTGGGGATTGTCATGTGCTGAATTTCGGCATATTCGCGACCCCGGAGCGCAACCTGATCTTCGACATCAACGATTTCGATGAGACTCTGCCTGCGCCCTGGGAGTGGGATGTCAAACGGCTGGGCGCGAGCTTCGCCGTCGCGGCTCGTGACAACAAACTCTCCGACGAGGAAGCCCGCGGCGCGGCCATCGCATGCGCACGCGCTTACCGGAAACACTTGCGTGAGTGTTCGAAGAAGAGCCCGCTGGAAGTCTGGTACGAGCGCCTCGACGTGCAAACACTGATCGAGGAGGCGCCGGACGCCAAAGCACGAAAGGCGCGAGAGGAAGTTGTCGCGAAGGCCCACCAACGCATCGGCGAATATCTGGTTCCCAAGCTGACCACTGCAGTCGGTGGGCAGCACCGCCTGGTGGATCAGCCACCGGTTCTCTTCCACCTCGCCGAAAAGGACGCGGAAGAGAGATTCCGCGAGGGGCTGGAGGACTATCGTCTGTCCTTGGCCGACTCGATGCGCGTTCTGTTCGATCGCTACCGCCTGGAGGACTGGGCAGTAAAGGTTGTGGGCATCGGCAGCGTGGGTACCCGCTGCATGGTCGGTCTGTTCTTCTCCCCGGAAGGTCACCCCCTCCTCCTCCAATTCAAGGAGGCCTGTCCCTCGGTGCTTGCACCGTATGCGGGGAACAGCATCTACAAGAATCAAGGTCAGCGGATCGTGGTGGGACAACGGCTGATTCAGTCCTCCAGCGACATCTTCCTGGGCTGGACGGAAGGGCGCCATGGTTACCATTTCTTCGGACGTCAGCTGCGCGACATGAAAATGTCCCTCCCGATCGAGGCACTTGCGGCCGTGCAATTGAATCGGTATGCGGAACTCTGCGGTTCAGTACTGGCTCGTGCCCATGCCCGGTCCGGAGATGCGGCGAAGATCAGCGGCTATCTAGGCAAAGCCGACACCTTCGACCAGGCGATCGGCGAGTTCTCGCTAGGGTACGCGGACCAGACGGTTCGCGACCACGCGGCGCTGGTGGCGGCGGTGAAAGCCGGACGCGTCAAAGCACTGGTGGAGGAAGATCTTTGAGTTGGACCACGGCTGAGACAACAGAGGCGACCCGCACTGAGAACGCATAGCCCGCTGCGCTGTCCTGCGGCGCTGGCCGCAGGCTGCCGCACATAATTCGCAGAACAGCGCGCCACTGCGAGGGACGTTGACAGCTGGCTGCCCCCTCCCTGGCCCTCCCCCGCTGCGCAAGGGAGGGGAACAAGCAGGGCAAATTGGGGTCAGACTCCATTTACGTCCTGACTTACTGGCCGAATATGACGATCGTCGTGCTACCGGTCAGAGGGATCGATCCACCGCTGCTGCCTGAGGCCACGGCGACATACTGCTTGCCGTTACGTTCGTAGGTAACGATACCGCCGGCGATCGGGCCGCCGGTGTTGAAGCTGTACAGTGTTTTCCCGCTGGCTGCGTCGAGCGCGAGGAAGTTGCCGTCGAGATCGCCGGTGAACAGCACTCCGCCTGCCGTCGGCGTCAACGCTGCGTACATCGGCGTGCGCCACTTGACGCGCCATGCCATCTTTCCGGTCTTCGGGTCGACCGCGTTGATCCACCCCGCCCACTTCTCGACCGGATCGTTCGTGCCCCAGCCATTGGCGAGGCCGGTGTACGGCACTGTAGCGACCCACTTCGGATCGGGTCCGAGCTTGAATACCGTGCACCAATCGATCGAGTTGACGTAGAGCAGACCGGTCAACGGACTGTACGCCGGGCCGTTCCACTGCACACCGGCGACCGGACATACGCGAACACCTTCAGCCGTCAGCGGGACATCGTGATTGAGAACGGTGGTGACCGGCAGCTTGAACACTAACTTGCCATCGTTGCGATCGACGACATGCAGGATGCCCTCCTTGCCTGCGGTCGCCACGAGTTGTCTTCCACCCGCGTCGAACAGCGTCAACACGGTGGCGTCCCAGTCGTGGTCGTCATTGGCACGGAGCTGATACCACCATTTCAACTTGCCGGTCCGCGCATCCAACGCGACCGCAGAAATGGTGAAGAGATTGGCGCCGGGTCGCAT
>DATIWL010000016.1:0-7542 GCA_035519435.1 Terriglobales bacterium
TGGTACCGTTGTTGATCGTCACCGCGCCGTTGGACTTATAGATGCCGCCGCCCCAGGTAATATCGCGGTAAGCATCCAAAGTCTCCGCAAGATTGTAACTGACGGAGATACCGCCGCCATTCTGGGCCGAACCGTTGCGGATCGTCATCTTTGAAAGAGTGACGTTGGCTTCCGTAGCGGAAATTGTGACCACCGTGCTGACGCCTCCGCCATCGACAATCGTCGTCGTAGGGTCAGATCGGATGATCTTCAGGCTCAAGCCGATAGTGAGATTCTCGGTTTAGCTCTGTTGTGCTGCCTGAGTGCATTTGGGATTTTTGGCGAACCATCGCTAGCACATTGAGCGAAGAACTTCGGGGAGGAGGTTAGGGGCTGCTCTACTTCTTCTCCGCCACTTCGAGGCGGGTCTCGGCACGCTGCAAGTCGCCGGATACACGCTTGAAATCTTCCTCTGTGCCGCAGGTGGTAAGGTTCTGTTCCGCGCGTTGCTTGGCAGAC
Source organism: Terriglobales bacterium (assembly GCA_035519435.1). Classification (GTDB taxonomy): domain Bacteria; phylum Acidobacteriota; class Terriglobia; order Terriglobales; family Acidobacteriaceae; genus Acidiflorens. The sequence goes on from DATIWL010000016.1 coordinate 499, forward strand.
TGGGCGCGGGTTACATCAATTTCATCAGCACGTTCGGCGGTCTCGGCAAGGATGGTGACCTTGTCGGGCAGGACCTCGGCAAATCCCCAGGCTACCGACAGATGATGGGTAATTTCCGCGTTGCGATAGGTGATTTCGCCAACCGCCAACTCGGTGATCAGGGGAGCGTGTCCCGGCAGGATGCCCAGATATCCCTTCTTGCCGGGAATCTGCATCTCCTCCGCCACATCCCGCACGACCATCTTCTCCGGGGTGACGATCTCGAGTTGGAAAGTGTCTGCCATGCTTGTCGTTTGGTCGTTCGTCGTCGGTCGTTGGCAAAACCCTGGCCGGCGAGCGACCAAGGACCAACGGCCAACGACGGTTCTATGCTACCGCCTTCAGCTTCTCTGCCGCCTCCAGCACTTCGTCGATCGTCCCCTTCATGTAAAACGCCTGCTCGGGGATGTCGTCATACTTGCCGTCGTTGATTTCCTTGAAGCCCTTCACCGTGTCGGCGACCTTCACGTAACGGCCGGGCGCGCCGGTAAACTGTTCGGCCACGTGGAACGGCTGTGACAGGAAGCGCTGGATCTTACGGGCGCGGGCCACCGTCAGCTTCTGGTCTTCGCTCAATTCGTCGATGCCCAAAATCGCGATGATGTCCTGCAGGTCTTTATAACTCTGCAGCGTCTTCTTCACCGCCTGGGCTACGTCGTAATGGTCCTGACCGACGATACGGGGATCCAGAATTCTGGAAGTCGAAGCCAGCGGATCAACCGCGGGATAGATTCCGATTTCCGTCAGCGCACGCGAAAGCACCGTGGTCGCGTCCAGGTGGGCAAAGGTCGTCGCCGGGGCCGGGTCCGTAAGGTCGTCGGCAGGAACGTAAATCGCCTGCACCGACGTGACGGATCCCTTCTTCGTAGAAGTGATGCGCTCCTGCAACTCTCCCATCTCCGTCGCCAGGTTCGGTTGGTAACCCACGGCGCTGGGCATACGGCCGAGCAGCGCGGAGACCTCAGAACCTGCCTGGGTGAAACGGAAGATGTTGTCGATGAACAGCAGGGTGTCCGCGCCTTCTTCGTCGCGGAAATACTCAGCGACCGTCAGCCCGGTCAGAGCAACCCGGAGACGCGCCCCGGGCGGCTCGGTCATCTGACCATAAATCAGCGCGGCCTTCGACTTCGACGGGTCGCCGGGCTTGATCACGCCCGATTCACTCATTTCCAGCCACAAGTCATTGCCTTCACGGGTACGCTCGCCCACACCGGCAAACACGGAGAAGCCGCCATGCTGCTTGGCGACGTTATTGATCAGCTCCATGATGACGACGGTCTTGCCCACACCCGCGCCGCCGAACAATCCGATCTTGCCACCCTTCAAGAAGGGCTGAATGAGGTCAATGACCTTCACGCCGGTTTCGAACATTTCGGCGGTGGTCGCCTGATCTTCAAACAGCGGCGCCGGACGATGGATCGGCATGGTTTTGGTGTGCTGGATCGGACCCAGTTGGTCTACTGGCTGGCCGATCACGTTCATGACGCGACCCAGGGTGCCAGCGCCCACGGGCACCGAGATCGGCCCGCCCTGGTCAATGGCCTTCATCCCGCGCACCATGCCGTCGGTTGGCTCCATGGCAACGCAACGCACCCGGCCCTCGCCGAGGTGTTGCTGGACTTCAAGAATGACGTTAATCGGCGTGGGGACGTTAAAGCCGTCGCTCACGACCTTCAGCGCCTCATAAATCGGCGGCAGCTTGGCCTCTTCGAACTGCACGTCCACGGCCGGACCTGCGATTTGGATGACGTGACCTGTATTCTCTGGCATAACACCTCAGCTTTTGGCGCTCTACAGCGCTGCTGCTCCACTCACAATCTCAATAATCTCTTTGGTGATCTTCGCCTGGCGGGCCCGGTTCATGGCCAACGTCAGCGAATCGATCATGTCGGTCGCATTGCTGGTCGCGGCATCCATGGCGGTCATGCGTGCCGCGTGCTCGGCGGCCACCGACTCCAGCAATGCGCGAAACACCTGGATGCCCACATACTTCGGCAATAGCGACGCGAACAACTCTCCGGCCGCTTGTTCGTAAATGTAGTCCACCTGCGCGGTTGCGAACTTCGCGGCGGCGGCGTCGATTTCATGGGTATCCAGCGGCCGAACTCCGACACCCGCTCCCTTGGCCGCCTCCAGCGCCCGCTTGCGGTCTTCTTCGCTCATGCCCTCCGCCTGGGCCACCGTGATCTCCCCGACCTGCTCAACGGGGAGGACCCGCTCCACGATCAGCCGCTGCGCGATCACCGACTTGAACTCGTTGTAGACCAGATAGACCGCGTCAACTTCAGAGTTCGAGTAACGCTCAATAACGCGCTTAGCGATCCCGGAAGCCATGGCGTAGTCAACCTTATTCAGCACCCCAACGTGTTCGCCAACCAGGGTGATAGGCGCGGTTTCGATGGATTCGGTAGTTCGTGGCACCGCCACTGGATATCGTCGCCGGAGAAAATCCCGGCCCTTGCGCCCCACGGCTTCAATTTCGATGTGCTTCCCAGCCTTCGTCTCCAGAAAGCGCAAGGCTGCTTTCAGGATGTTGGTGTTGAACGCGCCAGCGAGGCCCTTGTCTCCCGTGACCACGATCAGCAAAACGTTGTTTTCCAGACGTTGCGCCAGCAACGGGTGACGCGCTTCGCCCGTCTCCGGATCATAGATTTCCGCCCGCGACACCAGCGATTTCAGCACGTTGATCAACATCTGCGCGTACGGACGGGCTGCCAACGCCCGTTCCTGCGCCCGGCGCAGCTTGGCCGCTGAGACCATCTTCATGGCCTTGGTGATCTGCCGCGTGTTGGTCACGCTGCGAATGCGCCGCCGAATGTCGAGAATGTTGGCCATGAGTAGCTCTTCGCTATTCGCCGTTAGCTTTTAGCCTTTCGTTGCGTTCTTCGCGGCCTTTCTTTGCGTACTCTGCGGTCAAAAGCTTTTTGGATTACCTGAACCCCGCACCGTTGGCTCCAAGCCAATAGCCAATGGGTAAAAGCCAACCGCTATTTCGCCACCGCCTGCCGCTGCGCAACAAATGCTTCCTTACACTCTTTAATCACCTTGGTCATTTCGGCTTTCAGAGTGTCGTCGAGAATCTTCTTCTCCATAATCGAGCGCAAGAGGCCAGGATTCGTGGTGTCCACAAACTTGTATAACTCCGCCTCGAAATCGCGCACCTGGTCCACCGCAAGGTCATCGAGGAAGCCGCTGGTGCCGGCAAAGATCATCACAATCTGCTTGGAAAACGGCAAAGGCGAAAACTGTTTCTGTTTAAGCACCTCGACCAGGCGCTGGCCACGATTGAGCTGGGCCTGCGTCGCTTTGTCGAGATCGCTGCCGAACTGGGCAAACGCCGCCAACTCGCGGTACTGGGCAAGGTCGAGCTTCAAGCTGCCCGCGACCTGCCGCATGGCTTTGATCTGCGCGCTGCCACCGACGCGGCTCACAGACAGACCGACGTTCACCGCCGGACGCACGCCCTGATTGAACAGGTCAGTCTCCAGGTAGATCTGACCATCGGTGATCGAAATCACGTTGGTCGGGATGTACGCCGAAACGTCGCCGGCCTGGGTCTCGATGATCGGCAAGGCGGTGAGCGAACCGCCGCCCTTCTTGTCGCTCATCTTCGACGCGCGCTCCAACAGACGCGAGTGGAGATAGAAGACGTCGCCGGGATACGCTTCCCGTCCTGGCGGGCGGCGCAACAACAACGAAATCTCGCGATACGACGCCGCGTGCTTGGAAAGATCGTCGTAGATCACCAGGGCATGCTTGCCGTTGTCGCGGAAATACTCGCCCATGGCGCAGGCGGCATAAGGCGCGATGTACTGCATGGGGGCGGGCTCGGACGCGGACGCCGCCACGACGATCGTGTAGTCCATCGCGCCGTAATCGGCGAGCAACTTCACTACCTGGGCGATGGACGACCGCTTCTGGCCGATCGCGCAGTAAATACAGATCAGATCGTTGCCCTTGTTATTGATGATAGTGTCGATCGCGACTGCGGTCTTGCCGGTCTGACGGTCGCCGATGATCAATTCGCGTTGGCCGCGGCCGATCGGAATCATGCTGTCGATGGCCTTAAGGCCGGTGGCCATGGGCTCACGGACTGGTTGCCGGTCAATGACGCCGGGCGCCAGACGCTCCAGAGCGATGAATTTGTCAGTAGCGATGGGTCCTCTGTCGTCAATGCCCTGGCCCAGCGAATTAACCACGCGGCCAACCATGGCATCGCCGACCGGCACGCTCATGATCCGGCCAGTCCGCTTGACCTCATCGCCTTCCTTGATCTCGGTGTACTCACCGAGCAGCACCACACCGACCTGGTCTTCTTCCAGGTTCATGGCGATGCCGGCGATGTCATGCGGGAAAGAAAGCAACTCTCCCGCCATGACCTTGTCGAGGCCATGGACGCGGGCAATGCCATCGCCCAGGGTAATGACCGTGCCGACCTCGTCCACGGCAATCTTGGATTCGTAATTCTCGATTTGTTGCCGGATCAGCTGTGTGATCTCGTCTGCTTTGATTTGTGCCATAAAGTCAGCTCTTAGCTTCTGGCTCCTAGCTTCTAACTCTTGGCTGCTAGCTCCCAGCTTCCGTTTCGCTTCTGATTCTTAGCTTCCTTTGCGATCTCCGCGGCAGTTCTTTGCGGCCCGCGGTTGAGCACTTTGTGTCAGTCTTGCCCTCGCCAAAAGCCAAGGGCTAAGAGCTAATCGCTTGCCTTATCCTCTCCAACTGCCCTTTGACTGAGCCGTCGTAAATCGTGCTGCCGACCCGCACCACGGCGCCACCCAGCAGAGATGCGTCCCGCGAATAGAGCGCCCGAACCCTCTTCCCAATCACTCTTTCGACTTGGCCTTCGAGCGCTCGCCGCTCGCCGTCTCCAAGTTCGCGAGCGCTGCTGATCTCCGCCTCTGCGAAACCCATGCGCTGATCGAGTTCCAATTCGAACTGCTTCACGATCGCGGCCAGAAAGGTGGTCCTGCGATGATCGATCAGAACTGCCAGGAAGTTCCGCACGGTCCGCGAAATTCCCTCACGCGCCACAATGGCATCCAGCACCGCGCGCTTCTGCTCGGCGGGGATGGACGGGGCCTCCCAGACCTGCCGCAGCTCTTTATTCTCGGCCACCAATCCGGCCAGAACTTGGGCCTCCCGCAAGGTCTTGGCTGCATCCAGACGGCTGGCAAAAACCGCATCCGCGAAAGCCCGCGCATAGGTGTTGGTGACCGAAGCCATCTTCTATTGTCTGCCCTTCCGCTCGCCGCCGTTGGCCGGCAGCTGCTGCGCAAAACTGCGGACGAGGGCCTGGTCCGTGGCAGCGTCTACGTGAATCTGTTTTTTTGCCAGCGATACGGCGAGATCAGCCGCGTAAGCGGTCAGTTCCCGACGGGCGGCCTTGGCGGCCGCTGCAATCTCTTGTTCTGCCGACTCTACTATCTTGCGGGCATCCTCTTCCGCCGCAGCCTTAATCCTCTGCTCCTCGGCCGCGGCCTCTTTTTCCGCCGAAGCCCGCATGGCGTCAATTTCAGTGCCCATCCTGGAAAGCCGGGTTTCGATCTCTGCCAACCGCCGGTTCGCGTCCTCACTTGCCTTACGTGCCTCTTCCATGGCTTTCTGGATCGAGGCGGTACGATTGCGGAACATCGCCGGCAGGTTCTTTTTCGAAAGCCAGAAAATTGCCCCCGCGATCACTGCAAAATTCAACCCCACGCTCAGCAGATAGGCGTTGTGCAGGCTCAATCCCGTGAGCTTGGCAATGAACTGCACCGAGGGTGAATGCTTGAACTGATCGTCCCCTTCCTCGCCAGCCGCTTCGCGAGTCTCCTTCGCCAGTTGTTGGCTGTTCGAGAGCGACGCGTTGTCTTGCGCACTCGATTCCTGGAGAAGGGCACGCGCGTGCGCCGCCGTCGGAAGGCAAGCCGTTGCCAGGAACATCAAGGCTGCAAGCTGGAGAACTGCGCTGCGCCCATTGGATAGAATCTTTGCCAGGCTCATCGGGCACCGCCTGCCGCGGGCGCGGTCCCCGGGCGCAACACCATGCGAATGATTTCGGCAGCCAGCCTGCCGCTTTCCCCCTGCAGAGCCTCCTGCGCGGCGATCTTGTCTTTTTCGATGGCCGCACGCGCCTGGGCAACCTGTGCCTGGGCCTTGTTGCGCGCTTCGGCGGCGGCAGCCGCTCGTGCTTGCAAGGCCTGCTGGCGCCGCGCCTCCTGGCTCTTGAACACCGCCAGGCGAGCCTCGCGCAGCCGTTGCTCGTATTCGGCAGTCCGTGCTTCGGCGGCGGCAATGTCGGCCCGCGCCTTCTCTACCGCACCTTCAGTCTTGCTGCGACGCTCGGCCAGCACCTTGGTCAGCGGTTTATGGACCAGAACGCTGTAGGTGGCGTACAGCAGCACCATGAAGAGAATGGTCGGAATGGATCCGAGCAGTAATTCCCCTACTTGTCGAAGCGTCTCATCCATTTTGTCGTGATTCGATCCTGAGCGTACGAGGGCTTTATGAAACCATTAAACCTAACATCCTGCAGGGATTAGTGTCAACGCGGGCGGGCTGGCGGAAAAGCTCGTAATCGGCCAAGGGGATGCCCTTCAGGACAATCGACCGGTGCGCAATTTTCTGCACAAAGAATGCTTGACATCTGGCCGCAGGGGACTAGCATGGAGATATCACCTCCGATCCAATTCAGGATCGAATGGGCTGGTAGCCAAGGAATGTCACCGCTTCTTGGCCGCTGGCCCATTTAAGTTTTGTGGCGGTCGCGATACAACGCTTGGCAGCCTGAATCATGCTTGCCTTGACCACCTGAGTACCCAAGAGCATACTCTTTGCCACCCGTACTCTCTTTGTGGCTCAGGGTCGAGTGACTTTGGGAGTCCTCAATTCAATGATCGCTGGAGAGGTTCTATGCCGAGTCGCCTTTGCTAACTGATCTACTTGGTTTTTCTAGTTGCGCCAGCTATCACTGTCTCCGCTCAGTCGTTTACCAAGCTCGCCGATTTTGACACCACGAACGGTGGT
>DATIWL010000017.1:0-59220 GCA_035519435.1 Terriglobales bacterium
GAGCACGATCTCGACTACGATCGAATCGAGCAGAACGCGCAGGGCTCGATGGTTGATCCGAATTCTTCCTTTCGCGGCGATGGACAGGAGAAAGAATCGAATCCAGTGGGACGGTGGAAGACAGTTCTCTCGCAGGAGCAGATTGCGCAGGTTGAGAGCTTGATTGCGGATCGGCTGAAGGAAACTGGGTATGATCCGGTCACGCCTGACGATCGGAGGCGGTGGAGTCTGCCGGTGAGTTTGATGGGATTTCTGTATCCGATTTACTTCGATGTGAAGCTCTGGCTGAAAACCTACACGCCGCTTGCTAGGACGGCCGATATTGGGCGGATGGGGATCGACAAACAGTAGTACAGGGGACGTCACTGGCAAGGATCCAGAGGCTCACGAGCACTGCGCAGGAAAACAGAACCTGACTTGATTACTATTTTGCCCTCGAAGCGCAGGGGGAACACCTCTATCAGGCCGTCTATCTAACTTCTGCTGTGAAAGCTCGCGTCCATTCGTGACCTTTCATCTCGAATATCTTTGCTGGCACTTGTCCTGCAGGCACAATCTCGGTCACATGGATGTGCATTGCCAGCTTTCCATCTCGCAGGACATTGATTTTATGTGCCACCCTGACTTCGGCAAACGCTTCAAACTCTGATCGTTGGGTTTCCATTCCATTGAAGTAGGTCTTGACCAGTAGGCCATCATCATCAAACCAATAACCCCGCGCTTGTTCCCGATCAAGATTGCCCTCGGGACTCTCGTAACCAGCGAGTACACGAACAGTCCGAATACCGTTGACCATATCCCGCTTGATTCTCCAATCACCCTCGTAGAATGTGTCAATGGCGGGAATGGGCTCCGTAACCGTCATCACGAGCCGCAACAGCCCTGCATCCGGCCCCTCCGCCAACTGATAAGTTTTATCGCCATTTCTGGCACGCACATATTGACTCTGGCCGAACCGCGCCTCTCGACGCCATTGTGTCTCGCTCAACCACGTGTCCTCGTATTCACCATTTCCGACTATTCCGTCGCTTCCCTTTGTTTCGAACTCGGCGCGGAGTACGTACGGTGCTCCACTACCAAACGCAGGGAATCCCACGTGCCTACCGTGCTCAAAGTAAGTGCGGGCACTTTCGAAATGCTCGGTTCCCGCCGGACGGGTAGTTTTGAATGGCATTGTCAATTGCGCCATCACTTGCGTGGGCACACCATCAACCTGAAATGGTCTAAATCGCAATGCAGCTACCAGATGTCTGCCCGCTTCATTCACGGCGGAGTTTTCGGAGAACAGAGTATCGATATCTCGTACCCTCCCCTCGCGGTCGACTACGATTTCCGCTGTCACTTTGCCCTCGAGCGGCCCATCCTGAACTGGGGGCCATGATTCTGGATCCCCAGGTAACAGGTTTCTCCGCAACGAGACTTCGTCCATCACAATCGTCCTTAACATTGAACTTGGCCCTTTCGCCGATGTATCGAAGAAATCTGCCGGTACTTCTCCAAGATCCTCGAGCGTCGTGATTCTTGCCGTGACCTGAGGGGTGCCTACATTGATTGTCCGTGCGATCTCCCTTCCGCGAAAACCAGCGTAGTCTTTAAACTCTCCACCCCATCCCAGTCCTCCTGCGTAGAGCAGCAACCCGGTGCTGTTCTGGACAGCGACCCAAGACCGCAGGATGTTAGGTATTTCCGCTGTCCCGCTCGGTGTAGTCCAGTTCAGGTTTGTCATGGGTCCTATTCGCCTTGTCTCCGCCTCTTTGGCTTGTGCCAAAACCTGATCGACTGGAGGGACAGGTTTAACCAATTCAACAGCTGTCTCTTGCAGCCACTCCGGAAAATAGTCGCCTTCACTTTTCTGCCAGTCACGACCGCCTGCGACGATTTCTATCTGGTGAAAATTTGGGGATCGTAACTCTCTTTTCCACTGCGTCGGAGATGTCCACCATATCTCCACTTCGCCAGTTCTACCCGAATCCTTGTCTCGCTCAAAGCTAGGCGCTATCACAGCCTGCAGATGAAATGGCTTCGTACCCGGCTGGTCAAGCGTGCTACGCTCAATCGCTTTTTTAGTTTCTTTGACCAGGTTTTCGGCGGGGCTAGAGATAGGCGAAATAGCGAATGCGGCGAGCATCACAACGAACAGACGTCGGTCCATACAACGGACTGTACACAAAAGGACTTCGAAAGGCCACTGTATTGGGACGGTAAGAAGGCCGACTTATAACCTGCCGAGTACATTCATAGGAAGATGCGAGGAGTTTCTAGTCCTCACTCGGTGCTGCCACGCTGGTACGACTCCCCTGCAGCCATCCGAGAAATTTCTGCTTGCGAGCGAACATGTCGCGGGCCTGGTTACGCAGCTTGCCGACGATCTGATAGCGCGACTTGGTAAACCAGGGCACGCGGTGAGGTATACATCCGTATTTTTCTTTGTACGTGCCTTCGCCGCCCCAGTCGAAGATGGCTACGCCGCGCTGCTTCCAATACTTCATGGCGTACCAGTGACAGGCTTCATTTGGACGCAGGTTCTGGTATGCGCGGAAGCTGGCGTTGCCCCAGAATTCGGCAATCTTGTTGTAGCCGGGATAAATCCCGGTGGCGATGCACTTCCCTTCCGGGTCGCGGACGCGCAGCAACAGCAGGTTTCCCGTCGGCGCAAGATTCTTGACCAGCGAACGCACTCTTTCGACCGAGTAGGTCGGCACGAGGTTCTGCTTGGCAAAGACGTCTTTGAGCTGCTCGTAGTACTCATCAGCAAAGGCGAGGTCGCGCGCCTCTTCGATCTTGACACCGCTCTTCTCTGCTTTGCGGATGCAGCGGCGGCACGCGCTCTCCATGCCGTTGAAGAGTTCTTCTTCGGATTTCGTCAGGTCCGTGCGGTAGGAGCCATAGTGCTCCGCCGTGAAGCCGAGGCCTGCAGCGTCTTCAAACGTGAAGTGTGGGTCGGAGACTTCCAGGTGCAGGCATTTCAGGTCGTTCCAGGCAAACTTCTCGAGAGCGGCGAGGGCGTCGTGCCGCGAGACGCCTGGGTTGAGGTTGAAGCCGATGTAAGGCGTGGTCCATCCCGGGAAAGAACTGCCGAGCACTTTCAGGCCGAACTTCGAAAATGTCAGGCCGGTGAAGTAGCCGAGAACGTCGGGGCCGTTGCGCAGCTCTGCCAGCACCGGCGTGGCTTTCTGCGACTCCGCGACAAATTGCAGCCATTCCCTTGTCTGAAAGACGGTGCGGTCGGCGAAGGCGTCGAGGCGCTTCCAGTCGGCGGTCTTGAGATCGACGTGATGGAACTTCATGGGCTAGCTCTCGGCTCTCAGCTGTCAGCTCTCAGGAAAAGCATCGCTCCTCGAATTACCAGCCAACAACAGATCCCTCGCTCGTTCTCGGCTTCGCCTCCGAACGGTTCGGGATGACAATCGTGAGGCGACACGAAGATGCACCCAACCCGATCACCAGCAAATTCCTTCGTAAGTGTTGGCCCCCGAGGGACGCTTCCCCGCATCCAGGTGAATGAGGTCGATCACAATCTGTTCGGGCCGCAGCAACTCGGCCAGCCGTTCTTTGCTCGCCGACTTGTTGCCCAGGATCACGATTTCCGCATCGCGCATCGTGCCTTCGAGATCGGCGGTCAGCACCGATCCAATGTGCGGAATGACCTGCTCGATGTATTGCCGGTTGGCGCCGGCGATGCGGCCCAGCGAAACATCTTCGTCCCACACGTGAACATCGAGGCCCTCCCCCATGAGCCGCTTGATCAGCTGCACCTGTGGGCTCTCACGCAGATCGTCGGTGCCAGCCTTGAAGCTCAAGCCGAGCTGCGCGATCTTCTTCTTGCCCGTGCTCATGACCATGTCGACGGCGCGATCGACATGCTCGGCGTTCGAAGGCATCAGCGATTCGAGCAGCGGCAGCTTCAGATCGAGTTCTTTTGCCTTGTAGGTGATGGCACGCAGGTCTTTCGGCAGGCACGATCCGCCGAAAGCAAATCCCGGCGAGAGATACGCGGGAGAAATATTCAGCTTGGTATCGGACGTGAAGATTTTCGTCACCGCCTGTGCGTCGACGCCGAGATGCTTGCACATCGTTCCCATCTCGTTGGCGAAGCCGACCTTCAGGGCGTGATAACAGTTTGAAAAGTACTTCACCATCTCGGCGACGGGAATCGTCGTCTCATACAGCGTGGCCGGCACGTCTTTGTAGAGTTCACGCAGGGGCGCAAGATGATTGGTGTCGCTCGCCCCGAGAATCGTGTAGGGCGGGTTGAGAAAATCCGCCACAGCGCTGCCTTCGCGCATGAATTCCGGGTTGTAGCAAACGGTGAAATCCTTGCCGCACTTCTTGCCGCTTTCGCGTTCGAGGATCGGCAGCACAATCTTCTCCGTCGTTCCGGGCAGTACGGTGCTGCGCAGCACGAACACGTGAGGAGATTTCTTTTGTTTGATGGCTGCGCCGATTTCTCGGGCAACCCTCTCGATATGGCTCAGGTCAAGCTTGCCGTTCTTCAGGCTGGGCGTACCGACGCAGACGAACGACACTTCCGAGTTCAACACCGCTTCGGTGGCGTCCGTGGTCGCATGGAGCCGGCAGGCTTTGTTCGCCTCCGCAACCAGTTCGGACATTCGCACCTCGACAATCGGGGTGCGGCCGGAGTCCATCATCTCGACCTTGGCGCGGCTCACGTCGACGCCGATGATTTTGTGTCCCTGAGACGCGAAGCAGGCCGCCGAAACCGATCCGACGTATCCCAAGCCGAAAATGCTGACCGACAAGCCCAAGCAGATTTCCCCCGAGGACCGCAGTTGCGAACCCCTGACTATACCAACGCCGTGGGTGACAACAGCAAGCGGTCCTCCACAAGGCGGAGACGAGCTGCCAGCGACGGCTCGTAAACCACGCATGTTCAACAACTTACGTAGTTTTCTATGCCGCGCTCATCCGCCCAGCAACATCCAGGGCAAAAAGTGGACAACTTTTTCCATCAGGTGGAACCGGATTGGGACAAATTGGAGACTGCAATGTACTCGGGTTTTCGCTCAGGGAGCTACGAGCCTGTCCTGACAGCAGGTTGCCGGAAGTCAGGTGGCCGAGAAGCACGCGGAGATGGCAGTTCTCGTGCGGCGAATCAGATGGCATTCCGACGGGCGAGGTGGGGGCTGCCGAACCGGCTGGAACCGCTTCATTCGAATGTAAGATAGGAAATCCGTGGCCTCGGGTCGACACAACAAACTGGCACGCATCTCCCAGATGCGCTGGGACGAGATTCGCACGCGCCTGAGCCAGGAAATCGGCAAGCGGAGCGACCTTGCTCTTCATCGTCTGGGACGACGGCAACAACCGGTTCGCATTGACAGTGCAGTCTCGCGTACCGGCCAGTTTTTGTTCAACGCCAGTGATATTCGAGCGCGTGTAGAGCTGCTTCGTACTCAACTTCCCGGCGAAGCCGACGCGATTCTCCGCGAGGCCGACGCCATCTGCAACCACCGTTTCAGACTGCTGGGATACGAGAGCCTCGATTACGGACCTGAAGTTGACTGGCATCTGGATCGCGTCCATGGAAAGCGCGCGCCGCTTGCGCCCTGGTTTCAAATTCCATTTCTTGAGTTCGCGGTTGTCGGAGACCACAAGATCACATGGGAACTGAACCGGCATCAGCATTTCGTGACGCTGGCTAAGGCCTGGTTGCTTAGTAACGACGAAAAGTATCTTCGCGAATTGCGTGCCCTGTGGCACAGCTGGATCAAAGCGAACCCGTATCCGTTGGGAATCAATTGGGGCAGCACGCTCGAAGTCGCCTTCCGCTGCCTGTCGTGGATCTGGGCGGATCATCTGCTAGCCGATGCGCCGGGCCATGCCGAATTTCATGTCGAGCTTCTGCCGGAGCTTGCATTCCACGGGCGGTACATTGAGCGATTCCTTTCCACATATTTTTCGCCCAACACTCATCTCCTCGGCGAAGCGGTGGCCATGTTCTTCCTCGGCACTCTGTACCCGCAGATTGCAGCGGCGGATCGCTGGCAGCGCAACGGATGGAAGGTGACTGTGCGAGAGGCTCAGCGCCAGGTGCGGTCGGACGGCGTGTACTTTGAGCAGTCGCTGCACTACCACGTGTATGCCCTGGATTTCTTTCTGCATGCCCGATTTCTGGCTGCACAAAATGGAATTGAGATTCCGGCCGAGTTCGACGCCACGATGCAGCGGATGCTCGATGTGATCCAGTCCCTTTCGCAGACAGGTCCGCCCGAAGGCTTCGGTGACGATGATGGCGGGCGGGTGTTCCATCCGAGGCGGAATCGAACGGAGCACATGACCGATCCGCTGGCGATCGGGAGTGTCATGTATGGCCGGCACGAGCTGTCGGCAGCTCAACTGACGGAGGAATCCATCTGGTTGTTTGGCGAAGCGGCGGTTACGGCGCTGTCGGAGCATCTTCCCCATCAAGCTCTACGTTCCGCTGCATTCCCTGACGGCGGCCTGTACGTACTGGCCGATCCACAACCGTGCCCTCATCAAATAGTGGTCGATGGCGGGCCCCAAGGTGTCGGGCGGTGCGGGCACGGCCATGCCGATGCTCTGAGCTTGCGTCTCACGATGGACGGCCACCGCTGGCTGGTCGATTCCGGCAGCGGCGTGTACATTTCGTCCGATCCCGCGGACCGCAATGCCTTTCGCGGCACCGCAGCGCACAACACGATGCGAGTGGACGGCGCCGATCAGGCCATCCCGCAAGACCCGTTCTCCTGGGATGCCATCCCGACGGCGCGAGTCGAGAACTGGCGAACCGGAGACACATTCAGTTACTTTGCCGGCAGCCATGACGGCTATGCTCGGCTCGCGGATCCTGTCATACATTCACGAACCGTAGTGATGATCAACGGTGGTCCCTGCCTGGTGCGCGATGGCGCGCTTGGAAAGCAGGAGCATGAATTGGAAGTTCTGTGGCATCTGGCTCCGGAGTTGTCTGTCGAGCAAGTCGATCCGGGGATGCTGAGGATCGCTACGGCAGGAACCGATGACGAAACACTGAGCCTGTCCATGAATGCGGTCCGTGGTCCGGCTTTGAATCTCGTGATTCCCGAAAGAAGCGCGTGGAAGCTCGACGTAACAAGGAGCCTCATCTCTCCTGCGTATGGCAGCCTTCAGCCAGCGCCTCTGGTTCGCGCACACGCGCGGCTGGGTCTTCCGTCCGAACTTGGCACGCTGCTGGTTCCGCGCGCAGCTTCATGGCGCGAGAACGACCGGCCGCGCCTGGAGAGCATGCGGCATCCAGCAGTGCAGGTCTACGAACTCGTCGAGCGTGATGCCAACCACGGCTTCTCCTTCGCACTCGATAAACGGCCTTGGAGCTTCGGGCCCTGGTTCTCTGACGCGGAGTTTCTCTATTGCTGTATCGAAGGGGAGAGGTTGGCCCATTTGGTTGTCGTCGGCGGAACGTACGTTTCGTGGCAAGGCCAGCCGCTGCTGAAGGCTCCGGGGCCATCGGCATTCTTCGAGTGGCGCAAGCAGGGCGCGGTTCTAAAAGCCGACCCGGACCACTTTGCCCTCTCGCCCATGTTCTACGAACTCACGGGTACCCGAAACCAGTCCGGCGACGCTGCCAATCCAACGGCGCACACCTACGCGGAGAAACACTGAATGTGCGGGATAGCCGGGATTCTCGAATTCGGACGCGACATGCGGGCTGACGCTGCCGCCCTGCGCGCCATGTGCAACATCATGGCGCATCGTGGCCCTGACGACGACGGCTTCTACACCGACGGGCCGGCGGGTATCGGCATGCGGCGGCTGAGTATTGTCGACGTGGCGGGAGGCCATCAGCCGATCTCGAACGAAGACGGCTCGCTTTGGATCGTCTTCAACGGCGAGATTTATAACCACCTCGCGCTGCGCGAGCAATTGATTGCGCGTGGCCATGCTTACCGCACACACAGCGATACCGAAACGATCATTCATCTGTACGAAGAATACGGGCGCGACTGCGTGCAACACCTGCGCGGGATGTTTGCGTTCGCCGTCTGGGACCGGAACAAGAAGACGTTATTCATCGCGCGCGACCGGCTGGGGATCAAGCCACTCTATTACCACCTGACACCGGAGCGGCTGCTTTTTGGATCGGAGATTAAGGTCGTGCTGGCGCATGGCACGATGCGGGCCGAGTTCAACCGTTCCGCGCTGCCTGAGTATCTTGCGTTCGGATATCTCTCCGATGAGCAGACGTTCTATTCCGGGATCCGCAAGCTGATGCCCGGCCACACGATGGAAATCGGCCTGGACGGCCAGCCGCAGATTCGTCAGTACTGGGATCTTGATGCGTCGTCGCCCCACGAGTCGCGTGACGAAGGCTATTATGTCCGCAGTTATCGGGAACTGCTGGAAGGCGCGGTCCAGAGCCACCTGATGAGCGATGTGCCGCTGGGCATGTTCCTCAGCGGCGGCCTTGATTCGAGCGCTGTTGCAGCTCTGATGACCAAGATTCGCCGCGAGCCGATTGAGACGTTCTCGGTTGGCTACGGAGAACAGAGCTACAGCGAGTTGCCGTACGCGAGGATCGTCGCGGACCACATCAAGTCGCAGCACCGCGAAGTCATCGTCAGCGAGCAGGATTTCTTTGGTGCCCTGCCGCACTTGATCTGGCACGAAGATGAGCCGATTGTATGGCCGTCGTCGGTGTCACTGTATTTCGTCGCCAAGCTCGCACGAGAACGGGTGACGGTTGTGCTGACCGGCGAGGGCAGCGACGAGACGCTGGCCGGTTACACGCGCTACGCGTTCACCCTGAAAAACGCGGCGCTCGATCGCGCCTACAGGAGCGTGGTTCCAAGTGCGCTTCGTCGTGGACTGAGGAATTCGGTTGCGACTTCTTCTCTGCTCGGTGCGACACTTCGCCGCAAGTTGGAGCACACTTTCCTGGCAAAAGATGGCGAGTCGTGGGCGTCATTCTACTTCGACAACTTCTTCTCAGCATTCGGCGAGGCGGAGCAGTGCGGACTGGTTACGAAAGAATTTGCGGCTGAGTTCGCGCCGAGCACTGCCTACAAGAACGTTCTCGGCTACTGGGAGCAGTCATCGGGCGAGATGCTGCAACGACTCCTCTATACCGACATCAAGACCTACCTCGTCGAGTTGCTCATGAAGCAGGACAACATGAGCATGGCGGCCTCAATCGAGAGCCGCGTGCCCTTCCTCGATCATGTTCTGGTCGAGTTTGCCACGCGCATTCCGCGCGAAGTGCAGATCAAATGCCTCGCGGGGAAGACGATTTTGAAGAAAGCCGTCGAGGACATCCTGCCGCATGAAATCATCTACCGCCCCAAGCTGGGATTTCCGACGCCGTGGAGCGGTTGGCTCGCCGGCCCACGCCTGGAGGCGATTCGCGAAATGCTGCTGGAACCGCGGAGCCTCGATCGCGGATACTTCCGCCGCGAAGCGATCGAGCGCTTATTCAACGAGCATCGTGCCAAACACCGTGACAATTACGACCGCATCTGGCGGTTGTTGAATCTGGAGTTGTGGCACCGGGTGTGCCTGGAAGGGGAAGCGCACGCGGAAACAACAGAAAAAGACACACGATTGGCATCCGCCCGCTAGCCTCTCCACGCGTCATTTGAGAAGAAATGATCTTCTCACCCCGTAGCTAGAAATCGTAGCTATAATCTCGGCCATGCGTATCGGGGCTGCAACACTCCCGCTGTTCATGCTCTCTGCTCTGACGTTTGCCCAGACTCCTGCTTCTTCCCAGCCTGGCTCGCCTCGCGAGAAGCGCGCAGACGGTACAACCATGGAACTCCGCGATGCCGTGAATGCGCAAACAGCAGACGACTCGCATCCATGCGCTGCCGACGTTGACAGTCCTAAGGTTCACGATGTGAAAGAGGTCAGTGGTGGAGGGCTCATTCACAAGGTGGCGCCCAAGTATCCTCGTAGCGCTCGCAAAGCACACACTGAAGGCACCGTCGTCTTGTGCGCTGTCATACAGAAGAATGGAGTCATCAGAGATCTGCGCGCTATCTCAGGCCCTCCGGAACTTGTTCCCGCAGCGATGGAGGCAGTCAAGAAATGGCGGTACCGGCCCTACGTCTTCCAGGGCCAAACCATTGAGGTCAGCACCGACATCAGGGTCAACTTTCAGCTCACACCGTGATTGCCGAGCATTCCGCGATATAGTGCGACCCACTGCCCGTGTACGGCGTCCCAGGTGTACTTCAGCGACTCCTCGTAGGCATTTTTCGCCAGAGACTCCGCCAGTAAAGGATCGCGCAGCAAGCGAATCACATTCGCCGCCAGCGCCTTCTCATCTCCGACCGCTGACAGCAATCCAGTGCGCTCGTGCTCAACTAAGTAAGGAATCGACTCCGGCGAAGTAGTCACAACAGGTGTGCCAGCTCCGAACGCTTCGATGATTGACACGGGCATGTTGTCGAGCCAGGAGGTGTTGATGAAGATATCCGCATCGTCGTAGTACTTGCCAATCGTTTCACGGGAAGCAACGCCGGTGAAGTTGACGCCCGTGAGTCTCAGATCCGTGACCAGCTTGCGGATCTCACCGTCGAGTGGGCCACTGCCAACCAGGTCAAGCCGTGCGTCCGGGTACGTTTTCTTCACCTCGGCAAATGCCTTCACGACAACATCGACACTGTAATAGGTGTGAAATCCCCGCGTGCATACGAGGTGCGGCCGCAGCGGCTTGCGCTCGCGATAGCGAAACTGCGAGAGATCGACCAGATTCGGAACGATTGAGGCCTTCAGCCCAAACTCGCGGAAAACATCGACCAGATAGCCCGAGGGAACGACGATCGCGTCCGTCCGCGAAAGGACGAACTTGCCGGAACGAAATCGCTGCAGGTGATCGCGCGCTTCGCCGCTGCGGTAGTTGATCAGCGTCTTGGCGCCGCGCAGCCGGGCGAAAAACCATGCCGGCGCCGGAGCAAGCAAGAACGACCAGTACGACGCCGAAAAGATGTGGGCGACGTCGATGTTCTTGAGTCCACGCCAGAGATGCCAGAAGTAGACAGGCTCGCGGAGGATCGTGCGAAGACCCGGAATTCTTTCAACCCACGACAGAAAGCGCGGCAGGGGCGGATCGACTCCGATAAAGCTGGTTTCAATCTCTGGGTCGTCTTTCCAGAGCCGCATCAACAAATCAGCCTGAACCGCCTGGCCTCCGACGTAACGGAGGCTCGGTGCGACAATGGCGACCCTAAGCCGTTTTTGGGGAGTCTGCAATCTGGCCTTCGCGCCGTTTCAGCCCTCGAATCATGCCTCTACACGGCAAAGAGTATGTTACAGCGGAACTTGGCAGGCCTCCGTCCGCGGCCCGTGTGCAGCTGGGCACCTGCTACAATTGCATCCTCTGTCCTCCCCTCGCTCTTCATGACCCAAGGTTTACAACTCTAATGTGTGGCATCGCCGGATACTTCAATCTCAATGGAGCGAACGCGGACATCGGCATCCTTTCCCGGATGATCGACATCCAGCGTCATCGCGGTCCCGACGATCACGGCATGCGCCTGTTTTCGCTGGCGACGGGAAAGTCCGTCGAAGTGGGCAAGGATCGGCGACAGCCAGAAGGCATTTTCGAAGGCGCGCTGGGCTTCAATCGCCTGAGCATCCTCGACCTCTCCGAGCATGGCCACCAGCCAATGGAGAATGCCGACGGCTCCATCGTCATCGCCTTCAACGGCGAAATCTATAACGCCTTCGATTACACGCAGGAACTGGAGAAATCCGGCTTTCGCTTCCGCAGCCACAGCGATACGGAGGTAATCCTCTACCTCTACGAAAAGTATGGCCTGGATGGCATGGTTAGCCGCCTCAACGGCATGTTCGCGATTGTGATCTTCGACCTGCGCGCGAGAGAAGTTCATATCGTGCGCGATCAGCTCGGGATCAAGCCGATGTACTGGACGATCGCCGGCTCAACCTTCCTGTTTTCCTCGGAGGTGAAATCGTTCTATCCCCATCCGGAGTTTCGCGCGGAGATCGACGACGATCACATCGACGAGTATCTTGCGTTCAAGTATGTGGCTGGCGAAAACCACCTGCTCAAGGGAGTCAGGCAGCTCAGGCCCGGCCATTGTCTGCGCCTGACAAAAGAGGGCGTCACCGTTCGCAAATACTGGCAGATACCCGACGGCGTCGAAAAACTGAATATCTCGATCACGGAGGCGGAGGAGCGCGTCAAGAACCTGCTCGGCAAGAGCGTTCAATCGCAGCTTCTGAGCGATGTGAAAGTGGGATGCCAGCTTTCCGGCGGCATTGACTCTTCCCTGGTCACGGTGCTGGCACGTTCGCACTTCGCCGCCGAGATGGATTCGTTCTCCATCGTATTCGACGATCCAAACTATTCCGAAGAGCCCTGGATCTCGCAAGCCGCCATCTCCGCCAATGCTGACAGCCATCGCTTCATTCTTACCGAGGACTTTTTCCTCGACACACTGGATCAGGCGACCTGGCATATGGACGAACCGATTGGCCATCCGAACTCGATCGGAATATGGCTGCTGGCACAGAAGTCGCGTCCGACGGTGACGGTGTTGCTGAGCGGAGAGGGAGCGGATGAAGTCTTTGGCGGATACGCGCGCTTCTACTACGCCAATGTGCGGCGCAAAATGGCGCCATGGCTTCCCGTTCTGAAGATGGCGCCAAAGTTCGGCGCGCGCATGGAGCGGCAGTTTGGCGGCGATGCCGTCGACGGTTTTATCACTGCATCGCTGTATCAACGGCCGGAGGCGCTCGCATCGCTGCGGCCGCAAGCGAATTTTGAAAAGGTGATGTCGCGGCGGCGCGCAATCTTCGGCGAAGGGCAAGCGGACTATCTTGGAAATTGTCTCAAGTACGACATGCAGACCTACATGGTCGACTTGCTCATCCGGCAGGACAAGATGACCATGGCTCACTCGCTGGAAAACCGTGTGCCGTTTCTCGATCTGAATCTGGTGGCGTTGGCGAGAAGTCTTCCCGCACAGTATCTCGTCAGCGATTCGATCTCGCTGCGGAATACAAGCATGCGCGGGACTAAGGTGGTGCTGAAAAACCTGGCTCGTCAGACATTCGGAGACGGCTTCGTCTACAGGGGCAAGGCGGGCTTCAGCATCCCGCTGACTGAATATTTCCAAAGCAAACGCTTTGTGGCCCTGATGGAGGATCAGTTATTGCCGGGAATGGCGGAACGGGACCTGGTGAAGACGGACATCGTGCGGCGGACGTGGAAAGACTTGCCGGGGTTGCCGTCGAGCGCGAGTGAAACGGTCTGGATCGCCATCGCGCTTGAGCTTTGGGCACGCCAGTTCATCGACCGACCGGCTGCGTAGATCGCAATCATCATCGCTGGCGCCAAATCTCTACGCTGAACCGAATCAGTCAGCAGCAATCTTTACGCCTTTCCTCTCCAGCAAAGACAAGTAAAGTTCCTCGTAGGCGTCTTGCACGCGCTCCAGGCTGAAGTTTTCTCTTACGAAGGCGCGCGCATTCCGCCCCACTTCCTGGCGCAGAGCAGGCTGCTCGAGCAGCCGCATTACAGCGGCGGCGAACTCCTCTTCGTCTCCCGGACAGACAATCTCGCCGCGTTCGGCATTGACCAGTTCGCCGTTACCGCCGACGTTGTAAGCCACCACAGGCACGCCCGCCGCCATCGCTTCCAGAATCACGTTGGACAGACCTTCGGAGTTCGAGGTCAATACCGCCACGTCCACCGACGCGAGTACCGCCGCGACATCGCGACGGTCGCCGAGAAAGAGTACGTGGTTGGCCAGCCCCAGAGCACGGGCTTCCTCCTCCAGTTGACCGCGGAGGTGCCCGTCCCCGGCCAGGAGAAACTCCGTATCCGGAAACCGCTGGTGGATTCTGGCCGCGATGCGCAGGAACCCTGAATGGTTCTTGCAGCGGTCGTTCATGCGCGCCACCATGCCCACGCGCAGGCCTCCCGGACGAGGTGCCATGGCCGGTTTTACGTCAGCGAATGTCTCGCCGGGCAATGCATTGCCGATGACGAAGAGCTTTTTCCTCGGCATGCCATCGGCCGCCAGCCAATCCGCCCCCGCACGCGAATTGCAGATCACCGCATCACACCAGCGGAATGCGACAGCCTGGGTTCGGAATTGCCGGGGCGTCATCATATCGCCAAGCTGGCGAAAACTTCCGATCACGACCGGCACGCCGGCTAAACGGGCGGCAGGAACCATGGTCAGCGTCGTATAGAAATCGAAGGCATGAGCAATCTGCACTTGATGACGCCGCAGATGGCGCGCGAGCCGGATGCGTGTCTGGACTGACTTCCATCCGTACAAACTGCCGCCAAGGCGAAACTCCGGCACCGTTTCGAAGCCTGCTGCAAACGGACCATCGCGACGAATGCATCCCAGGTGCAGCTGGAACCGTTCCGGGTTCAAACTCCGGGCGAGGATAGCGAACTGGCGTTCGGACCCGCCGGTCTCGAAGGTATTGGTCATGAGGAACAGACGGGCAGGTTGAGTCGCGAGCGGGTGGACTCCCGCTTCTGCTATGGCGTTCACCGGGTCATTCTCCCATCCGGGACGACGCCAGAGCCGGGACTGGACTTGGCGCCTTTCGTCGAGAGTCGGCTACGATCGGCAGAGAAACCAGGCCGGCTGGACGCACAAACTTCTCCAGGAAGTTACGGTGCCAGAGTTCAAACATGAGCAGGCGCCACAGCGGACCCGTCATGGTACGGCCGCGCAGCAGATGATTGTCCATCAAGCGGCGCACACCGTCTGCGGCGAAGTAGCCCCGTTCGAGCGTGCGGGGCTCGAGCAGGATCATGAGCATGTCTTTCAATTCATTCCGCATCCAGTGCACCAGCGGCAGAGAGAAGCCGCGCTTTTCGCGATAGAGCACCTCCCGGGGCACGCCGACGCGTTCTGCCAGCTTTCGCAGGATGTATTTTTGCCTGCTGCCGCGAAGCTTCCATCCCGCGCCAAGGCTGGCTGCATATTCCACGAATTCATGATCGAGGATCGGCACCCGCACTTCCAGCGAGTTCAACATGCTCATGCGATCGACTTTGGCCAGGATGTCGCCCACCAGGTAGGACTTCGTATCCACGTAGAGAGTCTGGCTGACGCGATCTTTGGCAGGCGCGTTGGCGAAGTAGCGCCGCAAAAAGTTGCTGGGATCGTCGCTGCGCCGCAGCACCTCGCGGAAATCCGGCGACAGCAGGGGCGCGTCCCGTTCGAAGGCAGGCACAAACGAGAGGCCGTCCACATAGCGTTCCTGCCAGGGAAGAGAGACGTTGTAGCTGAACCGTCGCCCGCTCATGGTGTTGGGCAAGAGCGGAAAGACGCGGTCGCGATAGAACTTGCGGGCCCACAGCGGAATGTGCTCGAAGAAACGGCGGTTAGCGTGGATGCGATACCGGTCGTATCCGGCGAAAATCTCGTCGCCGCCGTCGCCCGATAAAGCCACCGTCACATGCCGGCGCGCCATCTGCGAAACATAGTAGGTCGGCAGCATGGAAGAGTCGCCAAAAGGCTCTTCGAGGGAACTCGTGAGGTGCTCGACGGTTTGCACCACGTCCGGCTCTAGAATCATCTCGTGATGATCGGTGGAGAACTTATGGGCAACGAGGCGCGCGTAGTCGGCTTCGTTGAAGTCGTCCTTTTTGAAGCCGATGGAGAAGGTCTTGACGGGCGCAGAGCTGGCGCGCGCCATCAGGGCAACGACAGTAGAGGAATCTGTACCACCGCTAAGGAAAGCTCCGAGCGGAACATCGGAAATCAAGCGGATGCGAGTCGCCTCCAAAAGGCGCCGTTCCAATTCTTCCAGGCACTCTTCTTCGCTTTTTGGGAAATGAGTCCCGTATTCGGGCAAATCCCAGTACTGGCGCGTGCGAATCGCGCCATTCTCGAATTCGAGCAGATGCCCGGGAAGAAGTTTGTGGATCCCCGTGAATGCGGAAATCGGCTCGGGCACATACCCGTAGTACAGATATTCGAGCAGTGCCTGCGCGTTCACTTCCGCCAGTTCCGGCGCCACCGCGAGGATCGACTTGATCTCCGAGCCGAAATACAGGTTGCCGTTCCGCAAGGCGTAGTGCAGAGGTTTCTTGCCGAGCCGATCGCGAGCCAGAATCAGTTTTCGTTTTTGCTTGTCGTAGATGGCCAGCCCGAACATGCCGCGCAGCTTCCGCACGCAGTCGGCACCCATTTCCTCGTAAAGGTGGATGATGACTTCCGTATCCGACTTCGTGTAGAAGCGATGGCCTCGGCGTTCCAGCCCAGGGCGCAATTCAGGGAAGTTGTAGATTTCGCCGTTGAACACCACCCAGGCACTGCGATCTTCATTGAAAACGGGCTGGTGCCCGCCAGAGAGATCGATGATGCTGAGGCGGCGCATGCCCAGCCCGGCACCATCCGCCACATAGATCCCTTCCTCATCCGGTCCGCGATGGAGGATGGGATCGCACATCTGGCGCACGAGAGCTTCGGTGATGTTGCTCTCGCGCGTCGCGCTTACGATTCCGGCGATTCCGCACATGGACCGTTGCTTATCCTTTCACTCCGACAGGAGCAACCTTCCATTGCTCAGGAGTCACGGACGTGTCTGCAATTCTCTTGAAGCGGTAATCGCGGTATTCACCGGGGTTCCCTGCCCGGCCATCGCACGCGGCAAGAATGATGTTTGTCATTTCGCGGACGGTTACAAAGTGCACGGTCTCCTGACGATCGGAAGCTCCGGTCACAAGCTCTTCGAGGAATTGTCGGAATGCGCCACCGACAACCGCGTCCTTCTGCGTGGGATCCATGCTGTGACAATGCAACTTGATGAACAGCCAGTCGGAGCGTCCTTGTACATGGATGCGAGCGCGCTTCCAAAGATCAAGACGTTCCAGCGTCATGGGACTTCTGCCGGCAATTGCGCCGGTTTCAATGACGGGCCGCGCCCGGCGAATACTGCGCTTCCAATCCATCAGCAGCGGCCCTTGCACGATCAAAGGAAGCTTATGCGGTGCGCGGCCGGCGGTCAGATCTCGTCCGGTTCTGTGGGGCGCAGCTTGTTCCAAAGGCAGGCCACATTCGTACAGCGAATTCATCTTTCGTGTCTGTGCCGCGTGGAAGTGACCCGTTGGAAGCGTGAAATCGGCATAGCAGCCGGTTTCCGCCAGGATCTTCATTTCCGAATCGACACCGCAACTTGCGCCGCCGGCGGAATTCGCCAGCGCGAAGTTTCCGTGTACAAATGCATAACGCGCCTGAGCAGATCCCTCTTCCATCGCGAGGCAGCGGTGGCGAGAGGCCAGCAGGTCGCGGAACTCGGTCAACCCACGGCGTGTGTTCTCAGGAGTATCAGGGGTGAAGATACCGTGATGCAGATGAACTTCAACTTCTCCCCATCCGGCGTGGCAGTGGTCGGCCAGCATCTGCAACAAACCCTCGTCGTACTGTTCCGCCGGATAAAAGTAGGAATGGACAAGCGGCCGACCGTCATGATCTCGCCAACGATCCGCTACTTTCGGGTACTCGCCGATCCACCATTCGAGACGCCGTTCCTGTTCGGACCGCGAGACACGGTTTTCGCCGCCCCTCTTTTCGTCAATAGCCGGCTCAAAATGGTCGGCCATGGCGATCACAAGGTGTACGGGCCCGCGTGGAAGCGCCGCCAGCCCCCGCCGCATAGCGCCCGGCAGCACCTTTGCCGCGTACGATATTTTCTTCTTCCAGCTCATGGTGAATTTCTGCCGTGTGAGGAATCTGAGAAAGTGACTACCCGCGACGGGCAGGCTTTCGTCCTCGCACTGCAATCGACGCTTCCCCGATGCCCATGTCCTCCATGCCTATATCGCGATACCAGCGAAAGACCTGTTCGTAGGTGTGTTTGGACTGATATTTCGGAGAGTACCAGTCGAAGGTATCGAGCATCCGCGCTTCAGGATCCTTCTGGCGGTTCACCGGGAGCACATGATGAATCACTCCCGCGACGGGACGTCCGACCAGCGGGACATGGCGCAGCCCCCGCTCGAGGTTGTAGATCACCGGCACGGCAACCTTCAAGATGCCGTGCAACGTTTGCGGCTTCATCTTTGATGTGAACCGGCGATAGAAATCACTGAAGCGATACCACTTGTTGTAGCCGCTGTACAACCATACGGCGAGGACGCCCCCGGGCTTCAGGTACTTCTCGAGCGCCTTCACAGCGGCTTCGCAATCGGGTGTGTGATGCAGCACGCCGACGCTGTAGATGATGTCGAAACTCTCCGGGGCAAACGGGAGTGCGAATACATCCGCCTGGAATGCTACGAAATCGCGATTTGCCAGGTTCTTGGCCGCGACTTCCGCAGCGGCACTCAAGTCGATGCCAACGACGCGCGCTCCCCAGCGTGTCGCGACTTCGGCAAACCGTCCCATGCCGCAGCCGACGTCCAGAACGAGCTTCCCTTTCAACTCTTCCGGACGGAGCGCGGTTTTCATCAGGAAGTGGCGTTCCGACTCGCGTATTTCATCGTGATCGAGTTGCGTTTTCTGGTAACGGTGCCACTGGAAGCCGAAGCTGGCGGCATAGTGCTGGGCATCGACAAAACGGGCGATGCCGTTTACAAAAGGGTACGCACGCTTGCAGGCCGGGCATACAAAGCCTCCGGCCTGGTCATCATCGAGTTTGGAACCGCACCTCAGGCAGCGCAGGATCGCCCGCAAGTCAGCGGACAGGGGTGACTGCGCCTGTTCTTCCGTAATCGGCATAGGTCTCCAGGTAATGACGTTTCTTTGGCGCAGGCGGTACAGAGCCGGGCTCCAGTTGTTCTCTTTCTTTGACTGTCTGCAACAAAGTCGACGTGAAGGCCACCGCAAAATAGGGGAAGAATTGATACGCCTCGGGCGCAAACAACGCTCCCACAATGAAGCCTATCAGCGAGCTGTGCAACGCTCCCACAAAGAGAACAATGTCGGGATCGAGATTTTTCGTCTTGAGCAGAATTCCCAGGTTCTTGAAACCCCGGCCGAAAAACATCAGGTAGAGAATCAGGCAGGGGATGCCTCCCTCGACGGCGATCTGCAAGTACGTCATATGGACTTCGTGCCAGATCCCGGAATAGGTCACGAAGTTGTTAATCCCCAGACCGAGGATGGGATAGTGCTCGATGCCGTTCAGGGCCCGCAACATGAGGTATTTGCGGTCCTCGTACGATCCGTAAGCCGATTGCTCGGTGGAGCTGTCGCCGGATAAAGCTGAGAAACGGTCGTATAGCTTGCCGCCGACTGTGGCTGCCAGAACCACAGTCAGGAGTCCGGTTGCGGCAATCAAGTAGTAGCGCTTTCCACGAACGCCAAAGTGCCACAGAGTGACCGCTCCGCAAATCATGAGGTCGATGAAGCCGGCGCGCGACGCGGTCATGAAGATGGCCGTCATCATCCACAGCATTCCAAAGAGCCACAGCACCTTTACAAAGATGCTTTTCGTCGTGAGCATGAAGGCCACGGCGAATGGAATGGTGAGCACAATGGCGAAAGCCAAATCATTCGGATTGGAGTAGATGCCGCCCAGCACGCCTTGCAGTCGCGGCTGGTTGTGGCCCTTGATGATGGAGACGATGCTGATGACGACGACGGACGAGGCCTGGATGAAGATGATCCGCCGCAAGCGGTCAAATGTCGTGATCAGCAGGAAAGTCAGCGCCCAGGCTACGAAGACTTTCGAAATGTCAATCGTGCGCGAAACGGCGCCACCCTTCCAGATGGGCGAGAGAAAAGCCCCTACGTAGAGAAGGCCGATCATCACCAGCAGATACTTGCCTTCTTTCGGGATGTCTTTGAAGGTGCGCTTGGTCCGCCCCAGGCTGGAAAACAGGCCCCACATGGCGAAAATGGCCGTGATCTTGGCGAGTGGAATGTAGTTGAATCCGGGAATCCAATCCCCGGGACGTGCGCAGTACACGAAGAAGAATGCGCTCAGCCAGAAAAATGCGCCCCTGGTGGAGTCGACCACGGGAGGAAGCTTGCGCCGCCCCAAAATGTCCGTCTCCACCGCCATTCCGTTATCGCCGATAGCCACAAGTCCTCACTTCAGGCTGTACGCGCCGGTACGGGGCGCACGCTCGAGTTCTGCTTCTCCACTACGGACAGCAAGACTTCGCCGAAGCGATCGCCAATTGCTTGCCAGTCAAAGCGGGCGGCCGTTTCCGCCGCCGCCTTCTCGTACCGGCGCCGGAGTTCCCGATCGCGCAGCAGCATGATGATGGCCTGCGCGAAAGACCTGGAATCATCGGCCAGCATGATATCGCGGCCGTGATGCACGTCGAGGCCTTCTGCACCGACCGCCGTGGAAACAACTGCTTTGCCCGTTGCCATGGCTTCGTAAATCTTGAGCCTCGTTCCCCCGCCGATGCGCAATGGCACAATCACCACCGCGGATTCCTGCAAATGTCCGACCACCGACGGGACCCGCCCGGTCACTTCGACCGACTCGGAAGCCCACTTGAGTACGCGCCGTCCAGGATTGCGTCCCACAATGCGGAATTTCGCTTCGGGTACTTCCGCCTTCACGGCCGGCCAGATCTCACTGCAGAAGTACTCAACGCCATCCGCGTTAGGTTCCCAGTCCATGGCGCCCACGAACGTGATCAGCGAAGTTGGCTCCGGCGCATCCAGATCAGGCCGGTATTCGCTCAAATCAACTCCGGTCGGAACAACGGTTACGCGGTCACGGTCGACCCACTCAGTCATGAGCGCGCGATCATTTTCCGAAACGGCAATGACGTGATGGAATCTGCGAACTTCGTTCTGCTCATAGCGCAGCATCTTGCGGAATTCCATTCCGTACATGGCTTTCAGCGCCAGATTGCCAGCCGTGTCGGCGTGACGCCGCCAAATCTCACTCTCCACGTTGTGCTGGAAGAGGACGCTGGGAGTGGTCAGGCGGTCAGGGAAATTGATCGCCACGTCGAGGAAGTCGCAGATAGCGACGTCAAACCGCTTCTCGCGAAACCAGCCGCGCAGTTGCCGCTGCACTTTGAGGTCGGCAAAACGGCTTACCGCATACGGCGCCGACGCCCCTACATGGAGCATGTAGTGCAAGCCGCGCCGCACGCCGGAAAGCTCTCCTTTGCCGGTACCAACCGCGACAGCACCGGGTAACTGCTGCCGCAGGGCGCGCTCGTAGGCTGGGTCGGGTTCGCCCCCGTAATATGAGTAAAACGTAACCTCGTGCCGGGAACTCAGGTGCCGCGCGATGTGATACGAGCGGATGTTGCCGCCGTTTTCGACGGGCAAGAGTCTGTCGGCTTTGACCCAGAGAATGCGCATGGCGTCAGCGAGCCCAGACCGCCTTTCTGCCGGTTACGAAGTTCACCATCGCGACCATCGCGGCAGAATTCAGGATCACGAACGTGCGGGCGGCATCCGTCAAGCGCGACAACGGTCCCATTTTCAATCGCGCCATACCAATCAGACTGAGCGCATAGAAGGCGATCTGCGCCCAGAACGCCACGCGATACAAGGGCCCCGCGAGAAAGAGCGAGGACGCCAACAGGGCAACGAGCGCCAGGGGAACAATCAAGCGCGAGAGCTTGTGGCTGACGAACTCAAAGCGGATGGGATTCTCCCCGCTAAGGAGCCACGGCGCCAGCTGCAACAGCTGATAGTTGCCGCTCAACGTTCGCACCTTGCGCGAGAACTCGCGCGTTTCCCCCAAGTCAGGCGAGTCCCAGGCGCGCGCGCGCGCGTCGAACACGACGCGGAGACCTTTTCGCGCGACCTGCATCGGCAACAGGACATCATCCAGTATGGTTCCCTGCGGCAGCGGATCGAGGAGATCCTTGCGCGCGCAGTAGATCGCTCCGGTAGCGCCCGCAACGGAACCGGAAGAAGATTCCAGCTCGCGGATCACTTTCTCGATGCGCCAGTAAAGTCCCATTCCCTTCCCTGTCTCTCCGCTCTGCGGATCTCCCAACATGAGTTCCCCGCTCACACAACCGACGGCCGGATCAGCGAAGTTCTCCATCATCAATCGCAAAGCCGCCGGCTCGATCATCTGGCGGGCATCGGTGAACAGGACAATCTCACCATCTGCCTTCTGCAATCCGTCGTTCAGCCCCAGGGCCTTCCCCTGCGAAGACGGCTTCACCACAGTCGCTACTCGTGGGTTGGTCCGATATCCGCCAAGAATCTCCACCGTTCCGTCGTTGGAGCCATCCGATACCACCACCACATCCAGCTTGTCCGGGGGATAATCCAGTGTCAGCAGGTTCTCCAGTTTGCGGGCAATGATCGCCTCTTCGTTCCGGACCACCATGACTGCCGAAACCCGCGGCTCAGATGCCCCACGCCGAACCGGACGCGGCGACCACCGGCTGCGCCACCCTAGCCAGGCGACGTATCCGATGTAGGAATAAACGATCGCCGCAGCCGCAATCCAGAACACCCATTTCATTGCGCGCCCCGGCGCAGCAACACTGTCTTGATGGTCTGGAACATGATCAACAGGTCCAGGCCAATCGACGCATTCTTGATGTAGAACAGGTCATACTGCAGCTTCTCGCGCGCATCTTCGACCGTGCTGCCGTACTTGTACTTGATCTGTGCCCATCCCGTAAGCCCGGGCCGCACGATGTGGCGAATACCGTAGTACGGAATCTCTTTCGACAGCCACTCGACAAATTCAGGCCGTTCCGGTCGCGGTCCTACAAACGCCATGTCGCCCTTCAGCACGCACCACAACTGCGGAATCTCATCGAGCCGGGATGAACGCAGGAAGCGGCCCACGCGCGTAATGCGCGGATCATTGGCGCCTGCCCACTGCGCGCCGTTAAGCTCTGCGTCCTGCCGCATGGTGCGGAATTTGATGACTTTGAAAACCTGCCCGCGGCGTCCCACTCTCTTCTGCGTGTAGAAGGCTGGCCCTTTCGAATCGAGCTTGACCATGAGCAGAACGATGGGGAACAGGGGGGCTGTGAAGACGAGGCCGATCAGCGAAATTACGACCGAAAGGACGCGGCGAACCAAAATAAAGGTACTGCTTCTCCGGAATCCTTCGGAGAAGACAAGCCAGCTGGGATTGAGATTCTCCACCTCAATCTTACCGGACATCTTTTCCAGCCAGGACGTTGCTTCCTCAATCTTGACACCTTGCAGGCGCAACTCGAGCAATTCGTCCATGGGAATGGTGCCACGCCGGTCGGGCATGGCCACAATGACGCGGTGCACCTTGTACTTGTTGGCGACCTCCATCAAGTGGGCTGCCACGGACTCCCGGGTCACCGCGCCTTCCAGCTTTCCGGTCCAGCTGGCAACTTCAATTCCCAGTTCTGGATTCTTGCGCAGCCCTTGCACAAGCCGTTGTGCCCGGTCGCCCGTTCCCAAGACGTAGATACGTTCCACCAGGATGGGAAGCTGCACTAACCAGCCAAAGCCAACGCGCCATCCGACCAACGCGGTGGTCAGAATCAGCAGGCCAAACTCAGAAGACCCATTCTTGAGGAGATCGTCATTCGGCCGGAAGTAGCTCACGGCCGCGAGAAAAAACGCCAGCATCGCGGGCACGAGCAACAAACGGAAGTAGAGTTCGCTCTTGGTGTTCACCATAGCGGTGTCGTACAGGTCAAACCAATGCGAGCACAGCAAGACGAGGACGGTGGCGACCAGGATCTTCAGATACCCGCCCTCGAAGTTGAGGACGATGTAATAGTCATCCGGGTGCGCGAGGAACGCACCCAGCAGAAGCGAGCTCCAGACAATCAGCGCTTCTCCGATCAACAAGATGAGCTTGCGGATCGGGTAGTAGACATTGAAGAGCCGGATCACTCATTCCCTCGGTTCGTCTTACGCGGGGCTGCTGACCGCCTCGCCGTAGTAGTACTTGGATTGCGGCAGCTGATCGGCTGGAATCCCGTTCAGCACGACGCCAAGCAGTAATTTCTCCTGGAATTCTTCGCGAGCCCGCCGCGCCAGATCCGATGGTGTCGCATTCGAACGGACGACCATCAGAACGCCGTCGCAGAAGTTGGCGAGCAGCGTGGAATCCGCTACCGGGACGACGGGCGGCGTGTCGAGGATGATCCAATCGAACAGAGGTTCGACACGCTGCAGGAACAGCTTGAGGCGGCCATTGGCCAGCAACTCGGGCGCGCCAGAGACGACACGGCCAGCCGGCACGAAGAACATGTTCTCCATCGGCCCGCGTTGCATGATGGCAAATTCGTCGCACTCGCCCATGAGGTAATCGGACAAGCCCGGAGTCTGGCTGGCGCCGAGATGGCGGTGCATGCCGGGGCTGCGCAAGTCGGCGTCAATCACCAGTGCACGACGCCCCTGCTGGCGGACGATGACCTGAGCCAGGTTCGCGGCGACAAACGACTTGCCCTCCTTGGGCAGGGCGCTCGTCACCATCAGCCGCTTGAGCGGCAGTTTTTCGCGAATCTGGTAGAGCCGCGAGCGCAACGTACGGAACTCTTCCGCCCCCTTGCGGTTCTGATCCTCCTGGAAAAACAGCATGGTCCGGGAATCAGGGTTCCATCGTGCCTGCGGGCAGCGCGCCAGCAAGGTCTCATAGCTGAATGCCGAGTTGGGCGCCGGCATGACTGCAGTCGCCGAGTGTATCGGCTCGGGTTGGGGCACCGGCTGCAAGTCCGTCGGTTGCATCGTGGGCTCGACGTGTCCCCCCAGAGAGGATGCTCTTTCCTGTTCGGCCCGCTTCAAAGCGTCATGGATACGGCTCATAGTTTCCTTTCCTTGGGGAGCTCTTGTTCGGATTGGCGCAACCGGTCGGCTAGTGTCGCCAGGGTTCGTAATGCATCGACCAAATCAAACTTCTCCGGAACAGCCGGAGGCACAACCGGAACCAACGCCGCCGCGGCCGTGCCATCGCCCAGATCAAAGTCCTTTGCTACCGAATCGACGATATCGGCGGCGACGGTTTTCTTCTGATCCACGAATGCACTGACGAGGCAGTGCTCGCAGAGCAGGTTGATCACGCGCGGCACTCCGCTGGAGTAGCGGTACAGCGACATGATGGCCTCCGGATCGAAAATGGGATCGCCATTCGATCCGGCAATGCGCAGCCGCTGATTGACGTAGGCCTTCGTCTCTTCGAGGTTGAAGGGGTGCGTCTTGGCGCGCAGAGTGAGCCGCTGCCGCAACTGGCGCAACTGCGGCTGCTTCAGCCGGTATTCGAGTTCCGGCTGGCCCACGAGGACGATCTGCAGCAGTTTCTCGGTGAAGGTTTCCAGATTCGTCAGCATCCGGATCTCTTCGAGCACCTCGTCCGACAGGTTCTGTGCTTCGTCGACAACCAGGACGGCGGTCTCGCCGGCGCGATAGCGGTCGAGCAGCCAGTTGTACAGGCGCTGCAGGATCTGGCTCTTTGATTTCGAGTCGCAGGGAATGCCGAAGTCCGCCATCATGAAATCGAGGAATTGCGGCACGTCCAGACGCGAATTGAAGATGAAGGCAGTCGCCACCTGTTGCAGGCGTAACCACTCCATCAGCTTGTTGATCAACGTCGTCTTGCCCGTCCCGACTTCGCCCGTCAGCAAGACGAAGCCCTTGCGGCTCTGGATGCCGTAGGTCAGGCAAGCCAGCGCTTCTTCCGTGTGCCGCGTCAGGTAGAGATAACGCGGGTCGGGATTGACGTTGAACGGATTGGCTCGAAGCCCAAAAAACTCTTTATACATACGCTTGCCTCAGACCCCGATCCTCTCTTTACCCCCGCCACCATCTTCGCGTGTCCAGAAATTGCGCCGGTGGCCCGTCCCATTGCCCTCATTGACGGCGACTCCCTCGATCTCTTCCGTAACCCAAGGCACGGAAACGAGCAGCGGCAGGTCCATGGCGACGGCGGCGTCGCGTTCGGTTCGGATCGACTTGTCGCGGATTTCCAGCCAGATGGCGATGGCAATTCCCAGTGCCAACCCCGCTCCCGACCCGGCGCCGGCAAACAGCCAACGGTTGGGGAAGCTGGGTGAATCCGGCAGGCCTGCGGGCTGCAGGACATGCATCTGTTCGCCCTGCTGCTCGGATTCCATGCTGGCGGCAAGCTCCGAGGAGCTTTTCTTGGTCAGCAGATCCCGATAGAAATTCTGCGCGTTGTCATAGTCACGCGTCAGCTGCTTGTATTGTTCTTCGATCGTCGGACTCATGGCGGTCCGGCCCTGGTAGACCTGAATCTGGTTCTGGAGCTTTTTCTGATCGGCAGCCGCCTGCGCGATGACGTTCTCGTACTGATGAACCTGGAGACGGAGTTGCCGGATCTCGGGGGGCTCGGCTGCATTGGCCTTCTGCGTTGTGTCGGTCACCTTGGCGGCGGCGTCGTTGATCTCCGCCAGCTTCTTTTGCACCTCGGCGATATCAGCCTTCGTCTTGATGACGTCGGGATGGTCGTCGGTATAACGCGCCTGGAGTTGCAGCAGCTGCGCCTGCAAGATATTCAATTGCTGCTCCAGGGTTTGAGGGTTGGTGCTTGATTGCGAAGTTTTCCAAGCTGACAACTGCTGGGCCAGAAGGCTCTCGGTGTAGGCCTTGTCCTGCTGCGCACGATTCAGCGTCTGCGTCGTCGCATCCAGTTGCGTGTTCAACGACATCAAGATGCGGAGATTATTTTCCGAATCGCTGGGCAACTGGCCCATGTACTGCTGCTTGAAGGCAGCCAGTTTGGAGTCCTGTTCGTCCAGGGCGCGCTTGGCATCGTCGACTTGGCGGCCGAGAAAGTCGGTGGTGCCGCGAGCCGCTTGCTCCCGCGACCGCAGATTCTCCTCGAGCAGCAGGCTTGTCAGCTCATTGCAGATTTGCTGTGCGCGCCGCGGGCTGCTGGACGTGTAGTTCACGTAGAAACCAGGCAACGGAGTGCCGGTGTTGGCGGGCTTCTTCGATTTCGTCTTCTTTGCCGAGCCCGAAGAAGAGGCAGGAGCGCTGCCCGAAATGTCGGTAATCACGGGTTGCAACGACATGTTGGAACGGATTTCCTGGATGATCTCGCTCTCCTCGCCCGGCTTGGCAAGGCCTAGCCGCTCGATCATCGGACGCAGGCGATTCCCCGCCTGCACCTGCTGTTGCATGGTGGCCAGGCGTTGCATGAAATCGGCGGTGATGACGGGTTGGACGTAGGCGTCCGGAACCTTCTGGCTCTCCACCAGCACCAGCGCCTGCGAGTTGAACTTCGGGGCGAAACCGTAGGACACCACGAAGCCGGCCACCGCCGCCAGAACGGCCGGAACCAGAATCACCTTCAGGCGCCGACGTACCATCGCCAGGTAATCGTCCATCGTCAAATCGCGATTCTCAATCATGTTCTTCACCATTCCGGCCGCGCGTGGCGGCCAAAAAATTAGTCGATGCGTATTGGCCGGGGGTGCCACTCCAAACCAATCGATCCCATGTGCCGGCGCGAGTTTTCGCCGCAGGTACCGGTCGCCTTGTCACAAAACGCATTGTTCAGAGCGAGGTCATTGAACCGATAGGAGGCGAAAGCCGACCATTCTCGCCCAAGGTGCCTGCGCAGCAGCAGCCGTGCAAAGCCGTGATCAAACGTATTCCCCGGTATGCCCTCCAGGGACTGTGTCTGAAGGCGCCGATTGTGCGCGTAACCTATGTCGGTATAGAGCTCCCAGGTTCGCATCAGGGGACGAGTGATTCCCGCCCGCACGGCCTGCGTATCGGATCCCGCGAAAAAGCCAGATCCGGCAGTCGTCAACTTTTCATAAGTGAGCGCCAGCGAGGTCCGCGTAAAACGGTAGCGAAGCACAGCTCTGCCACTCGTCGACCAACGGTGCACGGTTCCGAGGAAAGGATCTTCGAACACAATATACTGGGGACCGGCCCCAAGGCTCAGGTTCATCTTTCCGCTGATCGTGTGGCCCCAGCGGAGATTGATGATGTGGGTATCGACCTGCCCGCCTGCGTCTTGCGGGAACCGGAACTGCTGGAAACCGTAAACGACGCCGAGCTGATCGCGGCGGCCGAGCATGTAGCTATACCCGGCTTCCACCAGCGTCCTGTCACTGTTGATCAGGACGTCGGTGTTGTCGAAGAAATGCGCGTTCGCGAAACCCACGGCCACCGTGACGGCGGAACGCGGCGTCAGAGCCTGCACCACGCTGGCCAGAGCTGAGTTGGAGATTCTCGGGGTCAGACCGACCGAACCGAACTGCCCATTGCCGAAAAAGTGGCTGCCGGGGAGGCCGCCGACGAGGCCCGTGTCCCCGGATCCAGTGGCGATGCCCAAGCCGGGCACTCCGCCGAATGCGCCGATACTGAACGAACCTTCCGGCAGGTAACTGAATGAGTCTCGCAGGGTCAGGCGCCCCGTCCGCCAGCGCATGACTCCCATGACGCCCGCGGCATGCAGCTGGCGAGCCGTGGTAGTGGCGTTGCTGTAAAAGGCCCCGCCGCCCAGATACTCGGCGAAAAGGTCAGTCTTCGAGTAAAGGCGTTGAAGATCCACCGCTCCCAGAAGATGCGTGATCGAGCTCATGGCCTGCCGGTCGAGTTCGTTGCCGGCGTTGGAATCAACCGTTTCGCTCATGGACAATCCGTACGAGAGGAAACTTCGCTCCCCGCTGCGCAAATCCAGGCCAGCCTCATCGACACCGGAGACGGGCGGGTTGTCCGGGTTCAGGATGGGACTATTGTCGCCAAGAGGCGAGACCGGGGCTTTGCGGCCAGAGTCGTCCTGAGCGGATGTCCACAGACTGAACCCCAGGACCATCACAATCGCCGGAATTGTCCGCATGGTTCGCATAATCATCAAGGTCGCTCCCCTACGGGACGACAATCGTGTCTCCCGGCAACAGGCGATAGTTCTGATCCATCTTTTCGCCCTTGAGGAGCCTGCGATAGTCCACCGGCAGCTTTTCCTCTTTGCCGTTCTGGGTGCGCAGCACATAGATCTTCTTGGTATTGGCGAACTGCGTCAGCCCGGCGCTGGAAAGAGCCTGCAGCACAGTCATGTTCGGAAGCATGGGCATGGCGCCAGGATGGGATACCTCGCCCGTCAGATAGATCCGCTTGCTGTTGATCGCCGTCACGACCACGGTTACCCGCGGACTGGCCACGTACTTTTTGAGCTTCTCAGTGATCGAATCGGCCAATTGCATTGGAGTCATCCCGGCGGCCTGCACATCGTTCAACAGAGGCAGCGAGATCTTGCCGTCCGGGCGCACGGGTAACGTCGCTGTGAGGTCGGCTTCCTTCCAGACCGCAACGTGCAACACATCTTCAGGCCCGATTACATATTCGGGGCCGGCCTGAGCAGCAGGTGCGGGCACTTCAGCGGCTGAACTGCCGGAGGGTTGGGCGGGCGCCGCGTCTTGCGCCAAGGCCACACTGCCGAAAATCAACAGGGCCGCGGCTGCCGCTCTCCAGGTTCGATTCATGTCTTCTCCTCGTGAACTTGTCATCGTTTAAGCCCCATACTCCTCGCACCCGATCTGCTTGAGCTTGTAGAGCAGGGCCTTATAGCTGATCTGCAACTCCTGCGCAGCCCGGCGCCGATTCCAGCGCGTGCGGGTCAGCACCTGCAGAATCAATTCCTTTTCTGCTTCGCGTGAGGCCGCCTTGGCAGCCTCTTTCAAAGAGACCCTCTCGCCGTTGGGACGGTCCGCGCGCCGAAGCAGGGAGCGCAATCCACCCATAGCAAGGGCTTCATCTCCCAAAGCGACGATCGCGAGTGCGGCATCTTTCAATTCGCGGATATTACCCGGCCAATGGTATGTCTGGAAGAAGGTCTGCGTGTCCGGACTCAGGGCCGGCACCGCGCGCGAGAAGTCACGCGCCGCTACGGCGAGAAACCAATCCAGCAACACGGGAATGTCTTCCCTTCGCTGGCGCAATGGGGGCAATCGCAAACATACACTGCTGATTCGGTAGTAGAGATCTTCCCGGAAGGAGCCCGCCTTCACCTCCGGCTCCAACTCTCGCGAAGTACCGCAAATGAAACGTGGCACGCCCGATGGCCCCGGGCCGCCCGACCCGATCTGCCTTACCAGTTCTTCTTGCGCCTCCGGGTCGAGGTCGCCGACTTCCTGCAGATAGACCGTGCCGCCGGCACCGTTGAAGCTTTCAAGAACTTGACAGGTTGCCTCGTTCCCGTGACAAACAAAGAACGGCTTCGACGAGCGATCGGACAGTTCATGAATACGGGCTGCCGCGGCTTTCTTCCCCGATCCCGGTTCGGCAACGACAAGAACCGGCACATCATTCTGCGAAAGTTCCCGAATGACAGCCTCCACCGTGCGCATGCCCGAACTGACGCTCTCCCGCCAAGCGGGAGTGCCATTCGCTCGGGACATGCCGTTCCCGGCCATTAGTTGGGAGGTGTTTGTATCCATACTGGCTTTCCGAGGGCAGGGGGGCAGAACCTCGGACTCGACCGCGACTCCGAATTAGAGCACACAGACTGCCATCTCCGCCCTGTCAAAGGCCAGACGGCGAACAATAAAACGCATATTTTTCATTTACTTACAAGTTTTTCGGAATGTGTGAGCGCAGGACACCTTAGCACCGTTTCGGACAAATGGGAAACTTTTTTCCCATTTTTGCCGACCCGCACCCACCCCGCCGACGTAGCCATTCTGTGGTCCATTTTGCTCGCTCACCTGGAGGAACCCTTCGAAGGCGTTGTGGTACCCGATGCCGGGCTGTGAGCCCTGATCCCTTCGTCGCGCCGAATGATTGGAACCGTTTGCGCCGCCTTGGCCTTTCGCATATGCTCAAGCCACGCGTCATGGGTGAGTTCGCGCAGGTGTGCTCCGTGGATCGAAAGCAGGGACGCGTCTACTTCGGCTTGCCCTGGTGGCAGGGAGTGATTCTGCTGGCGCTGATCGGATACTTGTACGCTCCGATCCTCGGTCGCCTGGTCGTTCAATGGCAGCATGATCCAAACTTCCAGCACGGTTTCCTCGTTCCTGCGTTCTCAATCTTTGTAATCTGGCAGAATCGCCGAAAGCTGAAGGACTACGGATCATCGCCCTCGTGGGCTGGCCTTTTTATCATCGTCGGCGCACTCATCATCCTCGCTCTAGGAGATCTGGGCGCCGATCTCTTTCTTTCCCGGGTATCACTGATCTTTCTGTTGGCGGGCTTGATCATCCTGTTTCGAGGATGGGATTTCTTTCGCGCCGTCCTGTTCCCGTGGGCCGTATTGTTTCTGATGATCCCGATCCCGAATCTAGTTCTGCAGAACGTCACAATTCCACTGCAGTTCCTGGCATCCAGACTGGCTACGGGACTACTGCGGGAAATCGGCGTTCCTGTGCTCCGCGAGGGAAACGTCATCACCATTGCATCGATGAAGCTCGAGGTTGTCGTAGCGTGCAGCGGAATCCGTTCCCTTCTCTCGCTCGTGACTCTGGCTGTCATCTACGGCTATCTGTTAGAACGCCGCAATTGGGTACGCGTGGCCCTCGCTTTTTCAGCACTGCCCATTGCGGTCGTTGCGAACGGGTTTCGCATCTTCGGAACGGGCGTCATGGGCCAGCATTGGGGTCCGGAACGAGCGGAGGGCTTCTTTCACTCGTTCTCCGGACTGCTGGTCTTTGCCGCTTCTCTGTTCCTGCTCTTCGCTGTGCACGCCGTGATCAATTGGCTGACCAAAGGACGGGGTACAAACTTCCTTCCCGAAGATCATGCGACACCTCGGCGCAACGGTCTCGGCTCGAGCTTGCCGGAGCGGCCCTCCGCCGGTTTTGCGGTCGCCGTGCTATTGATTGTCGCCGCTACTGCAGCGCTTCACCTACGCTCACAGACCGAGGTCTTCCCTGCACGCGTGCCCTTGAGCTCGTTTCCCCAGGATCTCGACCGATGGACGGGAAAAGACCTCGCCATTGATGATCAGTCCCTCGAAGTCCTTGGGCCTGGGGAGTTCCTGCACCGCGACTATTCTTCTTCGGACGCGCATCCGCCCGCTGACCTCTTTGTCGCCTATTACCCGTCGCAGCGAGCCGCGGAGGGGCCTCACTCTCCAGAACATTGCCTGCTCGGAGCTGGATACATCCCAATTTCGCGATCGGTCGTTCCGCTCCCCGGCATGTCTTCTCCCGTCAATCGGTTCGTGACGTCAAAGAACGGAACTCGGCAAGTGGTCTTGTTCTGGTTCCAGGCCCACGGGCGCGTCATGGCAAACGGTTACGTCGCTAAGTACTATCTGGTGCATGACGCGCTGCTGATGAACCGAAGTGACGGCTCGTTGATTCGGCTGATGATCGACATGGCCCCCAATGAATCTGCCGAAGCGGCGCAGGAACGCCTGTGGAGTTTCGGTCAGCACGTCGTGCCGCTGCTCGACCAATACATCCCCCGCTGATCCCGAGAACAGGTTTTAGGAGTGGAATCGCACTTCGCCGTCACTGTGCGCCTGTACCTGTCGCAAGGCCGCGGGCAGGAATCGAATCAAGTCAGTTGCAACCAGGCAGGTCTCCCCGATTTCGGCGGCAACGAGATCCCCTGCCAGGCCGTGCAGGTAGACTGCGAGCGCGGTCGCGGCCAGCGCACTCTTGGGGTACTGCGCGATCAGTCCGACGACGATTCCCGTGAGCACATCTCCCGTTCCGCCCGTGGCCATGCCGGGATTACCTGTCGGATTGATCCATACCGTCCCGTCGGGTGACGCAACCAGCGTGCGGTGTCCTTTGAGAACGACGATCAAACTGTGCTCGCGTGCAAACTGTCTCGCCACCTCGACGCGCTGCGACTGAATCTGCGCCACGCCGAGCCCCGTGAGCCGAGACATCTCTCCCGGGTGAGGCGTGATCACCAGCGTTCGCCCTCGTCCCTGTAACTGGTCAACATGGCCCTCGAATGCATTCAGGGCATCCGCATCGAGCACCGCGGGCGTTTCACATTTCTGCACCAGTTCTCTGACAAACGCCGATGTCTCCGGGTTTCGCGAAATTCCGGGACCGATCGCCACGACAGTCTTCCGGTCAACCAGTGAATCGATCCGCCCCGACTTCAGCGCCTGCAAAGAAATGGTTCCGCCGCCCGTCTCTTCCAGCGGTTCGGTCATAACCTCAGGATGAAATCCGGCGACGGTGGGCAGAACGGATCGCGCCGTTGCCACGGTAGAAAGCCCGGCTCCGGCGCGCAAGGCCGCGAACCCGGTCATCGCAACCGCTCCGGCTTTTCCCACGGACCCGCCGATCACGAGCGCATGCCCATAGCTGCCCTTGTTCGATTCGCGTGGACGTGTAGCGAGCAATTCCGCGAAATCGGGAGCCGTGCTGAGATGAAGTTCGAGCTTCGACTGGATTGCTTCGGGCGGGGACCCGATCGGCGCAATCACCGTCGGCCCGGCGGTCAACCCTGCAAAAACATGGGCCGGCCGGGGCGCGGTGAACGTGACGACGGCGTCAGCCCGGGCGACATTTGCACTGGGCGCCTGCATCGCGTCCGCGTCGGCCCCCGAGGGGATGTCCACCGCAACCACGGACGCGCGGCTGCTGTTCATCCTGGATATGGCAGCACTGTAGAGTTCGCCGACTGGCGGGTGGAACCCGGTCCCGAGAATCGCGTCGACGATCAGGTCTGCTTCGAAAACCGGCACTGCATCGGGCAAATCGAGAGCGCGCGCATCGCGTGCAACCAGGGGCAGAATTTGCAGTCTCTGAAACATCGCCGCGGCATCACCGCGCAATTCCTCGGGGCCGCACAACAGCAACACGCGCACGACCCGTCCTGATTCGCTCAACTGACGCGCCACGACAAATCCGTCGCCGCCGTTGTTGCCCTTGCCGCATATCACGCCGATGCGTCTGGCGTGACCGTACTCAGAAAGAATGAACTTCGTTACCGCCGAGCCCGCATTCTCCATCAGAGTCAGCGACGGGACACCAAAGCGTTCTGAGGTCGCACGGTCGATGTCGCGCATTTCCGCTGAGCTGACGATTTTCATAGGGTTGGCCCGGCCATCTGCTCGAGCTCACGTAACTGATGCGGCTCGCCCATCGCAATCAGAAAATCGCCGGCTTCAATGCGGTCGTCCGGAGCGGGGTTGAAGCGCATTCCGGTTTCGCGCTTGATGGCGAGGATGATGACCCCGCGATCCTGGCGGATGCGCGAGCTTTCCACCGTCTTGCCGGCAAACCGGCTGCGCGGAGTGATCGCCACTTCCCCGATTTCCAGATCGATGCCGAGATGGGTCGTGGCCGTGTCGAGAAAACTCACCACATGCGGGCGAAGGAAGGAATGCGCGATGCGCTGCCCGGCAAACACGTACGGAGAAACGACAGAGTCCGCGCCCGCGCTCAGCAGGTGTTTCTCCGCCATCTCCTCGCTGGCGCGCGCGATGATACGGAGGCGCGGGTTCAGGCTTCGAGCGGTGAGAACAATGTAGAGATTGGTCGCATCGGTCGTTGTCGCGGCGACGAGTCCTCGTGCCTCTTCGATGCGAGCGTCACGCAGCGTCTGCTCCTGCGTGGCGTCGCCGATCTGCATGAGCCAGTTCTCGGCAGAGAACTTCTGCGCCTTGGGTTCGTTGTGTTCGATGATGACGAACGGCACGGGGCGGCGGGCCAACTCGCGGGCTGCGCTGCGTCCGACGCGTCCCGCGCCGCAGATAATGTAGTGGTCCGTCAGACGGCTGATCTCGCGTTCCATGCGCCGCCTTCCAAAGAAGTGTTGCAGTTCGAATTCTAGCAAAGCTTGCGTGAGCGACCCGATGGCCAGAAACACCAGGGCAACGCCGCCCACGATGATCCCCACGTTGAAGACTCGCCCGATGTGCGATAACGGATGAGTTTCCTGGTAGCCGATCGTCGTGAGAGTGGTAATGACCATGTAGAAACCGTCGAACCACGGCCATCCCTCGATGTAGTGGAAGCCCGCGGTGCCGACGGCGATCACCAGGAGAAGCGCGGCGGCGAGAACTTTGAGGT
Organism: Terriglobales bacterium; assembly: GCA_035519435.1. GTDB lineage: Bacteria > Acidobacteriota > Terriglobia > Terriglobales > Acidobacteriaceae > Acidiflorens. The sequence continues at coordinate 34,796 of DATIWL010000017.1, forward strand.
TGCGGAGAGTCTTCATCGCTTCGAGCAGCGAGAACACGCGAGTATAGCGCCCCGAGTGACGAGGAGCGAGCCGTTCCTGATGCAAGCGCCCCTGGCGGATCTCAGCCCCTCGTCACTCGCTACTCGCTGCTGCTACACTTCGCTCAACTCGCTATGAAGCTGTCGGTCGTCATGCCGGTGTTCAACGAGCAGGCAACCTTGCGCGAAATCGTCGGCAAGGTGCTGGCGATGCCTCTGGACATCGAACTCATCTGCGTGGACGACTGCTCGAGCGACGGCTCGCGGGACATCCTCGCCGAACTGCAGACCCAGCATCCGCAAATGCGAGTTCTCCTGCAGTCCGGGAACCAGGGCAAGGGTGCGGCGCTTCGCCGCGGCATCCAGGAAACCACCGGTGACTTCGTCATCATCCAGGATGCGGACCTGGAGTATGACCCTTCACAGTATCCCGTTTTGCTGGAACCTCTGATTCAGGGAAAAGCCGACGTAGTGTATGGCTCCCGGTTTCTCGGCGCCGGTCCGCATCGCGTGCTCTATTTCTGGCATTCCGTGGGCAACTCCATGTTGACCCTGATTTCGAACTGCCTCACCAACATCAATCTCTCCGATATGGAGACCTGCTACAAGGTCTTCCGGCGCGAAGTGATTCAGTCGATTCCCATCGAGGAAAACCGTTTTGGATTCGAGCCGGAGATCACCGTCAAGCTGGCGCGCCGCAATTTGCGCATCTACGAAGTGGGAATCAGCTATTGGGGACGCACGTATGAGGAAGGGAAAAAAATAAGTTGGAAGGATGGGGTTCGGGCGCTGTACTGCCTGCTGAAGTACGCCCTCAAAGAACCAAAGGGCCAAGCTGCGCCACCCAGGCCAGCCTCGACCCCGGATGAGTCTTTGCCGAATCGATGAAATCCGCTGGCTGACCTAGCGATGTGAACCCTTGTGCCGCAAGCGTCCCTTATAGGAGTTCGAGGTCTTGCCCTTGCCGCCCTGCCCTCGGCTACGCGAGCCAGTGGCCTGAATCGGAGGGTTTCGCTCTTCCTTTTCCGCCTTCACGACAGTGCGTGGGGCCCGGCTGCTATCCCCTCTGCGTGATCCAGGGACTTTCGAACTGGACTGTTCCACCCGATGCAATTCCTGGGCGGTCGCATCCCGGCTGGGGGCCGGCTTCGCGGCTCGGGCCGATCCCTTGGCTGATCTTTCCTCGCTGTAGGTGGGCTTTGCCTTCGGCTTCTGATACTTTTGCGCTGCCGCCGGTAGGCACATGACGGCCACGACCAACGGGAGAATCCACGACAGTCTCATTTGAGTTCTACTCCCCAAAACTTGCTGCTAACCCCGACGATACACGCACGCTTTTTGCCAAGACGTCGCCTTGACCAACGAATACTAACCCACAGGGCGGAAAACCACTCGCCTCAAATGGCCCATTTTTCCAAATAGATACAGATATCCGTCAAACACTCCCGAGAACAAGGGAAACCATCCAATCCAGGGTATAGGAAAATGTTTTCACACTGGTCCCCAATTTCCGCCCTGTAAGGATGGGGAGCAACGGTCAGGTGCTTCTTCAAAACAATGCCCTTCTGGCACCTAGCCAGCGTGCATAGGGCAAGCGACAATTTCCTGCTCGAGCAAGTCGAAGTGTCCCTACAGCCGTGATTGAGACCATGTACGGAAGGACAATGCCATCTATGTCCGGCCGCCGACAGCAAACATGGCCGCCTTGGTTACGTGGGGATAGGCACCGGATCTAGGGCTCGAACCTTGGTGATCGGCCTGTTTCACTCGGTCAGTAGTCCTTTCGCCATCTACGAGTTCGGAGTCCCGGCCGCCACAATGAGAAGTGTTGGAGCGAAGGGTTCATCGGGCTCCAGCGACCTGAAAATCCCCCGCCGTATGCGAGCAATACGGCTAAGTTGAGGTCGGTACCCTTGAAAGCCAATTCGGCGCGCCACACCTGGATCGGTTCACTTCTCGTCGGCTTCGCTCTCATGAGTCTCACCGGTTGCCAATTGCTCGGCAACAACCAGACTCAGGTCAATAATTCTGTCGTGGTCACTGATGCCACGATGGATTTCGGCAAAGTCGCCGTCGGCAACAGCAAGTCGATGGCGAACACCTTGACCAATTTCAAGACTTCTCCGGTGACGATCGTCTCGGTAGCCGGCCTGGATTCCGACTTCCAGTTGGACGGGATGACGCTTCCCTTCACGCTCAATCCCGGTCAGGCGGCTGGTTTCACCGTGAAATTCCAGCCCTCCAAGGTCGGGACTCCTTCAAAGACTCTGCAGTTTGGCGATAACGCCGAGTTTCTGGCTTCGGTCGCGGTCAGCGGCAATGCCGTCGATCCTGGGCAGCTTGCGCTGAACCCTGCATCCGTCAGCTTTGGCAGCGTCAAGATCGGGTCGAACAAGACCAGCACGGTGACCATTTCCAACAGCGGATCGACGGACGTCACCATCAATAACGCCGCACTGAGTGGCGCCAGTTTTTCGATGAGCAACCTGACACTGCCCCTGACGCTCACTCCCGGAGGCAGCACCTCGTTTACCGTCACGTTCGCTCCCACCGGCACGGGCAGTTTTACGGGAAGTGTCTCATTCTCATCCACCAGCGCAGCGGCGGCACGGGCGCGTGGCCTCGGCAAATCGAAGGCAGCCGCAGGCGACGACGTAACCGCATTGGCATTGAGCGGTACCGGCATCAGCAACCCGGGCACGCTGTCGGCAAATCCGGCCAGTCTCTCGTTTGGTAGCGTTCAGATCGGGACCAGCAGCAGCAAGTCGGAAACCTTGACCAACACCGGCAGCGGTTCTGTCACGATTTCCCAGGCCAATATCAGCGGAACGGGAATGTCGGTTGTCGGGCTCACGCTGCCCACGACGCTGGCCCAAAGTCAGAGTGTCAGCTTCACAGTCAAGTTCTCGCCGGCGGCCGCGGGCGCGGTGAGCGGCACGCTCGCAATTGTTTCCGATGCCACCAACTCGCCACTGAACATCGCCGTCAGCGGGACGGGCGTCACTCCCGGTCAGTTAACCCCCAACCCATCCAGCCTCGCGTTCGGCAGCGTTCAGGTCGGCAGCAGCACGACCTTGGCGGAGTCAGTAACCAACACGGGAGGCATGAACGTCACGATCTCGCAGGCCAATGTTACGGGCGCCGGCTTCTCCGTCACCGGACTGACGTTACCGCTGACTCTCACGCCGGGCCAAGCGAAGTCGTTCAACGTGAAGTTTGCACCGTCGGCCACGGGAAGTGTCAGCGGCAACGTCGCCCTTGTTTCCGATGCCCCGAGTTCTCCGCTCAACGTCGGGCTCACCGGGGATGGCCTCGCCGCTGGGTCGCTGACTGCGAATCCAACCTCCGTAAACTTCGGCAGTGTCGTTGTCGGCAACAACCAGACCACACCCGTGGTCGTCACCAATAGCGGCGGCGCCAGTGTAACCATCTCGAACGTGGCGACGACCGGAAACAGCTTCAGCTTTACGGGTCCAACCGTGCCGCTGACATTGACTGCCGGGCAGAGCGCTACTTTCAACGCGATCTTCACGCCGCCTTCCGCCGGCAACAAGAACGGCACGCTGACGATCACATCGAATGCCAGCAATCCGACGCTCACCGTTCCGCTTCAGGGCACAGGCGTGGCCCAAGGACAGCTCACGCCCACTCCGACGAGCCTGAGCTTCGGCAACGTGGTGATTGGAAACAACCAGTCGCTTACCGAAACGCTGACCAACTCCGGTGGTTCGAGCCTGACCATCTCCGCCGCAACCGTTACCGGCAGCGGCATGAGCATCAGCGGGCTGTCTTTGCCACTGACGCTGACGGCTGGCCAGAGCACGACATTCAGCGTGAAATTCGCTCCGGCGGCCACCGGCGCGGTCAGCGGCAACGTGACCATCACATCGAATGGATCCAACCCCACACTCAACATTCCGGTCAGCGGGACCGGCGTCACTCCCGGAACGCTTTCACCGAACCCAGCCAGCCTTGCGTTCGGTAGCGTTCAGGTGGGCAATACGAGCAGCCTGTCGGAGACCCTGACCAACTCCGGCGGCACAACGGTCACGATTTCCCAGGCCAACGTGACTGGAACCGGCTTCTCCATCACGGGCCTGACTTTGCCGGCCACGCTTACGGCGGGACAGAGTGTGACGTTCACCGCCAAGTTTTCTCCCACCGCAACCGGCGCCGCCAGCGGAAATCTCGCGGTCGTCTCTGACGCTCCGAGTTCGCCGCTGAACATCGCGATGTCAGGCACCGGCACAGCGCCAGGCCAGCTCGCCGTTTCGCCAACGACCTTGAGTTTCGGGACAGTGGTTGTCGGTACGGGCTCGGCGAAGACAGGGACACTGAATGCCACAGGAGCATCCGTTACCGTAACTTCCGCGAACAGCAGCGATGGCGAGTTCGTGCTGTCCGGCATCACGTTCCCGAAGACAATCGCTGCCGGCAACTCGGCCTCGTTCACCGTCACGTTCACACCGGCTGCGGCTGGCTCTGCCAGCGGCACGCTTACGTTCCTGAGCAACGCCTCGAACGCGCCCACGATTCAGAATCTGAATGGCACCGGCCAGACTCCTCCCTCGCACAGCGTGGATTTGAGTTGGAATGCCAGTGGGACATCAGATGTAGTTGGCTATAACATCTATCGCCGGACCTCGTCAGGTTCGTACGGCTCCCCGGTGAACGCGTCCCTGAACACGGATCTCACGTTCACTGACAACGGTGTGAGTGCCGGCCAAACCTACTTCTACGTCGTCAGGGCGGTGGATTCGAACGACGTGGAAAGCGTCAACTCGAACGAAGTGCAGGCGGTGATTCCAACACCGTAACGCTGGGCCATTTCGGACTCTGGCCGCGTGGCACGCGAGCAATCTGTTCTGGATGCGGCGGCGTACTGCCCGCTCGTTCCATGAGACAACCTCCTCTTCTCGTTCGAGTGCCGAACGCCGGACTGTGACAGTTCAGAAACTGCACTACTCTCCAGCCTCCGCAACCTTGAACGCTGCTACTTTCTTCTTGTATAGTTCATCCAACAGGTCGTGATGCCACGTGCACCACGGCGAAACATTGCACGCAACTGACTGTCCTCAGTTCGTGGGGCCTGCATCCAAGGGGTTATTCGCAACTTAAGATGCGGCGGCTTTGGAACTCCCTCGACGCAGTTCCGCCGGCGTAAGACTTCGAACCTCCTAGCCATCTTTTGTGGAGCTTCGGATGTTTGGCGGCAGTAGACGCAAGGCGACCCGTAGGATCTTTTGTACGAGCCTCCCCTGTAGTTTGCGTCACTCCGAATCCAATCTGTTTTTTCGGTTCCCATCCGCAAGCTCAAGACTCACCGCCAACTCGCAGCCCAACGCCGGAGGAAATCATGGCGACGAATCTCGTCCAGATTGAGAGTGACGTAGAGATCAAGAGGCGGCTCGAAGCCGAGCGCGCGCGCCTGCGCAAGATTGCCGGGCTCGACCAATCGGCGCATTTTCATCGTCCGGTGGAGCGCGCATTTACGGCGGAGCAGCGCCCGCACACCACGATCCTGTTCGGCGGATTCACCTGGAAGCATGAGGATCTGATACGCGCCGTGTTTCAGGGCTGCGGTTACCGCTGCGAGAAGCTTCCCGTTCCGAACGTCGCCGCTTTCCAGACCGGCAAAGAGTTCGGCAACAACGGCCAGTGCAACCCGACGTATTTCACCGTGGGAAACCTGGTGCAGTACTTACAGTTTTTGGAGAAAGAAGGCATTGGGCGCCAACAGATTCTCGACAACTACGTGTTCTTCACCGCCGGATCCTGCGGCCCCTGCCGCTTCGGCATGTATGAGGCCGAATACCGCTTCGCGCTGAAGAATGCCGGTTTCGACGGATTCCGCGTGCTGCTGTTCAAAGACAGCGATGGCATCAAGGCCGCCTCGGGCGAACCCGGATTGAAGTTCACCGTCGACTTCGGCTTCGGCATGTTGAATGCGATGCACATGGGCGACGTGATCAACGACCTGATCTACCAGATTCGGCCCTATGAAGCGAATGCCGGCGAAACCGACCGCGTCTTCCGCGAGACGGTCGACAATTTGTGCGAGGACCTAAAGCACCGCAAGTCCTACGAGATCGAACAACTCGCTCCCGACTGGGCCAAGCCGAAGTTCAAGAGCAACAAGATTTTGCGGAACACCTTTAACGTGTTCGGTAAATGGCACGAGAACATGTGGGGCAAGGACTATCTCAATGCCCTGAACAATGCCCGCGAGCGCATGAACTCAATTGAAGTCGATCGCACCCGAGTGAAACCTACCGTGAAGATCACCGGCGAGTTCTGGGCCCAGATCACCGAGGGCGACGGCAACTTCCACATGTTCGAGTTCCTGGAGCGCGAGGGCGCGCAGGTCATCGTCGAGCCGATCGCAACCTGGGTGGCTTACCTCATGTATCAGGCGAAGGCGCACGCGATCGCCAAGTGGCCGGTGAACCGGCCGCATCACAATCCTGAGTGGCACGAATTCAAGAAGCACTTCGCCAACTGGATCGGCCTGCGAAAGAAGCTGTGGGGCATCGGCGCCGGGCAGCGGATGTGGAACCTCTTCTACCACCGCACAGCGGAAAAGCTGGGCGGCATCACGCACCACCTGGTGCCGCAGACCGAACTGGCCGAGTTGGCGCATCCCTTCTACAACCAGTACGCGCGCGGCGGCGAGGGTCACCTCGAAGTGGGCAAGAACGTTTACTACACCATCCACAAGATGTGCCACATGGTGCTGGCGCTGAAGCCGTTCGGCTGCATGCCGTCGTCACAATCCGACGGCGTGCAATCGGCCGTGGTCAACAAGTTCAAGGACATGATCTTCCTGCCAATCGAAACCTCCGGCGAAGGCGAAGTCAATGCCCATAGCCGCGTGCAGATGGCGCTCGGCGAAGCCAAGGTCAAGGCCAAGGCCGAGTTCGAGCAGTGCCTGAAGTCGACTGGCAAGAGCATGCACGAGATTCGCGCCTACATCGACGAGCATCCCGAACTGAAACGGCCGTTCTATCAGTTGCCGCACCGCGAGGGTGTTGCCGGCACGGCGGCGCAGTTCATCCTGCACGTGAACGATCGCATCAATAAGGACACACGGTTCTGGAAGAAATCGCGCGTCCGTGTGGGTGCGGAAGCTCCGGCAGTTTCGGGTGATTAGTTTCTTGATTCACCGCCGAGACGCCGAGGGTGCCGAGGAGATCTTGAAAACGAATTTCTCGGCCATCTCGGCGTCTCGGCGGTGAAAACGCAGTACCTGACGAAAGGACTTCATGCACGACCATCACGGTACGTCTCTGGTCCAGATTGCCCCAGTCAAACCCCAGGCTCCACCGCGGCCCAAGCACGTGGAGAAGCCGCATGACCACAGCACCAGGTTCATGGTCGGGCTCGACGTGGGCTCAACCACGGTGAAAGCGATCGTGGTGGATGCGGCCAGCGATCAGGTGCTCTGGCAGGACTATCAGCGCCACGAGACCAAGCAACCCGAGAAGTCGCTCGAGTTCCTGAAGCGGATGGAGGCGGAGGTCGGGATCAACCGCCACAACACGCGTATGTTCATTACCGGCTCGGGCGGCGGCGCGATTGCCGACCAGGTGGGCGCGAAGTTTGTGCAGGAAGTGACGGCCGTTTCGCTGGCGGTCGAGAAATTGCACCCTGAAGTCTATTCCGTCATTGAGCTCGGCGGTCAGGACGCGAAGATCATCGTCTTCAAGGACGATGAAGAGACGGGCCGCAAGAAGACAATTCCTTCGATGAACGACAAGTGTGCCGGCGGCACGGGCGCGGTCATCGACAAGATCAATGCCAAGCTCAAGATTCCCACGCAAGAACTTGCGCTGCAGCGCTACCACGGCATCAAACTGCACAAGGTCGCGGGCAAGTGCGGCGTGTTCGCGGAAACCGATATCAACGGCCTGCAGAAAGTCGGCACGCCGCCGGACGAACTGATGGCATCGCTGTTTGAAGCCATCGTGTTGCAGAACCTGAGCGTACTGACGCGCGGCAACACGCTGCGTCCGCATGTGCTGCTGTTGGGCGGACCGAACAGCTTCATCAAGGGCATGCGCGAGGCCTGGCAGGCAAACATCCCACGCATGTGGGAAGAGCGCAAGGTCGCGGTCCCCGAAGGCTCGAAGCCGGAAGACCTGATCAAGGTTCCGCAGAACGCGCAGTACTTCGCCGCCATCGGCGCAGTTGAATTCGGACGAAGCGAAGAAGACTGCATCGGCTGCTATCGCGGCTACGAGCAACTCATCCACTACATCGACTTCGGGCGCCAGGAAGAGAAAGCCAAGTCGGGCGGCAAGGGACTGGTGGAAGATCCGAAAGATCTCGATGTATTCCGGGATTCCTATCGCCGCAAGAAGTTCACGCCTGCTGTCTTTCAGAAAGGCAGCACGGTCGCCGGATTCATCGGCATCGACGGCGGATCCACGTCCACCAAGGCAGTGCTGTTGAACGAAGACGGCGATATTCTCTGCAAGTCGTATCAACTCTCGAACGGCAACCCGATCCAGGACACGATCGAGATGTTCGAGAACCTGCGCACGCAAGTAGAAGCGCAGAACGCCAGGCTCGAAGTACTGGGTGTGGCCACAACGGGCTACGCCAAAGACATCCTGAAAGACGTGCTGAAGGCCGACGTCGCCCTAGTCGAAACCGTGGCGCACACGCAATCGGCGCTCAAGTTTTACGACGATCCGCACGTCATCGTCGACGTGGGCGGGCAGGACATCAAGATCATCATCCTGCACAACGGCCGCGTAAAAGATTTCAAGCTCAACACGCAGTGCTCGGCCGGCAACGGATATTTCCTGCAATCGACCGCCGAAGGTTTCGGACTCGACGTGACGCAGTACGCTGACCTCGCGTTCGCGGCGCAGGCCATGCCGGTCTTTGGCTACGGCTGCGCCGTCTTCATGCAGTCCGACATCGTCAACTTCCAGCGCCAGGGATGGCAGGCACAGGAAATCCTGGCGGGCCTCGCCGCGGTGCTGCCGAAGAATGTCTTTCTCTACGTCGCCAGTATTCCGAACCTTGCGGCACTGGGTACGCGTTTCGTTTTACAGGGCGGCACGCAGAACAATCTGGCCGTGGTAAAGGCCGAAGTCGATTTCATTCGCAACAGCTTCCGCGCCGCGGGCAAAACGCCGGAGATCATCGTCCACGAGCACTGCGGCGAATCGGGCGCAATTGGCGCGGCGCAGGAGTCCTTGCGCCTGTGGCGCAATGGCCAGCAGACGACGTTCATCGGCCTCGAGGCCGTGCGCAAGATCGAATACCGCACCACGCGCAACGAGGACACGCGCTGCTACTTCTGCAAGAACAACTGCCTGCGCACGTTCATCGACGTCCGCACTGAGCCGATCAAGAACTTCGTGCCGATGGAGAAGGTCACCAAGGTCCCGCTGACGATCGGCGAGCAGCGCCTGATCATCGCCACCTGCGAGAAAGGCTTGGTCGAAGACGTCAACGACATGAAGGACATTAAGGCCGGGCTCGACAAGATTCGCGACCAGTATCCGAACTTCGTCGATGCAGCCTCGAAAGAAATCTTTCGTCCGACGAATGCCAAGAACGGCGCTGATTCCCTTCCCACGCTGGGCTGGATGAAGTCGGCAAAAGCGAAAGAGCGCATCGCGCTCATGCAAAATCGCAAGAAGGTGCGCATCGGCATTCCGCGCGTGCTCAACATCTACACCTACGCGCCGCTGTTCAATGCCTACTTCGAGAGCCTGGGCGTGCAGCCGGAGAACATCATCTACTCCGACTACACGAATCAGGACCTATATCGCGCCGGAGCCAGCCGCGGCGCCATCGACCCGTGCTTCCCTGCCAAGATCGGCATTTCGCACGTCTATAACCTGATCCAGGAGAAACACCGCAAAAAGCCGCTCGACGTCATCTTCTTCCCGATGTATGACGTGCTGCATTCGCCGCTGATGAAAATCGTCGGCGCGAACGCCTGCCCGACCGTGACGGCGACGCCGGAGACCGTGAAAGCCGCGTTCACCAAGGAAAACGACGTCTTTGCCGAGAACAATCTGAAGTACATCGATCCGGTGCTGAACCTTTCCGACCGCAAGCTGTTTGCCTACCAGATGTTGCAGGCGTGGCAACCGGTTTTCGGGCTCTCGGAAGAAGAAAACGAACGCGCCATCGAAGCCGGCTTCCAGGCGCTCAAGGAATACGAATCCAGCATTCGCAAGCGCGCTCGCCAGGAGCTCGATCGACTGGAGCGCGAGGACCGCATCGGCATCGTCATGCTGGGGCGGCCGTATCACCATGATCCCGGCCTGAATCACGAGATCATGGACGAGTTCCAGAAACTCGGCTACCCGATCTTTTCGCAGAACACGCTGCCGCTTGACGACGATTTACTTGAGCGCCTGTTCGGCGAAGAAGTTCGTGCCGGGGTGATCAGCAGTCCACTCGACATCAGCGATGCCTGGAAGAATTCCTATTCGTGCAGCACGAACCACAAGGTGTGGGCGGCAAAGTTCACGGCGCGGCACCCGAACCTTGTGGCGCTCGAAATCTCCAGTTTCAAGTGCGGCCATGATGCGCCAATCTATGGCGTGATCGAAGGCATCATCGAGCAGTCAGGCACGCCCTACTTCTGCTTCAAAGATCTCGACGAAAACAAGCCGACCGGCTCCATCAAGATTCGCGTCGAGACCATTGATTACTTCCTGAGGCGCTACCGCGAAGAAGTGATTCGCAAGCGCAAGGCGTCGGAAGATATTGAAGCGCAGTTGGCGGCGCTGGAGGCGCAACTACGCGCCGAGGCGATGATCGGGGCCGAGGCGGCGGCCCAAGCTGAGGTCGACCGGCCGGCGCAGGAGATGGCAGCGGACTAAGGTGACTCACTCGCTTGCGACGGCCATCAACCAGAACGCTAGCATGCCCAGGCCTGCCAGGGGTGACTGCCATCGCAGCGCGTTTGGCCGTGTAACGCCTGTGAGACCTAGGATCATGCCTGCTGCCGACAGCAATAAACCCCATCCGTAGATTCTGAGAAGTGTCGGATCATAAAATGGAAAACCGCGGATCATCACGGCATACATGATCGCCGAAGCAGCCAGGATCGCAGACGCAGTACTGAGAGTAAATCCGACAAATGCCAGAAAGAATGGTGAGCCGAGTTCCCTCCTACGCCAGAACCAGCGAATCCACCCCCAAATCAACATGACTGGCGCTAACCCATAGCCTGCAGCGACCATGGCGACGAGGAAAATCTTCAGACCCAGGCTCACAAGGGCATTCTAACGCTGCCCTCACTTTCATAGCCGATCACCATGGTCGCTTTTGCTGCGCCGCCGGCTCCTCTTGCTTTTCTCTCCCGCCCTGAAGGCTCTGCGCCACCCTCCAACTTGCGCCTGCTGCGACTTTCGAAGACAATCTCAGCAACTCAATCGGTTTAGCTCCAGGGGGACACATGGCAGGACAAGATTTTCAGCGCCGGGAGATTCTCCGCGTGATGGCCATGGCCGCCGTCGCGTCGCACTTCCCCGGTTTTTCCAAATGGGCATTTGCGGCCGCTCATCCCGGTGCCTCCGGAACTCAAATCAGGCCCGCCAAGTACTCTCCGCTTTTCTTCAACGAACAGGAATATGCCCTTGTCGAGAAGCTGACCGACCTTATTATCCCCAGCGACGACACTCCCGGCGCGCGCGACGCCGGCGTCGCTGAATTTGTCGACTTCATGATCGCCCACGACAGCGCCCGCCAATATTCTTTCCGCACGGGCCTGACATGGCTCAACGCTCACTCTGAGAAACTGTCTGGCAAACCATTTCTCGAGCTTTCCACCGAGCAGCAGCAATCCGTACTCGAACCGCTGGCCTATAAGGCAAAGTTTCGTCCCGGCGAAGAAGACGGGCAGCAATTCTTGGCCAAGATGCGAGAGATCACGGCTCAGGGTTTTTACACGACGGAAATCGGATATAAGGAACTCGACAATCCTGCCCTGCGGCTCTACGCCGAGTCTCCGGCCTGTCCTCACAAAGACGATTCCGAACACAAGCATCTCCCTGCTCCGATATGGTGAATTCTCATGGCAAAACAGATCTATGACGTGATTGTGATTGGAACCGGCGCCGGGGGCGGCATGGCGATCAAGACTCTGTGCGAGGCCGGACTGAAGGTATGCGCGCTCAATGCCGGCCGCCGTCTTGACCCCAAAAAAGACTTCCGCAACCACCGCATGCCGTGGGATATGAAGTTCCGTAGTTTTGGCGATCCTGCGAAGAGGCGGGCTGACGATCCCGGCTTTGTCGATGCCGAATGGGTTGACGGCGTCTGGGAACACGAAATTCCCTTCACCACCGCTCCCGGGACCAAGTGGATGTGGCCGCGTTGCTTCGCTGTTGGCGGCAAAACAAATTTCTGGGGACGGTCTTCTGCCCGCTTCGGAGACATCGACTTTCGCGCTGCGTCGCTCGATGGATACGACGTCGACTGGCCCGTCACCTACGAAGAGATCGCTCCTTATTACAGCCGCGTGGAGAGGATGATTGGCGTATCCAGTTCTGTTCAGAATCGTCCCAGCAACCCGGACGGTGAATATCTGCCACCGTTCAACTTCCGTTGCCTCGATCACATCCTGCAGAAGGGAGCGGAGAAGATTGGCGTGCCGTATCTGCACGATCGGATTTCACAACTCACGGAGAATCACGAAGGGTTCCCTGCCTGCCACTATTGCGGCGCCTGCACGTTCGGTTGCGATACCGGGTCGTTCTTCTCGTCGCCGTGGCGCTTCCTACCCAAAGCAGAAGCGACGAAGAACCTGGAACTGCGGACAAATGCGCTCGCCAAGAACGTCCTCGTCGACAAGAACGGAATGGCTAGCGGCGTAGCCTACATCGATCGCAAGACCAAGCAGGAAATCGAAGTTTACGGCCGCGCAGTCGTGGTGGCCGCATCCTGCGTCGAGTCAACCCGGATCATGCTCAACTCGAAGTCACGCTATTGGCCGAACGGCATCGCCAATTCCAGCGGACAGCTGGGCAAGAATCTCTGCGACCACCTCTATGGAGAATCGGCTCACGGCTATCTGCCGCAACTGCTCGGCCAACCGAGCTTTCCCGATTTCGTCAGCGACAACACCATCGTGTGGATGCCGCGCTGGCAGAACCTCAAGAACCCGCGCGAAGAGAAGTTTATTCGTGGGTATTCCGTCTACCCGGGTGGTGGCTGCTCCGAGTTTCCCTGGTACGCGATTGGAGCGGAGGGCTTCGGCTCAGCTTACAAGCGCGAGGTGAAGCGCCGCTATCCCACGCCGGTCGGCTTCACGATTCAGGCGCCGTCACTGCGGCAGGACACGAACTTCGTGGATATCGATCCTGAGGTCAAAGATCCTTACGGCATTCCGGTCGCCCGCATTCACTTCCAGTGGGGCGAAAATGTCCTGAAGATGTGGGAGCACTCCAAGGAAGTCTGTGCCGAGGTGATTCGTCAGGCGGGTGGGGTATATGAAGGGTCCGACGACGAGCCGCTCATGCCCGGATGGAGCCTGCATGAGACCGGGACTTGCCGCATGGGAAACGATCCGAAGCAAGCGGTTACCAACCGATTCGGACAAACCCACGACGTACCCAATCTGTACGTGTGCGACGCCAGCGTGTTCCTGAACTGCACCGACAAAACCACGACCATCAGCATCATGACATTTACGCTGCGCACGTGCGAGCACATGATCGAGAAATTTCGTCGCGGGGAGCCGCTGGCGAAGTCCTGAGAAAACGCCGTAGAAGGGCTATTCGAACAGATGCCGGAGGCTCTTGCGGTACGCCTCGTAGAACAAGTCCATCTGTTTTGCGGCATCGCCATCGCCGACAAACTGGTGGCTCGGCAGCACGACTGCCTTCACGCCTCGCTTCAATAGCGCTTCGGCTGTCGCACAGCGAATCATATTGATGATCATCGCACCTGTGATCGTCGAGACCGGACCGGTCCGCCACTCCAACCCATCGAGTTCGACGATGCAATCCCCTGGCGGACACTGGTTGTCGATGATCAGATCGGCACAATCGATGAGCTTCTTCCCCGAGGAATGGGCCGCCTTCGCCTGCTCGCAATGGGCTTTCGAAAGTATGGCGATGACCGGTAAACCGCGAGCCTGAGCTCCCATCGCCATCTCGACCACCACCGGCCGGATGCCGCTCGTCGAAATGACGATGAACGCGTCGCTCGGGCCAAAGTGAAACGATTTCAATATCTGTTCCGCGTACCCCTCGTAGTTCTCGAGGTAGAGCGGCGCGCGCAGGCCGTTGGCCCCGACGATCGCAGAATGGTTCGACAACGCCAGTTCCACCAGCGCGACGAATCCCGGACAGCATCCCTGCCGCGGCGTCATTTCTTCGCACATCATCCGCGAGTGGCCATTGCCGAAGAGAAATACCAGGCCGCCGCGCGCAATCCGCTCTGCGCATAGCTCCGCCGCTTTCTGAATGACACCCGCCTGGGTACGTTTCAACTCCTGCAGCAGGGCGATGGCACGATCAAAAAACTCCAGGCCGGCCTTCTTTCCTCCGCGCTCAGCTGCCACAGATTTGTCTTCCAGCCTTCGTTTCACAGGACTGATTCTACTGCCTCGCACGCTCCTCTTTGCCGTGCATCGTGGGCTTTGCGTCATAGCGACTCGTGATCTTCGTCACAGACCCTTGGGTCATGCAACGCGAGAATCGATAGGACACCCGACCACAGGAGATTGGCTATGGCTACTGCAAATCTCATTCAGCCTGAGTTGCTGCGAACCCTGCCCTCCGATGCGGCTCGTCAGCTGCAGTGGGGATTTGCCGACCGCTACGACTTGCAGCTGCTGGTGCAGTCCGCCCGCGCCGTCGCGCGCGGTCCGGTGGCCCGGCTCGTCGCCAACGGCGGACGAAATTCGCACGAATGGACCGCCGGCAAGGCCGAACTCCTGGAAGCATTTGACGGTTCCGGCATCACGGCGGTGTTCATGGATCCCGAACACGGCGGCCTGTTCGCGGGCCCCAAGAATCTCGCCTTAGCACTCGTGGCGTTTGAGCTTGCCTGGGTGGATGGTGGTGCCGCGACCGCGAGTCTTGCCGGATGCCTGGCGCTGGCCCCGATTCACGAGCGCGGGACTCCTGAGCAGCAGCAACACTATATGAGTCTGGCCGCTCCTCCGCAGCCGGGGGAAGATCGGAAGCCGTGGCGCGGAGCCTTCTGCCTCACCGAGCCGATCCCCTATGTTGGCGTCGATACCGGCATGCTCAATGGGAAGCTGCGCATTGTCGAGTGGAAGCCGGGTGAAGAACCAATCCTACAGGTTGAGAAGCGGGGCCGATTCATCACCAACATCGGTTTTGCCAACTTTGTCACTGCCGCCGTCGATTCCGACGATGATCGCATCAAGGGCAGCTGCATGGTGATCCTCGAAGAGGGCGATGCCGGCATCTTTGACCGCGGCACAGCCACCCGGAAGATGGTTCACCAACTGTCTTCGACTGGCGATCCGATCTTCAACTTGCGCATCCCCGCCAGCCGGATCGTCGGTGGCTACGACGTCAAAGATGGCGTGATTGTTCCCCGCCATAGCCACAGCGAAGTGATTGAAGCTGTCTTTCGCCGCACGCGCGTTACTGTCGGCGTGATGACTGCCGCGAAGCTGCTCTCGGCGGTTGAGCCCGTCATCCGTTACCAGCGCGGACGCTTCCGCGGCGCCGAGACTGCGACACCGGGATCGGTGCGCTACGAAATGGGTCTGCAGTCGCGCGAAGACGCGCTCCACCGTCTCGTAGACATCTGGGCCACAGGCGAAGCCAGCGCTTCTCTCGCATTCGCGGCGGCGCGTGCGTTCGACGATCTCGACCCTCTCGAACGAGAAGCTGACAAGCTCTTCGCCGACCGCGGCATCACTGGCGCCAGGGCCAAAGCGAAAGTCCTCCATGAGGCGGCCGACAAAGCTATTGAGCTAATGCAACTCCCTGTTGGCGACGCCCGCCGTGAGCCGTTGAACTCCGACCTGCTCCTGCGCTTTGTGATGCTCGACTCACTCGCCGATGTTCTCTGCCCTGCCGCGAAACTCTGGAATACGGGCTGGGGCACTCAGATGATGCGCGAGGCGGTCAGCCTGATGGGCGGGTACGGCATCACCGAGGATTGTCCCGGTTTCCTCGGCAACAAATGGATGGATGCACAACTCGAAGCTACGTACGAAGGCCCGGAGGCGGTGCAGCGGCGGCAACTCTCCGTCACCATGACCAATCCGGTGTTCCTCGCGCAGTTCCGTGCGTGGATTCGCGAGATGCGCAGGATTGCCGCAGATCACCCGGGTACCGGCGCCTGCGCGCTGGCAACCGCAATGACGATGTGGCACTGGACTCTCAACCACCTGCAGAACTCCAAAGACGCCGACGGCAGCAGGCTGTATCAGAGCGCACGCCAGGGTGTGACGTTCCCGCTTGCCGACGCGCTTTGCTGGCTGATGGCTGCCCGCTGCCAGATCCTCGACGTCCTGCGCCTGCAGCAGCAAGGTGCGCAGGATCCTTCGCTTGCTGAGGGCCTGCCGGGTTTGGTCAATTCCCTGACCGATCTGTGCCATGTGCAGTCAGCACGCGCCAGCGGCGAAGTGGCGCGCATCTGCGCGGAACTCGTATTTGGCTATGACCGCCATCCTGCATGGGACGAGCAGGGCACCCGCGGCTGTTGGCATCAGGACGAACTCGACGCCATCGAAGGCCTCATCCCCGGGTTTAATGCCTATGCCCTCGACGTGATCCAGAGTGACGGATCGCATCCGCAAAAAGCCGGGCCCTGTGTAAAGTGCCATGGAGCGCAGCCGTTCCTCACGCTGCACGCAAAGCTCGACGGCTGCCTGACCGGCTCGCGGCTGGCAAAAGATCGCGCTGCTGAGGCGATCTCGAAGTTGATGATCCCCGAGGCGCTGGACTATCCCGTATGAGCGCGTCCGCTCCATCGCCCTCGACTCCCGTCGAGCGTCAACAGATGTCCGTGGACATCGTGGGCGTCGGTTTCGGTCCCGCCATGGGCGGCTTCCTCACCACGTTATCGCGTCAACTGCTCAACGAAGATGGCTCGCCTCGTTTCGAGAGCGCCGTAGCTCCCGGCATGCCGCTGCAGGTGATCTGCTATGAACGCGCGGACGGACCGGGCTTCGGCGTGTCGGGCGCGGTCACCCGGGCGCGCGGGATTCGCGGCAGCTTTCCTGACGTCGATCTCGCGCAGATCCCGATGGCAGTGCCGGTCGCGGAAGAGAAGCTTGTGTATCTTCTCGATCCGATTGGAGCAAGCCGGCGTTCTCTAACTCTTCGGATTGCCGACTGGACAATTCGCACACTCGGTTCGCTGGCTGGTTTATGCGATCACGCCGTCGAGTTGCCCTTCACGCCGCCGTTCATGCACAAGCATGACGGCATGATCTTCTCGCTCGGCCAGTTCAATCAGTGGGTGAGTGATCAAGTAACGGGTTCCGGCCTGGTTCAGCTGTGGCCGGGAATGCCAGTGAGCGAACCGTTGATCGATGGAAATGCCGTCAACGGAGTGCGCCTCGCCGATCAGGGGGTTGCGCTGGATGGGCAACCCGGCGAGGGATTCATGCCCGGCATGGACGTTCATGCCGCCCTGACCGTGGTTGCCGACGGACCCGTGGGTGCTGTGGGCCGGCAACTCGATTCGCGCTTCGGTCTGCCTGAAGGCCATCACCAGCGCGAGTGGGCGCTGGGCATGAAGATGGTGGTCGAGCTGCGCGAAGACTGCGGCCTTGAGCCGGGAACGGTTCTGCACACGCTGGGCTTCCCCGAGCCGGAAATCTTCGGATTTCTTTACGTTCATCCTGATCGTCTGGCTTCGGTCGGCATCTTCATTCCGTCGTGGATGCGCAGCCCGGTCCGCACCGCTTACCGCTACCTGCAACACTTCATGCTCCATCCTTATCTATGGAACCATCTGCAAGGTGGCACGCTGAGATCGTGGGGCGCGAAATCGCTACAGGAATCAGGACGGCACGGCGAGCCGCCGCTTGCGGGTGATGGCTATGCGCGAATCGGGGAAGGCTCCGGCAGCACGAATGTGCTGGCTGGCTCGGGCGTGGATGAAGCCTGGACCACCGGCGTCCAACTTGCCGAGGCCGTAATTGAACTTCTCCAGCAGAAGATGGCTTTCACCCGCGACAACCTCGAGCAGGCTTACGTTCGTCGCCGCCGCGGAAGCTGGGTGGATGCTGAATCCAAGGTCGCAGCAAACTCACGCAATGGCTTTCAATACGGAGTTGTCCCGGGCCTGATTGGTATGGCCGTCGCTGGCCTGACTCGTGGCAAGATTTCCGCCCCGGAGAACCACCAACCCGTCTGTGCCTGCACCTCGCCGCTGGAGGCAATTTACGGGTCGTCCATTCCCGCGTCCGAACTGAAGGAGATGCAGGAAGACTGCGCTCTGCGAGGCGCTTCGCTGCACGACCGCATCATGGAGCGCATCGGCTGGCCAGAAATTCCTTTCGATGGTCATTTACTCATCTCGCACCAGGACGCGCTTCTGATGGGCGGCAGCGTGCAGGCTCCTCCGGGCTACGCGAACCACGTGATCTTCGTTCGCCCACAGTTGTGTCAGAACTGCGAGCCGAAGCTGTGTGTCGAGATGTGCTCCGGACAGGCGATCACACGTGGCGAGGGCGGAGTGCCGTCGTTCGACCGGGAAAAGTGCGTCTATTGTGGCGCATGCCTGTGGAATTGCCGTGCCACCACCGATGGAGAGCACGGCAACATCGAGTTCCGCGCAGGAGCGGGCGGACTGCATTCTGCCCAGAACTGATTCTCAAAGGAAAAACGGAAACACATGAGCAACGTTTATCACATTGTCGTTTGCGCCGGTATCGTGCCGGACCCATTGCAGACGCTCGAGCCCATCACCACGCCAGCCGGACCGGGGCTGAAAAACGAATCCATGCTCCCGGCTGTTCTCGATCCATGGGCCGGCCATGCGCTCTATGAAGCCGCAAACCTTGCCGCGCATGCTCCAGGCAGCAAGCTGTGGCTGGTCAGCGCAGCCCCAAAGGCCAAGCTGCAGCAGGTCATGATGAACGTGGCGCAGAAGGCCAGCTTCGAGCTTGTGCCTGTCGACGCTTCCGCGAATGGATTTGCCGATGCCCATGCAGTCGCCGGGGTGCTCGCTGCTGCGATTCAGTCAATCTCCGGCCTTGATCGCTCCCGCCTTTTATTGTTTGGCGGGTGGGAATCTGCTTCGCGCGGCGCCAGCGTCACCATGCAGCTGGTTG
Source organism: Terriglobales bacterium (assembly GCA_035519435.1). GTDB lineage: Bacteria > Acidobacteriota > Terriglobia > Terriglobales > Acidobacteriaceae > Acidiflorens. The sequence continues at coordinate 54,066 of DATIWL010000017.1, forward strand.
GAGAGCATCTCGGCATACTCGATCAGTTCCAGGGCGTCGACCAGATCACAATCCAGCCGGACGGTTCTTTTGAAGTTCTCGAGCGCATCGAAGGCGGCCGCCACATGGCATCCATCTGCCAAGGCCCGCCAGCGTTGTTAGGATGGGCCACCGGCAACCTGCCCGAACCGAGAAACAATCCGCAGATCGGCATGGCCAATATGAGAACCGTGATGCCCGCTCTGCAAAAAGCGAAGGCCGCACCTCTGCCGCAGGACGCAATCCGTTATCTGAGCGTGACGCCGCCGAAGCAGCAACGGCAGACAAGAATCGTGAAAGATCGCCCCGCTGGCGAGATTGCTGCGGAACTCCTGGAGTGGATTGCGCAGGACTAGCTCGGGATCGGATTCAACTGGTGGTGTCATTAAGATCGAGGAAGACATGTCACAGAACATCTTGTTCGTAGCGCACGTCGATGAATCAGGAACTGGGCTCCCCAAATCAGCCTATGAAGTACTCGGTGCTGCAGTCGAATTCGTGCAACAACTCGGAAGCAGTCTGGCCATCGGCCTGATTGGCGAAAACGTTCAGCCAGCGGCGGAAACGCTCGCCGCCACCGGGGCGCGCATCCTCGCAGCATCCGGTCCGGATTTTGCTCATCCCCGATATGCAAGTGACGTAGCCGCGGTCGAAGCGCTTTGCCGGGAAACGTCGGCGCAACTCGTCCTTGCTCCCGGCACGTCTCGCTTCATGCGTGTTATGGCCGGAGCGGCGCAACGTCTGAACGGGCAGATCGACACTCATCTCACATCAATCGAATTCACCGGAGGCGCGGTCACCGCAAAACGCTGGTTCTATCGTCAGCGTCTGGAAGCGGCCATCCAGCGCGAAGCCCGGCCGTGGATCCTGGTTCTCGATTCGGGCTGCCACGCGGTATGGGCGGGACAGCCTAGACCAGTGCAGGTTCAGACACTCGCCGTTCAACTTCCGCCGGACGCGCGGCGCACGCAGTTTTCCGGCCTGCGAGTTCCCAACAGCGACGCGCAAACGATCCGCCCGGATGCGAAGTTGCTGTTCGTCGCGGGCGCCGGTTGGTGCAAGAAGCAGGCAGATGGCAAGACTCATGTGCCGGAGGCCGAAACTACGATCCTGGAGTTCCTGCGCCAGTCAGGAGCATCGTTGGGTGGCAGCAAATCCCTTGTTGACCAGGCAGGGGAAAATCAGGCAGTACTTCCTTTCATGACCCACCTCAACCAGGTTGGGCAGACAGGCGCAACTCCACGCCACCCCAAGGGTCTCTCCACCTGCTGCCATGGCGAGGAACCACACGTCGTCGGCTGGCGCTTTATCAACGAGCGGCGCGCTATTAATCTCGACCCCAATTGCGGCTGGGCGCGCGGCAAGGCGGACGTTCTCTATGTGGTCGATGCTTTTCAGGTGATGGCGAAGCTCAGTGAGCTCCTGAGCCGGAAAGCAAATACCCACAAAGACGAACCCGTGGCTGTCACGAACGCATAGGTCATGTAACCCGAGCAACGCTTGAACAAAACATAAGCTCCATCACCTGGTGGGCAAGATATAGTTCGAAGCGACCGCGCGGAACGCCGTGATCTGATCGTCTTTAGCCCTCTCACTCCAGCCCAACTCCGCTGCCATCAGGTCGGCGACCGCTGGCGCCATCTCTGACGCTGCCCGCGCGTTCAGGAAGATTGCGCGTGTCCGACGCGCCAGTGTGTCCTCGATTGTCCGAGCCATTTCGTGCCTGACGGCCCAGACGATCTCCGCCTTCACATACGGCAGGGCCGGATGCAGCAGCTCGCCCAGCTTTGCATCGCGTTCGATCAATTCACGGATCCCGCAAGCATCGGTTCCGTATACGGCGAGCGATCCGAATTCCTTTGCCTCCTTGTGAAAGCCGTGAATGTGCAGGTGGTGGGTCACACATGGCTGCTCCGGCAACTCCGCCAGCATCGCCGCCTGATCGACGCAGTCTTCGGCCATGTGGCGGTATGTGGTCCACTTTCCCCCACAGATCGTAACCAGGCCCGAACGATCGATTTGAATGACATGATCGCGGGACAATGCCGCCGTATTGGCCACGCCACTCGCGCGCACCAGCGGCCGAATCCCCGCGAATACGCTCAACACATCGGCGCGAGTGGGGGCCTTCGTCAAGTACTCTCCGGCCGTCGACAGAATGAACTCGATCTCCTGTTCCATGGCGACAGGCTCCAGCGTTGCGGCCGGAATCGGCGTGTCCGTGGTTCCCACCACCGTGTGCCCGTGCCACGGAATCGCGAACAGCACGCGCCCATCGCTCGTGTGCGGCACCATGATCGCGCTGTTGCCCGGCAGGAAGCTCGCATCGAAAACCAGGTGGATGCCCTGGCTGGGAGCGATCATCGGAGTGGCGCCCGGCTCAGCCTTAAGCCGGAGGAAATCGCTGAACGCGCCGGTGGCGTTGATCACGACTCTGGCAGTCGCTTGAAATTCGCTTCCCGTTTCCGCATTGCGAGCACGGACACCGTTCACAAATCCCTGAGCGTCTTTCGTCAGTCCGTTGACTTCGGCGTAGTTCAGCAACGTGGCGCCCTGATCCGATGCCGTCGCCACCATATGGATCAACAGTCGCGCATCGTCAAATTGCCCGTCGTAGTAGACGGCGCCTCCGCGCAGTCCTTCGGTCCTCAACGTAGGCAGCTGTTCGAGGGTCTCTTCCTTGGAAAGAATGCGTGAGGTGCCGAATCCGTACTTGCCCGCCAGCAACTGATAGAGCTTCAGCCCAAGCCCGTAAAACGGAGCCTCCCACCAATCGTAGTTTGGAACGACGAAGGCGAGATCGCGCACGAGATGTGGAGCATTTTGAAGAAGCAGCCCGCGCTCCTTGAGCGCTTCCATGACCAGCCCGATGTTGCCCTGCTCCAGGTAACGCACACCACCGTGCGCCAGCTTGGTACTGCGGCTCGACGTGCCTTTGCCAAAATCACTTTGCTCCAGCAGCAGCACATCGTAGCCGCGAGCCGCGGCGTCAATAGCGACGCCAACGCCGGTCGCGCCGCCGCCTACGATGAGCATGTCCCAAGCTTGGGGATGGTCGTCGATGCGCCGCCACATTTCGCTTCGATTCATGATTGATCTGCTCACCGCGTCGCAGAGGAATTGCCGACGTCGCTAGATGCCTATTCCCCGGATGATCGCTGCCCCGATTCCGCCGGCGAGCAGCGGGCCGATGATGGGAACGAACGCGTATCCCCAGTCAGAATTCCCTTTGTCGCTGATTGGCAGAATGGCATGGGCCATGCGCGGACCAAAATCACGTGCTGGATTCATCGCATATCCGGTCGGTCCGCCGAGACTCAGGCCGATCGCCCACACCAGTACGCCCCACAAGGATGGGCCGAATCCTGCCGGAAGCCCGGTGGCGGAAACCGTCTTGCTTCCGAAACTGAAGCCGACCACGATCAGGCAAGTTGTGGCGATGACCTCGGTGAGAAAGTTCGCGGGTAGGCTGCGTATGGCTGGGACCGTGCAGAAGATACCGAGTTTGGCGCCCGCGTCCGGCGTCACCTTCCAGTGCGGCAGGTAGGTCATCCATACCAGACTGGCTCCGACAAAAGCACCCAGGATTTGCGCCACCCAGAACAGCCCGACGTTGGACCAGTTCCCCGACAGCAGCGCAACAGCCAGTGTGATTGCCGGATTAATGTGAGCTCCCGGGCTGCCACAGGCGACCGCCGTAAAGATTCCGGCCACGACGGCCAGTCCCCAGCCAGTCGTGATGACGATCCACCCCGAATTCTCGCCTTTTGATTTCTTCAGCAGAACGTTCGCGACAACGCCATCGCCGAGCAGGATTAGCACGAGTGTACCCATGAACTCGCCTATGAATGGTCCATGCATTTTGGGGAGGACCTCCTCTTTCCACCAACTCAACTACAAGCTGCCTGAACAACACCCCAATCTACTGCGGCTCCACCCAATCGAAAGAGCGCGTCACTGCTTTCTTCCAGAAGTGATACAGGCGTTCCCGCGACGCACGGTCCATCTTCGGATCCCATCGCCGGCCGGCCGCCCAGTGCGCAACAAGTTCCTCGGTGTCTTGGAAGAAGCCGACCGCCAGCCCGGCAGCGTACGCAGCCCCCAGGGCTGTCGTCTCTTTCACCACGGGCCGTACAACAGGCTTAGCCAAAACGTCGGACTGAAATTGCATGAGCAGGTCATTCATGACCATGCCGCCGTCGGCGCGGAGAACGTCGAGTGTGATGCCGGAATCCTTCGCCATCGCATCGACGACTTCACGTACCTGGAATGCGGTTGCTTCCAGCACCGCGCGGGCGATGTGCCCTTTGTTCACGTAGCGCGTCAAGCCGACGATCACGCCGCGCGCATCATCTTTCCAATAAGGCGCGTAAAGACCTGAGAAGGCGGGAACGAAGTAAACGCCACCGTTGTCACTCACGGTGCGAGCCAGCACTTCGATGTCGGAACTCTTGTCGATCAAGTGGAGGTTATCGCGCAGCCACTGCACCAGCGCGCCGGTGATGGCGATACTTCCTTCCAGCGCAAAACAAGCAGGCTTCGAACCCAGCTTGTAGGCCGGCGTCGTCAGCAGGCCGTAAGTCGACCGCACTGCCTTCTCGCCGGTATTCATCAACATGAAGCAACCGGTACCGTAGGTGTTCTTGGCCTCCCCGGGCTTGAAGCATGCCTGACCGACCAGCGCAGCTTGTTGATCGCCGAGATCTCCCGCAATGGCAACTCCTGCGACGGCGGGCGGTTTGGCCGAGCCATACACCTCGCTGCTCGAAACAATCTTCGGCAGTATCGCGGCGGGGATCCCGAAATCTTCCAGAATTCCCTGATCCCATTGCAGAGTGTCGAGATTCATCAACTGCGTGCGGCTGGCGTTGGTCACATCGGTTACGTGGACGCCGCCCTGCGGGCCGCCAGTCAAATGCCAAATCAGGAACGTGTCGACGTTGCCGAACAGCAGGTCGCCGCTCTCGGCCAGTTTCCGTGCGCCTGCAACTTCTTGCAGAATCCAGCGGATCTTGAGGCCGCTGAAATAGGTCGCGAGGGGAAGGCCAGTCTTTGACCGATAGCGATCCTGTCCGCCTTGCGACGCGAACTCAGCCACTGCTGGAGCAACCCGAGTGTCTTGCCACACGATCGCGTT
>DATIWL010000018.1:0-11173 GCA_035519435.1 Terriglobales bacterium
GTTGCCCGCCGACTGGTTATGCCAGTTCCATACCGACAGGTAATTCACTCCCACGTCGGTGGCGTGCGAGATGATCTGCTCGTTGTACGTGATGCCGTCTTCGTCGGTGCGCAACTGCTTGGGATCGCCGGTGGTGAAGCCAACCTCGCAGACAGCCGCCACCCACGGCGGACGGTAGCTCAGCGCCTCGATCTGCGTGTTCTCGATGAAGATCGTGTCCGTGCGCAGCCAGTTGTTCGTGCGGATGGTGCGGTCGACCAGATCGTTGTTCCCCACGTTGCTGAAGTCCGGTTGCGTGTTCGTGGCCAACGGAACTTTCGTCCAGTGCTTAAGCTGCTCTTCGAACATCGTCGACCAGGTCTGTTCCGCCACCAGATCGCTCGGAAACGGATTGCCTTCGTACGGCCAGGTGTGTCCTTCACCCCAGAAGCCGTACATCATCGTGTCCATGAACTCGACCAGCGGATGGCCGTTCAGTTCATCGGCGAGAAGTCCGTTCAGTTCGCGAAATGCCGCCTGGTATGCCGGATGATCGTAGCGCGGCACCTTGTGGTCGGTCCGGTAGCGCATCTCCGCCGGATTGCCTTTCCACTCGCCCTTAAGTTTCACGTACGGTACCTTGTCGAGGAGAAAGTCCGGCATGCCCGGCCCCGGAACGTCGGGATTTTCCAGCTGCACGCGGAATCCAACCTCTTTGTTGTAGCGACGCGCCAGATCGAACGTGATCTTCCACCACTCGGCAAAATCGAGACGGCCCGGCTGCTTCTGTACTTCACGCCAATTAGGACGGAGATAGATCTTCTGCACGAAGGGCAGCTTGATCAGGTCTTCGAGCGTCTGCTCCATTGTTTGCCCGGGAACATGCAGCGGCCCGGTATCGTCCGACACATAAACGATGAGGCCCATGCCGTAGTTGCTGACGATCTCCTTCGAGGGCGTGGTCACCATCCACACGTCGCTCTCGGGAACGACCGCGCACGGACCATACTGCGGAAACGGTCCCTGGTTGAGCCGGTCGGGAACCGGCGGTGCCGATCCCCAGTTGTATTCGTACCAGGCGTGCTCGGGAACGGAGGCGTTGGCGGCGATTGGCCCCAGGCCAACCGCGAGTCCTGTGGCGGAAGCGGACTTGAGAAAGCTGCGGCGATTCATGAGGGCTCCTGCGACGAAAAGTCTGATTCTCTACGCGAACACAATAGATCAGAATCGAAATAAAAGGAAAGTCAAAAGGAAGATATTCGTAAGCACCAGAAACAGTGCAGTCTCAGTCGTCAGCGGCCTGCGATTCTGCCGTCAGGAAGTCGGCCAGCGACGCATCCGCCGGGCCAATCGCGCAGAGTTTTGCCTGTGGAAAATATTGTGGATGTGTGGACCTGGCCCGATTTGGACCGAAAACCGACCAATCAGTCGGCAGGCTACCGGCGCCTACCTCATGGGCTAATGCCATCTTTCTAAGATAGTTAACGGCTGTTCAAACATCAGTAAACGGGCCGTTATCGAGGTGGTACCTCCGTAACGACGATTGAGGATTTGCACATACCGGGGGCCCTGTACAGTCCCTGAACACCCGGAACCCGGTCTGGGGCCGGGCCGCGGTGTTGTTTCTGCGATCTGCAATCTCAGACGGGCGCTGCCTACCCGCTGCCCTCGCCCACCTTGAGCACGGCCAGGAACGCCTCCTGCGGGATGTCGACGCGTCCGATGCGCTTCATGCGCTTCTTGCCTTCTTTCTGTTTCTCAAGCAGCTTGCGCTTGCGCGTGATGTCGCCGCCGTAGCACTTGGCGAGCACGTTCTTGCGCATGGCCGGCACGGTTTCGCGCGCGATGATCTTCGCCCCTATCGCTGCCTGGATTGCGACCTCGAACATCTGCCGCGGGATGAGCTCTTTCATTTTGGCCGCGAGCGCCCGTCCGCGTTCATAAGCGAAGTCACGATGCACAATCGTCGAGAGCGCATCCACCGGGTCGCCCGCCACCATGATGTCCAGCTTCGCCATCGGTGATTCCCAGTACCCCGACAGGTGATAGTCCAGCGAAGCATAGCCGCGTGACACCGACTTCAGCCGGTCATAGAAATCGAGCACGATCTCGTTCAGCGGCAACTCATACTGCAACATCACCCGCGTCGCGCTGACGTATTCGAAACTTTTCTGTTTGCCGCGTTTCTCTTCCACCAGCTTCAGAATTCCGCCGACGTATTCTTCGCTCGTGAGGATGACCGCTAGAATGACCGGCTCCAGCACCTTGGCGATTTCGCTCGTGTCGGGCCATCGTGACGGATTGTCGACCTCAATGACTTCGCCATCCGTCTTGTGCACCAGGTAGCGCACGCCCGGCGCGGTCGTGATCAGGTCGAGGTTGTACTCGCGCTCCAGCCGCTCCTGGATGATCTCCATGTGCAGCAGGCCCAGAAAGCCGCAGCGGAAGCCGAATCCCAGCGCCGCCGAACTCTCCGGCTCGAAGAAGAACGAAGAGTCATTGAGCCGCAGTTTTTCCAGCGCTTCGCGCAACTGCGTGTGTTCGTGCGCGTCGACGGTGTACAGGCCCGCGAACACCATCGGCTTGATCTCTTCGAAGCCGGGAAGCGCATCGATTGCCGGACGATCGTCGTCAGTGATCGTATCGCCGATCTTGCTGTCGGCCACGGTCTTGATGTTGGCCATGAAAAAGCCGACTTCGCCCGCCTCGAGTTGATCGACCTCCACCGGCTTTGGCGTCAGCACGCCGATGGTTTCCACTTCAAACACGCGCCCGTTCGACCACAGCCGGATCTTCTGTCTCTTTTTCAACGTGCCCTGGAAGACGCGGGTCAACACCACCACGCCGCGATACGGATCGAACCAGGAGTCGAAGATCAGCGCCTGCAAGTGCCGCTCCGGGCGGCCCTTCGGTGGCGGAACCTTCTTGACGATCGCCTCCAGCACGTCGGGCACACCCTGTCCGGTTTTCGCGCTGATGAGCAGCGCATCTGAAGCATCGAGCCCGACCGCGCCCTCGATCATCTCTTTCGTGCGCGGAATGTCGGCGCTCTGCAGGTCGATCTTGTTGATGACGGGGATAATCTCGAGCCCGTGATTGATCGCCAGATAGGAGTTGGCGAGCGTCTGTGCTTCTACGCCCTGCGACGCATCCACCACCAGCAGCGCGCCTTCGCACGAAGCCAGTGAGCGCGACACTTCATAAGAGAAGTCGACGTGGCCGGGCGTGTCGATCAGGTTGAGCTGGTAAGTCTGGCCGTCGTGCGCGGGATACATCATGCGAACGGCGTGGGCCTTGATGGTGATGCCGCGCTCGCGCTCCAGATCCATGGCATCGAGCACCTGCTCCTGCATCTCACGCGCGGTCAACGCCCCGGTCAGCTCCAGCAGGCGGTCGGCGAGCGTGGACTTGCCGTGGTCGATGTGCGCGATAATCGCGAAGTTTCTGATGCGTGACGCTTCCATGGGGACAGATCGATTTTAACAGGCTGATGGCATTGGACTAGCGGCGCGGGCGGGGGCGCCGGCAGCGGGTGGAGAACACTTGTGGAGTGAATGTTCCCTGTGGGACATTGTCCGTGTGGTGTTGTACGGATCAACGTATACGTACAGCGAGGGATCAATGAAAGCACGGAAGCGAGTTGGAGGGCGCGGCAAGGTCCGCAAACTGAAAGCGTCGGCGGGGCGGGCAAAGGCTCCCAGGCGACTGCCGGAGGACCTGGCAGAATTCTACCGTCCCATCAAGAAGCCGGTAACGCTCCGGCTCGACGCCGACGTCGTCGCGTGGTTTCAGCGGCAAGGTCGCGGCTACCAGACGCGTATCAACCGCGCCCTGCGCAAGCTGATGTTTGAAGAGCGCAAGAAGACTGCGAAATGAGCATGCCAGGGCGTGCCATCCCAGCGAGCGTGGTGGGTCTTGCGGAATTCAGTCGCAGAACGATACCGGAGTTGCGCCGGAAAGGACAGGCAATGGTTGAGCCTTCCGCTGGATGCAGCACAACCCGCATTGTCCCGACGGAATAACTACGGCAGAACTCTGATCAGTGACTGGTTCACGAGCAATGCCGCAACATAGGCCAGACTCGTCATGTAGAGGAACTGAATCAGGGGCCATTTCCAGCTATTGGTTTCGCGGCGGACGACCGCGAGCGTCGACGTGCATTGCATGGCGAAGGCAAAGAAGACGAGCAGTGCCATTGCCCCCGCAAAAGTCAGATCCTGGTGAAGCGCGTTTTGCAGCGACATCGACTGGGTCGCAGGATCGACTCCATAGATCGTGCCCAGCGTCCCCACAATTACTTCGCGAGCAATCACCGACGACAGCAGGCCGACTCCCACTTTCCAGTTGAATCCCAGGGGCCGGATCAGCGGCTCGATTCCATGCCCGAGACGGGCGATAACGCTCTGTTCCAGCTCGGGAATATGGCCGTGTTGCAGCGGGAGACTCGTCAGGATCCATACCAGTAGCGAAACGACGACGATGACCGTCCCTGCCTGGCGGAGAAACACGCGCGAGCGGTCGAACAAGCGAAGGCCAATCGATCTCCAACTCGGAAGGCGGTAGTCGGGAAGCTCCAAGGCAAAAGGAACGGCGGCCGATTGCAGGACGGACGACTTGAGAATCTTGGCGGTCGCAATTGCGGCCAGGAACCCCAGCAGGTAGAGCGCCAGCATGGCGCAGGCGCGCGTGCCGAGAAGCACTCCGACGACCGGACGTTCCGGGATAAATGCCGCAATTAGCAGCGTGTAAATCGGCAGGCGCGCGGAACAGGTCATGAAGGGCGCGATCAGGATGGTCGCGATCCGGTCGCGCTTGTTCTCGATGGTTCGCGTCGCCAGGATCGCCGGGACAGCGCATGCGTAGGCCGACAGAAGTGGTATGAATGCCTTCCCGTTCAAGCCCACGCTCCGCATGGTGCGGTCCGCGATCAGTGCGGCCCGGGCCAGATAGCCCGAGTCTTCCAGCAACCCAATAAAGAAGAAGAGCAGCAGAATCTGGGGCAGGAACACCAGCACGGAGCTGACACCCTTCCACAACCCCTCGAGGACGAGTGTCCGAAGAAACCCATTCGGGATGAAGCCCGCAGTCTTCTGTCCCGCCAGCGTGAGCACATCCTGAAACGCGCTGCTCAGGGGCTGTCCGATTCCAAACACGGTCTGGAACACGGCTCCGACAACGATTGCGAAAATGATCGGCCCCAAAATGCGGTGGAGGAACACGCTGTCGAGGCGGCCGGACCAGTGGGCAGCAGAAGGAGCCGTATAGGCAGCTCGCTGTCCGACTTGGGTCGCCCAGCGCCGGCGCTGCGGCAAATCCTGAAGAACCTGCAGCAGGCCGGTCGCCGCCTGCGGTTTGTGATTTCCATGCAGGAAGTCGTCGATAGCACTCAGCCCGGTGCCTTGCGTAGCGCTCACCATGGCGACGGGCGCGCCCAGCTCCTGGGCCAGCTTCAGAACATCCAGCGATCCTCCGCCTTCCTTGAATACGTCCGCCATGTTCAGGAGCACCAGCGTCGGAGCGCCTAACGCAATCACCTGCGAGGCGAGCATGAGCTGGCGGGTCAGGCGCGTGGCATCGAGCACCAGCAGCACGGCGTCGGGACGCGGCACCCCCGGCATCCCTCCGGTCAGAACGTTCACCGCGACCTGCTCATCTTCGGAGTATGGATTCAGGCTGTAGACTCCAGGCAAATCCACAAGGCGAATCTGATTCCCATCGCCGGCCAGCAAGCCGACGCGCTGCTCCACCGTCACGCCAGGGTAATTGCCGACTTTTTGCCGCAGGTTGGTCAGGCGATTGAACAGCGTCGACTTCCCCGAATTGGGCGGCCCGATGAGCGCGACCGTCCGGACTCCACTCGGTGTTTGCGCAGGCGCGGACTTGTTCCATGTCACCGCTGCCGAGACGAAGGGCAAGATCATAAGCCCCTACCTGGGTGAGTTGAGCGGCTGACAAAAATGCGAGCCGCCGTCTCTGCGCGCAACGCGATTTGCGTGCCATCAATCATGTACACCTTCGGATCCCCGAGCGGAGCGCTGCGGCAGAACCGCACCTCTGTGCCCGGCACAAATCCAATCCGCATCAGGAACTGCTGATCTTCCTCGGGCAGGGATAGGTGGTCGATCTTCCCTGTTTCGCCTTCCGTAAGATCGGTCAGCGTGACGCAACTTTCCGTCATTCGTAACTCCCCTCGCCTTTCGTCTCCTCGCGTACCCGTGCGATCCACTCCGCTGCCACGGGCGATCTTTGCGGTTCCGTTCGGGCGACCAGCCCGCGCAGACGCAAAATTGCGAGCAGCGTCAGCGAACCGAGCACGCCGACGGGAACCACGTAGAGCCATTGGCCCTGTCTGCCCGGAGGATCAGCCAGGATCCGTTCCCCATAACGCGCAACGTACATAGCTTTGATCTCATCCTCCGAACGGCCTGAGACGATGAGCTGTGCCACTTCGTCGAGCATCCGGATCGCTTCCTCGGAACGATGAATGGCGATCGGCTCCCGCCAGCAGCACGGCGCGATCAACGCATGCGTCAGCCGTTCATAGTGCCGGCTTTCCGCTGGAGAAAGCGGCCGGCCGGCGGCGAACGCAGACGCGGCAACCATCAGCGCGCAAATCGTGGCGGCAAAGCGGTGCATCAGCGGCCTCACTGAAAAGTATGGAGGTAGCGCACGATGTGGCCCACCTCCTCGGGTTGCAGCCGCCGGTCGAAGGCGGGCATCGTGCCCCGGCCCTCAACGATGGTCTTGCGCACCTGTTCGTCGGTAGCCGGAGCGCCGCTCGGCAGCGTCTTCGCCTGAAACAGGTGCTCGAGTTTTGGCGGCTGTTTGTGCAGGTCCGGGTTCGACATCTCATGGCAGAGGGCGCAGTTCAGGTCGAAGAGGTCCTGCCCGGCCATATCGACGGCGCTGGACTTCTTGCGGGAGCATCCGGCCAACACACTCAGAGCGACTCCCGCGCAAATAGCCATGGTGGCAAGCTGGTATCGACGGATCATTGGGCGTCCCTTCGATTGGCCGTTGCGGTGTGCGCCGCTTGCCGCAGGGCTGTCTCCAACTCCGCGGTTGTCCACTCATTGGCCCAATACCGGACGATGGTTCCGTCCGGCGCAATCAGGGCGACGACCATGGTGTGCGAGATCTGGTTCCCCTCCTCGATGTAATCCAGCCCAAACGCCTCGGCGAGCTTGTGCAGATCGGCCGGCGTGGTCGAAGCGAACTCCCAGTGCGCGAAGCCCGTAGGATCGTTGTCCAGATAGGCAAGCCCATACTTGCGCAGCACCGGCGCACTGTCATATTTGGGGTCGAAGCTGATGCTGAGCAGATGCGTGCGCCGATAGTCGTCGGGCGTCTTCTTCAAGGCGTCATGAATCTTCGCGAACTGGCTGCTCAACCGCGGACAAAACGTCGGCATGGGGCAGCGGGTGTAGATGAAAGTCACGAGCACGGCCTTGCCCTTGAAGTCGGCGAGGTGGATGGTTGCTCCCTCCTGGTTGATGAGCGGGAGATCAGGCGCACGCGCGCCAGGTTCGAGTCGATGCGCCGTGACTGTGCCCTTGAAGCGGGCGCGGGCGCTCTGGTCGGTGATGCGGATATCCTCGAGCCAGTAGTCTTTGCCGTCGCTCGATGTGACGACGCGAGCGGTGATCATGTCTCCGGGTTGGAGGGCCTGCAGCCCGACCTCGTCTTTGACCTTATAGGGCATGGTCATCGCCGCCATGAAACCGGGAATGTCTTCGTGGTTCACCGTGATCTCGCTCGAGGGCACATTCTTCTCGAGCACCTGGCCGCGCAGACCGTAGCGCTTGCTCCTGGCTCGGCAGGCCGGGAGCAACACGCAGCCGACGACGAGCAGCACTGCTGGGATAACGGAAAATTTCGGTCGCGTCATGAGTCTCATCCCTGGCACGAAGAGGCCGTGCGCCGTTCGCCGCGCAGGACGCGGATTTCGGCGTCGGCGGCAGGAACCTCGCCTGCGGTTTCCAACATCAATGGAACCAAAAGAGCTTCTTCAGGAAAGGAACGACGGAGGGCCGCGCTTCTGGTGGCTGCGGCCGAGCGAGACGCTCTGGCGCGCTTCAGTCTGCGAATGATCCGCAGGATGACTGACGACGTCTGCAAAGAATGCGAACCCGGCCGGGGCCCGGAAACCGCCGCCGTGCGAGACCACCGCGCGCTGCGGGAACTGCGGGCAGACTTTGTGCGGAACTGCCAGCGCGGGAGCATCCGGCGAGGCGGCACGTACGCGCGTCATGCAGCGATGCTTGCCCTCTCGGCGGCAACAGGCCGGCAGCGGCGCCGGCGAAGCCGTCGCGAGCATGCCCATGAGCTGCCCGTTCAGGGCCAGCGCCAGAACCGAAGCCAGTAAACCCCGCATCGTCGGTATTGTAAATCAGCGGCAGCGCCGGCCGGTTCCCCCGCGCAGATTCCTTGTTGCGAGCGAATGGCGGCTGAGTGCGCCCGCCCCACACAGGAATTCTCGGTTCCTACTGTTCCGGCTGCGCGGCGCCGTTCTTGAGCGATTCGTCGAGCAGTACCTTCATTTTTCGAGCAGCCTCTTCGGCGAGTTTTCCCTGCTGCTCGCCCAGCTTGCCTTGCAGCTCGCCCAGTTTGCCCTGCTTCTCTCCGAGGGCACCCATCTGTTCTCCCAGCTTGGATTGCTGATCGCCGGCTTTCGATTGGCTCTCGCCGATCTTTTCCTGGAGCTCCCCGATTTCGGACTGGAGCTCGGCGATCTGGTCAGACGTGGCGCTGGAACCGAACTGCTTCAGTTTGGCCTGCAGGCGATCGAGTTCCTTCGTCATATCGGGGACGTCGACGCGGACCTGCTCCATCTTCTCGGCGAGTTCTTCCTGTTGCTTGCCCAGCTCTTCCTGCTGCCGGCCGAGTTCTTCCTGTTGCTTGCCGAGCTCAGTTTGAGGCGCCCACAAAGCCCGGGCGCGCTGCACGGTGGCTCGATCGCGAATGATGTAAGACTTGCCGTCGCGGCGAAACCAGATGAAATCGCCGGGAATCGTCTTCTTGAGCTCCTGGACGTGCTCGCCGTCACCATCCATGCCGGACATGGTGAACGAATCGCTGCTGCCGGAGACGACGGCATAGTGGAGATCGTCGTCATAACCGTAGGCATAGGATTTGCCGACGGACGACCGGTGCGAACCATGTTTGGAATGAGTAACCGGGGCGGGCGTCGACGGCGTATTCGCCTGTGCGATTTCGACTCCGGCCGGATGGCGCGAGTCGGCGGAGCGGTCGGAAGGTTGCGCCGACGCAGTAAAGTACACCACCGGGACGGCCAGCAGGACGACGAGTGCAGCGATCGATCTCTTGAGACTCATGGCAACAGTTCCTTTCCAGGAAAGAATTCTTTCTACGCGCTGTTCAGCGCGGCCCGCGCTCGCCATCGAGACGCCCTGCCACCAGACACGCCCGCGCGTACCTTGCAGCGATGCGAAGAAGTTGAGCAGCGTGCGGGCGTAGGCATCGCGGTCGACGCCGCAGGCGAGAGCGGCTTCGTCGCTGGCGCGCTCGGCCAGGTCGGCGAGATGGTGATCGAGCCACCACGCCAGCGGACTGAACCAGAAAATCGCGCGGTGAAACAGCGAAAGACGCAGTGTGAGCGAGTCGCGGCGAGCGACATGAGACATCTCGTGGGCGATGATGGCGTCGAGGCGGAGGTCGTCCCAGGCACGCCAGGCAGCGGGGAAGAGAAGCGTGGGGCGCAGGATTCCCGCGGTGAGCGGGATAGAGATCAGATCTGACTCGGCCAGCTCAGGAATGAATCCGAGACCGTGGGCGCGGGCGCGGCGAGCGATCCGCATGGCAAGGCGGTCGTCGGAGATATGGCGCGAAGCGCGGCGCAAGCGGCGCTCCAGCGACATGCCTACGAAGACGCGAGCGAACAGAATCGCCAGGACAGCAAAGTATGCGGCGGCTGCGATGGAACTCCAGGTGAGTTGGGACCACAGTGGTCGCGCCGGAGCCGGAGTGGTTCGTGGGTCGTCGATGCGAGTTTGCGGCACGGGATTGCGATCGTCTGGCGCGACAGAAGCCGTTGCGGGAAGAGGGCCATGTGAGATGACGGCGGGCTGCGCGGACGATTGCAGCAGACTCGGCATCGGCACTGACAGCGGCGGCAGCAGCAGTTGCAGGAACGGCATTGCCAGCGCAACGTAGAGCACGGTTGTCCAGGTGAACTGGCGGAGGGACGTGGCTTTCACGCGGAACGCCGCGAGGGCAAGGGCGGCGATGCTTGCGACAGAGCAGCTGCGAAGGGCTGCGCTCGCGAGCTGCAGCAGAAAGCTAGTCGATAGTTCGGTGGTTCCGATCGCCGTCCCGATCATGAGCGTCACTTCGCTCCCTTCTTCTCGGCCGTCTTCCTATACGCAGCATCATCCGCGGCGGTTCGGTCCGCGATCTTGCGCGCGAGGCGCTCGATCTGCTGGCGGTCGAGGACGTCGTTGTCGACCATGCCCAGCAGCAGCGCTTCCGCCGAGCCTTCACAGAAGCGGTCGATGATGCCTTTCACGGCGCGAACCGCGATGTTCTGGCGCGCGTCCGCGGGGCGATAGATAAAGGTGCGGCCTTCGACGGTGTGGGTCAGGTAGCCCTTTTCCTCGAGCCGCCGAAGGACGGTCCGAATGGTCGAGTCCTTCATCGGACGCGACCCCTTCAGCGCCTCGCGGCACGCCTCAGAAGAAGACGGTCCATGCGCCCAGATGTAATCCATAACCGCCTGTTCGACGTCGCCGAGATTCTTGAGTCGGGAAGTGTTAGTCATTGTAGCGTTACAATATGTAACATATAAGGCGTAACGAGTCAAGCGGCCAGGAAAAAGTGTTTGCGGATGACGGGAAAAGCGTGGAACTAGGTGCCGGTACCCGTCAATGTTGTGGTCTGCGGACTTCCGGCGCCGGTATCTGTCACGCTGAGGGTGCCGCTCACCGTGCCTTTCTGCGTTGGCAGGAAGGCGACCTTGATCTTGCAACTGGCGCCGGCAGCCAGGGTCGCGCCACAGGTGTTCGAAGTAATGGTGAAGTGCGAGTCGTTGGCCGTCACCGAATTGATGGTGATCGCGGCCGCCGAATTGTTGCTCAGAGTCGCAACCTTGGAAGCGCTGGTCTTGCCCACCGCCGACGAGAACTTCAGAGTCGCGGGCAAGAGAGTCACGGGAACCACATTGATCGCCGCGAACAGG
>DATIWL010000019.1:0-29279 GCA_035519435.1 Terriglobales bacterium
AAGAGGCTTGTAGTCGCGCGCGCCGTACGCGCCTGATCCGGTGCAGTAAAATGCTCTTGCGGCCCCGTAGCTCAGATGGATAGAGCAGCGGTTTCCTAAACCGTTGGTCGGCAGTTCGACTCTGCCCGGGGCCTCCACTCCCGCTCCCGTTCGGGTTGGACCGAAGGGTCCGTCGCCGATATCCCTGTTCATTGTGTGCAACCTCAGCAATACGCCAGCACACAAACGCGATCCCTTTAATGCAGATTAGGGTTCCCAAGAAATTCTAAGAGCCGTGTCCAGCAGCCCGTTCAGGGTTGGTGTCCCTAACTGAAGCCCGGTAGCCGCTCACTATGTAAATCGTACAAAATCTCTCTTGACACGGTGGGGCAACGGGTGTAACTTACCGCGCACTTAACCGCGAATTTGCACTTCCGGTGCACATTTGCACTTTCCCTGGGATAGTTTGGGCCCCGCACTTCCCGTTCACTTCGATCGTCAATCTGACGCTATTTGGGAGTGGCCGATGACCCCGAACTCCGTTTGCCGACGTACAACCTGCATTCGATTTCTCTCCCTCTCTCTAACGGTGTTGCTGACGTTTGGAGACAGTGTGATGGCTCGCTCTGCAGGTTCCCACACTCGTGTTCCATCCAAAGCAACTTCGTCCGCGCAATCGGCCGGCACGAAACAACCTGCTGCAGTCAGCGCAATGGTCGCTGCTCGTTTTCTCGAACAGGCCAGCTGGGGACCTACACCTGCGGCGATTACTCAAGTGCAGGGTGCTGGATTGCAGGGCTATTTGGATCAGCAATTCAGCGCGCCAATGTCCACTTACGCGACTCCCGGTCCGGATGATGACATTACCTTCATCCAGAAACAGTTCTTTGTGAATGCGTTGCAAGGACAGGACCAGCTTCGTCAGCGGGTATCCTTTGCGCTGTCGGAAATCATCGTGGTCTCGGCTACTCAAATCAACGATCCCACGGCCTTTTCGCTTTGGATGAACATGTTGCAGAACGACGCTTTCGGCAGCTTCTCTGCGCTGCTGAAGGATGCCACGCTCAGCCCAACGATGGGCTTCTATCTCAACATGGGAAACAACAATGGGTGCAGTCTACGTTGCCGGCCCAACGAGAATTACGCGCGTGAGATCCTGCAGCTATTTTCCATTGGCCTGATGCAACTCAACCTTGATGGAACCCCTCAACTGGATGGAAGTGGCAATACGATTCCAACTTATGGACAAGACGCAATCAGAGGCTTTGGTCAGGTGTTTACCGGGTGGTCATATCCGCCCACTCCGGGGGGAAAGCCGCCCCATTTTTTTGCCAAGCCGTACTATAGCGGCCCTATGTGGCCGTACCAGAAACACTACAGTAAGAGCTCGAAAGTTCTCCTGAACGGAACCATCTTGCCACCCAATGGCGATATTCAGGCTGACCTGGATGCTGCCTTGCAAAACATAGTCAACCATCCCAACGTAGGACCGTTTATTTGTGCGCAGTTGATCCAGAAGCTTGTCACGAGCAATCCGAGTCCCGACTACGTGAGTCGTGTCGCGCAGGTGTTTAACGATAACGGCAGCGGCGTGCGCGGCGATCTCAAGGCAGTAGTATCCGCCATTCTCCTCGACCCTGAAGCCCGCCGTGGCGACGACCCCACACAGGTCCAGTCCTCGGACGGGCATCTCCGCGAGCCACTGCTCCATATGATTATGTCGATGCGTGCCGTGAGCGCCATAACGGACGGTGCCCATCTGAATGTGTATGCCGCGAACATGCGCCAGGAACCTTTCAAGTCTCCTTCGGTTTTCAACTTCTATCCCCCGAACTACCAGATACCCGGCACCACGCTGCTGGGCCCTGAGTTCGACATCCTGAACAGCACCACGACAATCGCGCGTGTCAATTTCATCAATGACCTGATCTACGGCAGCGTCGGCCCTGGCACCACCACCGACATTTCTCCATATGTCGCCGCAGCTGGTGATGTAAGCACTCTGCTCGACCTGGTATCGACGAACATGCTGCACGGCCAGATGTCCAGCGACATGCGCAGCACCCTGGCTGGCACGCTCGCTGTTATTCCCGACAACACCCGCCGCGCAGAAGCGGCACTTTACCTGGTTGAAAGTTCTTCCCAGTTTCAGGTGGAACACTGAAGACATCGAGTCTTGGAGGGCGTATGCCACGATTCTCGCGGCGTGATTTTCTCCGAACGACCTGTTGTGCTGCCGCTGCCGGCGCAGCCACTGCCAGTTTCAGCCGGTTTGGGCTGGTCAGCGCCTTCGCGCAGGCTGCCACAGACTACAAGGCATTGGTCTGTATTTTTCTGTTCGGAGGCAATGATGCCAACAACATGATCGTCCCGTACAGCGCCAGCGACTATGCCAACTATGCATCGATTCGTGCCAATTTGGCGTTATCGCAGGATACCCTCCTGCCCATCCAGCCGAAGAGTCTCGGTTCGCCGTATTCGTTCCACCACCGCTTTGTCGAGCTGCAGCAACTTTTTAATGCAGGCCATTTGGCGGCATTGGTCAATGCTGGCACCCTTGTGCAGCCCACTACGCGCGACCAGTATCTGCACGCGGCCGTCAATCTGCCGGTGAACCTATTCTCACACTCCGACCAGCAGCAGCAGATGCAGACCGCCACTCTCAATACGTTTGCCGACATAGGATGGGGTGGGCGGCTCGCCGACAAAATACAGGCGATCTACGGCGGCAGCCTTCCCCTGCTGATCTCCCTGGCGGGCGTGAATGTCTTTGCCGAAGGGTTGGTTGCACGTCCCATCGAAGCCAGCGGCGACCCGACCTTGTCCGTGACAGGTTACTCAGGATCCGCCGAAGACAATGCGCGACTGGCAGCATTTCAGTCTCTGCTTACCTTTGATACTGGACTTTCGCTGATCCAGACTGCCAGCGCTACGACTTCGAACGCTGTTCACGATGCCCAGACTCTGGCGGCGGCCCTTGCCACGGGTACGACGCTGAAGACGAAGTTCCCGAAGAGCCCGCTCGGCGGGCAATTGCAGCAGGTTGCCCGGATTATTCAGGTGCGCGGCGCCCTTGGCCTGCCTCGCCAGATCTTCTTCGTGTCCAACGGAGGTTTCGATACCCATAGTTCGCAGATGACACGACAGGACAGGCTGCTGCATGACCTCAGCTTGTCGATGAACGCTTTCTACCAAGCGATTGGCGAACTCGGCATACCGCAACAGGTAGTCACATTCACAATGTCGGACTTCTCGAGAACCTTCTTGCCCGACAGCACCGCCGGGTCCGATCACGCATGGGGAAGCCATCATCTCATCATGGGTGATGCCGTGGCGGGCCAGGATTTCTACGGCAGGTTTCCGACCCTGGCTCTGGGTGGACCCGACGACGCCACACAGGAAGGACGCTGGATTCCAACCACTTCGCTAGATCAGTACGGCGCAACGCTGGCGCAATGGTTTGGAGTACAACCGAGCGACTTGCCCTCGATCTTCCCCAACTTGCCCAACTTCGCAACGAAGACACTCGGCTTTTTGCCGGGCACGTAGAGGTACGGATCCTGCTCGGGGAGCGGAGGCGAGTTTACTGCGGTGACGGCGACTGCTGTTAGGCCGCCTTCGGCTTTGGTTCCTTGATCTTTGCCACCGCGTCCTTCATCCGTTTGAAGTCTCCCGTCTGGTATCCGTACGACTTTGTCGGCAGCAACCTCGCTTCCTGTTCAATCGCGCGCTCGCGGTTATCCGGATTGGGGTGGTCGGAAAGAAACTGCGCCACGCTGCCGGCAAATCCTTTTCCCGGGCCGTTCGCAGCATTCAGTTTGTTGAAAAACCGGGCCATTTCCATTGGGTCATAGCCTGCTTCGGCCATTAGATGGGATCCCATTAAATCTGCCTGGGTTTCCGCGTTTCTTGAGAATTTGAGCAACACGCTGCCGGCACCCACACCAATACCCAGCTGTGCCAACTGGCCCATCATCGTTCCCTTGCCTGCCAACTGGGCGGCCAGCGCAGCCGGGAGCTGAATCAGATTTGCCTTCGATGCCTGGTTCGTTCCATGCCGCAAAATCACGTGCGACATCTCATGCCCCATCACGCCCGCCAGTTGCGCTTCGTTGTCCACTGCCCGCAGCAAACCGGTGTTGATGAACATCGGTCCTCCCGGCAATGCAAAAGCATTGATCGACGGATCGGCCACCACCTCAAACGTGAAGGGGAATCCGCTCTCCTGAGCCTCCTGCGACGCCACCAATTTCTTCCCAACACGGTTCACATACTCCGTGAGCACAGGATCCTTGATCACGGTCATCTGCTTGCGCACCTGAGCCGCAGATTCCTGTCCCAGTTGCACATCTTGTTGTTTTGAAAAGAGGTTGAACCCCGGCTGAAATCGGTGTGGCCCTTGAGCCCAGGCCTGAGCCCCGGCCACCAGCATGATTGCGACCATTCCAACGTGCCCGAGCTGGCTTCTAACCCTCGCCATATCGACCTCCGCCCTACGTCAATACATTTGGACTAGCGTCCGCCGCCGACGAAGTGAACGATTTCCAACCGATCCCCGTCCCGGAGCGCGGTCTCTGTCCAGCGATCACGCGGTACGAT
The DNA here is from genome assembly GCA_035519435.1 of Terriglobales bacterium. Taxonomy (GTDB): domain Bacteria; phylum Acidobacteriota; class Terriglobia; order Terriglobales; family Acidobacteriaceae; genus Acidiflorens. Next base: position 4,579 of record DATIWL010000019.1, read on the forward strand.
CTCCCGGTTCAGTTCGATCGCGACCCGATCCAACTTCAGTCCCAGCTGTTCGATCAACTCGCTTAGCGTCGCAGCCGGAGACAGAGTCCGCGTCTCGCCATTGATGGTCAACTGCATTCTTTAATTCTCGCAATTCGTGAAAGGAAGGGGCAAGGGGAAGGAACAAAACCGCTTCGACTATTCCGCCGCGCGCAGACGGAATTTGCGCGTGGCCGTACGGCCGGAATAGTTTGCCTGCACCAGTACGGACGCTTCCGCCAGCGCCTTCTCGTCGACTTGGAACGTCATTTCCGCGTTCCCCCCGGCATCGGAGAGAACCTGAGCGTAGTAGGGCGAAGCGTCGGGACGCGCGAGGCGGAATGTGAGTCGCGCTCCCTCCACGGCTGCGCCGCCTTCGGTTACGCGCAGATGCATCATAAGAGTTCCGCCGGAATGCACCGAGTTGGAGTTGAGCCACTCCATCTCCAGTTCTTTGATCGCGGCCAGCGTTTCGGGCGTGTCACGCTTGTCGAGCAGCGTGTCCAGCTTCCCTTCCCGGATCGCTTCCAGAACCAGACGGTGCTGTTCGCGCAGCATCTTCTCTTTATGCTGGTCGCTGCCATCCCCACCCGCGCCCGCGGCTCCGTAGGAAACAGCTCGCTTCCCGATGCAGCGTCCACGAACGAAGACCTGCGTCTGCAGCAATTGCTCACTCTCGCGCGCTTCGCTCTGCACGTGGTACACAGTGTCTTCGTGCTTGATATCTGTATTAAAGCCAAAAATCATGTCGATGAGTCGCCAGTTCCCGCTGCCCGAGACAATCGTTGGAACGAAACGTCCCGGAAACCGCGCCGTTTGCTTGACACTTCCGCTCGTCAAAAACTAATCTAGAACATTCAGTACAGTGCTTGGCGCGCATTATATCTAGCTCGTCCTATGCCCGACAATTACTTCGCCCGTTACCTGCCTTTGCTGTTGCATTTCGCGATCGCCTTTGGCATTGCGGGGGCGATCGTGGTTTTGTCGTGGCTGATCGGGCAGCACAAGCCCAACCGAGCCAAGATGTCCCCATATGAATGCGGGGTCCAGCCCATCGGCGATGCCCGGGAGCGCTTCTCGGTGAAGTTCTATCTCGTCGCTATGCTATTCATTTTGTTCGACGTAGAAGCTGTCTTCCTGTACCCGTGGGCGGTCATCCTGCGCGAACTAAAAATGTTCGGCTTCTGGGAGATGTCGATTTATATCGCAATCGTTCTGGTTGGTCTGTTCTATGTGTGGAAGAAGGGCGTCATCGACTGGGGTCTGACCGCCGAGAGACGAGGGCGGATCTGATGCCACTCTCTCCTCCGATTACCGATCTTGCAGAGCTGAAGTCGCACCCTGCCCTCGCCCGGCTCCTGGGATGGAATTCCGCTGTCGTCCAGGCCGCCAAGTTCGATCGCGAAGAACTCACGGTGTGGGTTGAGAAAGGTCTGATCCGCGAGGCGTGTGCCATTCTGCGCGACGATGCTGAGTGTCCCTTCAACTATCTCGCCGACCTCACGGCTGTCGACTGGTATCCGAGCGAGCCGCGCTTTGAAGTCGTGTACCATCTGCTGTCGATCCCAAAGAAGGAAAGGGTCCGGCTCAAAGCCCGTTTGAACGGCTCAAGCCCAGTTGTCGAATCCGTCACATCGGTCTGGCCCAATGCGAACTTTTACGAGCGCGAGGTTTTCGACTTGTTCGGCATCCGCTTTACCGGGCACCCTCATCTCGAACGCCTGCTGATGCCTGACAACTGGGAAGGCCATCCTTTGCGCAAAGACTACCCGGTGGAGGGCTACCGGTAAGCCATGCCTCAATTCCCTCCTAGCGCCGTCGCAGATCCCGGGCAGGACCGCACCCTCGTCCTGAACATGGGTCCCCAGCACCCGTCGACCCACGGTGTCTTGCGCCTGGTGCTTGAGATTGACGGCGAGACTGTGGTTCGTGTGATGCCCGATATTGGCTACCTTCATACCGGGATTGAAAAGACCTGCGAAGCGAAGTTCTACCAGCAGGTAGTGCCGCTCACTGACCGCATCGACTATCTCTGCCCCATGACCAACAACCTCACCTACTGCCTGGCAGTGGAGAAGTTGTTGGGGCTCGAGATTCCGCCAAAGGCGCAATGGATGCGCGTGCTGATGAACGAACTCACGCGCATCAATTCGCACCTGGTCTGGCTCGGCACCCACGCCATGGACCTGGGCGCGATGACGGTCTTTCTCTACTGCTTCCGCGAGCGCGAAGACATCTTGCGCCTGTTCGAGATGGTCAGCGGGCAGCGCATGATGACGTCGTACTTCCGCATCGGCGGACTGGCTCTGGAGCCGCCGATCGGCTTCTTCGAAAAAGTCAAAGCATTCGCCGACCGCTTTCCCAACAACGTCGACGAATACGAAGGCCTTCTCACCGGCAATCCCATCTTCTTAATGCGTGTGAAGGGCGTCGCCAGGATGACTGCCGAAGATGCGATTGCGTTGGGCGCTACCGGGCCTACCCTGCGCGGTTGCGGCGTGGACATGGATCTGCGTCGTGATGCCCCTTACTCGGGCTACGAGAATTTCAAGTTCAAAGTCCCGGTTTGCGCCGACGGAGACGTATGGGCGCGATATCTTTGCCGGGTTCAGGAGCTGCGTGAATCGATTGGTATCGTGCAGCAGGCGCTGGCGGGGATGCCGGAAGGACCGGTAAAAGCAGACGCGCCGAAGGTTGTCCTGCCCGACCGCGAAAAGATGAAGACCCAGATGGAAGCCCTCATCTATCACTTCAAGATCATCAGCGAGGGTTTCACGGTTCCGGCGGGCGAGGTCTACCAGGCTGTCGAATCTCCCCGCGGCGAAATGGGGTATTACATCGTCAGCGACGGCACTGCGAAACCGTACCGCGTGCACATGCGTGGCCCGTCGTACGCGAACCTGCAGACACTGGCGAAGATGTGCGAAGGCCGGCTCATCGCCGATGTGGTGGCGGCCATAGGTAGCATTGATGTGGTGTTGGGAGACATTGACAGATAGGAATTCTGTAATTTGGTAATCGGGTAATTCTGTAATTTGGAATGCGCAGTTGGCAGCCCGGGTTTTCAATTACCAAATTACCCGATTCCACAATTACCAAATCGAATTGGAATGAAATTTTCACAAGAATTCGAAACTCGCTTCGCCGAAATGCTCACGCATTACCCGACGAAGCGCTCTTGTCTCGTGCCGACGCTGCTTTACGCACAGGACGAAATCGGCGCGCTTAACGACGAGGTCATCACCGAACTCGCCCAGCGCCTCGACTTGACTGAACTCGAAGTCCGGAACGTGATCAGCTACTACTCGATGCTGACGACCAAGCCGCGGGGCAAGTACAACGTCCAGGTCTGCACCAACATCGCCTGCATGCTGGTTGGCGGCGAGAAACTTCTCGGACACTGCAAAAAGAAGCTGGGCATCGGCCACAAAGGCACGACGCCCGACGGTCTGTTCTCTCTCGAAGAGGTCGAGTGCATCGGTGCTTGCAGCTGGGCCCCGGCGATCCAGGTAAACTACGACTTTCACGAGAACCTGACCGTCGAGAAACTGGACAAGGTTTTGGACGAGTACAAGAAGAAAGGAACGCAGTAGATTGGGCGATCTGGCCATCGGGTGATCGGATGATTTAACTTCACCCGATGACCCGATCACCCGATCACCCGATAAATGGCTTCTCTCACCTCCCATCCCGACGAGGTAAAGGTCGTCTCGAAGCGCTTTGGCCAGGGTGCGACCGACATCGATCGCTATCTGCAGCTCGACGGCTACAAGGCGCTGCAGAAGGCGCTCTCCATGCAGCCCGACGCGATCATCAACGAGGTCAAGAATTCCGGCCTCCGCGGACGCGGCGGCGCCGGCTTCTCGACCGGGATGAAGTGGTCGTTCGTTCCCAAGCAATCGCCAAAACCCAAGTACGTTCTCTGCAACGGCGACGAGAGCGAGCCAGGCACATGCAAAGATCGCCTGATCTTTGAGCACGATCCGCACTCAGTCATCGAGGGTGTCGCTATTGCGGCCGTTGCCGTGCAGGCGCACACGGGGTTCATTTACATTCGCGGCGAGTATCGCTATCTGTCGGTCATCATGCAGAAGGCGATCAAGGACGCCTACGCCAAGGGCTTCCTTGGCAAAAACATCTTCGGCAGCGGATACGATCTCGACATTCACTGGCACGGCGGCGCGGGCGCCTATGAAGTCGGCGAAGAATCGGCGCTGATGGAGTCGCTCGAAGGCAAGCGCGGCATCCCGCGCATCCGTCCACCCTTCCCTGCCGTCGTCGGACTCTGGGGCGGCCCGACCGTCATCAATAACGCCGAGACGCTCGCCAGCGTTCCCCACATTATTCTGGGCGGCGCTGAGTGGTATGCCGGGCTGGGCACACCGAAGAATGGCGGCACGCGACTGTTTTGCCTCGCGGGAAACCTCGAGAAGCCCGGCGTGTACGAATTGCCGATGGGCTACAACCTGAAGAAGATGATTTACGGCGTCGGCGGCGGAATCCCCAACGGCCGTCAACTGAAGGGCGTCGTTCCGGGCGGATCGTCGACTCCGATTCTGCTGCCGGAGGAGATCGATGTCGCCATGGACTTCGATTCCGTGGCCAAAACCGGCTCGATGCTGGGCTCCGGTGGCGTGGTTGTGCTCGACGACACCAACTGCATCGTGAAGTTTGCCCTGCGGACCATCAAGTTCTATCAGCACGAAAGTTGCGGCTGGTGCATCCCCTGCCGCGAGGGCACCGACTGGCTGAAGAAAACGTTGACTCGCTACCACGCCGGTGCGGGCCTGAAGAAGGACATCGATAACATTTATTACCTCGCCGAAAATATGCTGGGCCGTACATTCTGCCCGCTCGGCGACGCGGCGGCGATGCCAACGATGGCATTCGTAAAAAAATTTAGGAAGGAGTTCGAGGATCACTTGGAAGGAAGGCCGTGCCCGTTTGAGAAAGCGGGCAGTGTCGAACGGTTGCCGGTCTTGGCGTAGCGAGAATTTGTAATTGGTAATTTGTAATAGGTAATTGCCCCGACGCCAACTGGGGCTCAATTACAAATTGCAAATCACAAATTACAAATGCCCGACTTAAATCTCACTGTCGACGGGAAAAAGCTCACCGCCCCGGCCGGGACGCTGCTCATCGAAGCCTGCAAGTCCGCCGGCATCGAGGTGCCCTCGTTCTGCTATTACCCGAATCTATCTCTGCAGGGCGCTTGCCGCATGTGTCTCGTGAAAATCGAGAAGATGCCCAAGTTGCAGACCGCCTGCACCACCGTCGTGAGCGAAGGCATGACAGTCACCACCGACAGTGACGAAGTTCGCCAGGCTCGCAAGTCGATGGTCGAACTTCTGCTCGGGAACCACCCGCTCGATTGTCCCGTGTGCGATGCCGGCGGCGAGTGCGAACTGCAGGACATGACCTTCTCCTACGGCGCCGCCGAGTCGAAGTTCATGGAAGCGAAGAATCACCGCGAGGAGCAGCAGTGGTCGCCGGTCGTCTATTTTGACCGCCCGCGCTGCATTCTCTGCTATCGCTGCGTGCGCATTTGCGGTGAAGGTATGGACGTATGGGCGCTGGGCGTTCAGAACCGTGGTGTCGGCTCGGTGATCGCGCCCAACCAGGACGATCACCTCGAGTGCGAAGAGTGTGGCATGTGTATCGACATCTGTCCGGTCGGCGCGCTCACCTCGGGCGCGTACCGCTACAAGACTCGCCCGTGGGAGATGAAGCACGTCGGCACCGTCTGTACGCACTGTGGCGACGGCTGCAAGACCACGCTCGGCGTGCGACGCTGCGACACTGGCATGGAGATCGTGCGCGGCGATAACCGCGACAAGAGCGGCATCAACAACGACTTCCTTTGCGTCAAGGGCCGCTACGCCTTCGACTTCGCGCACCACACGGCGCGCCTGACACAGCCCTTGATCCGCAAGGATGGCAAGCTCACTCCAGCCACATGGGAGGAGGCGTTTGAGCGCATCGGCAAGCGGTTCGCGGAAGTTCGCGATAAGGATGGCGGCAGCGCCATCGGCGTGATCGGATCGAACCGTACCACGAATGAAGAAAACTACCTGCTTTCAAAGTTCGCCCGCATGGTGCTGAAGACGAACAACGTCGACCACCACCGCACCGCCGACTACGCCGCGTTCGCAGGAGCTCTCCACGGCAAGCCGGGCCGGACCGCCTCCATGCGCGATGTTTACAACGCGCCGGCCGTGCTCGTCATCGGGAACGATCCGACCAACCAGCATCCGCTGCTCGCGTGGCAGATTCGCAATAATGTTCGCTTGCACCGCTCGCGGCTCTACATGATCAACTCCGCGCCGGTGAAATTGCGCCGCCAATCAGCCGCGTTTGGATTGCTTCCTGCCGGCGCCGAAGGCAAAGCGGTTGCATTCCTTGCGGGCGACGACGCGCAGCGCGCAGCGCTCGCGACCGACATGACCAATGCCGACGCCTGGAGCGTGTTGCGCGACAAGATTCGCGCCGAGCAGAATCTAGTCATCATCTTCGGGTCGGAGGTTCGCGGTACTGACCTCGCGAAGCTTGCCGCATTCGCCGGATCGCTGAGCGGCTCCAAACTGATCTGCCTCGGCGACTATGCAAACTCGCGCGGCGCCGCCGACATGGGCCTCTATCCCGACTTGCTCCCCGGATATCAGCCGGTCTCGGCTCCCGGAAAGTTTGCCGACGAGTGGGGCACGCCTCCCGCCGGCAAAGGCCTGACCCTGCCGCAGATGGTCGACGCGGCCAAGGCAGGCAACTTGAAGGCTCTATACGTGGTGGGCTCAAATCCCATCGGCCGCTTGGGAATCGATCCGTTCACGTTCTCGAAGAGCTTCGTGGTAGTGCAGGACATGTTCCTCACCGGAACTGCCGAGATCGCCGACGTCGTTCTACCCGCGGCGAACGCCTACGAGAAGGAAGGCACGGTCACCAATACCTGCGGTGACCTGCAACTGGCCAAGAAGGCGGGCGAAGTCGCTGGCAGCAAACCTGACTTTGAGATGATCGTCCGCGTCGCCGATGCCATGGGCTTCGACGTGCACAAGCTCGTTCCTTTTGGCGGCGGCACACGTGCCGACATGGGACAGACACGCGGCGCGCAATCGGGCGAAGCCGACCGGCACGCGGTGTGGCTCGAGGCACACAGCCTGGAACCGAAGATGACGCCGTTCGATCCCATCGCCATCCTCGACGAAATCCAGCGCCTGGTGTCCGGTTACGACGTTTCGCGGATCAACCTGCTGGCTGGAAACGACCAGCACCTGGAGGTTGCCGAGAGCGGGCCGGGCGCGCAGCACGATCCGGCTCTGATTGTTCCCGCGAATGACGACCTGTTCAGTTCCGGGACGCTGGGCCGCTATTCGCATACGTTGAATTCCGTAATGGAAAACAAGTCCGCCGAAACGGAAGTGGCGGCGGACTAGGCGCAAGACCGCGCGGACGAAGGCACCCGCGCCGGAAGAGAACTCGTTGACGATAACGACCTACATCATTATCTCGATTATCAAGTCGCTGGCTGTCATCTTCGTCCTGCTTACGGCAGTGGCCTATAGCGTATGGCTGGAGCGCAAGGTATCCGCGCACATTCAGAACCGCTGGGGTCCCACGCGGGTCGGTCCATTCGGATTGCTGCAGCCCCTGGCCGACGGCGTCAAGTTCATTTTCAAGGAAGACTTGACGCCCCCGTACGTCTACAAACCGCTCTACATTGCGGCGCCGGTGATCTCGGTCGTCTTTGCGATCACCTCGATCGCGGTCGTGCCCTTCGGAAACTCGCTGGATATCCGGGCTTTTCATGTCGGCGGCCTCACAATCGGGCCGATCAGCACGCCGTTCCAGATCACAGATCTGAACATTGGCGTGCTGGTAATTCTTGGAATCACCTCGATGGGCGTCTACGGAGTCGCTCTTGCCGGATGGTCCTCGAACAGCAAGTACTCTCTGCTCGGCGGCCTGCGCGCCAGCGCCCAGATGGTCAGTTACGAAGTCTCACTCGGCCTGTCGCTGATTCCGGTGCTGATCTGGGCTGGTAGCTTCAGCCTGCGTGACATCGTCCTATCGCAGCGGCACATGCATTGGAACGTGTTTTACCTGCCCTTTGGGACGCTGGCATTCTTCCTTTATCTGATCTCGGCCTATGCGGAGACGAATCGTACGCCGTTCGACCTGCCGGAGGCCGAATCCGAACTCGTCGCTGGATACCACACCGAGTACAGCGCCATGAAATTTGCCATGTTCTTCATGGCCGAATACGCGAACATGGTGACGGTGGCTTGTCTCGCGACGCTCTTGTTCTTCGGCGGGTGGCTCGGCCCGGTCTGGGGAAGTGATGGCTCGCTCCTCAACATGGCGATGCCCGTAATCTGGTTCTGTCTCAAGGTCTTTTTCTTCATGTTTCTGTACGTATGGGTACGCTGGACGCTTCCCCGCTTCCGCTATGACCAACTGATGGCGTTCGGATGGAAGGTCCTGCTACCGTTGTCGATTGCGAACCTGGTCGTAACAGCTCTGTGGGTGGCGGCAAGAGCATAAGGGTTGCTCGTAGCTCGAAGCCCGTAGCGCGTAGCTTTTGTGATCTGACAAAGATGCTTCATCTGGCCCTATTTGCGTTTTTCGGCATCATCTGCGTGGCAGGCGCGATCAACCTGCTCGTGCAGCGCCATCCCATCAACAGCGCTCTGTCGCTGGTGGTTGTGATGGCCTCGCTCGCCGCCGAATATCTTCTGCTTGGCGCCGAATTCGTCGCTGCCATCCAGGTCATCGTCTATGCCGGCGCCATCATGGTGCTGTTCATCTTCACCATCATGTTGCTCAACGCGGGCGAAGAAGAGCGGACCAAAGGCAGCCGTGTTGCAATTCTGCTCGGCGTTCCCGGCGTGGTGATCGGCGCGGTCCTCGTCGCCTGGGTGCTCATCCATCACAGCAACACGCAATCAGTTACGATTGGCGCGCTGCTTGGCGATCCCAAGAGCATCGCTCGCCTGCTCTTCAGCGACTTCCTGCTGCCCTTCGAAGTCACGTCAGTCCTCATCCTGATTGCGATCATGGGCGCCGTGGTGCTCGCCAGCCGCCCGGGAGCAGTGGCGCGTCCGCAGACCACACCGGCAGCGGCGAAAGAAGAAAACGAAGGTCCCCAATTGGTGGCCGCTGGAAGGGAGCGTCGATGACATCCGTAACTGCCATTCCCCTTCCCTATTACCTGATCCTGAGCGGAATTCTGTTCGTCTGCGGCGTGCTCGGCTTCCTCATCAAGCGCAACATCATCACCATCTTCATGTCGATTGAGCTGATGCTCAACGGCGTGAACCTGTCGTTCGTCGCCTTCGCCGCACACTGGCACATGCTGAGCGGACAGGTCTTCGTGTTCTTCGTAATGGTCGTCGCCGCTGCCGAAGCTGCCGTTGGACTGGCTATTATCATCGCTGTCTATCGCACGCGCGAAACTTTGAATGTCGATCAGGTGAACCTGCTGAAACTATGACGCCGAACCTCTATCTTTGGCTGATTCCGGTGCTACCGCTGGCCGGGGCGGCGATCAACGGCTTCTTTGGGCGGTCATTTTCGAAGAAGACCATCTCTGCTGTCGCCCTCTTCTTTCCGGGCATCGCGTTCCTGTATGCGCTGGACATCGCGGCCATGTTTTCTTCGAGCGCGGCTCCCTATTTTTGCGAACTCGCCCCTTGGATTCGCGCCGGCGCTTTCCATGCTGACTTTGCGTTTTACCTTGACCAGCTCTCGCTCGTCATGTTGCTGGTCGTCACCGGCGTTGGTTTTCTCATCCACATCTACTCCGTCGGCTACATGGCGGACGACGACGGCTACTACCGCTTCATGTCCTACCTGAACCTGTTCATGTTCTTCATGCTCACGCTGATTTTGGCGAAGAACTACCTGCTCATGTTCATCGGATGGGAAGGCGTGGGCCTTGCGTCGTATCTGCTGATCGGGTTCTGGTTCATCAAGGATTCCGCTGCATCGGCCGGGAAGAAAGCATTCATCGTCAATCGCATCGGCGACTTCGGATTCCTGATTGCGCTTTTCCTGCTAATCAAGCATTTCGGAACTCTGGATTTCACTAAGTTGTTCGAACAGATTGCGGCCCAGCCGGTGGAGGCAGCCGGCATCGGCACGCTGACTTCCATTGGCCTACTACTGATGGTCGGCGCCGCCGGCAAATCTGCCCAGATCCCTCTCTATGTCTGGCTGCCGGACGCGATGGAAGGCCCCACGCCCGTCTCCGCGCTGATTCACGCGGCCACGATGGTCACCGCCGGCGTGTACATGGTTGCGCGCTCGCATGCAATCTTCGAACGTGCCCCTGGCGCCCTCACCGTAGTCGCCATCGTCGGGACGCTGACCGCGCTTTTTGCCGCTACCATCGGCATCTGCCAAACCGATATCAAGAAGGTACTCGCCTACTCCACCGTTTCGCAGCTCGGATACATGTTCATGGCCTGCGGCGTGGCTGCGTTCTCGGCGGGCATCTTCCACCTGATGACGCATGCGTTCTTCAAGGGCCTGCTCTTCCTGGCCGCTGGTTCGGTGATTCACGGCGTCGGCGGCGAGCAGGACATGCGCAAGATGGGCGGGCTGCGACAGTACATGCCGGTGACATTCGCCACGATGGGTATCGCAACCTTGGCGATCGCCGGCATTCCCGGCCTGGCAGGTTTCTTCTCGAAGGATGAAATCCTTTGGAAAGCCTATTCGAGCCCCTACGGGAGCTGGATCTACTGGCTGATCGGAGTGGTCACTGCCTTCATCACTTCGTTCTACATGTTCCGATTGATGTACATGACCTTTGCCGGCGACTATCGGGGCGCAACCGCGTCCGCGGCGCATGCACACGGTGACCGCAGCCACGGACATGGGCATGGGGAACCTCACGAGAGCCCTTGGGTAATGCTGGGTCCGCTCGTTGTACTGGCTATTCTCTCTGTGTTCGGCGGCTGGATAGGTGTTGGCGGTCGTTTCGAGCATTTTCTGGCGCCTGTTTTCCAGAGCGCCCCCGCAGCAGACACGGTGGGTGAAACCGCCAGTTCCGGTGTGGAACACCTGCTAATGGCTGTCTCTATCGTCGCTGCCGGACTCGGCTGGATCCTCGCCTGGTTGCTGTACTCGCGGCTGCCGAAGTTGCCCGGGGTCATCGCAGAGGCTTTCGGCAGTTTGTATCGGGCGGTTGCGAACAAATACTACATCGACGAACTTTATGCCGTGCTCTTCGTGAAACCCGTGGTTGATGGATCCTCCGCAATCCTCTGGAAAGGCGTCGATCAGGGCATCATCGACGCGATCGTGAATAACGCCGCCGATGCCGCGCGGCACACCTCCGACAACCTGCGCCACATGCAGTCGGGCAACCTGAGATCGTATGCAGGATGGGTCGCCGCCGGTGGCGCGGTCGTGATTGCCTACATGATTTGGATGGGGGTGCGTTGATGATTTCCGCTCTCAATCCCTACATCCTCACGCTGGTAACGTTTATTCCGCTAGCCGGCGGGTTGCTCTTGATGTTCTTTCCCCGTCGTGATCGCGATATCAAAGTCTTCTCCCTGGTCATCTCGCTGCTGGCATTTGTCGCCTCTCTACACCTGCCTGTTCATCTCGGCAGCGACCCGAGCCTGTTCAAGTTCGAGATCGACAAGGCCTGGATCGCGAGCCCGAATATCCACTACCACATGGGAGTGGACGGAATCTCGGTCTGGCTCATTGTCCTGACCACGTTTCTCACGCCGCTGTGCGTGCTGATTTCGTGGACCTCGATCCACGAGCGGGTGAAGGAATTCTTCATCCTGCTGCTGATTCTCGAGACTGCGCTGATCGGCGTCTTCACGGCCCTCGACCTCTTCCTGTTCTATTTCTTCTGGGAAGCAACACTGATCCCGATGGCGCTTTTGATCGGCATGTACGGCCACGGACGCCGCGTCTATGCCGCCGTCAAGTTCTTCCTTTATACGATGGTTGCGTCGGTGTTCATGCTGGCGGCTATCCTGTGGCTCTATGCCAAGACCGGCAGCTTCGATTTCGTGGTACTGCAGAACGCGATCCGCGCCGGAAGCGTGCCCGGCTTCGTCGCCGCCGCACAGTGGCTTTTCCTCGGATTCTTTGTCGCCTTCGCTGTAAAAGTCCCACTCTTCCCGCTTCACACGTGGCTGCCCGACGCCCACGTGGAAGCGCCGACCGCCGGATCCGTCCTTCTGGCCGGCGTATTGCTTAAGATGGGGACCTACGGCATGCTGCGCTTTGATCTTGGCCTATTCCCTGACCAGTCGCGCAGCAACGCTCCCTGGATCATTGTGCTGGCGCTGATCGGCATCATCTATGGCGGGTTGGTGTCGCTCGTCCAGCCGAACATGAAGAAGTTAATCGCGTATTCGTCGGTCAGTCACCTGGGATTCGTCGTCCTCGGCATCTTCAGCTTCAATCCCGCGGGACTTGATGGCGCCGTCTTCGTCATGCTGGCACACGGCATCGCGACCGGCGGACTGTTCATGCTGGCTGGCCTGCTTTACGAGCGACGTCACACGTACGAAATCTCCGATTTCGGCGGACTTGCAACCCCGATGCCGAAATATGCCGCGTCGTTCCTCTTCATCGTGCTTGCCTCCGTCGGTCTTCCGATGCTCAACGGCTTCATCGGCGAGTTCCTCGTCCTTAGCGGCGCATTTCAAGCGCGCCCGATCTACGGCATTCTTGCTGCCACCGGAGTGATCTGGAGCGCGTGCTATCTGCTCTGGATGTACCAGCGCGTCTTCTTTGGCAAGGTGAGGAACGACGTGAACAGCACCCTTCCCGACCTGAATACCCGCGAGAAAGCCGCGCTGTGGCCGGCAGCGGCCATTGCTCTCCTCATGGGCGTCGCTCCCCTTATATGGCTCAGTTCGATTGACCCGGCGGTCCAGTCGGCACTTCAACCGTTCGCACAACTTGCGGCCAAGGTGGTCGGGCAATGACGGCGATCACGCATCTCCCAGCTCTGCTCGCTCAAACGCTGGCGATCACGCCGCCCACCGGTTCCGAATACATCCGCATCCTGCCGGAACTTGTCCTCTCTTTCTTCGGCATCGTCATAATGATCGTCGACCCGCTGCTCGACGAGGACCGCAGTCACAAGTCGCTCGGCGCCATCGCTCTGATCGGCGCGCTGGCAGCGCTCGTGTCCACGTTCTTCATGGCACAGGACCCCGGCAACGCCTTCTGGAACATGGTGCGTGTGGAAGGCTTCAGCGTCTTCTTCCACGCGCTTGTCATTGCCATTTCCGCCGTCGTCATCCTCGCCTCGTATGAATACATGGCGGTCCAGCGCATCCGCGCCGGCGAATACTATGGCCTGATCCTGTTCGGAACCGTCGGCATGTGCCTCATGTCTTCGGCGGTTGAGTTGGTCCTGATTTTCATCGCGCTCGAAATTTCCTCCATCTCCACCTACATTCTGGCCGGCTTCCGCCGCCGCGAGGCCGCCAGCAGCGAATCGTCTCTGAAATACTTCCTCCTCGGCTCCTTTGCGACTGCGTTCTTCTTGTACGGCGTCGCCATGATCTTTGGCGCCACCGGTTCCACCAACATTGACAAGATCGCCTCCTCTCTGGCATCGGGCTCTGTGCCCATGCTCGCTTACGTCGCGATGGGGCTTATGTTCGTGGGCCTCGGCTTCAAGGTCGCCTCAGCACCCTTCCACGTCTGGACGCCAGACGTCTATGAGGGCGCTCCGGCGCCGATCGTCGGTCTCATGTCGACGGGTCCGAAGGCCGCGGCCTTCGCCGTCCTGCTGCGGGTCATGTTTGAGATCAACGCTCCCGGACGTTTCTGGCTCCTCTGGGTGTCCGCCGCGCTCTCGATGACCATCGGCAACCTTGGAGCTCTGGTGCAGGACAACATCAAGCGCCTGCTCGCTTATTCATCCATCGCGCATGCCGGATATCTGCTCGTTGCCTTCACCGCCCAGCCCGAGCTCGGGACTTCCGCCGCGATGTTCTACACCGTTTCCTATGCGGCGATGAATGTCGGCGCCTTTGCTGTGGTGAGCCATTTCGGCAACGTGGGCGAGAAATATGTCACCCTCGAAGACTATGCCGGACTGGGTAAGCGTTACCCAGCACTCGCTGCGGCGCTGACGTTCTTCCTGATATCTCTCATCGGCATCCCGATCACCGGCGGATTCTTCGCCAAGTTTTACGTCTTCAGCGCCGCCCTGCAGTCGGATCTCGTCTGGCTCACGATCATCGGTGTTCTCAACAGCGCCATCGGCGCCTATTACTATCTGCGTGTGATCGTGATGATGTACATGCGCGAGCCTCGCGCGGACGTTCCCTGTCCCCCAGTTCCGGCAGCGACCTGGTTGGCCGTTGCTGTCTGTTTGATCGCTACGTTCTACCTCGGAGTTCTGCCAGGGCGGGTACTCAGAAAAGCGACTGATGCCGGCATGGGCATGTTGCACATCAGCCAGAACACGACGCCGGGCGCCACAGTGGCAAGCGGTCAGTAGTCTCCACCGGACGCCTTCGCGTCATTCATTCTGCTGCCACTGCCAGATCGCGGCGCGAGAAGATCCACGAAGCGATGATCCAGAAAACTGCCGCCTCCACCCACCCCAGTAGAAGGAGCAGGGGCCGCGCATGCCATGCTGGCGCGAAGTCGGAAGCGATCAACGGCTCGACAAGCCCATAGACTGGTATCACGAACTTCGATACTACGTCTCCTCGCAATGCGAGGAGCGCCGGTATCCCCGCGAACGTGCCCGTGGCGATCGCCGAAAACAGCGGGGGCAGAAAGGTCGACATCGCCAGCGTCAGCGACGCCGTGAGCAGGCAGGCTGTCCACAACGCAAGCATCCCCAACCAGAGCGATGCCAGATGGACCCCGAAGCGGCCCAACAGCCAAGTTGCTGTAAATCCCATGCAAAGGCAGAAGATGCCGAGCACGAGTCCCATCCCCGCAAGCAGGCCCAGGAGATATTGTTGGCGCGAGATTCCTTTGGACAATACGGCCAGCACGCGCCGCGAGCGTTGGTCCGCTTGAATCGCCGAACTACCGAAGAACACTCCGAACGTCACCGAATACACGGCCAGTTGTCGGAAGATCATCAGTGCATCCTCCGGACCGCGTTCCGGATCCACCAGCCCAAACAGCGCCCAGCCCAGTACCCAGAGCAACAAGAAGAACAACGGCCAACGCTGCTCGCGCGCGAAATTGGCTGCCAACAGGAGTACGGCTCTCATGACACACCCCTGTCCGCTCGGTCGTCCTCTGTGCGGTCCCGGGTAAGTTCCAGGAACAATTCCTCCAGCGATCTACGGACCGGATTCACGCTGACCACTTCCCCGCCCGTCGCCCACACGCGCTCGATCGCTCTGCGTTGTTCATTCCCGCGCACCAGAAATCGCACTCGTGATCCATCCATCGCCGCGCCGGCAAACAGGGTGAGCGGAACCTGTTCAGCGACGATCTCGACCTGACCCGTGATCTCCAGCATGTCGTTGAGTGTGCCCGTCCGCACGACCCGGCCCCGGCTGAGGATCGCCACGCGGTCGCACACCAACTCCACTTCGGAAAGCAAATGCGAACTGAGGAATACCGTTTTTCCCTGATCGCGGCAGCGCAACAGCAACTCGCGGACCGCGACTCGCGCCGCCGGGTCCAGCGCTGATGTGGGTTCATCCAGGATCAGCAACTCCGGGTCGTTCACTAGAGCCTGGGCCAACCCCATGCGCTGCACCATCCCCCGCGAAAACTGCGCCAGGTTTCGTCCTACCTCTGCCTGCATGTCGACCGCCTGCATGGCAGCCGTCGCAGCTCGCGTCAACGCCTGCCCGTGCAGTCCGCTTAGCCCACCGTAGAACCGGAGCGCAGCTCCCGCCCGGCGGTGATAGAGAGCGACATTCTCGGCAAGGAATCCGATGCGCCGGCGGGTCGCCACATGGCCGAATGGCTTGCCCAGCATTCGTCCTTTTCCTGCCGAGGGCTTCATGAATCCCATGGCCAAGTGGATGGCCGTGCTCTTTCCGGCCCCGTTCGGGCCCAGAAAACCGAATATCTCTCCCCGCTCCACCGCGAGCGAGAAATCCTCCAGCGCCCGGATCCGTCTCCTTCCAGTCCATGACCGGTATTCCTTCATGATCCGTTCATATTCCAGTACAGGCGGCATAAGTTTTTGATTCTAAATCGCGAGGTGCCAAAGCTGTGAAAATCGGCTCTGGGCTTCGATTGACATTCATCTCTCAAGTCGGCATTATTAACGTCCGAGCTTCGTTCGGATTTTCCCCCCGTTTGAACGAGGGCTGGAGGATTGAATGCTTCAGGTTTGCCGAAATCTGTGGTCGGACGAACAGGGGCAGGACATCGCCGAGTACGCCGTCATGTTGGCCGTAATCCTCGTGTTGGTCATTGGAACGGTCCGCCTGATTGGAGGCAACGCCAATAACGCCTTCTCGAGTGTTGCCAGTTCGCTAAGCCAGTAGGAGCCCCCAGCAGGCCCTGTGGCGAAGCCGCATGGCGAGTTGGAAAGTGATCGGAGAATTAATGACTCGATTTACCACCTTCGGCCGATTTACCCGCTATTGGTTTACTCCGGCGGCGGAGGTGGAACACTGGAGCAAATGCCAACCCTAGAAACGACTCCAGCAAATCCACAAACGGCGCCGCGATATTGAGATCGCGGCTTTTGCTTTTTGGGCCAGGCAAAGAAAGGAAACCTCTCCATGATTGTGAACATGTCGGACAGTGCCACTCCCGAGCAGATTGAGCACGTAATCCAGCGAGTCCGTGAAGCCGGATTCCAACCCCACGTCACACGTGGCACCGAACGCACGATCGTTGCCGCCGTCGGCAGCGGTGGACGCCGTCACGAGATCGAGGCGCTTTCCGTCGCCCCCGGGGTCGACAATGTCGTCACCATCGCCCAGCCGTTCAAGCTCGTCAGCCGCCAGACGCGTCCCCACCCGACGGTGGTCGACGTCGGCGGGGTGAAGATCGGCGGCGAAGAAGTTGTCGTTATGGCCGGTCCCTGCTCGGTCGAGTCGCGTGAGCAACTCCTCCAAACCGCGCACGGCGTCAAACGCGCCGGGGCCTCCATGTTGCGAGGAGGCGCCTATAAGCCGCGCACCTCCCCATACGAATTCCAGGGATTGGGGATCGAAGCCTTGAAGATTCTGCGGGAAGCCCGTGAACAGACGGGGCTTCCGGTCGTCACCGAAGTCATGAGCACGGAGGATGCTGACCTCATCTGCGAGTATGCCGACATGCTACAGGTCGGCGCACGCAACATGCAGAACTTCGCCCTGCTCCGAAAACTCGCCACGACCCAAAAACCGGTCTTGCTGAAGCGTGGCCCTTCGGCAACCGTGAAAGAATGGCTCCTGGCGGCGGAGTACTTGCTCTCCGGCGGCAACAATCAGGTGGTCCTGTGTGAGCGTGGGATCAAGACATTTGAAACGGCCACCCGCAACACGATCGACCTCGCGTCCATCGCGCTGGCGAAGGAGCTTTCCCACCTTCCCGTGATTGCCGATCCCTCCCACGGAACGGGAAAGCAGAGTCTGATCGGAGCTGTCTCGCGGGCTGCCATCGCTGTGGGCGCTGACGGCGTCATTGTCGAAGTCCATCCCTGCCCGGAACGCGCGCTCTCCGACGGGCCGCAATCGCTGGATCTGGAGCAATTCGAGAAGGTAATGCGCGGGCTGTCCGACCCGCTTCGTCCCCTCGCGACCGCCCACTCGAACACGGCTGTAGCGTAACTCGTAGACTTCGTTGCACGCCATCCCTCCGGTTGCAGTTCCGGGAGGGATGGCCTCTCTACCGAAGGCCACTCCCCAAAGGACACCTTTCCCCGTCGCCCTCGCAGTCCCGGAGAGTCCCCTTTTCCACTCATCTTTGCCCCGCGAACTGACGATCTTCACTGGAGAGCGGATTCCCCGTATGTCTACGCGTCCTCGCTTGCCCTACGCCGGGCACAGGGCACGCGCCGTTAAGGACGACGCGGTGAATCCGTGAGACGCGACATTGACCCTTGAGTGTGTTGCATGACCCGTGAATCTGCATCTCCAGCACCCCGATGGCCCTCGTTGTTCGTGGCCTCTACGAGTCTGTTCACGATTGGGGTTGGCCTCTCGGTTCTCTGGGGATGGTTCTTCGCCGTGGACCTGCTCAAAAGCTGGCTACCTGGCCAGGTGACGACGCGCCCGAACAGCGCCGTGTGCTTCATTCTCCTAGGGAGCGCGCTCTGGCTGCGCCGTCAGAAGCAGGCGGACAATGCGCAGAGCCGTCGTCGCCGGTCTATCGCCCAGGTTTTGGCAGGAGTGGTCTTTCTCGTCGGCCTGTTCACTACGTGCGAACATCTGTTCGGCTGGAACGGCGGCGTTGACCATTGGGTGTACCGAGCACAACCAGCGGAAGATGTTGGCGCAGTGCGCCTCGGCTTGATGTCGCCGATTTCGGGCTTCAACTTCATTCTTCTCGGCGGTGCCCTTCTACTCCTGGACTGGACGACTCCCCGACGGCGTCGGTGGCCAGCCCAATGGCTCTGTGTCGTGACCATGGTCGCGGCTATGGTTGGCCTTTTCGATTTCATCTTCCCGACACGGATGTCGCACACCCACCTCTCTTTGCCCTCGGCGGTGACTTTCCTTCTATCTTCGATGGCCGTCGTCTGCATACGTTCCGACCAGGCGATGAGTGGGTTACTAGTCCGGCAAAGCCTTGGTGCCCGTTGGCTCCGCCGCGCCGTCCCTGCGACGCTCACCGTGTTGCTGGTGTTTGGCTGGTTGCTCTCGAGGCCCCTGCTGACGCCCTTTTACCTAAGTTGGGCTGAACTCAGCATGATCGCCGTCACCTTCGGCCTCCTGCTCGCCGGACTGCTCGGGTGGGCGGCGCTTCTCCTGGACCGGAGCGAAGGGCGCGCGAATGCCGGGGGCACGAGTTTGCTCGACGGATTTCCTGACGCTTCGGAGATCCCTGACAGCTCTCTGGTTGATACCGGGCTGAGGCGCTGGTCCTCGGTTGCGATTACCATGGGCGTCCTGCTGGCCATGCTGGGAGGCCTGGATTCCTGGCAGAGCATGCGATGGGCCGCAGAAAGTGAGGATTGGGTCACCCACACGCATGCGGTGAGAACGGCGATCGACATCGTCCTCAGGGATTGCGTCGACATTGAAAACGGAGCACGGGCATTTGCGGCCAACGGCGACCAGACATTTCTCGAACCCTTCACCAAGGGGCGCGACCATCTGAGCGAGGACCTCGGCACTCTCGGTTCCCTGACTGCAGATAATCCGGTGCAACGATCGCGTGTCGAGGGTCTGCGTCCACTCGTGGCCGCCCACTTAGCCGGTGCGGAGGACTTGATCGCGGAGCGGCGGCGAGTACAGGCCGTTCCGGCGCGTGATCTGTTCCTCGAAGGCAAGCGAAGAATGGATCGGGTCCGCGACACACTCGCAGATATCGAGAACGAAGAGAAGCGACTCCTTGCCGAGCGCACAAAGAGCGCCGAGAAGGCACGCCGCCGAAGTGTTGCCGTCAACACCTTGAGTAGCGTGGCGGGAATCGCGCTGTTGCTACTTGCCGGTTTGATCACGAGCCGGGAGATCACTCGCTCCGCAACAATACGCCGCCAGCTCCACGATCTGAATCTCAACCTGGAATCGCGGATCAGGCAGCGCACCGAGGCATTGGAGGAAAGCGAAGCGAGGTTGCGTCTCTTCGTCGAACATGCTCCGGCCGCGTTGGCCATGTTTGACCGCGAGATGCGATACATGGTCTCCAGCCGGCGCTGGCGAGCTGACTACGGCCTGGGAGATCGTGAGCTGCGGGGCGTATCGCATTACGTGATCTTTCCCGAAGTTCCCCAACCGTGGAAGGACGCTCACCGCCGCGGAATGGCGGGGGAAGTTGTCCGCAACGATCGCGATCGCTTCGAGCGCGCCGATGGCTCGGTGCAGTGGATCCGCTGGGAGATTCGCCCCTGGCACGAGGCGAATGGGAACATCGGGGGGATCGTCATCTTCTCCGAAGACATCACCGCGAGCAAAAAGGCTGAAGAGGATTTGC
Source organism: Terriglobales bacterium (assembly GCA_035519435.1). Taxonomy (GTDB): domain Bacteria; phylum Acidobacteriota; class Terriglobia; order Terriglobales; family Acidobacteriaceae; genus Acidiflorens. The sequence goes on from DATIWL010000019.1 coordinate 24,643, forward strand.
GCGATCGCGAGCGGCGCATTCGCGCTTTGCTGGATTCCACCGCGGAAGCCATCATGGGCGACGATCTCGCCGGTAGCTGTACCTTCTGCAATCCCGCCTCACTACGGTTGCTCGGCTACGCCGAGCCAAGCGAGATCCTGGGAGAGAACCTGCATGCTGTCATGCACCACAGCCGATCGGATGGCTCTCCTCTGTCACCCGAAGAATGCCCGCTCGGTCGCGCAGTTCGCGCCGGTGATGCCTACCACGCGGATGACGTCGTCTTCTGGCGCAAGGACGGCACTTCCTTTCCCGTGGAGTGCTGGTCCCATCCTCTGTTTGATGGCGGGAAACTGTTGGGCTCGGTCGTCACCTTCCTTGATATCACCAAACGCAAAAGGGACGAAGAGGCCCTCCGGGAGAGCCGGGTCAAGCTGGAAGCCGCCCTCGCCAGCATGGCCGACGCCGTGTTTATCTCCGACACCGACGGCAAGTTCATCGATTTCAACGAAGGCTTTGCCGTCTTCCACAGGTTCAAGAACAAATCTGAATGCGCCCGGACTCTTGCTGAGTACCCTGCATTCCTTGAGGTGTTCTTGCCCAGCGGGGATCTAGCGCCATTCGAAATGTGGGCTGTGCCCCGGGCTCTGCGTGGGGAAACGGCAACCGACGCCGAATACACCCTCCGCCGCAAGGATACGGGCGAAACCTGGGTGGGCAGCTACAGCTTTGCTCCCATTCGCGACCACGAAGGCAAGATTGCCGGATCGGTGGTCGTGGGCCGTGATATCACCCAGAAGAAAGCCATCGAACTGGAGATCCGCAGGCTCAACGAGGAACTGGAACACCGGGTTCACGAGCGCACGGCCCAGCTTGAGGCCGCTAACAAGGAACTGGAAGCGTTCACGTATTCCGTCTCACATGACTTGCGCGCTCCCTTGCGCCACATCAGCGGCTTCTCCAAGATCCTGTCCGAGGAGTTCAGCCTCACGCTTGAGCCTGAAGCGCGACGGTATCTGCAGCGCATTCAGGAAGGCACCCACCACATGGGCCAACTGGTGGACGATCTGCTGAACCTGGCCCGCGTCGGCCGCCACGAATTGCAGTTGCAGGTGACCGGGCTGGATTCACTCGTGCGCTCGGTCATCGATGACCTCAGAACCGAGGCCGAAGGCCGGTCAGTCGAATGGAAGATCGGGGAACTCCCCTACGTCGAAGGTGATCCTGCCCTGCTGAAGCAAGTGTTTCACAACCTTCTTTCCAATGCACTCAAGTACTCGCGGCCGCGCCCAAGAGCCGTCATCGACATCGGGCAAGCGTTGGAGAACAGCCAGACTGTCATCTACGTGCGCGATAACGGAGTCGGATTCAACATGAAATACGCCTCTAAGCTATTTGGCGTCTTCCAGCGCTTGCATCGTGCGGAAGACTTCGAAGGCACCGGCGTGGGTCTGGCGACGGTCCAACGGATCGTCCAGAAACACGGCGGCCGGGCCTGGGCCGAAGCGGTCCTCAACGAGGGCGCTACGTTTTACTTCACGCTCGCCTCGGTCAAGTCCGGAAACGACGCCGCGGCCGCCATGACAGGAGCAAACAGATGACCGATCGCGAAGTCAACATCCTTCTGGTTGAGGACAATCAGGACGATATCGAGCTGACCCTGCACGCGTTGCGGCGTGAGAATCTCGCGAACAAGATATTCATCGTGCGCGACGGCGAGGAAGCGCTCGACTTCCTGTTTTGCACTGGCCCTTATGCGCAGCGCGCTCCGGAGCTGATTCCTCGGTTGATACTCCTCGACCTGAAACTGCCCAAAATCAGCGGCCTGGAGGTCCTGCAGCGCATCAAGGCAGACCCGCGCACACAGTCCATCCCCGTCGTCATTCTCACCTCTTCGCGCGAAGAATCGGACCTCGTCAATGGCTACCGATTGGGGGTGAACAGCTATATCCAGAAGCCGGTGGATTTCGATCAGTTCCGCGACACGGTCAAGAAGATGGGACTCTACTGGCTGGTGATCAACCAATACCCGATATCGAATGGGGACAAGAAGGCCGAGGTGCGTCATGGCGAGCGCAGCTCCAACAGTTAGCGGCAAGAGGAAGTTGTGTGCCTTGCTCGTCGAAGACAACTTGCTCGATGCCGAACTGGTCCGGCACTCTCTCGAACATGAGGGCTTTGAAGTCGACAGCGACGTGGTCCAGACGGAGGCTGAGTTCCGGGCACGCGTCACCGCCACGCCGTACGACGTGGTTCTCGCCGATTACAATTTGCCGCAATGGAGGGGCGTGGAGGCCCTCGATATCCTGCGCGCCGAGGATCTTGATATCCCCGTGATCCTCGTGACCGGGTCCCTGGGAGATATCGCAGCCGTTGAGTGCATCAAGCGCGGCGTCACCGACTACGTCCTGAAGGATCACCTCACACGGTTGCCGGCTTCGGTATCCCGCGCGCTCGAAGAAACTCGTTATCGCCAGGAACGCGCGCGAGCGGAGAACGCTCTCAAGGAAAACCAGGAACGCCTGGCTGGCATCCTCGCCTCTGCGATGGATGCGATCGTCACGGTCAATGAACAGGGACAAATCGTTTTGTTTAACGAGGCGGCCGAACTCGTCTTTCAGTGTCCTGCCTCGGAGGCTATGGGACAGCCCCTGCACCGGTTCATTCCAGAACGCTTCCAGGCGGCGCACGAGGAGCACGTCCGCAAGTTCACTGCCGGAGCGGCCACGAGACGCCGCATGGGGAAGGTCGAGACTCTGGTCGGACTCCGGGCCAATGGCGCGGAATTTCCCATGGAAGCTTCTCTCTCTCGGGTAGAAACTCAAACCGGCAAGCTCTTCACAGTCATCCTGCGCGATGTCACCGAACAGGAAGCTCTCCGCCGGCTCCGCCAGCGCGCAGAAGAAACGCTGTCCAAGAAAGCGGCCGAATTGACGCGCTCCAACCGTGATCTGGAACAGTTCGCTTACATTGCTTCCCACGACCTGCAGGAGCCTCTTCGCATGGTTGCCTCCTACACGCAGCTCCTGGCAGAACGCTATCGTGGCAAGCTCGATGACAATGCGGACAAATACATCGGTTATGCCGTCGAGGGGGCTCTTCGCATGCAGACGTTGATCCAGGACCTGCTCGCGTTCTCACGCGTCGGCCGCAATGGCTCCGAGCCGAAGGCAGTGAACGCGAATCTCGCTGTCCACGAGGCTTTGCAGAACCTGCGGTCCACCCTCGACGAAAGTCGCGCCAACGTCGTTTGCGACAACCTTCCCGCGGTCGCCGTGAGCCGCTCGCAGTTGGTCCAGCTCTTCCAGAACCTCGTTGGCAATGCGATCAAATTCCACGGCGCCGAACCGCCTCAAACCCGCATCACAGCTGAGAAGGCCGATACGGCATGGCTGTTCTCGGTTGCCGATAATGGCATCGGCATCGCTCCTGAACATCATGACCAGATTTTCATGATCTTCCAGCGCCTCCACGCTCGTGCCGAATATCCCGGGAACGGGGTAGGGCTCGCCATCTGCAAGAAGATTGTTGAACAGCACGGAGGCAAAATCTGGGTTGAATCGGATCTCGGCCGAGGCTCTACCTTCCGCTTCACGTTGCCGGATTGCGGCTCGAATCAGGACGGGCTCGAAAAAACATGAGACGTCCAGCGGAAATCCTTCTGGTTGATGACAACCCTGCCGACGTTGGCCTCGTTTGCGATGCCCTGGCAAGGACACCCTACGGCAGCCATCTCAACACCGTGTCGGATGGTGAAGAGGCGATGGCATACCTTCGCCGCGCTTCTCCGTTTTCCGAAGCCGTTCGTCCTAGTTTTGTAATGCTCGACCTGAATCTTCCCCGCCGCGATGGGCGCGGCGTGCTCGCCGAACTTAAATCCGACGCCGGCCTGCGCACGATTCCCGTTGTCGTGTTTACAACGTCCGGTTCCCTGCGCGACATCTCCCGAAGCTACGAATTGGGCGCCAATTGCTATCTGACCAAGCCTGGCAATCTGAACGACTTTGTCGCCGCCGTGCAGGCGCTCGAAGCGTTTTGGGTAAGGTATGCTGCCCTTCCTGATTAGAGGACTGCCAGAGATTTCAGAGTGCCAAGCCGGGAATGGCGGGGACGACGGGACTCGAACCCGCGGCCTCTGCCGTGACAGCGCTGCATGAATAGGTTTCACAACAACTTACAAGACGCGCGGGGACTGCCAAACGCAGCGCAAGTCATATAAGACCACTCGAATTGTGGGTTGGGTTGTGGGCAACAGGCTCCAACCAGATTGTTCTTCCTCTTTGAGTGGGTGTCACTGCCAGATAGGCAAAACCACTGTTTGGGGTTGCGCCGTGCCAATGCTCGACTCCCGGAGATGCATTTAATTACATCTCCCTTGCGAACAACGCGCGCGGGCTCCCCCGTTCCTGATAGTAGCCGGCACCTTCGGTGATCAGCAGAACCTAGCCGCCCGGATGACTATGCCAATCCAAGTTGGCACCAGCCTCATAGGTTCTTCCTCTTGCACGCCGCAAGCTGATCTGCTATATACTGAACCATATGGTTCAGTATAACGAAACCCGCCTCGACGCTTCGTTCGCCGCGCTGTCGGACGCGACCCGGCGCGGCGTGCTGGAGCAGCTCGGCCGCGCCGACGCTTCGATCACGGACCTCGCCGG
>DATIWL010000020.1:0-13068 GCA_035519435.1 Terriglobales bacterium
GGCGGCGACGCGGTTGTACTCGTACGCGCTGCCGTGGAAGTTGTTGGTTCCCGACTTGGTGGCCACGTTCACCACGCCACCCGAAGCGCGCCCGTATTCCGCTGTCAGTCCATTGCTGATGACGCGGAATTCCTGTACCGAGTCCTGCGGAACAGTCTGGCCCACCGCGGCGGTGAACAAGTCGACGTTCTCCGCACCATCGAGCAGGATGCTGGTGCTGGCCGAGCGCTGGCCATTGATCGAATACCCGGCGCCACGAGCGTCGCCGACGCCCGCCTGCGAATCCTGCTGTGCGTTCGAAGCGGTAGCGACCAGGTCGTACGGATTCCGGGTCAGGGTCGGAAGCTGAGAGACTTCATTCGCGCTTACGACCGAAGAGACTTCCTGATTGATGGTGTTTACCGATATCGCGCCTCCGCCCAATACTTCGACGGTCGTCGCGGTGGTACCCACGTTCAGGGAAATCTCGCGCTCCAGACGCGAACCCACGGTTACCTGAATGTTTTCCGAATAATTTGCAAACCCCTTGGCCTGGACCGTGAGCTTGTACTGCCCGAGCGGCAAGGCAACAAAGGCAAATAATCCGTTGTTGTCGGTGGCGGCGGTGCGGGTGAATTGCGTGTCAACGTTCACGACGGTGACAGTTGCGCCAGCAACCAGAGCGCCGGACGAATCTTTGACCGTGCCCTGGATCGAACCGGATGCAACCTGGCCGAATGCGCTGGCGGTGAGACCGAGAATGACTGTGATGGCGATCAGCGCCAAGGCAGTCCGACTCCGCAGCCAGCTAGGAGACAAATTAGTCATGATTTCCTCCACGAAGCATGAGGGGATCGAACTGGCAAGACGTAGAAAGCGGATGCGGGACTAACTTTCTTGCGGCAGTTCATTCCCGGAATGAACCATCGGAGATCAAATAGCTTCCCGTTATGGGAATGACAGCACACGTGCTCACAAAGATAACAGCACTCAGGAAGCCATCATCGCGTCCTTGATGCGAACACGGTAACTACCTGCACCATGAACAAAACTGGCGCCTGCAAGAGAGCGTTGTTGTGCCGATTCTATGAATAGTCGTAGATTGAGCTCATGAGGTTCCCGAATTACGGAGAGACTCCAGAAAGACGCAGTTCTATTTTGGGAAAAATTTCAAGAGAGGAGAAAGCAATGATCACTCGAACAACGAAGACTTGGTTGTTTGTGGCGCTTCTCATTCTCATGTCTGCCGGTGCTTCAGCGCAGGGCGAGCGCAGCCGTCCACCGGCGCCGCCGGTCGCGGCTGACAGCACGCCGGTTCGCGCGCAGTCCGACGCTGGAGACCTGGAGCAGATGCGCGCCGAGGTCGAACGACTGAAGGTCTTGCTGCATCAGATGCGGAACAATCTGGCGTTCGTCCAGAGTTCGCAGACGCCGCTCAAGCATCAGTTCGAATTGGAGGCCGATGCCTGGCAGGTGGTGGTGGAGCAGATGGACAGACATCTGAAACGCATGGAAGACGCGGCCGGTCGCACACAACTTCGACGCTAGAGATTGAGCAACGGCGCAGCATGCACCGGCTGTGGGAATGCCCGTCCCGTCACAGTGGCTGCCTCGTCTGTACCGTGCTGAATTGACGGTGCAGGACGCCGGCACTTACCATTCCTGCAACCTCTGTTCCCCCTATGATTCCCAAGACCCTGTCCCACTATCGCGTGCTGGAGAAGATTGGCAGCGGAGGGATGGGTGTGGTCTACCGAGCGCACGACGAGACCCTCGATCGGGACGTGGCGATCAAGGTCCTGCCCACGGGCATGCTGTCGGACGAGAACGCGCGGAAACGCTTTCGGCGAGAAGCTTTGTCGCTGGCGAGACTGAATCACCCTAATATCGGCGGCGTGTACGAATTCGGCAGCGAAGGGGGAGTCGACTTCCTGGTCATGGAGCTGGTATCGGGGTTGACGCTCGATGCGCGCCTGGCCGGCGGGCCGATGGAAGATCACGAAGTCCTGCGCTTCGGGGCCCATCTGGCGGATGGATTGGAGGCGGCCCACCAGCAAGGAATTCTGCATCGTGATCTGAAACCCGGAAACCTGCGCATTAATAAGGACGGACGTCTCAAGATTCTTGACTTTGGTCTCGCCGAATGGATGCACGCAGAAGGCGATTCGGACCCAACCGCCACCAACACCAAGGTAAGCGGGACCGTGGCTTACATGGCGCCGGAGCAATTGCGCGGGAAGAACGCCGATGTGCGCAGCGACATCTACGCCGCCGGGGCCGTTCTGTATGAGATGGCCACGGGGAAGCATCCCTACGGGGAGACATCCGGTCCGCAATTGATCGCGCAGATCCTGGACCGGCCGCCGTCACGGCCAACGTCTCACAACCGGAAGATTTCGCCGGCGCTGGAGTCGATCATCCTCAAAGCGCTCGACCGCGATCCGGACCTGCGCTACCAGTCGGCGCGCGAGCTGCGCATTGACCTGGAAAGATTGAGCAGCGGATCGACGTCGGTAGCGGTATACAGGCGTCCGCGGTGGCCGTGGGCCGTGGCCGCCATCGCCGCGGCGGTCGCGGTGATCTTGATCTGGAACCCAGCTGACATTCGCGGACGAATGACCGGGCGGACAGCGCCGCAGGCGCACTCGCGGCGCTCCGTGGCCGTCATCGGATTTCGTAATCTTTCGGGAAAGCCGGACCAGGCATGGCTGTCGACGGCGTTGGCGGAAATGTTGAGCACGGAACTCGCCAGCGGCGGGCAATTGCGAACCCTTTCCGGCGAGAACGTGGCACGGATGAAACTGGACCTCGCGCTGCCCGATGCCGAGAGCTATGCGCCGGACACGCTGGGGCGCATCCGCAAGTATTCCGGCACAGACGTGGTGGTGCTTGGCACCTACCTGGCAATGGGCGAGGATGGAGGAAAACGGATTCGAATCGATTTCCACCTGCAGGATGCGACAACGGGGGAAACGGTGGCGTCGATTTCAGAAACCGGGGGCGAAGCGGAGTTGCTCGATCTGGTGGCTCGCACCGGGACCCGATTGCGCGGCACGCTCGGGGCCTCGGCCCCGGCGGGAGAGGCAGGAACCGAGCATGCGTCGTTGCCTTCGAGCAATGAAGCCGCGCGCTTGTATGCGGAGGGACTCGCGAAACTCCGCCGGTTCGAGGCACGTGAAGCTCGAAACCTGTTGGAAAAGGCGATCGCGCAGGACCCGAAGTACGCGCTGAGCCACTCGGCACTCTCCGAAGCACTCACAAACCTCGGGTACGACGCGCTGGCACGGGAGCAAGCGCAAAAGGCTTTTGACCTGTCGGGTGCGCTCTCGCGCGATGAGCGGTTACGGATTGAAGGCCGCCTGCGGGAGGCGACGCGCGAGTGGCCGAAGGCGATCGAGATCTACCGCACGCTGTGGCGGTTCTTTCCCGACAACGTGGACTACGGGTTGCGTCTGGCGTCTGCGCAAGCCTCTGCCGGGCAGGCTAAGGACGCGCTCCTCACGGTGGGCGAGATGAGAGGAACGGCAAGCACGCCGAACGGCGATCCGCGCATCGACTTGGCGGAGGCGCGAGCGTACGACCAGCTGGGCAGTTTCCGGGAATCCCTTTCTGCAGCACAGAACGCGGCGAAAATCGGACAAGCCCAGGGAGCGCGGCTCGTTGTGGCCCAGGCGCGAATCGCAGAAGGGTGGGCATGGGAACGTCTCGGAGAGCTGGCAAAAGCCGCGCCCGCCTTCAAGGAAGCCCAGGAACTGTTTTCTGCAGCCAGCGACAAACGAGGGGCGGCAAACGCCATCCATCTCAGCGGGGACATTCTTTACGACCAGGGGGACTTCGCCGGAGCAGCAAGCAGATATGAAGAGGCGTTCCGGACGTTCCGTGAGATTGGCGATCAGTCAAATTCGGCGCGCTCGCTGAACAATCTGGGCAACGTCGCTTTAGACACGGGCGATTTCCTTAAGGCGATGAGGTACTACGAGCAGACAGTGGCGATCTATCGGGAAGTCGGATCGAAAGGCGGGATGGCTGGGGCGCTCGGCAACATGGCCAATGTCTACGACAGCATGAGCGATTTGCGCAACGCGCGGAAGAAAAATGAGGAGGGACTGGCGATATTCCGTGAAGTAGGAGATCAACGCGGAACAGCGAGTACGCTCAGTAATCTGGGAAATGTGCTTTCAGAGATGGGCGAACTGGCCGAGGCGCGGAAGCGATACGACGAGGGTTTGAAGATTCAGCGGGACATCGGTTACCGGCGGGGACAGGCATACGCCCTCAGCAACATCGCAGACCTGCTCATCGCCACTGACGACCTCGTGGAAGCGCGAAAGCTGGCCGAGCAGGCGCTGGCCTTGCGTAAAGAACTGGGTGAGAACACAAACAGCGCCATCTCGCGGGTCCAGCTGGGGTGGATCTCTTATTACGAGGCGCGGTTTCCCGGGGCGGAAGGCACGCTACGCGAGGCGGCGGCTGTCTTTGAGAAGTCGAAGCTAGATGATCTACTCATCTCCTGCCAGGCCGTGCTGACCAAGGTTCTATTAGCCGAGGGAAAGACGGCCGAAGCAGGTCAGTTCGCTGCCGATGCACTGGCGAGAGCGAGGCAGAGGCCGTCCAGGCCGCAGCAGTTCGATGCTGCACTGGCGCTGGCGGAGGTCGAAACGGCTCAGCATAAGTTCCCGGAGGCACTGAAACGTATCCAGGACGTACTCACGGTTGTGACCCACTACGGCTACGTTGGATACCAACTGGACGCTCGCTTAGCAGTAGTAAGGGGTCATGCCAAAGCAGGGAAGATGCAGGCGGCGCGCGCAGAAGCCGCCGGCCTGGTGAGGGACGCGCGAGCCAAGGGATACGGGAGAATCGCACGCGAGGCCGGCGCGTTCTTGCAGCAATGACGGGAAAGACTCGGTTTCAGGGGAAACGGAGTCCCGGCAGCACCGATGGAGAGTGAATCAATCGGTTTCTACAAAATCTTTACATTGCATTCGACCGTGTTCATCTCAACGTAACAGAGCACCTTTACCATCAGGCCATCTCAAGCAGGGAGGTGGCTGAGAAATGAAGGAGCGTCTTTCACAACTAGCTCTGACTGCGATGATGACGGTGGCGCTCGCAGCGCCCTCGTCTCTGATCGCGGCTGACAAAAAACCAGTTATTCAATCTCCGCGGAACGTGATCATCTTTGTTGTCGATGGTCTGCGAGCCGGATCCGTGAATCCAACGGATGCGCCGACGCTGTATTCCATCCGGCAGCAGGGCGTGAATTTTGCAAATAGCCATGCTATGTTCCCGACGTTTACGACGCCGAATGGCGCCACCATAGCCACCGGCCACTACCCCGGTGATACTGGCGACTTCAGCAACACGCTGTTTTCCGGATATCCGATCTTCAACACCGGGAACTTCGGCAAGCTCGCACAGACGAATACTCCTTTCGTCGAGAATGACCAGATCCTCGCGGATCTGGATGACCACTACGGCGGCAACTGGCTGACAGAGGAAAGCCTGCTCGCTCTACTCCGGCAGAATGGCTACAACACAGCTTCGGTTGGAAAGCACGGGCCGGTTGGCATCCAGGATGTATCGCAATTGCAACCGGTCAGCAAGAACTTTGTCATTCCCGACACAGTGTTCATCGATGACGCGACCGGGAACGGTTCGGGCATCCCGCTGAAGAAACAGATTTCCGATGCTCTGATCGCGGTCGGGCTGGCCACGGCGGCGCCGAGCCGGAGCAATGGTTGCGGCGCAACGGATCAGTGCAACAACGGCTTCTCCGGAAACAACGTTACGCCGGGAACGACGTCGCCCAACACGGTGCAGCAACAGTACTTCACCGACACAGTGACGAAGGCGATCCTGCCGACATTCGTCGCCAGCGGTCATCCGTTTGCAATTCTTTTCTGGTCCCGTGACGCAGACGGCACACAGCACAATCAGGGCGACAGCCTGAACTCGCTGACCCCGGGAATCAACGGTTCGACTTCGAAAGCTGCCGTCGCGAATGCCGACAAGAACCTGAAGCAGATTCTCGACTACATCAATGCCAATCCGCAGCTGGCCAAGAACACGGACATCTTCATTACGGCGGATCACGGTTTTGCCACCATCAGCCGGCATGAAGTGGATGCCCTGGGAACTCCCACCCAGAGCTACTCGGCTCTTTTCACCTACAAAGACGCGACCGGGCGGGTGGAAGTGAATCCTGGTTTCCTGCCTCCTGGTTTTGTGGCGATTGACATTGCGCACGCATTGAACCTGCCGCTCTACGATCCCGATTCGATCATCACTGACGGCAGCGGCAATCGCACCTACGAATTGGTAGACCCGACGATTGGACAGCAGACGAGTATCGTACGCCAGCGTCCCGCCGCCGGAGATGGCCTCATCGGAGCGAGTGGGGTAATTCTCGACAGCACCGATGCCAAGGTCGTGGTGGCCGCCAATGGCGGATCGGACCTTATCTACATCCCCGATCACGACGCGACGCGGCTGCTCGACATCGTCAGCTTCCTCTCCACCCGCGATTACGTGGGAGCGATCTTCGTGGATGACAGCTATGGATCGATCCCCGGAACGCTGCCTCTGAGTGCGATTGCGCTGGTCGGCAACGCGCAAACGCCGCGCCCGGCAATCGCGCTTGGATTCAAGACGTTCTACCTGGATCCTGCCGACCTGCAATCAGCAGTACAGATTGCCGACACCAGCTTGCAGGAAGGCCAGGGCATGCATGGCTCCATCGCTCGGGATAACACCTTCAACAATATGGCGGCGATTGGCCCCGACTTCAAGAAGGGTGCAGTCATTCGTACGCCGATCTCCAATGCGGACATCGCGCCGACACTCGCCTACGCTCTCGGGATGTCACTCCCGTCGCAGGGAACGCTGAAAGGACGCGTGATCTTCGAGGCTCTGAAGGGTGGAAAGCGGCAGACAACGAACGGCTATTTCGTGTCAGTGTCTGAGAAGGCTGTTTCCGGAAAGAGCAGCGTTCTGTTCTATCAGATGGCGGATGACCAGATCTATCTTGATGAGGCCTGCTTCACCAGTGCCAGAATCAAGAGAGCAAATCCGGTCAACAAGAACCCCTGCCGGTAACTCTCCGAACGACGCAGTTGTGCCGCAGGCGTTCACACGGACGCCTGCTTTTTTGTTTATAGTTCCAGCCGCTTGCGGAGGAACGCCGGCACGTCCAGATCATCAGGCTGATACGTAGGCGCGGGCTCACGAACGGCATCAAGGGCAATGACGTCGGCAGAGGGCATCGTCATCGTCGCGACGGCATCCGAAGTCTCCTTCATGATCATGGTGGGCTTGGGATCGGGCTCGAAGCGTGGCTCGGGATCGGGTTCAGCCACTCGTTCGGGCTCCGGTGTATGGAAGTGATCGCGATGGCGCGGCATGATCACAGGGTCGAAGGATTCGTGGCGCCGCGCGCGCACCGACGACTCCTGGAAGCCGGTGGCAATCACTGTGATCTTGACGGTGTCTTTCATTTTCTCGTCGAGCACTGCGCCGAAGATAATGTTGGCATCTTCGTGGGCGGCGCCCTGAATGATGGTGCAGGCCTGCTGCACCTCGGCGAGCTTCAGGGAACTTGAGCCGGTGATGTTGATGAGAATGCCGCGAGCACCGTCGATGGCTCCCGCTTCGAGCAGGGGCGAGGCAATGGCGCGTTGCGCCGCTTCCATGGTGCGGCGTTCGCCGGCGGCGGTGGCCGTGCCCATCACCGCGTACCCCATGCCCGCCATGATCGCTTTTACGTCGGCGAAGTCGCGGTTGATGATGCCGGGGATGGTAATGATGTCGGAAATCCCCTGCACGCCCTGGCGGAGGATGTCGTCGGCAATGCGGAAGGATTCGAAGAAGCCGGCATTCTCCGCTACGGCGAGGAGCTTCTCATTGGGGATAACGATGGTCGTGTCGATCGATTCCATCAGTTCCGACACGCCTCGTTCAGCCTGCTGCATGCGACGCTTGCCCTCGAATGCGAAGGGTTTGGTGACGACCGCGACCGTGAGCGCGCCCATCTCACTGGCAAGCGAAGCGATGATGGGAGCTGCGCCCGTGCCGGTGCCGCCACCGAGCCCGGCAGTGACAAACACCATGTCCGCGCCTTCGAGCGCTTCAATGATCTTGTCGGAATCCTCGAGCGCGGCTTTGCGGCCGATTTCGGGATTGGCCCCTGCCCCCAAACCGTTCGTCAGTTTCACGCCGAGCTGAATTTTCGTGGCGGCGCGCGACATGCGCAGCGCCTGCAGGTCGGTGTTGGCCACGATGAACTCGATGTGCTCCATGCCGGCATCGATCATGCGGTTGACGGCGTTGCCGCCGCCGCCCCCGACACCGATCACTTTGATGCGGGCATCGTTGCGGGCTTCTTCGTTAAAGCTGATGCGGAGTGCGTTGTCGTCGGTCATTGCCAGCACCTCTCAAGTCGTTAATCAGTTTGCGCCACGCGTTTCAAGCTCATCTCCCGAAGCTGCGCGCTACGGGCTCCGAGCGACGAGCGAGCACATCAAACTTCCCGGACATTTGATCGCTCGAAGCTCGAAGCTCACAGTTCTACGCGCCCTTCTTCGCGAACATCGCCTTCATGCGCGATCCCCAGCCGCCGTCCTGCAGGCCGCGTGCAATCCGGACGCGGTGGCCGTAATAGACCATACCCAGCACGGTGGCAAATTCCGGTTCGGCCAGCAGTGCCGGCATTTTTGCCATCGCTGTAGGCCAGGCGACGCGCGAAGCCTTGCGCAAGACGGATTCGGCAATATCCGACAGGCCGGGCAGACGGGCTCCGCCACCGCTGAAAACCAGTCCGGCGACGCAGTGCTCAAATACGCCTGCATGACGAAGGTTCTCGCGAATCAATTCAAACAACTCGCGCGCCCGTGGCTCGAGAATCTCCCCGACCATGCGCTGCGGCAGCAGCCGCGAAGGGCGATCGCCGACCGAGGGCACCTCGACTTCGTTGCCCTCCGGGATCAATGTCGCCACGGCATTGCCGAAGTTCTTCTTTAGGCTTTCGGCGTCGATGAGCGCGGTGCACATGCCAACCGAGAGATCGCTGGTGAAGTGGTCGCCGCCGATCGGAATGACCGCGGTATGCGCAACCGCTCCCTGCTGAAAGACGATCAGGTCGCAGGATCCGGCGCCGAGATCGATGAGGCAGATACCGAGCTCGCGTTCGTCAGCGCGCAGCACCGAGTCAGCGCAGGCTAGAGGTTCAAATACGGTGTCATCCACGTGGACGCCAGCCTTGTTCACGGCGGTGACGACGTTCTGCGTGGCGCTCGACGAGGCCGTCACGATGTGCACACGGACCTCAAGCCGCGTCGCCATCATGCCCGTGGGATCCTGCACGCCGGGCTGACCATCGAGAATGAACTCCTGCGGCAGGAGATGGAGAATCTCGCGATCGGCCGGCAAGGGCATGGAGCGAGCTTTATCGACGGCCTGGCGAATGTCATCGCGGCCGACTTCCCGTGGACGTGCCCCGAACGCAATTCCGCCATGGCTGTTCAGTCCGCGGATGTGCGCTCCGGCCACGCCAACCAGAGCATGCTCGACCGCAATCCCTGCCGAGTCTTCTGCTTTCTCGACCGCCTTTTCAATGCTGCCGACCGCCTTGTCGAGTTCGGTGATGACACCCTTGCGCAGGCCGCACGATTCTGCGATGCCGTGGCCGCGGTAGCGCAGTCCGTTTTCGCTGACCTCAGCGACAAGTACGCAGGTCTTGGCGCTGCCGACATCGATCGCGGTGACGAAATTGGGTGGCTGGCTGGCCATGGCTATTGAGGCGTCGTCTCCCTGGGAATCCCGGCGCTGGGTTTCTTCTGGCTCGTAGTGGTCGCGATCGGCTGCGTGACAAGCGGCGCCGGCTTTTGACTCGGCGCCGACGAGGCCGAAGACGGTTTGACATTCTGTGCCGGAGGAGGCAGCGGGCCGATGAACTTCGGCGATTCCTTGGCAGCAGGAACCGTTGCCGCGGCCGCGCGCAGCGGGCTGCTCCTGGCAACCATCGCTGCAGGCTTTGCCGCAGCCTTGCCGGACGCCCGATGCGCAACCGATTTCGTCCTGGGTTTCGCGGCCGGCTTCACGGGTTTCTTCGTTGTTATCAGCGGAGCCGGCGGGTGGGTCACGTACTTCTCGTAATTTACGATTGCCGCCGGCTTTACGCCCGCGGCCATTGCCGCCTTCGCTGCGGCGGGAGTCAACCCCGGCTGTTTACGAATCCCTTCGAGATCCGGATTCACAATGATTTGACCGTCGTAGCGAAGATCAACCGATTCCAATTTGTCGAACTGCTGCCGCCACTGCTGCACGTGCGTGACATAGGTCTTGTAGCGTGCCAGGTAGTTGCCCGAACCCAGGTGGACGAGGACTTCTCCGCCGGAGTCGGAAGTCACGACCTTGACGTCCTCGGGATCGCTGAGGTCGACTTCGCTGAGTTCTTTCGAGTAGCTGGCGCCGTCGGAATCGAGCTGGCGAACGAGTTCGTTGTAGTTCTTCATGCGAGCCGCACGCGTTGATATCGGCTCGCCCGCGTTCATCCCTGCAATTACGGGAAAGGAGTATTTGAACTTGGCCCCCTGCCCGAGTTCCATCAGCGTGCCGCCAGCATCGATCAGAGAAATGCGCGAGCCGATCCGGGCAAAAGCGATGGGGGTGCGCTCGTGAATCTCAATCCCGAGCCGGTTCGGGACGAAGCGCATCACGCTGGCGGACTCGACCCAGGGGATCTGCTCAAGCTGATGTTTGCGCTCCGCGAGCGGGACAAAGAAGATGTTGCGGCCGATGTCGCCGCCCATCACCTCCATGATCTGTGCCTTGGTGACGTGTTGGGCTCCGGTGATTTCGATCTGGTCGCTCGAATCGATGCGGAAGCGCCAGGAGTGTTTGCCGTAGCTGTACAGCGTCGCGCCAATCCCGGTGAGAATGCCGAGAATGAAGACGGCGAGAGCGATCCACTTCAGACGATGGGCAGTTTGTTTGGGAAGCGATCCGCGGCGGACCGAGACGCGCTTTTGCGCGCGCAGGAAAGGCGATTCCTGCTCCACTTCAAGATCCATGAGACGCGAGTCGTCGAAGGGCTCGCGCTCGGGAGCCTCCTGAGGCGGATACAACTCTTCCTGGACGATCGTGGAACCAGACTTGCGCGCCACTCGTTCGGACCAGTTGTCGACAGAAAACCGCTGAGCCAGAACACTATAACTTTTTTTCGCGCGCTGAGACAGTGCAAACTTGGTCCGTTTTGCACAGAAAGGACACTGGGACCGTCTGATTCGGGTTCAAACTACCGGAATTACCCGATGAGGAAGATCACCAATCACTGGACGTCAACATCGATGTCGGCTGTGTCCTCGGAGTCGGGGCCGGCATCAACAGATATCTTCGCTCCGGTCTTCGGACACACCACGATCGACTTGTGCCCGCTGCCATCGCTGAAATTGAACCGGAAGTTGCCGAGTTGGCGCAGCTTCTCGACCTGCACGCGATCCATGACCACCTGCACGCGCCCGAGGTTCTGTTGCATGCGTGCGAGATCCGCCTGCCGCAGCGCCAGTTCGCCGTTCAGTTCCGCCTGACGCAGGGCCAAGGCTCGGTCAAGCTCTGCCTGGTGGCGGGCCACTGCACGATCGAGTTCCGCCTGGTGACGGGCCATGAATTCATCGGCGGGCAACAGCCGGTCCGAACCGCCGATCAGAAGGCGGGCCATCTGAACGGTCTGTTCGGCGTGTACGGCCACCGCGCAATAAACGGCTTCGGCGCGGTCGGCCACCCGGTGGGCCAGTGGCAAGCCGGCCTTCTGATACTCACTGTTCAGGGCGAGGGCAAAAGCTCCAAGGGCGATCCAGTACAGGGCTTTGGTGTTCATCGCGTGCTCCCACTATGCGCGTTGGACGAGTGTCTAGGAAAAAGGTCAACAACAAGACAGTCCTGACTCAGAGAAATTGCGTCCGGTCAGAAAAAGCGGAGGTCGGTAGGATTTCTATTGACATATTCCCATATCGGCATATATTAGCAAACATGCCGCGAGCGGCAACAGCATCGGACGCCTTCAATGCCATAGGAGAGACGCACCGGCGCGAGATTCTCGGGTATCTGGCGCGCGACGAGCGCACGGTGGGCGAGATCGTGACCGGGCTCCGTTTGCTGCAGCCTTCGGTTTCAAAACACCTGCGGGTTCTCCGCGAAGTCGGCCTGGTTAGGGTCAGGCGGAATGGACGTCATATGTTGTATCGAACCAACGGTGAGGCAATCCGTCCGCTCTACGAATGGACGAGAACTTTTGAACGCTTCTGGGCGAACCAGTTGCAGCGGGTGAAAGAACGGGCTGAGTCCAAGGGACAGGAAGGCCCCGGAACGGCCGAAATTTGAACCGCGAGGAGGAAGGATGGAATCGACGGCGGTGGGAATCGAGAGTCTGACACTGACGGTAGCCCAGGACATTCATGTCAAGGCGTCGCTGGAGAATACCTATGCGGCCCTGCTCGAACAGCTCGGTCCCCACAATGAGACCGCGGAAGGTCAGCCAATGCCGATGAAAATCGAAGCGTGGCCTGGCGGCAGATGGTATCGCGATCTGGGCGATGGCAACGGACATCTGTGGGGACATATTCAGGCCATCAAACGACCGACTCTGCTGGAAATCTGGGGACCGCTGTTCATGTCGTACGCGACCGTCTCCAACGTGCAATACCGGCTCAGCGAGATCGATGGAGGCACCCTCATCAAGTTCCACCACAAAGCCATGGGCGTGATTCAAGATGATCACCGCCAGGGCGTGAGTCGAGGATGGGGCCACATGCTGTCTCGTGCCCGTGATCGGGCCGAAGCACGCGGCCGCTAGGAGAAGATTATGTGCCCGGCATGCCTGGCAGCAACCGCATGGATGGTGAGTGGCGCCATCTCGACTGGAGGCGCAGGAGCTCTGCTGATCAGCAAACTCCGCGCCAAAACAACACGAAAGAGTCAGAAAGGAAGGAGAAACGAGGATGGCAACCATAGCGAACAACGTACTCAACACGAAGGTGGTTCCACACACGGAGTGGGTGGAAGCGCGGAAGAAGCTTCTGGTGAAGGAGAAGG
>DATIWL010000021.1:0-44543 GCA_035519435.1 Terriglobales bacterium
AGTTACTGAAAGTTCTAGTAGATACGGTTACCCGATCAGTAATCGTTGCGTCCGCCGTGTGTGCTCGCTGAATTGGCAGCCGGTGTCATCTGCCGGTGGCAACGAATGGAGCAGGATGGCGTCGAAAGATTCTCGCGTGGCCGCGGCTGCGGCTTCTGAAACTGGCAAGCCTCTCGTACCGATGGACGAAAAACTTCCCGCAAAGAACGGCAAGAATGGCAACGGTGATGGCGACTACACTGCCGAGTCGATCAAAGTCCTCGGCGGCATGGAAGCGGTGCGCAAGCGCCCCGCCATGTACATCGGCTCGACGGGCGAACTCGGCCTTCATCATCTGGTCTACGAAGTCGTCGACAACTCGGTCGACGAAGCGCTTGCCGGCTTCGCCGACAAAATCGACGTCACCATTCACCTCGACAATTCCATCACCGTCGTGGATAACGGCCGCGGCATTCCCGTCGACGATATGGTGATCGATGGCGAAAAAGTTTCCGCCGCGCAAGTCGTGATGACCAAGCTCCACGCCGGCGGCAAGTTTGACAGTTCGACGTACAAAGTTTCTGGCGGACTGCACGGTGTCGGCGTGAGCTGCGTAAACGCGCTCAGCCATGAACTCGAACTCGAAATCTGGCGCGACGGCCACACCTGGGAACAGACCTACTCGAAAGGCGAGCCGACCAGCAAGCTAAAGAAAACCGGCGCTGCCAAGGTCAAGACGGGCACCAAGGTTCATTTCACGCCCGATCGCGAAATCTTCACTGTCCTGGAATACAACTTCGATACGCTTTCGCAGCGCCTGCGTGAGCTGGCTTTCCTGAACAAGGGACTTACGATCACGCTTACCGACGAGCGCCAGACCGACTCGAAGACCAACGAGCCCAAGCGCGTCGAGTTCAAGTACAACGGCGGCATCGCCGAGTTCATCAAGCACTTGAATCGTGGAAAGTCGGTTCTGCACGACAAGCCGATCTATATGGAAGACGAGCGCAGCGGCGTGCGCATGGAGATCGGCCTCCAGTACAACGACGGCTACTCGGAAGCGGTTTTCAGCTTCGCCAATAACATCAACACCGTCGACGGCGGCACGCACCTCTCCGGCTTCCGCATGGCGCTGACGCGCACCATCAATTACGCCGGCCAGCAGATGGGCCTGTTCAAGGACGTGAAAGAAAACCTGAGCGGCGACGACGTGCGCGAGGGACTGGTCGCCGTGATCAGCGTGAAGCTTTCGCAGCCGCAGTTCGAAGGTCAGACCAAGGGCAAACTGAATTCCGATATTGCGGGCATCGTCCAGGCATTCATTAACGAGCGGCTCGGCGCATTCTTCGAGCAGAACACGACGGTCGCGCGCAAGATCATCAACAAAGCAATCGACGCCGCCCGTGCTCGCGAGGCTGCCCGCAAGGCTCGCGACCTGACACGCCGTAAAGGCGCTCTGGATGGCGGCGGACTGCCCGGCAAGCTGGCCGACTGCTCCGAACGCGATCCCAACCGCTGCGAACTGTTCCTGGTCGAGGGCGAATCCGCAGGCGGAACCGCGAAACAGGGCCGTGACCGCCGCTTCCAGGCGATCCTGCCGTTGAAGGGCAAGATTCTTAACGTCGAGAAGGCGCGCTACGACAAGATGCTGGCGCACGAAGAAATCCGCGCCATGATCACCGCGCTCGGCACTGGCATCGCAAAAGACGACTTCGATCCCGCCAAGTTGCGCTATGCGAAAGTCATTTTGATGACCGACGCCGACGTCGACGGCTCGCACATCCGCACACTGCTGCTGACGTTCTTCTTCCGCCACATGCAGGAGCTGATCAAGCGCAACAACGTGTACATCGCCCAGCCGCCGCTGTTCGGCATTAAGAAGGGTAAGTCGCACCAGTACATCAAGAACGAGCACGAATTCGTAAAAGTAATGGTGAAACGTGCTTCAGAAGGCCTGGTGGTTCGGTACGGAGAAGGTGCGGCCAAGCTGGAAGGCGCAGCACTGACGAAATTCATCACCGTGCTCAATGATTATCTCGGGTTCTTCGACAAGCTCAACAAGCGTCTGCGCGAAGAAAAGATCACCGAACTGCTGCCCAAGCTTGATTTGGCAAAGCGCGCCGATTTTGAAGGCGACAAGAAAGAAGCTCCGAAGAAGGTCGAGAAGCTCGAGAAAGAACTCAAACGCTTCGCTAAAGAACTGGGTCTCAAGAGTGTCGAGTCGTTTTTTGACGAAGAGCACAACCTGTGGGAAGTGAAGTTCGTGAACTCGCAGGGCGCTGAGCACGTCATCAACTGGGAACTGGCCTCGACGCCGGAAGGCCGCCAGCTCATCTCGAAGTACAAGCAGATCGCCGAGTACCTGGAGCCACCGTTCGTCGTCGAGGCCGTGGTGAAAGGCGGATCGAACGGCAAGAATGGCGATGGCGAAGAACTGAGCGACGCCGAACTGGCCGAGGCCGAGAAAGCCCAGAAAAAGACGGGCAAGGTCCCTGCGAAGCGGGCGCTGAAAGAACAGGAAGTCGTCGAGAAGAATACTGCGCGCGAGCTCTTTGACTACGTCCTCAACGAAGGCAAGAAAGAGTACACCGTGCAGCGCTACAAGGGCCTCGGCGAAATGACCGCCGAGCAGCTCTGGGAGACCACGATGGATCCCGAGCGGCGCACGCTGCTCTCGGTGAAGCTCGAAGACCTGGCCGAGACCGAAACCATCTTCAGCACGCTGATGGGCGAAGATGTCGAAGCGCGCCGCAAGTTCATCGAAGACAATGCGCTCGACGTGAAGAACCTGGACATCTAGTGCTCATGAGCGCGGGCGGCCGTCCTCGTCCGGCTTTCGTCTTTTCTGCGCAGGGCAGGACTGGAATGGACCTTTTGCAATGACGAACGACGAGTCGCTGATTCGCGCCTTGATCGATGCCCAAGGCGCCGCCTGGAACCGCGGAGACGCCGAAGCCTACGCGGAGCGCTTCCGCGCTGATGGCACATTCACCAATGTTCTGGGAGACAACTACCAGGGCAAGGAGGCCTTCGAGGAACGCCATGCAGAGATCTTCCGGGGAATCTACCGCGGCAGCACCGTGAAGATGCCGATTCGCCGGATCTACTTCGTCCGGCCGGATGTGGCGATTGTCGATATCGACGCCGAACTCTCTGGGTTCAGCAAGGTGCCGCCCGGCATCGGCGCACCCGATGGGATCGTTCGTGCCAGCCTGCTGCAGGTCCTGATTAAAGAGCAAGAAGAATGGACGATTGCTGCGTACCACAACGTAGATGTGAAGCCTCGGCCCCCGATGCATTAGGAAGTCGCATGTGCGGATTGCAGGGCTTCGCGGTTTCGTGTCCCTTCTCGGCCCGCCACCACCATTTAGAATGACCTCGCATTCATGTACTTCCTCTACAGCGCGCTGCTGGGCCTGTTCTTGTTCGTGACGCTCCCCTACTGGCTGGCGCAAATGATGCGTCACGGCAAGTACCGTGCCGGCTTGAGCCAGCGCCTTGGCGCGGTTCCGGCACACATCGCCGGAGTGCGGGGCAAGCCTGTCGTCTGGGTGCATGCCGTATCGGTGGGCGAAGTTGTCGCTTCCGCTGGCGTGGTTGCAGCACTCCAAAAACAACTTCCCGGCCACCGCATCGTCGTTTCGACCACCACCGGTACAGGGCAGAAACTTGCCGCCCGCCGCTTTGCCACAGAAAATACGTTCTACTTTCCGCTCGACTTTGCTTTTGCCATCCGGCCATATCTTGCCGCGCTGCAACCGGAGCTGATTGTCATCGCCGAAACCGAGTTCTGGCCCAACTTTCTGCGGCTGGCGAGGGGCAGGGGTGCGCGCATAGCGGTGGTCAACAGCCGCGTGTCTGACCGCTCACTGCCTGGCTACAAGCGCCTTCGCTTCTGGTTTCGAAGAATTCTGAACAACATCGATCTCTTCCTCGCACAGACGGAAGACGACCGCCGTCGGTTGATCGAAATAGGGGCCAGCGAAGAGCGAGCCTCCGTTTCCGGCAACCTGAAATTCGACGTCGCTCCGCCTCCACTTCCTCCGATCGTGGCCAGCCTGCGCGAGGGCATTCAGCAGTCCGAAGCTGGACCTGTGCTCGTGTGCGGCAGCACGCTCGATGAGGAAGAAGGCTCCCTCCTCTCTGCATTTCGCAACGTTCTGGCCAATCATCCGAGAGCGGTGCTGATCCTGGCGCCGCGCCATCCCGAGCGTTTCACTCGCGTCGCTGAACTCGTCGAGCAACTCGGATTCCGGCTGCTCCGGCGTTCGTTGTGGGGCGGCGAACCCCTTGGCGGTGCCGTTTTCCTCGTGGATACGATCGGCGAACTGGCCGCGCTCTACTCGCTCGCGACCGTGGCCTTCGTGGGCGGAAGCCTGGTTCCGCGCGGCGGGCACAATATTCTTGAGCCGGCGCTTTACGGTGTTCCCGTCGTGACCGGCAACCACTACGAGAACTTTCGCGAGATCGTGAATTTCTTTCTCAGCCGACATGCCGTTCGCGTCGTCGGGCTTGCCGAACTTCCGCTCGTCTTCATGGAACTGATCGACAGCCCAATGGCGCGCGAGGCCCTCGGCCGCAATGCGCTGGCCGCACTCGAATCTCAACGGGGGGCTACGGACCGGACGGTAACGGCGCTCGTCGAATTGATCGGCAGGAATCGCGCATGAATCCGCTCACTGCGATCTACGGTGCCGGCACGGCCATGCGAAATTCACTCTTCGATCGCCACGTTCTGCGCGCGCGCCGCCTTGCGAAGCCCGTCGTAAGTGTTGGGAACCTCTCCACCGGAGGATCCGGCAAGACTCCCTTTGTCATCGCTCTCGGAGAACTGCTCCAAGAACGCCGCATTCCGTTTGACGTACTGTCGCGCGGCTATCGCAGAAAAACCAAAGGCGTGTTCGTCGTCGACCCGAGTGGTGGCGCGGCCGATTTCGGTGATGAACCGCTGCTGATTGCACGCCGCCTGGGAGTCCCGGTTGTGGTCGGCGAGAGCCGTTATGAAGCCGGCCGCGTAGCCGAACAGAAATTCGCGACTGAGCTGCACTTGCTCGACGATGGTTACCAGCATCGCTCGCTTGCCCGGGACTTTGACATCGTGCTTCTGAGCGCAGAAGATCTCGACGATCGGCTGCTGCCGCTGGGCCGTTTGCGGGAGCCGGTCTCTGCACTTGCACGGGCCGATGCAGTCCTCATCCCCGACGATCTCGACATGGCCCCTCTTGCGGTCCGGAACAAGCTGATTTGGCGAATGAGCCGTGCCCTCGAACTGTCCGACCCTCCCGTGAAGCCGGTGGTTTTTTGTGGAATCGCCAAACCGCAGCGATTCTTCGCGCAAGTACGGGCGGCGGGAATTACACCAGCAGCCGAGATCGTTTTCGGCGACCATCACGCCTACGATATGGATGAGGTGCAAGCTATCCGCCGTGCTGCTCTCGATCACGACGCTGGCGGATTTGTGACCACGGAAAAAGATCTGGTCAATCTCGGAGAGCAGCGCTCCGCTCTCCATCCGTTGTCCGTCGCAGTCCTGCGCCTGACTCTCGAGCGTCCCACTGACGTTCTCGATACTATTCTCGCGAGAATTACGGAACGAAAGCCGTGCTCGTGAGAAAATCTTAGGTTCCCTATGCCCAAGCACGCCAAAGAGAACGACCGCCTGCGGAAGATCGTCGAGGCGTTCCCTAAAACAACGGTCACCGTCCTCGGCGATCTCGTTGCCGACGAATTCGTTTTTGGGGAGATCTCCCGCGTCTCCCGTGAAGCGCCGGTTCTTATTCTCCGGCATCGGGACCGCGAGATCGTGCCCGGCGGCGGGGCGAACGCGATCTACAACCTTGCCGATCTTGGCGTGAATGTGTTGCCTGTTGGCGTAGTGGGTGACGACGAAGCAGGCCGTTTACTGCTGCGCGCGTTCCGCCACAAGCGAATCCCCGTCAGCGGCGTGCTCAAGGATAAGAGCTACATGACAGTCACGAAGACGCGGATTCTTGCGGGCTTCGCTCACACCGCCGGCCAGCAGGTCGTGCGCCTTGATCGGGAGCCTGCGGAAGGTCCGAATGCGCACCTTCGCCGCGAACTCATCCTCTCCACCCGCGAGTACGCACGCGCCTCCGACGCGCTGCTGGTTTCCGACTATGGTTACGGAGCGGCCACCCCGGCATTGTTGAATTCCATCCGAGAAAAGCGCTCGCTGGAGAAGGTACCTGTAATGCTCGACTCTCGCCACCGCATGCTGCAATACGTGGGTATTACAGCGGCGACACCCAACGAAGCGGAGGTCGAGGAGATTCTCAACATCAAAATTGGCGATGACTGGGAGCGGCTGGTCGCGGCCGGGGAGCAGATTGTTGGCGAAATGAAACTGGAATCCCTGTTGATCACGCGCGGCAAAGATGGTCTGGTTGCCTTCCCGCGCCGTCACAAGGCAATCGACATCCCGATTTTCGGCAGCGACGAGGTGGCCGACGTGACTGGAGCCGGCGATACCGTAATCGCGACTTTCACCGCAGCCTTGGCGGCTGGCGCCGACACCGAAGAAGCGGCTCACCTCGCCAACTACGCCGGGGGCGTGGTCGTTATGAAACGCGGCACCGCCACCGTAACCCAACAGGAATTGCTGGAGGCTCTCGACAAGGCTCCGCCTTCGACGCGACCGCATTGAGCACCACTGCGCCAGCCAAGATTCTTTCCCGCGAGCAACTCCGCAACCGCGTTGTGGAGTGGCGTCGCAGCGGAGAACACGTCACCCTCGCCAACGGTTGCTTTGACTTGCTTCATGTGGGACACGTGCGGTATCTCCATGCCGCCCGCGAACTTGGCGGCAAGCTGGTGGTCGCGGTGAATTCCGATGCATCCGTAAGGGCATTGAAGGGAACAGGCCGCCCGCTGATGCCCGCTGAAGAGCGCGCGGAGATTCTTGCTGCGCTCGCCGACGTCGATGCTGTGGTGATTTTTCCCGAGAACGATGTACGCGCCATCATCCGCGAGATCCGGCCCGACGTTCACGCGAAAGGCACCGACTACACCATTGACAGCGTTCCCGAGCGCACCGAAGTCGAGGCATGCGGTGGTCGCGTCGCCATCGTCGGTGACCCCAAGGACCACTCAGCGACTGAGATCATCCGCTCGCGGCTGACTCGGCGTACGACGTGAGGCGCGATGACGTCTGACGCGACCGCTTCCAATCGAGGCTTGCAGAGAATCCTCATCGTGCGCCTGAGCGCCATGGGTGACATCATTCACGCTCTGCCTGCCGTCACCGCGATTCGGCACGCTTTCCCCCATGCCACTCTGGGTTGGATCCTTGAAGATCGGTGGGCCGAGTTGTTATGCACTCTACGATACCCGCGGTCCGGCGTGCGTTCTCCGCAGCGGCCCCTGGTCGACCGCATTCATACGGTGAACACGTCGGCATGGCGGCGTTCGCTGATGTCGCTCAACACCTGGCAGCAGATTGCCGTCGGCTTGAGCGAACTGCGCGGCTTGCGCTACGAAGCGGCGATCGATTTTCAGGGCGCGGTTCGCGCCGCCCTTCTCGCGCGATGGTCGGGAGCAAGAGTCGTCTACGGTGATGTTCAGCCGCGCGAAAACGCGGCCAGCATGTGGTATTCGCGACAGGTGGCCGCTAAGGGCGCGCACGTGATCGAACACGCGCTCTCGCTGGCGGAAGCGGTCACCGGGCGGCGAATGCAGCCGCCCCTAGTGCAACTCCCGGTTGATCCCGATGCCGAAGAGAAGATTTCCGCGCAGATTGGAACGGAGCGTGATTTCGTGATTCTCAATCCGGGCGCTGGCTGGGGCGCGAAGCAATGGCCTGCCGAGCGATTTGGAGCCGTTGCGAGCGAACTTGCGAAGGACGGACTGCGCTCACTGGTCAATTTTGGCCCGGGCGAAGAGGGCCTTGCCGCATCCGTGCAAGCAGCGAGCGCCGGGAGAGCGCACAAGATTTCCTGTTCCGTCTCCGAATTGATCGCCCTTACTCGTCGCGCACGCCTGTTTGTCGGTGGCGATACCGGACCGATGCATCTCGCCGCTGCCTTGCAGGTGCCCGTGGTTGCAATCTTCGGCCCCACAAATCCGGCGCGAAACGGCCCGTTTGGAACACAATCGATCGTGCTGCGGAGTTCCAACAGCGTGACGAGCCATGCCCGTCTTCGTGAGCCGGAAAAAGGACTGTTGCAGATCAGCCCTGAAGAGGTAGTTTCGGCATCACGCCAATTGCTGCAGGCCTCTCACTCGTGAAGCCGTACAATCGGTGCAACGCGTTACAAAGCAGTTGTCCCGGAGACTCCACTGAACTCGACCAACGGTCAATCTGGCGATACGGCTCGCTTCCTTGAGACTTGGTCGCGCGTAGCGCGACGGGTCCGCATACCGCTCAGTTTTGCCCTGGGAGTGGCGTATGTCTGGCTGGCTCGTCCTACGCGAATGTCGATTCTGGCCGGAGGTCTGATCCTGATTCCCGGCCTTCTGCTCCGCGGCCTGGCTGCCGGCCACGTCCAGAAAGACCGGCAACTCACTACGAGTGGACCTTATGCCTACACTCGCAATCCTCTCTATCTGGGATCGTTGATCCTGGCAGGGGGGTTTGCTTTGGCCGCGCGTAGCCCTGTCATTCTCGGCCTGCTGTTCCTCATGTTTGCCGCGATCTACGTTCCCGTCATTGCCGGCGAGGAGCGTTACCTGCACGAGACGTTTCCAGAATATGCGGACTATGCGCGTCACGTGTCGCGTTTCTGGCTGCGTTTAACTCCGTACGGCAACCAGCAAGGAGACTTCTCGCCCGCGCTCTATTGGAAGCATCGTGAGTACAACGCAATCCTCGGATGCATAGTCGTGCTTGCCATTCTCTGTGTGAAGTTATTCGTGAATTTCAGCCGCTGATCCTGGCCTCCACGAGCGCGAGCGCTTCTGCCTGAAGGTTCGGCTCATGTCCGAACCCCGACAGCCAGTGGACGTCCGGTTCGCGCCGGAACCAGGTCATCTGCCGCTTGGCATAGTTGCGATGCGCTTGCTGTGCCGCCTCCAGCGCTCTCTGTTTCGTGATGTCGCCGCGAACCACCTGCATGGCCTCCTTGTAGCCGAGCGATCCGAGGGCCCGCGCCTGATCGCCATACTTTTTCCACAGTCGCCGCGTCTCCTCGACAAGCCCTTGCTGGAACATCGCCGCGGCGCGCTGATTGATCCGCGCATACAGGGCATCCCGCTGTGGATTGAGCCCGAGTCGCAGGACGCGAAACCCGCGCAGAGGATCGCGCCCCGCTTGCAACAGCTCCGTTATCGGTCGGCGCGACATCAGGCAGACTTCAATCGCGCGGATCAGTTTCGGCACATCGTTGGCGTGAATGCGACACGCGGCGATGGGATCCAGCCGTTTCAGGATGCGATGCAGCCGTTCACCGCCGCCTTGAGCGGCTCTTTGGCGCATTTTTGCGCGCAGACCTTCCGACCTCTCCGGCCCGGCAAACAGGCCCTCCAGCAAAGCTCGAAGATAGAGCCCCGTGCCTCCACTGACGATCGGCAAGTGTTCGCGGTGCTCGATTTCGCAGAGAACCGCCCGCGCCCGGCGTGCATATTCTCCGGCCGTTACGGTAGCGGTGGGCTCCACGCTGTCGACGAGGTGATGCGGAATTTCGGCGCGTTCGGCTGCATTCGGCTTCGCCGTACCGACTTCAAACTCCCGGTACATTGCCACCGAATCACAATTGACGATTTCTCCACGGAAATGCCGAGCGAGGAAGAGCGACAGGGCAGTCTTCCCGCTCGCGGTAGGGCCGAGCACCACGACGGTCAGAGGTTCCGAGCGCAACAACGTCAGCGAACGCTCCAATTGATGTACGCCCAATAGCGGACGATGGTGAGAATCAGCAGCACGACAGCGATGACCAGCAGGCCGGTGGCTTCTGCGGCATAAGCACTGTGATGGTGCCGCTGCTGTCCATCGACAGGCTGCTTGATGGGAACGGGATCGGCCACACGGTCATTGTAATCCTGTTCCTGGTTAGCTCCGGCGCGAATGCTCGAGTCCAACGGGCGAGTACGATACACTAGCGTCCGCGCAGTCATGCCGACGTCCCAACCCAGCAGCGAAGCCAAAGTACTGCGATTCGGCGTTTTCGAAGTTAACCTGGCCGCGGGAGAACTGCGCAAGAACGGCGGCCGCCTGCGACTGCAGGAACAGCCGTTTCAGGTGCTTGCGGTGCTGCTCGAGAATGCCGGCCACGTCGTCACGCGCGATGACCTTCGGCAGAAGATCTGGCCGTCCGACACTTTTGTCGATTTTGATCACAGCCTGAACACAGCCGTGAACAAAATCCGCGAGGCGCTCGGAGATTCCGCTTCCAGCCCCCGCTTCATTGAGACCCTCGCCCGGCGCGGCTATCGCTTCATCGCCCCTGTGGGCGAGTTGGAGACGAGTCCGGCCAAGGTCGCGGAATCGGCCGCCGTTCGTTCCATTGCCGCGGAGCCTGCGCTTCATCCTGAACTGCACGTTCCTATTCCTCATCGCGGCGCGATCCGTGTGCTTTTCTCCCTGATTCAGGTGATGTATCTGGCTTTCTACGTCAGCGCGCTTTACCATCTGCGCGGTGTCGATCGAGTGGCCAGTGATTCGCTGCCCGATTGGGCAGCGATCGTAATCGTGATCGCCGTGCTGATCACTGGCGCGGTCGGCATTCCTTTCCGGTTCTACCTGTTGTCGTCAGTGGCGTTCGATTTCCGCAAACTCGGGGACACGTTCCGGCGCCTTTTCCCTTTCCTCCTGGCCCTGGACGAACTCTGGGCCATCGCCCCGTTTCTGCTGTTGCCCAAAATTGGCCTCGGACTGGCACTGGCGGCAACCGCGGCTCTCCTGTACGTCCCGTTCTCCGAGAGAACTCTCGTGCGCCTGGCCTATTGAGTTCTGAGAGAAACCGAAAGCTTTGTCCTTATCGTGCAAAGGGCATCGAAGGTCGTTATGGCGTCATCGTGAGAAACAGCATTGGCGCTTTGCAGTCAATGCCGGGGGCATGCAGGAAATAGGCAGCGGCTCCCACCGACGGCACATCGACCGCAAGAGTGCGCATCGCCACAAGTCGTGCCGAAGAATCCCCGGCCACGCTCGAAGGCGGCGTAGTTGCACCCGCGCCTAAGTCAAAAACTGCGGGAATGGTGCGGGCTGCAAGCTTCTCGCCCGGATGTGCGCCGGCGGCACGTATCTTCTGCGGATCCTGGTCATGACAGCTTGCCGGGTCGTCGGGAAAATCGACATACAGCTTCAAGCTCAAGTACTGATTCAATTCGGCGAATCCCAGCCGGGAACTGGTATTGCACGCATCCAACGGATCGTCTGCTTCGATCGGTTCGATTCGGAACTGGATCATTGGGGTATCGACCAGCAGAGGCAGCTGGTTGAAATTGCCGTTGTCAGGAATACCCGCTAGGGAGAACCCACCTAGACTACTCACGGTGTAGCGCAGCGATACAGACGTGACATAGTTCTGTTCAGTCGAAGCGTCCGGAGGATAGGTCGCACCGATGCGGCTGCGAATCCGCTGGGCGGCGGCATAGGCCTCCGGCTTGGGCAAGCGGATCACGTAGCGCCCTGTTTGGCCGTCGAGCGCCCTTTGCAGGCTCTTCGCTTCGATCTTGGTTTGGGCAAAGCTGGCGTCGAGAGGAACCGTCGCTGGGGTCTCGTGATCGGGCACGGACAATTCGTACATTCCCGATGCCAGACCGCTGCTCCTGGAAGCGCCAACGGTGAGATCACGGTGATTCTTGGTCTTCGGCGCGAGGGCAAGAACCATGCTGTCGTCCTTGGGATCGGCCACCAGGGCCCACGGTCCTTCGAAGATGACGAAAACCCTTTCTGCACCGGGTGCGGGCAAAGCCGGCGCAGCGATGCGTTTCGACTGGTTGCACGCGACCAGCAAGGTCAGTACGAGCAGAACAAACCGAATTGTGAAGCGCGCCGTGATCGGCCCTTCATGGTTCATGGGTGACCGTCCTCCCTGAAAGTTGGAGTTGATTAAGCCGATGCCGTGAAGCGAATGAAACCCTCTGTCCGTTTATGGCCGCCCGTAGGAGGCGAATGCTGACCAGTAGTAGGGATGAACAGTACGAGGGTCAGACAGCATCTTTCTGGAATTCGAACGGATTGCGTCTGCTGCCGATTGACCGGATAAAACACTTCGATAGAACTCCTCCACCAGGGCCCGTGCCTGTATTGAGTCCACGGCCCAGCGGCTTGCCACAACATGCGGGACACCGGCGCGCAAGAGCGCTTCGACAACGCTGCTGAAGCCGCCGGACCCGCCACTCCCGGACGCGGTGCTGCACGCGGACAGGACTACCAACTGCAGGTTCGGCAGCTTGACCCTGCCCAGGACATTTGCGTCCAGGAGTTGTGGGAGATCATTTGTTCCGTCTGCGGCGGCTAACATCAGGCCGGCTCGATCGGGCGTGAGCAGTGAGTGTCCGGCAAAATGGAACAACGCGGCTGCCGGTATCTCGTCCTTCACTGCGCTCAGTGTCGCGTCTTTGCCCCTGAGAACCCTTGCTCCAGGAAACCACCTGGCGACTCTGTCCGTTTCTGCGGTGATATCGGGCAAAGGAATAAGACCATCGGCGGGCGATGAAGCAGTGCTGCCAACGACCAGGGCTGGCGAATTCGGCGTGATCGAACCCGCGTCCTGCAGCCCCGCGTCCGAGGCGCGCCCAAGTGAGTAGACCATCGGCCAACGTTCAATCAGATAGCGGCCATTTCCATCCAGAAGCGCCTCAAACGGCACCTGCGCCAGCACTCCATCCGTTTCGATGATCAGGGTGCGGCCTGGCTCCAGAGATTGCTCCACCGGTGCGAGAAGCTCGTGATACAGGCTTTGAGCATCTCGTCGCAATGCGCTTAGTTCGGATCGTGGATCGGCAGCCAGATCGTGGAACCTGGAGGCCAGTTCCCTCAGATCCTCAGGCGATCCCTCAATCCACCGAGCGGTGACACCACGGTTGTCATAAACCCAAATGGCCACACCGTCAGGCAGCACGCCATATGCAACCACGGTTTCGCGTGCAAGCAACGGGAGCCGAGAGCCAAATGAGACACTGCGTACTGCTGTCGAAGTAGCCCGGGATGCATCAACTAAGGCACGACCCATGGAAGATGCTTGCTGTACAGCACCCAAGTACTGCTCGTAGATCTCCAGGGATTCCTGGACGCGTCCCTGCATCAATGCAGCCTCAGCAAGGGCCCGATAGACCGGGCCGGCTTCCCTGGTCCAGTGTCCTCGATCCGCTCCTGGACTCAAGGATGCTTCCCCCTGTTGAACGAGGAGCAAGGCGGGGTAGAGAGCCTGTTCCGCACCCGCCGCCAGGTGCATCTTTAGCTTCAGCTCTCCTAGTGTCGAGTAAAACATTCGCCCAAGATAAGTGTTGGAAAGCGAGCGAATTTCGGCCTGAATTGATTCTAGGCGAGAGATAGCTTCCTCAAAGTGCTTCTCTCGTGTTTCCAGTTGCGCAGTCTGAATTTCGATTTCGAGAACATCACTTCTGCTCGCTCCTGTGCGTGGCGCTAGCGCAAACAGCCGTGACGCCTCCGCATAATTCCGTTCGGCGATTTCAAACTGGCGTGCTTGTGTGGCCGCATGAGCAAGGGCTTCATGGGTCATGGCGCGTTGCAGGAGGTCCGGATCCGTCTCGATGAGCGCGGCTGCCTCGCGAAGAACCGCCACCTGCAAGTGGGGTTGGTCCGCGCTTTCCGCGGCTGAAGAGACCCCTGTATAGAGGCCGAAAGCGCGCAAAGCTGGCAACTGGCTCTCCCAATATAGGCGCAATCCCGTGTTGACCAACTGCAACCCGCCCTTCCGATCGCCCATGGCCCGCTGGTCATCCGATGTGAAGAGCAGTGCGCGGAGATACAGACCACGGTACCCGTTAGCCAATGCCAGAGCTGCAGCACGGTCTGCATTTCGCTGGTCCTCGCCAATGTCGCCCAAGAGAAGGGAGCAAACTGCGGTCTCGAGTCTCAACTGAATCTGGAGCCACGAATAGGAATACGTCTCCGCCTCTGTCAGCGCGGCAATAGCCTGGTCTCGGCAGTCCACGCTCTGACGGTTGAGGTGAGCGGCAAACGTACGTTCGAAAGCAGCGCGCAACGCCCCGCCTACATTGTGCGAAGCGCGAAACAACGACTCGGCACGCGCAGCCTGAAGGACGGTGACCTCGTAATGCCCGGCATCGTTGGCTTGAATTGCACCGGCCAGGGCTGCCACGGCTTGCGGGAAATTGGCGGCGGAAGAACCGCGAAGGACGTCGGCGAGCCAGCGGTCGCTATGTTCCTGGCCGCTCAGATCCGCCAAAAAAAAAAGCGCACCTCGGGCTGCCGGATCGGCGGCCTTACTCGCCTCGGGGTAAGCCTTGGGAAGCCATACGGCCGCCGCTTCGTGCAGATATTCCTCAATACGTCGATCGATTTCCGCGCGACCAGCCGTCTCGCGCGCTCGCTCGACCAACGCTGATGGACTCAACAACGGCTCCGAATGGCTGCGGTCGTGTTGCTCGAGCTTCGCCCGTACCGCATCAAACCTCTTGCGCGCTTCGTCCGACCAATTGGAATCAGGATCCAACTGGAGATATCGTTGCCAGTCCTCGAGGGCCTGGTGGAACAGGAATTGGTGTTCCGAGACGATCGCACGATTGAAGAGGCCCACGGGATCGTCGGGCTTGAGAGCGAGTGCCTTGCTCAGGTTCTCGTAAGCCTCTGGGAGTAGGCCCTGCTGGAATTCAGCCGTGGCCAGGTCAATTAGGATCTCCGGAGACTTGGGCGAGAGTTGCAGCGCCCGCTCCAGCGAATCCGCTGCAGATGCGTATTTCCCGTCTAGCAGATCGGCTTGGCCCTTCGCGTGAAGCCATCGGGAATCAGACGAATGGGGCCGTGGCCGCGCGGCGAGGAGCACTTCCGCGGTAATCAGAGTCACCGGACGATCCACCAGCGATTCAGACGCGCCGCGCTCGGCCGTCATTTCGCCATGGGCCGCCCGAGCCATTCTCAACTCGACAGTACGCCGGTCCGAGTACGCCTTCGCTAACAAACGTTGCGCCAGTTCCACCTGCACAAGCGGGAACCCTATCCAATAGCCGGCCGCTGCGATTAGCAGAAAAGCTCCCGTCACGAAAGCCAGGCGCGGTGCGGTTCCCCAACTGCGCCGCCAGCTACTGGTGCCGGCCTCGGGAGTACTCTTGGCGGCTAATTTTCGCGCCAGTTTGTGCTGCCATTGCGGGCTGGCACTGTCTAACCTAGCGATCAGATCGGTCTCGGACGTTGTCGTCTCATCATGGAGGTCCGATACGGCGTCGCGCAGCAGCGAACGGCAATGGTCGCATCCGCTAACGTGCTCCAGGAACGGCTGCGCCTGCTCGAGTGGCATTTCTCCACCCGCAAGTCGATACCAGACGGAAGGTTCCGGACAATCTAGATGATGATCGTCTCGACCGGGCTCAACGTTGTTCAAGTCGCCCCTCAAGCCGGCTCCTACTCTGTTCTACGACAGCTGCCTCTTCGGATCGCTGCGCCTTGGTCTCCTAATCCGGGTGATCCGGCGTCCAAACTTAAGAACGACTCTTGCGCTCTAAACCCTTCACGGAGTCGTACCCATATGATTTTGGATCATGAGCGTCATTCTTCGCAGTGTGCTCTCAACCCCTTTCGTATTTAGACCGATGGAAGGGATCGAGGCAATTGCGCTCGCGGTCATGCCTTCACGGTTATGAAGCCAGAAAATGGTGCGATTCCGAATTAGTTGTTCTCCCTGAAACAGCTTGCACAAAAGCTCGTCGATCTGACGCAACAGGATCCGATCCTCGATCGCAACCGGACTATGCCGGCGTGCCGTTGGCACATCAATCCATATCTGTTCCGAGATGGGTTCCGTCTTATTCTCGTTGCGCTTGCGTGCTCTTCGAAATTTAAAGTGATCCAGCACGACGCTGGCCGCGACCGAGGCTAGATATCCAAAAATGGAATCCTTGTGCCGCGATTGGAAGCGCCTCAAGACCAGGCAGTCATCGCCGCACAGTTTCAGAAATGTTTCCTGGATGAGATCGTCGAGCAAGTACCGGGGGGGCGGCACAAAGCGGCGCGCGGTTCGGAGCACTGTTCGCGCAATCATTGGCTGAAAACGTTTTACGAATTCTTCCCATGCCGCCTCATCGCCACTGTTGGCGCAGACCGCAACCAGTTCTTCCGACGAAAGCGATGTGTAGCCGGACGTCAAAGTCTCCACCCTTCAAGGGGCGGATTTTACAGCATTTGTGTGAAAGTGTTGCAAAGAT
The DNA here is from genome assembly GCA_035519435.1 of Terriglobales bacterium. Classification (GTDB taxonomy): domain Bacteria; phylum Acidobacteriota; class Terriglobia; order Terriglobales; family Acidobacteriaceae; genus Acidiflorens. The sequence continues at coordinate 16,285 of DATIWL010000021.1, forward strand.
AGGAACAGCGTTCGAACGACCTATCCCAGCAGTTTCGCTGCGTCCTTCGCATGATAGGTCAGGATGATGCTAGCCCCCGCCCGCCGGATGCAGAGCAGCGATTCCATCAGCACTCGCTCGCGATCGATCCACTGATTGCGCGCAGCGGCCTCGATCATGGCGTATTCTCCAGACACCTGATAAGCGGCGAGTGGGAGATCGAAGCGGTCCCGCGCCGCAGCAATCACATCGAGGTACGGCATGGCCGGCTTGACCATGATCATGTCCGCGCCTTCCTCGATGTCGAGCTCGATCTCGCGCATCGCTTCGCGGATGTTTCCCGGGTCCATCTGGTAGGAGCGCCGGTCTCCGAACTGCGGGGCGGAATCGGCCGCCTCCCGGAACGGTCCATAGAAGCCCGAGGCGAACTTGGCAGCGTAAGAAAGAATCGGAGTGTTATGGTGGCCAGCCTCGTCGAGCCCCTTGCGAATGGCCGCCACGCGTCCATCCATCATGTCGGAGGGCGCAATAATGTCCACGCCCGCTTTTGCCAGGGAGACTGCGGTGCGGGAAAGTAGTTCCAGGCTGGCATCGTTGACAATCTCGTATTCCTCTGTCGCCGGGGGCGCTGCCCCTGCGGCACCTAGCGACCGCTCCGGCGCCTTCACGATGCCGCAGTGTCCATGCGACATGTATTCGCACAGGCAGACATCCCCCATGATCACCAGGTCTGGGAGTTCGCGCTTGATCGCTCGAGCCGCGCGTTGCACGATTCCATCCTCAGACCATGCTCCTGTGGCAACCTCGTCTTTCTTCTCTGGTAATCCGAAAAGAATGACCGATCGGATCCCCAAGGTGTAAGTTTGCCGGGCTTCTCGGACTGCTTCGTCCACAGAGAGATTGCAGACCCCGGGCATGGAACGCACTTCCTTGCGAACGCCTTCGCCCGGGCAAACAAACATGGGATAAACCAGCGATTCGGGCGTAAGCCGCGTCTCCCGCACCAGAGAGCGCAAGGCTTCCGTGCGCCGGGTCCGGCGCATACGGGTCATTGGAAAGGCCATTGGTAAATTGTAGCAGCCAAAGGGCTAACGGCACACTGCCTGCCGTAGCCTGGCTGGCAGCTGAGACTGGTTACTATAGTAACGTCTGGTAATCACAGAGAGACCTAAACATAACCATCAGAAATTCATATCATGCAAGGACATGCCTACGCGCTGGCTATCCTCGCTTCTCTGTGGACTTGCCCTGGTCTTGTTCTTCGCGTTGGCGCCAATCGCCTATCCGGACCCTAATTTTCGCTACCTGATCGGCGATCTCGTTCCACTAACGGTGGCCACAGCGACAGTTGTGCTCACCACGAGAAACACTCTCGCGAGTCGTGGTCATACCCGGCTTTTTTGGGGCCTCATGACCACGAGCTTGGTGATGTGGTGGTTCAACATGGCGGGTTGGGCCTGGTTCGAAGTTGGGCTTCGCCAGCCTGTCCCGGATCCGTTCGAGGGGGACATTATTTTATTTCTCCACCTCGTCCCGATGATGGCGGCAGTCGCCATACGCCCTCAGAGAGCTGATGATCGTGAAGGTATGCTCCCTAGTGCGCTGAACGTCCTGGTCCTTCTCGTATGGTGGGTCATTGTCTACGCCTTCGTTGTCTTTCCCGAGGAATATCTCTTCCACAAAACGGCCTACGCGCTGCGCTGGGATTTTCTGTACTTGGCGGAAGCGCTCATCGTGTTGGCTGTTGCGGGGTGGTCGTTTCTGACAAGTTCAGGCTCCTGGCGCAGGCTCTACGGCAGTATCGTGGTCGCGACCGCGGTCTACGCGATCTCCTCGGAGCACATTAATGCCGCGATCGCGCGCGGCACATACGTCAGTGGTGGATTGGACGATGTCCCGTTCGTCGTCTCGCAGTTGGCATATCTGTGGGTCGCGATCATTGGCCGTCGCTGTTTGCGCGAGACCCAGGCAACGCCCTCCATTCCTCAACATCGCAACATCTTTGCCCCCCATCTGGCAAAGCTCGCGTTGCTCTCCCTTCCTCTCATGGGATTCTGGGCTCTGTTCATCAGTGAGTCGCCGCGCTACTTGCGGCAGGTACGCTTCGGTGTCGCCATGGGAGGGGTCGCCCTCCTGGCGTTCGTCGTGTTTCTCAAGCAGCACATGCTCGACCGCAAGCTCGTGCAGTTGCTCAAGCAATCCCGCAGCAGCTATGACAACCTGCACCGGCTTCAGGGACGAGTCGTACAACAAGCCAAGCTGGCCTCGCTCGGAGAGTTGGTCGCGATGGCCGCCAGTGAACTTGAGTATCCACTCTCCACCGTCCTGGAGACCTCCGAGCGCCTGGCTGCGAGCAGCAACCTCGGGCGCGAACAACTTGCCACCGCCCAGAAAATCGGCCAGCAAGCGCGTCGCACTCGCGACCTGGTCAACGACCTGCTCAGTTTCGCCCAGCAAACTCCGGGAGAGAAGATCCCGCTGGAGTTGAAGCCGCTGCTGCAACGCGCAGTGCAAATGGAAGGATTCAAGCTCAACAACCGTGACATTACTCTCTCGGTTCATGCCGCCGACCCATTGCCCCGGGTCGTGGGCAATTCCAACCAGCTTTTGCAGGCTTTTCTGCAAATCGTAGAAAATGCCGTGGACGCCCTTCAGGAAGTTGGGCGCGGGCGACTGACAGTCTCTCTCTGGCACGAAAATTCCGAAGTCGTGATTGAATTTGCCGATACAGGCCCGGGCTTGCGTGATCCGGAGCGCGTGTTTGATCCCTTCTACACGACCAAGCCGATCGGCAAGGGAACCGGTCTCGGCCTGAGTGCGACGTACGGCGTCATTCAGGACCATCGCGGGCAGATCACATGTTCGAACCGGCCCGAAGGTGGAGCAGCCTTCGAAATTCGCCTGCCTGCGATGAAATCCGCCACTCCTGTGACCGTGGGAGTGTAAAGGCTGGACCCGGGACTGCGTCCCTGCATTGGGGCGCCAGGTTATCCTCCATTCGCGACAATCGCGTCCGCAATCTTGGCTGCTTCCAGAGTGCGTGGCACATCGTGCGTGCGAACGATATGTGCTCCCTTCAGTATCAGTGCCGTTTCTGTTGCCAGTGTCCCGTAGAGCCTTTGCTCGACCGGAGCATCGCGGCCGTCGCGCGCAAGTGTTCGCCCAATAAAAGACTTGCGCGAAGTCCCGGCCAGCAGCGGATATCCCAATTGCTGCAGTTCAAAGAACCGCGCCAGCAACGGATAGTTCTCTTCGAAACTTTTGCCGAAGCCGAAGCCGGGATCCAGCACCAGGCGATTATGCTTGATGCCAGCAAGCGTGGCGGCCTCGGCCCACTGGCGTAATTCTCTTTTCACCAGCAGTACCGGATCGCCGATCGGCGGAAGAGATCGCCACTCTTCCGGTCGTCCCCGCGTGTGCATGAGAACAGCGCCCACCTTCAATTCGGCCAATGTCTTGGCCATTTTCGGATCCCAGCGGAAGCCGCTGATATCGTTCACAATCTCCGCACCCTCTTGAACCGCCGCCCGGGCAACGCTCGATTTATAGGTGTCGACACTCACCACCGCATCCGGCCGGCGCCGTTTCAGGTCACGAATCACCGGCAGTACGCGCTTCTTCTCCTCTTCCTCCGATACCGGTACACACTCGCGACGCGCACTCGGCGAACCGCCGTCGGCGGCCACTTCGGCTCCAGGCCGGGTCGACTCGCCGCCGACATCGATGATCGCGGCGCCGTCGGTCAGCAACTGTTCTGCGCGCGCGACCGCCTTCTCCGCGTCGAAGTACACCCCCCCATCGGAGAATGAGTCCGGAGTTACGTTCACCACGCCCATAATCAGAGTGCGCCGGCCCAGTTCAAGCGTCCGCGTACCCAGGTTCCATTGAAAGACTGCGCGCATGCCGCAGCTATTCTAGACCGTGCTCTTGAGGATGTTACAATTTAGGTAATGCCCCGCCGGCGGTTAGCTTTGGGTTACATGCTGGCTGTCCTGTTTCTCGTTGGCCAGGTGTATGGGGCTCCGCCTAAACCCCTTCACGACCGTATCTCGGAAGTCCTCAACTCGCCCGATCTGGCCCGTGGATTCTGGGGGATTGAAGTAATGTCGTTGTCTTCGGGCAGAACGCTGTATTCCCTGAATGCCGATAAGCTCTTCATTCCGGCTTCGAACACCAAGCTGTTCACGACCGCCGCAGCTCTGGCTCTGATTGGTCCCGATTACAAGTTTCGCACTACGGTTGAAACTGCCGGAACTCTTGACCGTTACGGACGTCTCAACGGGGATCTGATCCTCGTAGGCCACGGCGACCCCAACCTTTCGGGACGCGAACTACCCTACGACCTGCGGACACAGCGCAACGACCATCCCATTCAGGCGCTGGAGACTCTGGCGGACGCCTTGGTGCAGAAGGGTGTGAAATACGTCGACGGCGACATCGTCGCCGATGATTCTTACTTCGCTTTCGAGCGCTATGGCGAAGGCTGGAGCCAGGACGATCTCGTCTGGGCAGACGGCGCTCCCGTCTCGGCGCTGACGGTTAACGACAATGTCGTCTTCGTCAACATTCTGCCGGCCGATCGTCCGGGTGAAAAGGCGTTCGTAAGCGTCACCCCTTTTGCTGACTACTACCGGCTCGACAATCGCATCATCACGACACCGGCCGGCACCGGACGCAAGTTCTTTGTCAACCGCGAGCCCGGTTCCACTGTGCTCACCCTCTGGGGCAACATGCCGCTCGACGATCCTGGAGCCAATGAGGCGCTGGCCATCGAGGATCCGGCTGAATTTGCGGCAGCCCTGTTCCGTCAGCTTCTCGAAAAGCGCGGCATCGTGGTCTATGGCCGCGAGCGCACGCGGCACACCGAGTTGGCCACGTTGTCGACCTTCAGCGTAACCGCCATTGCTCCCTCGCGTGGCGGTAGCGAGAATCAGCGGCCTTTCAAGACGGATCAACCCATCGTGCTCGCCAGCTACGAATCGAAACCCATGGCGCAGGACATCCAGGTGATCAACAAGGTCAGCCAGAATCTGCATGCCGAGATCCTTCTACGGCTGCTGGGACGAGAACGCGGCACAGCGGGCACCATTGAAGGCGGCCTGGAAGTGGTCCGCGGATTTCTGACCCAAACTGGTATCTCCGCCGATCAGTATGTCTTCTACGACGGCTCCGGCCTTTCGCGTCAGAACCTGGTCACGCCACACGCCATCGTGCAGCTCTTGCGATATGCGGCGGCGCAACCTTGGGGCGCTACATACAAGGCGACGTTCCCGGTTTCGGGCGTCGACGGTTCCCTCTCCGACCGTCTCAGCGCTGCCCGCTTGCAGGGCCGCATCTTCGGAAAGACCGGATCGCTGGGCGGAGTCAAAACGCTCTCCGGTTACGCGACGACCGACGGCGGCGAAACGGTCGCGTTCTCAATCCTCTCCAACAACTCCAACCTTCCGCCCAAACGCATCCTCGATACCATCGACCAGATTGCGCAGATGATCGTGGAAGACACGGGTCGCTAAGTCCCGCCAAAACCCCCAGGCGGGCATGCTTCCATCGTATTTACCGTTCCCTGATGGAAGTGGGAGAATGAATGTTCTCCGCGCCACACCGGAATGCCCGAACCAACTTCCAGCGCAGGACAGACTGTTTCTCACTACCGACTCACTCGAAAACTCGGTGGTGGAGGGATGGGTGTCGTGTATCAGGCCGAAGACCTGCAACTCGGCCGCTTCGTAGTTCTTAAGTTCCTGCCCGACGAACTCGCCAGCGATCCCCAGGCACTTGAGCGTTTTCGCCGCGAGGCCCGTGCCGCCTCTGCGCTGAACCATCCCAACATCTGCGTGATTCATGAAATCGGTGAACATGAAGGCCGGCTTTTCATCGTAATGGAGTACCTGGAAGGCCAGACACTCAAGGAAATCATTTCCGGACGTCCCCTCGGCACCGATCGCTTACTCGATCTTGGCATCGAAATCGTCGACGCGCTGGATGCCGCTCATGCCAAGGGAATCATTCATCGCGACATCAAGCCGGCCAACATCCTGGTAACGGACCGCGGTTCAGCCAAGGTGCTCGATTTCGGGCTGGCTAAAGTGAGTCCGCTGAGCACTGCCACGGCAAGCCAGGGTTCCATTCCGACAATCAGCCAGGAGCAGCTCACCAGCCCGGGCAGCACGATGGGGACGATCGCCTACATGTCTCCGGAACAGGCCCTGGGCAAGGATCTGGACTCGCGAAGCGATCTGTTCTCGTTCGGAGCCGTCCTCTATGAAATGGCGACCGGCGCCCTGCCGTTTCGCGGCGATACCAGTGCAGCCGTGTTCAACGCGATTCTCAATAAGCCTCCGGCGCCTGCGTTGCGGCTCAACGCCGATCTGCCTGCGGATCTAGAGCGCATCATTGAAAAGGCGCTCGAAAAGGATCGCGGCACGCGCTACCAGAGTGCCGCCGACCTCCGTGCTGATCTCAAGCGCCTGAAACGCGACACGACTTCCGGGAAAATCACCGCGACTGCTGGCGCGCTCGGTAAGCCCAAACGTGGAAGGATGTGGGCAATCATCGCTGTGGCGACACTCATTCTGGCAGCTGTGGCGGCCGTGCGATACCTCTGGCCCCTTCCGCCTCCTCGGGTCACGGGCTCCAAGCAGATTACGCGAGATGGTGCCGGCAAGGTTGGGTTGGTCACGGACGGCTCTCGGCTCTACATGGTGGAGTCCGATGGGCAACGCGTCCTGCTCGGGCAGGTTGCGGCATCGGGCGGCGAGACGTCGGAAGTCCCCACACCGTTTCCAAATATTTTCGTCACAGACATCTCTCGCGATCATTCGCAGCTTCTGATCGCCGGCTTTCAAGGCACGGCCTTGGAGGCTCCCCTGTGGGCTTTGCCTTTGCCTTCGGGCTCTCCGCGCCGTCTGGCAAATGTTGTTGCTGGCGATGCAACCTGGTCGCCCGACGGGCAACGCCTCCTCTACGCTCACGATGGGGCACTGTACGTGGCCAATGCCGACGGAGGCGATTCGAAATTCCTGGTGAAGGTACAGGGCACACCGAGCAACTTGCGGTTTTCTCCGGATGGAACCCGAATCCGATTCACGCTGAATGATCTCAGTCGCAGTTCGGCATCGCTGTGGGAGGTTTGGCCTGACGGCACCAATCTGCATCGTCTCTTGCCCGATTGGCACAATCCTCCGCGTGAGTGCTGTGGCGACTGGACTCCCGATGGGCACTATTACACCTTTGTCAGCGGCAATGCCCCGAACGGGGATCTGTATGTGCTCGCCGACCGGACGGGAACTTTTCGCAGGGCGCGCACCGGCCCCATCCAGCTCACGACCGGACCTCTGCCGTACCTGAATGCCGTGCCATCGACAGATGGCCGGCGTGTCTTTGTCACAGGATTGCAGTTGCGTGCGCAAGTGGTGCGGTACGATCCACAATCGCGACAATTCGTGCCTTACCTGGGAGGGCTGCCGGCCAGCGACCTCGCCTTTTCACGGGACGGTCAATGGATCGCCTACGTCGGTGTGCCGGACGGAAATCTGTGGCGGAGCCGGGCCGATGGCTCCGACCGCCTGCAGCTGACCAGCGGCGATGTGCAGACCATGCTCCCCGTGTGGTCGCCGGATGGATCGCGAATCCTGTTTCAGATCTTCGAACTCGGGAAACCGACGCGCATGCTGATGATGTCGCCGCAGGGGGGCGCCATGGAAGAACTGATGCCTGGTCGCGACGGCGTTGACTTCAACTGGCTGCCGGGCGGAGATCGGATCATCTTCGGACACGGTCCGAATACTGTGGCGGAGGGGATCGAGATCCTCGACCTCAAGACGCGACAGACCACGACGTTGCCCGGGTCGGCGGGCTCCTTCAGCCCGCGCCGATCGCCCGACGGACGCTACCTGGCTGCGCTGACAAAGGACTCGCAGACGCTCATGCTCTACGACTTTCGGTCCCAGAAATGGTCGACATGGCTGACAGAACCCGGGAATATCTCCTACCCTACGTGGTCGAACGACAGCCGCTACGTTTACTTCGACAATTTTCTGACCAACCAGCCCACAGCGCGGCGGGCAAGAGTCGGAGAAACCAAGTCCGAATCTCTCTACAGCCTAGGCGGCTTGCGGAGGCTGCAGACGACGCCTTCTGGAACCTGGAGCGGCTTCACGCCCGATGGCGCGCGGCTGTACGTGCAGGATCTCAGCGTACAGGAGGTATACGCCCTGGACGTGGATTTCCCGTGACCCACGCGCCGTCTTCGATCCCGACTGAGATCACTGCACCGTGCGGCTGGCTCTCTCACTTGTACTCTGCGTCGTAAAGTACTTGACAATTAGATGGTCGTCCGTTAGCTTAGCCCCATGCCCGAGCATCGTCCCCGCCGGTTCCGTTCCCGTTCGCGGGAAGACGCGCACGCCGATGTTCATCCACTCGGCGCCAGCGCCATCGACGACCTGCGATTCATCCGCCAGACCATGGAGCGCTCGGCGGCCTTCACTGCAGTTCCGGGATGGGGAATGGTCGCGGTTGGCGTTACGGCGTTTCCGACGGCATGGCTGGCGGCGCAGCACGCTTTCAACCTGCGCTGGCTCGAGATCTGGGTGGCGGATGCCGTGCTGGCCATTGGCCTGTCGATGATCGCGGTTCAGAGCAAGGCCGCGCGCAGCGGATTGCCCTGGACCAGCGGCCCCGGGCGCAAGGTCGCTATGAACTTTGCCCCGCCGCTGGCGGCCGCGGCGCTGCTGACCGTTCCATTCTTTCGCGCTGGTTTGGGCTCCATGCTGCCGGGCATGTGGATGCTGCTCTATGGCATCGGCGTGATCGCCGGCGGGGCGTTCTCGGTTTCGGTCGTGCCGGTCATGGGCGCGTGCTTTATGGCCGCCGGAGCTGCGGTGTTATTTCTTCCGATGCTGGGAAACTGGGCGATGGTGGCGGCTTTCGGCGGTCTGCACATTGTATTCGGTCTGTGGATCGCAAGGAGGTACGGTGGCTAGAAGCTCATCAGCTCGGAACCATGCGCGGGTCGAGGCGGCTAAGCCAGTGGGCAAGAGTCGTGAGCGGCGAGTTTCGGGCGAGATCCCTGATCTCGACCGGCTGATTCACGAGCGCATTCGCCTGGGCATCATCAGCGCGCTGGCAGTCAACGATTCGCTGAGCTTCAACGATCTGAAGCGGCTGTTGCACACCACCGACGGCAATCTCAGCGTACACGCGCGCAAGCTGGAAGAAGGCGGCTACCTGACTTGCCGCAAATTTTTCGAGGGCCGCATCCCGCGCACCGAATATCGCCTGACGGCTTCGGGCCGTCGGGCGCTGGAAGAGTATCTGCGGAGTATGGAAGAAGTCATCCGGATCAACCGCGAGGCGTGATCGTGGGATATGAGGAAGGCGCCAGCATGCGGACGGGCCGGGTCAATCACATCAGCGGCAGAGTGATGGTTGTCCTGTCGCTGGTAGCGCTGTTGACCGTAATTACTGGATACTTTCAGGCGCCGCAACTGGATGAAGGAACCGGGGCACACATTTTTCAGCTGACGATTGCGGCGCTGATGCCGGCGATCCTGATTTTCCTACCGACGGCGGATTGGACTGCCCCTTGGAGGCGAATTCGTTTCTTGATGATTCCGGGATCCGCTTTGGTTCTCGCGTTCGGAGCGCTGTATTACCTCGAGCACTACTACTGGCTCGCACATTAGACTCGACCAGGGTGGAGGTCTCTGCAGCTTATGTGGCACACGGGCATCGCCAGCAACATGAACTTTCCCGCGCCAGTGGCTGTTCTCGGACTTCTGGCTGGGGTCGCTGGTCTCGGCCTGAGTGGGCTCGCCGCGATTGCGCTCTTGCTGCTGCGCAAGATGCAATGGCTGCACTGGCTGTGTGGTCTGGCAGGCGTGGGCGCAGTTGTCTATTTTGGGTTGCTCTTCGGATTCTCGTTGGCCAGTCACGAGACGACGCTTGTTGCGGGACAGGAAAAGTATTTTTGCGAGATTGACTGCCACCTGGCGTACTCCGTGAGTGGGGTGCGTGAGGAGTTGCCGGACGGCCGGCGGCAGGTGCGGATCAAGCTGCGCACGCGTTTCGATGAGACGACGATTTCACCCCGGCGTCCGAAGGACGCGCCGCTCACCCCCAACGGACGCGAGGTGCGACTGATTGACGGCCAGGGACGCAGCTTTGCTCCCGTGGCGACGGCGGGCACACCGCTGACCCGCGGATTGATCCCGGGCGACTCGTACGAGACCGAGCTGACGTTTCAGGTTCCGGCCGATGCGAAACAATTGCGGTTGCTGCTGACCGATCCGAGCTGGGATTTACATCTGCTGATTGGTGACGAGAACAGCCTGGCGCACAGGAAGACGTATTTCGCCGTGCCGACGGCGTGAGTATCAGTTGCGGGACCGGGCGCTACAAGCGATGTCCTTCCACTTCCTTTCACGCCAGAATCCCCATCCTCTTTCCCACCCGCTCTAGCACTTCGAGAGCGTGCGTGAGTTCTTCTTTGGTGTGCGTGGCCGTCATGATGGTGCGTACGCGCGCTTTGCCTTCGGGGACCGTCGGGAATGCGATGCCTGTCCCGAGCACGCCTTCTTTGAAGAGTTCGCGGGAGAAGTCCATGGTCAGGCGGCCGTCGCCGATGATGATCGGCGTGATCGGCGTTTCGCTTGCGGGTGTGGTTTTGCCGCCGATATCGAATCCGAGCAAGCCCAGCTCTTTTTTCCAAAAGCGCGTGTTGGCCCAGAGCTGCTCCATCAGCTGCGGTTCGCTTTCCAAAACATCGAAAGCCGCAATGCAGGTTGCCGCTACGCTGGGCGGATGCGAGGTTGAAAACAGAAACGGCCGCGCGCGGTGATAGAGAAAATCAATGAAGTCGCGGGTCCCGCAGACGTATCCGCCGAGCGCTCCGATGGCTTTCGACAGCGTTCCCACCTGGATGTCGACGCGTCCATGCATGTCGAAGTGATCGATCGTGCCGCGTCCTGCTTTGCCGAGCACGCCTGAGGCATGCGCGTCGTCGACCATCATGATGGCGCCGTATTTTTCCGCCACCTCGCAGAGTCCCGGCAAGGGACCGATGTCGCCATCCATGGAGAAGACGCCGTCGGTGATGAGCAGCTTGCGCCCAGGCTGGTCTTTTATGCTGGCGAGTTGTTCTTCCGCATGGGCGACGTCTTTGTGGCGGAAGACTAGAATCTTGGCCCGCGACAGGCGGCAACCATCGATGATGGAGGCGTGATTGAGTTCGTCGGAGATGATGAAGTCGTCTTTGCCGAGGATGGCCGAGACCGTTCCTGCATTCGCCGTGAATCCCGACTGGAAGACCACGCACGCCTCGACGTTCTTGAAGCGGGCGATCTTCTCCTCCAGCTCAATGTGGATCTTCATCGTGCCCGCGATGGTGCGCACCGCGCCCGACCCGACACCGTACTGGCGCGTGGCTGCGAGTGCCGCTTCGCGCAGCTTGGGGTGCGTCGTCAGGCCGAGATAATTGTTCGACGCCAGGTTGATAACGTGCTTGCCGTCGAAGGTGCACTCGGGTGCCTGCTCGTCCTCAAGCACGCGCAGCTTGAAGTGCGTGCCCTTGGCCTTGAGTTCGTTGATCTGGTCGGTAAGAAAGGAGAGCGGATTGGTGCGGGTAGCAGTTGGCATGGGACCTCGAACTTCTTTTCCGCGGATTGACGGGGAGGAAAGCGGATTTTAGTTTACAACCCGTCTCGACTGTACGCAGCCGTGAGGCGAACGGATACTCATCATGGTATTGCACAGCTACTTGGCTGGCGGCGCTTGAAATCGACGCGCATCCTGTTCGTACTGCGCATACGCGGCAGGCATAATATCTTGGCGTGAACACGGGTGAATTTGCGTGATGCAAGAGAGGGCGAACCCAAACAGCCGCTCAGAGTCGCTGCGCTCGGCATCAGGTGCGACCCAAGCGGTTATGTAGAACACTCTGCCGCCTGGTTGGTAATCGGCATTGCTTCGCGCTGTATTAACGTAAACGCGGTAGCTGGGGTGCAGAATTGCTTGTTGCTTGTCCTGTTGGAAGTCCGATTGTCCAGGAAAGACCCTGGGCAATTGGGGAGCAGTCGCTATTGCGGAAATGACTGCCGGCAGCTCTTCGCCACTTTCGTCAGGTACGACCACGAACACGGTGGCCGGTTTGTGGCTCACAACCCCATTCTTACCCTTTAACCAGCTATCCAGCACAAAGGTTCTTCCCGACACTCCCTGGAGCGACCAACACAGTCCGCGGACGAACAGAAATGCCGCTCGACTTAGTTGGCGCTCGTGGCAGATCGGCGATAGGAACGGCGGATGCTGAGCGTGAATAGCTAGGAAGAAATGATCGGGATCATCGCACCTTCCCTCAACAGAGACGTGCGAGCCCCATTCTTTTCGCAGCTCCAACTCGACCTCACATGTGTGGGACACGCCGATTTCCAAGTGCTGAACCTTGTCGAGTATGCGCTGCACGTGGTTCCGAACTAAGTGCTCTCTCACATGAAGGACGGCCGCTACTGACCCAATAACCAGGATGGAGAGTATCGCGAGAAAAACAAGGATTCTTGACCAACGCCGCTTCATGTTGTCCGCTCACCAAATATGGTAATACCCCTCATGGCATGCGAGGCTGACGTCGAGCCCAAACACCCGGCTGAGCGTTTCCGCTTGCAGAATCTCTTCCTTTCGTCCATCCGCAACGATCCTGCCTTTCGACATCAACACGACCCGTTCAATTTCCGGAACGATGTCGGGCAGTTCGTGGGTGACGAGAATGATTCCGATGCCTGAATTCGCGAGCGAACGCATCGTCTCCCGCAAGCTGCGCTGCGCCGCGATATCCAGAGAATTGCATGGCTCGTCGAACAGGAGCGCACGCGGTTTATGAACCAGGGCACGGGCAATCAGGACGCGCTTGGCTTCTCCCGATGACATTTCTTCGACGGACCTCTCGGCGAGATGTGCGATCCCGAGTTGCCCCAGCGCCGCCTCAGCCAGCTCACGCTGCTTCGAGTCGATGTCGTGATTTGGAAAAATGCGAGTGCTGCTGAAGAAACCCGACAGCACAACATCCATTCCCGTGGCTTCTCCAGTGCATGAAGCCATCAGGTCGTTCGAGACGATGCCCAGCAACGAGCGCAACTCGAAAACATTCCAGTTCCGCTCACCCAGGATGGCGATGCTCGACCCGTCATTCGCGACCGGATAGCACTCACGTGTGATCGTCTTGATCAGCGTCGACTTGCCGCAGCCGTTTGGGCCGAGGATTGCGATGTGTTCGTTCAGGCCGACACGCAAGTTGATCGCGTCGAGAGCAACCTTCTGCCCGCGCATCACGGTGACATTTTGCAGATCGAGTAAATGCGGCGCGGGTTGGGCGTGAGGCGGATTCAATTGTGCCCGCCCGGCTTCTTCGGCTGCGAGAGCGACGCGAGCGTGCCTTTCGTCGCGCGCAGATAGTCAGCGGGCGCGAGCAGGATCTGCATGCCGCGCATTCCCGCCGAGGCCGAAATCACGTCGAACAGCTCGATCAGTTCGTCGACAAAAACCGGGAATTCGCGCTTCGCTCCGAGCGCGGTCACCCCGCCGCGGATGTAGCCGGTGAGCGTCTGCAACTCCTTCACCGGCACGAGCTCCATCTTCTTCTCTCCGGCCGCCGCGGCCAGTGATTTCAGATCGAGTTCCTGATCTCCCGGAATTACGGCCATGCAGACGCTGTGAGGGTCCTTGCTCCCGGAGGGACGCGCCACCAAGGTCTTGAACACCTGTTCTGGAGGCAACCCGATCTTGGCCGCGACCGTCTCCGCCGCCAGGTCGTCGGGATCGACTTCGTACTCGCGCAGCTCGTACTTGATTCCGAGCTGATCGAGCAAGCGCGCGGCATTGGTCTTCGCAGCCACGATGGAATTGTAAGGGAAACGCTGCGAGCTCCGAGTTCCGGGCCGCGAGGCGACTCTATCGAACGGTGTTGATAAACGGGCGGGGTGTATAGTGTTGTACCTCGCCACAGGCCGCCGTCGAAGAAATTCCGCGGACGACGAACGACCAGCGATGAACGACCTTTTCTCTCAAGGAGGCGACATGCGCCTGCTTCTCAACTGGGTTCTGAGCGCCTTGGCCGTCTGGATCGTCGCTCACGTCGTACCGGGCATTACTGTGAACGGCGTCGTCGCGGCCCTGATCGCAGCGCTCGCGATTGGCTTCGTCAATGCCACCATCGGATTGCTCCTCAAAATCCTGACCTTTCCGCTGACGCTCGTAACGCTGGGCCTTTTCTGGCTTGTGATCAACGCGCTGATGCTGAAACTGGCGTCAGTCCTGGTCCCGGGATTTGAGGTGCGGGGTTTTCTGGCCGCGTTCCTCGGCGCGATCGTGCTGAGTCTGGTGAACTCGCTTCTGCACTGGCTGGTGAAACCCGCAGCGCAGCGCGAATCCTAGCGGCGGCAAGATCGAAAGAGCGTGCGTGTGCTGCGGGCTTCGAGCGGTAACTGCGCTTGTCGCGGACCAACGCCTCGATGACGGGGCACATCACAAACTGGCCCCGCCACCGCAGCCGGTAATCTCAAGCCACTACTTGCTCGCTCCGATATACGCGCCCGTCAGCGCGTTCACGACACCCGTCCCGACAGAAGACTCTTTGTCTTTGCCGTACATCACGTACCATTGCAGGACACGCTGTTTCGGATTCCAGAGAACGAAGTACTTCACCACCTGATCCGGGTTCTTCTTAAGCAACGCGGTGCCGCCATGCTCTTGCGCGACGTCGTACGCTTTGTCGGAATCGACCTTCAGGAAGAGCGGTTGAAATGCCATGCCCGGAACATCCGGCGCGTAGGGTTCTTCGTTCTCCGCGGACGGTCCGTACGGCGGAGCGTCCTTCAACCGGCTGCCCGAGCAGGTGAAGTACTTGATCACCCTCCGGGACGGCGAGATGAATGCCGCCTTCCATACGGTGGCTTTTCCGCCCTGCCCGTTAGACTCCTCGTTGAGCACCGACTCGAGCCGAACTGGCATCGCATCGGTGGCCCATCTCTGCGCCAGACCTTGCACACAGTTGAAGGCCTGCAGGCCGGAGTAGAGGGACGGCGGTTTCACCTGCGGTTGTTGTGCCGCCGGTGCGGCGGGCTGTTCCGTAAGCGCAGGTTTAGAAGAACAGCTGGTCAACAGAGTCAGACCGATAAGGAGCGGAAGGAATACTTGGAACAAAAACGACCTCATAGGGATCCTCCTGGGGATCGCCCTGACGAGTTATATGGAAAAAGACGGAGAAATTGTAGAACTCTGCCTTCATCCGGGCAACTCCACTTTTGAGGCCCCGGATTCCCGCATTGGAACCGCGCCTGGACTAGAATCGAGACCGCGGCTTATGCCGAACCATCATGAAAATCAAAGTCTGGCTTCTGGCGCTTACGCTGCTTGCGCTGACGACAACAACCGTAGCCTCCGACAAGCCCTCGTCCGGACCCGACTCCTGGCGCCAGGCGACGCTCAAGTGGCGCGCGGACCGCGCCGCTCGTCTACAGGCGCCGGAAGGCTGGCTCTCGCTCATCGGTCTGGAGTGGCTCAAAGAAGGTGACAACAGTGTCGGTTCGGCTCCCGATAACCGCATCCAGATCGCGAAAGCGCCGGCTCATCTCGCGGTCGTGCGGCTTGACCACGGTGCAATTCGGTTGCAGCCGCCGCAGGGCGGGTTTCCGAAGGATCTTTTCGTTGACGGCCATCCGCCACAGGAACAGCCGCTCTACGCGGACGATGCTGCCAATCCCTCGAAACTCAAGGTCGGTACCCTCACCGTAATCCTCATTCACCGTGATGAGCGCATCGGGCTCCGCATCAAGGATCTCGATGCCCCTGGCCGAACCGGGTTTCACGGCCTGCGCTGGTATGCGCCTGACCCCAAGTATCGCGTCCGCGCGAAGTGGATTCCTTACAATCCACCGAAGATGCTCGACATCCCCACGATCCTCGGGACGACTGACAAACTCCCGGCGCCCGGCGCGGCAGAATTTACGCTTGCCGGACAAACCGTCCGCCTTGAGCCTGTCCTGGAAGATCCTGACTCGAAAGAACTCTTCTTCATCCTGCGCGACACGACGAGCAGGGCAACTACTTACGGCTCCGGACGATTCCTGTACACCGAACTTCCGGATCATGGTGTTTCGCAGCCCGGGGAAGTCTGGCTCGATCTCAACCAGCTCATCAATCCGCCGTGCGCATTCACTCCCTACGCAACGTGCCCACTGCCCCCGCCGCAGAACCGGTTACAGATTGCCATTCCGGCGGGCGAGCAGCGCTATCACGATTGAGCGGAAGGCCGCCGGTTTGCGTTACATTGAATGCGAATCGCCCCCGAAGAGGCAACCTTCATGAGATGGATACTGATCCTGCTGTGCGTAGTCGGCATCATCGCTTCTTCTCTTGCCCTCCGCGAACACTATCGTGAAGACGCGTCTCCCTGCAGCATCAATGACCGGTGGGACTGTGGCATCGTCAACAAAAGCCCGTTTGCAGTGATCTACGGCGTTCCAGTGGCCGTCATCGGTATCACGGGATATTTGCTGCTCGGCGTTCTGGCACTGAAGAAGGCCTATCGGCTGATGCTTGCCGCTGTTCTGATTGGCCTGACTTTTTCTCTGTATCTTGCCCACATCGAAAAAGACGTGCTTGGCGTGTGGTGCATCTACTGTGTGATCTCACTGGGCGTCATATCGCTGGTCACGTTGCTGAACCTGGGCGTGGTGGCCGCGGGCGCTTTCCGCGGGCCGGAGTCGCGACACTAGCTTCCCGGCGGTCGCTAAAGGTGCTCTGATCGTGAGGCCCGTGCTTTCTTCGGCGCGATCAGCCGCCACGCCTCGCTCAGATGGAATCCCAGCTCGTCGTCGCTAACCGCCTCCAGGTCCACACCCACCCATCCCTTGACGCCAACGTAAGGCGGCCGGAAAAACTTCTGTGGCTCCGTGCGGATCATCGTCGCCTGCGCGCCAGGTTCGGCGGGGATCCAGACCGCCACATGGCCGAGATTGTGGTGGTTGTTGTCGAACATGGCGAATACTTTCTTGGCGACAAAGAAAGTAGGTTCGCCGTGCGAGAGCTTTTCTATGGTCCCTGGCAGCGCAAGGCAGATCCGCCGCACGCGCTCCAGATGTTCCTCTGCCGCTGGGTGCGGAGACGCTTTCCTAGTCAGTTTCTTTTTGGCCATCTTTTGTGCCATGAGAATTCTGTGGAAGCACTGCTCTTGCTTGCAGCGGCTCAACCCGAATATGCCGCCTCGGCCTTGAGTGACGCAAACACACGCCGCACCTGCGCTTCTGTCGCGTTGAGCGGCCCGGAGTTGTCGATCACGAAATCGGCGCGCTTGACCTTTTCTTCGTCGGGCAACTGTGCGGCCATGCGGCGTGCGACTTCCGCCCGTGCGGCCTCTTCCGAGATCTTCATGCGGGCTGCGAAACGCTGCACCCGCTGTTCCGGATGACACGTCACAACGATCAGCCGGTCAAATCGTTCGGCGGTTCCCGCTTCCAGGATCAACGCCGCTTCGACGATGGCAACGGCACGCGCGTCTTTCCTGCCGGCTTCCTCCATCCATCCGTTCTCATATGCGATCACGGCAGGATGGACGATCGCGTTGAGTTCTTTGACTCGGCCACCACTTCCAAACGCGATCTCGGCCAGCTTCGGGCGGTTGATCAGGCCGTCCGGGTTCAGGATTTGACTTCCGAAACGTCCCACAACTTCCCCGTAAACCGCCTGTCCGGGCTGCATGAGGTCGTGCGCGATCTCGTCCGCAAGGATGAGCTGCGCTCCCAGCCGGACAAACATTTCTCCGACCACCGATTTGCCGCTGGCAATTCCGCCGGTTAAGCCTACTTTTAGCACGCCGCGTTTCTCGTGGAAGGCAAATGTCAAGAGTCAAACTGAAGAAGTGCAACCAGGTTCTGGGACGTTGAGCCACCAGTTGGAAGATCTTCACTTCTGCAATCCGACTTCTTAGCCCTGCAATTGCCGCACTTCTGCAATTTGACTTCTGACTTCTGATTTTCTTCGCAGCTTCGCCGCCTTTACCGTGTTCGCCATGAGCATCGCAATGGTCAGTGGTCCCACCCCACCCGGCACGGGCGTTATTGCCCCCGCGACTTCAGCTACTTCCGGATGCACATCGCCGGCCAGAGTTGATCCCTTGGTCAGGAACGTTTCTTCGCGCTTCTTGTTCCCGTCGAAGAGGCGGTCAAATTCGGAGCGGTCGGAGACTTTATTCATGCCGACATCGATCACGGTCGCACCCGGTTTAACGAACTCACGCGTGATCATCCCGGCCCGGCCGATCGCCGCGACCAGAATGTCGGCACGACGGCATACGCCCGGCAAGTCTCGTGTCTTTGAATGACATACCGTGACTGTAGCGTTGCTATTCAACAACAACATCGCTACCGGCTTGCCTACAATGTCACTCCGCCCCACGACGACCGCTTCTTGTCCCGCTACGGGAATCCCGCTCCGTTTCAATATCTCCATCACGCCGGCTGGCGTGCACGGCACCAAACCCGGGCGTTGCGTCGACAAATATCCGACGTTCATCGGATGAAACCCATCCACATCCTTTGCCGGATTGACCGCAAGCAGGACCTTTTTCGCGTCGACTTGCGACGGCAGAGGCAGCTGCACCAGGATGCCGTCAATCTCGTCGCGGTGGTTCAATTCGTCTACCAGGGTCAGCAATTCGGCAGTCGTCACAGTCTCGGGCGGGGTGTGCTTCTCGCTGTAGATGCCGACTTCTTCTGAACTCTTCACCTTGCCGCGAACATATACTTCGGACGCCGGATTGTGTCCTGCCAACACCACAGCCAGGCCCGGACGCACTCCACCACCAGCCATGGCTTTGACTTCCGCCGCAACCTCGGCACGGATCTCCGCCGCCATTTTGTTGCCATCAAGAATTCTCGCTACCATCGGTGTCTCGCTGAATAGTGATTGCGAAGTGATTCTATCGCAACCTCATCGGCCCAACCTCCTTGCGCGATGGGCGTAAAATAGGCACGTCATGATTGCTCAGGATCTGCTCGACATTCTCGTGTGTCCGGTGTGCAAGAAGAAGTTGGTCCTGAAGGAAAATGGCGAGAGCCTGAAATGCGGCCAGTGCCGCCGGGTTTATCCGATTCAGGACGACATTCCTATCTTGCTGGTTGACTCCGCGACGATCGATGCGGCCTGATCCAAAACCACCAGCTCTGGCTGCGCGTAGCCACGGAGCGACACAGAGTGTCATTTCAGGGACGTTTCGTGTCCCCTCGTGTCCTGCCCGCAACCGCTATCCTACCGCGTAACCTCCTGCATTCTCGTGGTCTCCGGGAACTTGGTTACTACGAAAACCGTAGTAAATCCCGTACCTAAGTTACGGCATGCTGATTGCATGCAACAAATTGGGTTGCCGATGAGTCTAATTGACCAAGGCAGTACAAGGTCGGAGGTGATGACGGCCATGAAAGACAGATTTACGGTGATGGAACTGGCCGCCCTGCGGAATGACCTTTTGCAAGGCGGCATGATCGATTCCCGGGATGCGGCGGAACTCCTGCAGGTTTTTCTGATTGGTCGTGGATATGGGGTTTCTCCCCAGGCCGCCATGGATGCCGCGGGCCGGGTCGAGATGTCCGGCTGCGCAATGCCGGTACTGCAGCGCGAACTGGAGGGACTCGCGCTCGTAATGTGAATTCTTGTCGAATGACAACTCGAAGTTAAGGGGAAAGTGCCCAGCGATGGCTGGCGATTCCCAAAGCGAGAAGCCGGGCCAACCAGCCCGGCTTTCCTGCTTTCAGGCGCTTCTTACTACTTCCTCGCATCGTTTCACCATCGCCCGTGTTAGATTGCTGCGGGGTCCCAATTCAAATCTCTCAGAGAGGTCTTGCATGAAGACGAAGATGTGTGCCGCACTCGCTGCCGCTGCCCTGACCTGCGCGATGACGCTGCCCCTGGCAGCGCAGGAAACGCCGACCGCCAAGATCAAGCGTGTCCAGATGAAGGAGCAAAAGGAGCACCACCCCGAAATCGCCGCCGCCATGAACCACCTGCGTGAAGCCAAAGCCAATCTCGAACATGCGGCTCACGATTTTGGCGGGCATCGGGCAAACGCTTTGAAGCACGTCAACGAAGCGCTCGAAGAATGCCGCCTGGCTCTCGAGTATGACAAGAAGTAGCGAGCGGGCGTATTCAGATCACGGGGATGCCCTTTCGCATCCCCCTTTTGCTGCCTTGAGCCGGCCATGGCTGTTACTTTGGTAGGCCGACTTTTTACCTCTACAACCCCGCCCTGTTTCCTTCCACAATGATGTCCAATGGATCGCTCCAGCAAACTCGGCGTGGTTCTGTTCTGCCTGTTTGCGTTGCCCTTTGCCGGTTTCGGACTGTTTGCGCTCGTGACGGCCATCGGCCAGATAATCTCGGGCACCGGCAAATCTCCCTGGTTGGGGACAATTTTCGGCCTGGTCTTTTGTGGTGTCGGATTCGGCCTCATTTTCGCCGTCATCTTCGGCGGCAGAATGGTGAAGCAGCAGCAACGCGCGCAGGCCGAGCATCCTGCTGAACCGTGGCTCTGGCGCGAGGACTGGGCCCAGGGACGTATTCAAAGCAACACACGTTCCGGCATGATTGAGGCTTGGATCTTCGCCGCACTCTGGAACGCCGTGTCCGCGCCTGTGCTCGTTTTCCTCCCGCAGGAAGCGGCGAAGAAACCCGTTGCTTACATCGCGCTGGTCTTTCCGGTCGCAGGAGTCTTCCTGCTCGTCCGTGCGATTCGCTTCACGCTTGCCTATTCCGAATTCGGCAGAACCTATTTTGAGATGTCGCCCGTGCCCGGGATGATCGGTGGGGAACTGAAGGGTACAATTCAGACCCGGTTCCCGCACACGCCCCAGCATGGAATTCAGTTACACCTTACGTGCGTGAATCGAACGGTGAGCGGTTCAGGAAATTCGCGCTCCACCTGGGAGAAGATTCTCTGGCGTGCCGAGACTCAGTTGTCGGCCGGCCAGCTCTACGCGAGTCCGATGGGTGCATCCATTCCGGTGCATTTCCACATACCGTGGGACGCGAAGGCCTCCGATTCAACCAATCCCAGTGACGTAACTCTTTGGCAACTGGAAGCCGCGGCCGATGTTCCCGGCGTGGACTACCACGACATCTTCGAGGTGCCGGTCTTTCGGACAGCGCGAACACCTGCGTCGCCGCCCCTGGAAGGATCCGAAGCGACGACTACAGCAATCACGCGCCCAACGACGGAAACGATCAAGATAGCGTCTACCGCCGCAGGAACGGAGTTCTTCTTTCCTGCCGCCCGCAACAAGGGATTTGCGGCGTCGACTTCGGTCTTCTCCCTGATCTTCGCCTCCGCGACGGTGTTCCTAGTTGTCTTTCACGCACCGTTGATCTTCCCGATTGCCTTCGGGGTCTTCACGTTGTTGCTGTTCTACATCACCGTGCAGATGTGGTTCGGCACGACGCGTGTCGGCATCGGCAACGGTGAGTTGCTGCTCCAGGACGGCTATGCCGGCCGTGGAAAGATTCGCAGATTCGCGTTCGCGGAACTGGAGTCCATCACCAGCAGGATCACTAGCCAGCAAGGCGGTGGCACGGGAACTCCATACTACGATATTGAGTTGAACCTGGGTTCTGGGAGGAAAGTGACACTCGGCCGCACGATCCGTAACAAACAGGAAGTGGATTGGTTAGTAGAAGAGATGCGTCGCCTGACGGGTCTGAAGCCAAAGGCCGCAGCCGTCGGGAACGCCTAGCGCCACGGGTCTGGTGCTGCGGATCTCGGTCCGGGGCCCTGCAATCGGGAGGTATCACCGATGCGAGAAATTCTCTCTTCGATTTTCGGTTTCGCTTTGACGCTGATGCTATATTCGCCCGCTTCTCCGGCTCAAGCCATCGCCTGCAGTCCCGACGAGGCGGCTGCTCTCCTTTCGCCTACAGATCCTGCTTTCTCCGACGCGATGGAGTTAGGACGGACGCTGAGTGACCACGGCTTCACGATCCGGTGTGTCCTCACCTCCAAGCTGGGAAGCCTCTTCAAGAATTTGGAAGGTGCGGCCCTCTATCGCACTGATCGCGGCGATTTCGACGCGCTCTTTCTGCCCACCCCGCAAACCTTCGCCGAACTGCAAATCGGCGAGCGCCAGGGGAAGAAGGCCTTCGTGTACACATTTACCGGCAAGTCTCGTTCCTGGGCGTTCAATCGACTGGAGAGTGTGCAGCGCGAGTACTTCCTGAAGCACGAGAGTCAACTGCTCATATTGGACGACGATCAACTGCGGACCAAGCTCATCGAAGCTCTCAATCTGCCGCGAGACAACTGATCAAGGCCACTCAAAGAGCTTCCACGGCTCTCTGCAGTTCCTGTGCAATCTCCGCTGGATCACGATCCGCCGCGAACGCAATGGGCTCCCCGATGCGAACCTCGATCTGTCCCGGCGTGGCGAATTTCTTGCCGGCCTCCTTCACCTCGAATAGCCCGTCGATCCGTATCGGCACGACGGGAAGCCGCAGATTATTCACCAGCAAACCAATCCCCGATCGGAACGGCCGCAAACTTCCGTCTTCGGTGTGTCGCCCTTCCGGGAACACCAGCACGCTATAGCCGCGATCGACAGCCTCCCCCGCATAAGCAAAGCTCTTGCGGAACCCCGCCTGTCGCGGAAGGGGAAACAGATTCAAAAGCGCCACACCGAGCATCCACTTCAAGCGGTCGTAACCGCGTCCGCCCCACCACCGATCTGCGGCTGGCGATCGCAGGATCTCCAGCGCTTCTCCTCCCGTCGCCGTCGCCAGCCGGTGTCGAATCCTGGCCGGCAGCACCGTCTGGATGAATCCGACGTCTACGTTCCCGATGTGATTGGCGATCACGAGCACCGGCCCGCGCAGTCCGCGCAGATTCTCGCGCCCCGCCATGCGCGGCCATCCCAGCAGAAACACTGCCGGACGTACCAGCAAATACTGCGCTGCCAGACGTACCCACGTTAGCGGCCAACGCAGCGTCCAGCGCGGGTAATGGAATTCGCGGCGCTCGCCCTGCCCATTTTGAAGCAACTTCTCCAGATCACCGACCGTAGCCGCGCTCGCGAACTTCGTCTCGCTCAGGTCGACCTGATAGCGGTCTTCGAGGGCGCCGAGTAATTCCACGCGATCCAGTGAACTTAGGCCCATGTCGACTTCCAAGTCTGCATGCCTTGAGAGTTCGCCGGTAGCTCGACCGGTCACTTTTGTCATCAGCTCGGCGAGCGGACTCGTTGCAGCGATGGAGTCGCGGGCGCCCTCGCCCGTGGAAGTGGACGCGAGGTTCGCCGCGATCGCTTCGCGAATCACATTCCGTCGCGGCTTGCCCGTCGACGTCCGTGGAAAATCCTCTTCCGGCCATTCGAACCACGCTCGCATCTTCTGGTACTCCCGCAGCAATTCGTTGGCCCGAGCCACAATTGCTTTTGCGTCCCCAGTCTCACCGCGCAGGATCAGGACCGCGCACGGTTCTGCGTTCCCGCCACGCGCCATCCCCACGACCACGCAGTCGCGCACTTCGGGCTGGCACCGCAGGGCCGCTTCCAGGTCTTCCGGATACACGTTCATTCCGGAGGAAGTGACGATGACTTCCTTCTTTCGTCCTCTAAAGTGAAGATTGCCCTCCCCGTCCAATGCTCCGAGATCGCCAGTGGCATACCACCCCTCGTCTCCAGCGACAGCCTGCATCGTACCTCCGCTCCAGTAGCCGCTGGCCACGCCGCTGCCGCGCACGAGGATCTCGCCGTCATGGGCCAGCCTCACTTCGCGTCCGGGGAGTATTTTCCCAATCGAGCCGCGGCTCGTGTGGAACGGATGATTCAGGCTGATCAAGGACGTTGTCTCGGTCAAGCCATATCCCTGAATCACGGCATACCCCAGCCGGTGCCAGAATTCTTCCGTGTCGCGATCGAGCGCCGCACCCCCACTGATCATCGCCCAAAACTTCCGGCCGAACTGGCTCCGCACGTCGCGGAATGTCCACCATCTCCGCAAGAAATGCTGCTGCGCTGCCGCAGCATAGCGCCGCCCGAAGGTTGCCCGTCGACCGCTGTCATCGAGATCGCGCTCGATCTTCAGTTTCAGCGACTCCATCATGCGGGGCACAGCCACCAGCACCGATACGCGTTCCCGCCGGATCGTTGCCATCACCTCGGTGGGATTGAGACTCTGCTCGAAGACAACGGTCCCTCCCAATAGAGTGGGCAGAAACATCGCCAGGAACTGTCCGAATACGTGGCTCAAAGGCAGCAGATTCAAGAATCGGATCGGATGCACGAGTCGCTCATACTTCCGATACTGCTGCATTTCTTTCTCGATAGGGCCGATATTTCCGAGGACGTTCGCATGGCTGATTACGACGCCCTTAGGCTCCGCGGTGGTTCCCGAGGTAAACACGATCTCGAGCGGATCGGAAGGCTTGATTTCCGCAGCGCGAAACGAATCCGCTGCGTGTGTAGAAATCGCCGATTCGAGGTTGACAGGATCGATCGACGCGATGGATCCGAAGATCGCTGCGCGCTCCTGCGGACAGAGCACCAGCTTTGCCTTAACTTGCTCTCGGATGCGTCGCGCGAAATCAGGACTTGAGCCGTCATCGAGCGGGACGGCCGTCACGCCACATAGCGCGCATCCCCAAAACGCGGCCACCCACTCGGCACAGTTGACGGACCACAAGATGACAGCGTCGCCTTTGACGATGTGCCTGGCCTGCAACTCGCGAGCGAATCGAAACGCCGTTTCCGCCAACCGGCGGTAGCTCCACCGCTGCCAGCGGTATCCGCGGGGATACACGCAAGCGCACTCTTCCCCAAGCCTCAGAAAATCATCGAGGTAGGTTTGCAGAGTCTGGCGTTCCATCCTCTCAATCGTAGCGCGTCAGGAGGCCGCCACACTCGCGGAGAAGCGACGCATGTACTTGGAGCAGTCGCCGGCCAGCAGGCTAAGGAACTCTCTCAGGTAGGCCTTCATCGGCTGGCAGCTCAGCGTCACGGCATACCATTGCCGATGAAATCCCGAATCGCACAGCGACCGCGCCACAATACGGCCGCTTCTCACATACGGGGCCGCGGCCCATTGCGCCATCAAGCTAATGCCCGTCTGTGCCGCCGCCATCTCCAGAATGGCTTCGGTGAGCGGGATTTCCATGACGCGAAACGGTTCGAGACCTGCCGGCTTCATCACTTTGTTGAGCAGTGTGCTCTCTTCTCGCGGCGGATAGATCAGCAACGTCTCCCGCGCCAGATCCTGCGGCTTGATCGTCCGGCGCGCCGCCAGCGGGTGACGCGGCGACATCACGAGCATCAGCTCATCTTCCCCGAGCGGCGACAAGTGCAGGTTCTTGTTCGGCGGCGGACTACTCATGACCGCCACGTCGAGTTTCCCCTCCAGTAATCGATCCGCCGGAGAGTGCGTCGCTTCCATGTCGATGCACAGTTCAACTTTCGGATAGCGCATATGAAAGCGTTCCAGCACCGGCGGCAGCCAGTGATAGCACGTATAGCACTCCGTGCTCAGGCGGATTACTCCCTGCAGCCCCCCATTCATGTCCTGCACTTGCGATTCGGCTTCATGAAGCTGATGCAAAATCCGGTGCGCGCACTCGAGCAGTTTCTTGCCTGCGGCAGTCAGCGCCATACGCTTGCCAAGCCGCAAGAACAGAGGCGTGCCCAGTTTCTCTTCCGCGTCTCGCAGTTGATGGCTCAGCGCCGATTGTGTCAGGTGCAGCCGCTTCCCGGCCCCGGTCACGCTTTCCTCTTCCGCAATGG
Organism: Terriglobales bacterium; assembly: GCA_035519435.1. GTDB lineage: Bacteria > Acidobacteriota > Terriglobia > Terriglobales > Acidobacteriaceae > Acidiflorens. The sequence goes on from DATIWL010000021.1 coordinate 42,066, forward strand.
CCGCCAGCAATTTCAGATGGCGTATTTCCAGATTCACATTCATGACAAACCTTCATCAGTGAGATGAAAACAAACCACGGTGCGGTGGGGTTCCAAGCGGCGTCCAATTCCGCAAATGCCTTATTGCATTTGACGGCAAGAAGCGGAGTGCGGAAACAAAACTTTCACTCCAAAGTTGCCCAGGATGCCAGCCATAAGGCCGCCAAGAGGAGGATGGTATGAAGCTGTTCAGTCGCACATTGACATTCTTGTTTGTGTTTGTTGTGTATCTGGGCGCGATTTCCTACGGGCAGGATGCCTCGTCGGTGATCCGGGTCAAGATTCCGTTCGAATTCAGCGTGGGTGGTAAGACATTTCCGGCTGGGGATTACTCACTGGTCCAGCCGATGCAACGCTTCCTTGTCCTGCGCGATTCGCGCGGACAGTCGGTAGCTTCTGCGTTCACCAGCACGGTTGATGTTTCGAATCCCGTCGTGGCGCCCACACTTCGCTTCGCATCGGTGGACGGCCGGCACATCCTCACCGAGCTGTGGCAGGCGGAAGATCCGGCGGGTCAGCGCTTGCTGAACGCAAAAGCCAGCACCGCAGTGGCCAGACACCACTCTACCGAAACTCGCGCCGCAGCCGAAGGCAGCCGGCCGTAACCATTTCACGGTCCCCAGGGAGACCATATGAGTACAGTTACAGACATTTCACACTCACCAGCTCCGTCGACGGCACACGTGCAGGAAGTGCTTCGTTCTGCCGAGCGGGAGTTGCACGAACTCCTGCACAAGCGCGCAGAAATCATGAAGCGCATCGGCACCATCAAGCAGACACTGCTCTACCTGGCGAAAACCTTCGGCGACGAAGTGCTGACACCGGAAGTGTTGCCGATCCTCGGGCGCGGGACGCCTCGCAAGCAACCGGGTTTCACCCGCGCGTGCCGGACTGTGCTGATGGAAGCGGGCATTCCACTTGAAGCACGCCAGGGATACCGCGAACTGGCGCGCAGGTTCCCCGAACTCATCGAACGCCACAAGGATCCAATGGCTTCGGTCACGACCGTCTTCAACCGTCTGGTCGGTTATGCCGAGGTCCGGTCGTTTCTCAACGGGAAAGGCCGTCGAGTGTGGGAATGGGTCGCGGAACCGGCGACCGCCAGTCCCGCCATCATGGACTTGCCCAGCCGGCCGATTTAAAGCACAATCTCATCACGCTGTCGCAGAGACGCGGTTTGCCGCGTCTCTTTTTTTGGCGCCATTATGATCGCGCGATCCCTACGGATCCCTGCTCTGCTGGCGTTGGCCTTCATCAGCCTGCCGGGCTGCCAATCCCCGACCGGGGGCCATCCCACTCCGGCCGGACACACCGAGTCTCGCCCTGATCGAGCCGCCAGTGCGACGCGCAACCTCAGCGTGGATGAGGCCGCTGGCGGCCACGTCCTCCGCAAGCACGTCGGACGCAGCGATGAAGACCTCCGCGCGCGGCTGGAACGGGAGCCGAACATCTCCGGTGCTTCAACTTATGAAGACCGGGTCACTGCCGAGCGTGTCATCGGCGCTGCAATCGCGCAGAATCAGGACCGGATTCATCGCTGGCTCGATCACTCCGGCGGACACGCCAACCTGGTGCTCGACTACGATGCGGGCGGCCCCATCGGACGCACCCTCAATCGGGGCGATAACCAGTCCCGCCCCTGTTCCCACGCCGTGGTCGTTTTGAGGTATGATCCTCCGGCCAGTTTCCACGTGCTCACTTCTTATCCGGAGTGCCGCTCATGAACCACCCAAAACCGGAGATCAACGCCGTCAACTTTCCATCGCTGCGCGCTTTTCTGCACGGTTACTTTCACGAAGATGTTGCCGACGAGTACGGTACTCCCGTCGATGCCGCAGAACAATTCTGTGAGGACGCCGACACTGACGAGCGAACCACCGTCGCCCAGGAATGGATCCATCTCATGGAGCTCCTTCACGGGCGGCCCCTGCCGGAAATCAACCAGGCGTTGACCGCAAAGCTCGGCGGCGCCGTGCGCTTGACCGAGGAGCAGCTGCAGCAGGTATCCCAGACCTTTGCTCGGTGCCTGGCGGCCAAAACTCACCGGAAGGCCGTGAATCACTAAGACCGCGTTTCTCCTGCCTCTTTACGTGGCCCTTCACGAACGCTACACGCCGAACCTCTGCCGGTACGCGCTGGGGGACACGCCTGTATGTCTCTGGAAGAGACTGCGGAAGAAGGCGACATCCGTATACCCGACCGCGTCGCTGATTTCCTGCACGCTACGGTGGTCGCTTTCCAGCAGGCGCTTCGCGGCTGCAATGCGCAGCTTCTGCAGGTAGATTAACGGACTGTCTCCGGTTGCTTCCTTGAAGCGGCGAACGAAATTGCGCAGGCTCATGCCTACACGGCGCGCCGGAGCTTCCAGGGGAAAGGGCTTGTCAAAATTGTGATGGAGCCACTCTTGCGCGCGGGAAATCGCATCGTCGTTGTGCCGGG